>DDTF01000017.1:0-106039 GCA_002345965.1 Flammeovirgaceae bacterium UBA2371
ATTCAAAACTTGTGAATTCGGATTTTCATTTGAGTACTTACTAATATGGATTTACCAGTGTAAACACTTTTAGCGCTCATTCAAAAAACAAATCAAATGTTTAAAATTATTATTCCCGGATACCTAACAACCAATAGGTTCGATATAAAATGTAACTATTTAAAGGAAAATACATCTATCTAAATTTTGTTTTTAAAAAATGTCTTGAAGAACAGGTTGAATATCAACAATTGTTGTTCATTTATTACAATTTGAATCTTTCAATGATTAGCATTGTTGTAAACAAGTAAGTGCATAATCCTCTATTCCTTCCATAATACATCACTATGACCAAAGAAATACTTACCCTTGATCAGGTAATGTCAATGGATCTTCCCAATATCATTGTCTATGCAGCCCCTATTATGATTTTATTAGTGGTGCTGGAATGGGTAATTAGTTATTATAAAAAAAGAGATTATTATGATGGTAAAGACACCTTAGCCGCTACTGCGATAGGATTGGGAAATGTTGCCATCAGCGCAGCTATCAAGATTATTACTTTTGGTATTGTTCTGTTTTTTTATAATCTGGTGCCGTGGGGTATCCCCTATGCCTGGTGGTCATTTATTCTATGTTTCATTTGGATTGACTTCTGGAGGTATTGGGCACATCGCATTGCGCATGAAAACAGATTCTGGTGGGCAACACACGTTACACATCACTCTTCCGAAAAGTACAATTGGTCCGTTTCATTTCGATTAGGATGGACACAACACATCAAAATTATTTTCTTCATTCCGGTGGCATTAGCCGGATTCCATCCTGTTGTATTTTTTGTTTGTCATCAGATAGCAGTGCTCTATCAATTTTGGATACATACAGAATATATCCGGAAACTTCCTAAGCCCATTGAATTTCTATTTACCACACCCTCTCACCACAGGGTACATCATGCGAGAAATGACAAATATCTTGACAAAAATTATGGGTCTACATTTATTATTTGGGACAGGATGTTTGGCACATTTCAGGGTGAAGAAGAACAGGCAGACTATGGCATTACCAAACCCATTCGATCTTACAATCCTGTTTACCTGTGTTTCCATGAATGGATGGACATCATTAAGGACATTAAAAATTCCAAGTCTTTGAAAGAGGCTTATGTGATGACTTTTGTACGGCCCAGCAAACTGGAAGAAAAAAGGAAGCAGTTTCGGGATGAAGACAATTAGGTTAATGATTTAATTCTTGTCATTACCTTATTCACCATGGGATCACAATAAATCAGATTGAATTCATAGATTTCTTCAGGCGCATAACTTTTTTCTATTTCTGCTTGCAACATTTTCTTTGCCCTGTTTAGTCTCACTTTCACATTTGCCTCCGTTATGTCCAGTGCTTCTGCTGTTTCGAAGGTATTCATTCCACTAATTTCCCGTAGCGAAAAGACCATGCGATACTCAAATGGAAGCGTGGTAATCGCCCTCTCTATTACTTGCCCCAGTTCACGGTTGGTCATTGTTTGCCCCGGATCGGTATCATGGCTGTTTGAAAACATAGGCTTCATCATTTCGTTGTTGTATTCCAGATTTGCTACCTCTCTTTTGTAAGCCGCTTTTTGCGATTTCTGATAACAATTGTTCAACATGATTCGGATGATCCATGTTTTGAAGGTCGATCTGTATTCAAATTTGTCAAGATTAAAATAGGTACTCACAAAAGTTTCCTGCATTAGATCTTGCGACTCATCATGACGATATCCGTAAGACCTGGCCACTTTGTATAAATAAGGATTATACCTTCTAATGATAATTTCATACAATTCCTGTTCTCCATGCATCACCCTATCCAGCACTTCTCTGTCACTTAATTGCGCAAAACGTTTTGTTACAGCAGCCTCCATTACTTAGCTTTTAATTTGAATACCAACGCTACCATTTACTACAAGACATGTTCCAATAAAATTCCCTTGTAAAACCAGCAGCTGCAGAATTACTATTGGAAAAAGTACTGATTATTTTCTAATTCCTTTTCCCATTTCAAGAGGATGACCGGCCCGGGTACCACAGCAGCAAAAAGGGCAATAATAGGGTACAACCTACCTGCAACAAGAGTTGGATATGGTAATGGAGTAGTCGTAAACCCCAAAGGTTACAAACTGACAGTAATTTAATATTTTCAATTTCCATTGAGACGCTTAATTTTACACCACTTCAAAAAGAGGAAACCTTAGGATATGGGACGTATTTTCGAAAAGAGAAAGCACAAGATGTTTGCCCGCTTTGACCGCATGGCCAAGGCCTTTACGCGAATTGGAAAGGAAATTTCGATTGCTGTAAAATCCGGAGGCCCATTGCCCGAAAACAATCCAAGGTTAAGGCTGGCTATTCAAAACGCCAAAGGGGCCAATATGCCCAAAGACCGTGTAGATGCGGCAATAAAAAGGGCCTCGTCCAAGGAAGAAAAGGACTTTCAGGAAGTTACCTACGAGGGATATGCACCCCATGGAGTACCCGTGTTAATTGAATGTGCCACAGACAATCCTACCCGGACTGTTGCCAACATAAGGCTTCACTTTTCAAAAAAAGGAGGAAGCATGGGCAATTCAGGATCAGTAGCGTTTATGTTTGAAAGAAAGGGTGTATTTAAATTTCCTAAAGATGCGTTCAACCTGGATGAACTGGAATTGGATTTGATTGATGCGGGTGCGGAGGAAATAGAACAAGAGGAAAATGAAATTGTGATTTACACCAAATTCAATGACTTTGGGAATATGCAAAAATTCATTGAGGCGAAAGATTTGGATGTGATTAGTTCCGAATTGCAGTACATCCCCACCACTACTAAAGAACTATCCGAAGCAGAGCAGGATGAGGTAATGGAATGCATTACTACCCTTGAAGCTGATGAAGATGTTCAGACGGTTTATCACAACCTGGCTTAGCATCAATTCAAAGTTTGGAATTTAAAGTTCAAGGTTTAAAGTTCAGGATTGAGCTTTAAACCTTGAGTTATGAATTCCTAGTCCTTAATAACTGAACTTGCTCCGCTAGTGGAAGAGGTTACTGCAGCTTCTCCCCTATACAATATCGAGCTTGCACCATTTGCTTCTGCCTTTAAGGTTTTACTGGCCCTCACATAGGCATGACTTGCCCCGGAAGCTATTACATGCATGTCCTCTACTTCCAGGTTGTATGCTTTAAATAAAGAGGCGCCAGACAATTCGCTGAAGGTGGTTTTAGATATACCAGACAGGGTTAAGTTAGAAGCACCTGACAGGATAAACTTACTCGCATTGGCTTCCAAATCTACCTGAGCCAATGAAGCACCCGATAAATTCAAGTTGAAATTATCTTGTTCAAAACCACTGATATTGGCGGTAACTGCTCCATAAAAGTCGGCCGAAACCAATGATGGCATGGTAACAGTAATGTAGGTAGTATGTTTTCGGTTGCGGTTTTTAGTGAATCGTGTTACCAGGGTATTGCCCACCCTAACTACTTCCAGATCGTCCAGATTTCTGCGATCGCCTTTGGCAGCTACCGAGAACAGATTTCCGCGCGTAACAGTCACATACATGGCATCCCCAATATCGAGGCGGTCAAAATCAGAAACGGAAAATTGCTGCTCATTATATTGAATGGGTCCCGGATCCTCATGCAAATTGCAAGATGCCAGACCGAACAGAAGCACAGCAGTAAAAGATTTAAAATGATTGAAAAATCGCATAAAAGTCAGTTTTTGGTTGTTTTGCTGATAAGACAACCCAAACTGTACTACCCCCTATACCTCATGAAAAAATTATTTACTGGCTCCGAGGGGACCTGATTGGGGACCTGCCAGGGTAAGGTTATCATCCACCATTCTGTTGTTGTATTGCTGAATAAAGGCTTTTAACTTTTTTTCCATTGTCAAAACTACCTCAGGTTTTTCATTTACAAGATTGGATTTTAATCGCTTATCATTTCTGAAATCGTACAACGCCACTGATTTCTCACCATCATACTGGAGTAAGTAATCTCCGATAAAAGCTTGATAAACATTGTCAGAATAGTTGAAGGCAAATGGTTCTTTCGAAGCATCAAAAATATTCCTTCCATAGGCCATATAAGGTTTATCGTAATTCAAATATCCCAACACCGAAGGCATGATATCAATTTGCTGTACTATATCCTGAGAAAACGAAGACCAGTCACTTCCCGGTTTATAAAAGAAAAGTGGCACTGAGTAATATCCCCACGCTGAATTGTACTCCTGATAGTGAATGGCTGCGGTAGGATGATCAGCTGTGAATACGAATAAAGTATTGTTATACCATGGCATTTTAGATGCGGTTTGCATAAATCGCTTGATGGCAAAATCGGTGTATTCAATCGTTTTATGAATGGGTAGTGGACCTCCTTTGAATTTATCTTTGTATTCCTCGGGAAGAATATGAGGTGGATGAGAAGTAACTGTAAATAGCGTTGAATAAAATGGTTGCTTGAACGTGTTCAGTGTTTTGGCAAAATATTGCAAAAATTTCTCATCCCAAATTCCCCATATGCCATCGAAGTCATCATCGTTGCCATATTCGGTCATTCCATAGTAATCATCAAACCCGGACAGATTGGCAAATGCCTGCAAACCCATAGAACCATTAGGCGCCCCATGGAAGAAAGACGTGTAGTACCCTTTTTCTTTTAGCAGACTCGCAAGACTATTGATTTTATTGCCTGAATAATGAGAGAGCACATATGGCACTTCAATAGAAGGAATACTACAAATCACAGACGGCATCGCATCGATAGATTTTCTTCCATTGGCAAAAGAGTATTGAAATGCTTTACTCTTTCCAATAAGTGAATCGAGGTAGGGTGAGTATCCCTTGTAGTCTTTGATCCCCATATCTTTATTGTAAGCGCCAACAAACTCCTTTGAGAAGCTTTCCAAAATGATAACTACTACATTTTCATACTTGAATGCCGCTGTGTCCTTGGGCATATGCACGGGAGTATATACTTGAGATAATCCATCTTCGGATTCATAATAGTTAACCTTTTTAATCACGTTGGCCTTTGCCGTGCGCATCAGTGCAAAGGGTGTGTTCAGTACCAGGTTGATGTCTTTGGGAACTGTTGCAAATTCAGCTGCATTGCTGAGGGTAATGGGTCTTGTACTGTGTCTGAATCCTCCTCGCACGCCTCCTACAAATAAATAAATGATCAATGGCATTAGTGCCACGCTACTTCCATAGAACATCCATTTGTTTTTAAACTGAGGTACTGAAATCCTGATGCGGTTTGATAATTTGATAAACAAAAAAATCAGGATAAAGAAAAACACAAAACCATACCAGTAGTCAATGAGAAAGGAGAAGAACAATGCACCAAAATTCTGTTCATTCTCGAATTGAGAAAAAACTGAAATGGTAGTTCTACGTAAAGTATATCGGTAATACACACTATCAGCAACATTCACTGCCAGGCCAATCCCGTTGGTGATGATGAAGATGTAGTGAAGCATTTTCTGATAAAGTGGATGGAACCTTGTTTTTAGCGGAATGATGGTGAGCAATATTAGCAGTGAGTTGATATACAGTACTGCCGACAGGTCAAATTTGAGCCCCCCCAACATAATAGTGGCCATTCTGGCCCAGGTCATATCGGGGAAAAAACTTAAATTGAATAAGTAAAAACTGATTCGGCAGATGGTATAGAACCCCATGACCAGCAAAAGGCGTTGCACCATGCCAGCATATATGTTCCCCTTCACCGTAATACCTTCAAAAAGCCTATTTATAGGATACTTCATCTTACTAATTGCACTTTGGTCCACAATTCAAACTTCACATCAGTCAATTAGTCGCAAAATAAGGCAAATCAACCCTATGGAACCTCATTATGGTTTCAGTTTTTGTCTTAGTTTTGTAATTCTGTGGATATTAAAAATTGGCTTTTTAAATTGTTTTTGAATCCTAGGAACCTAAACGCAAGTTACTCAACATGAGGCTTATTTGCTCATTCTTAATGCTGATGGCCTTTCAGTACGGATATGCCCAAAATGTAGAATCATTTGGCGTTTTTGGTGGCTTTAATGTTCCAGTTACTTATGACCAGGGTCTCATTAACGACCCTCGTTACGAAGGCAAGGTTACTTTTCGTGCTACACCCATTGGATTTACTTACGGCTACGATCATGTTGGTTTTGGATTTGTACTCTCTCCCTCATTAACCAAAATCGGTCAGAAATTCTTAATTAAAAATACGGTGGGTGGAGACGTTGGGTCTCGTGATGTGCAGATGGATTATTTCAGTCTGCCTGTAGCCCTTAAACTTCATTTGAATGATCTCTCTTTCTTTCGGTTAAGCGCGGTGGCAGCCATCAATATCAATTATCTCATCAGTGGCAAAGAGGTCATCTCCTACTCTTCTTCCAAACAAAAGTATCCAGCAGGGGTATTAATCCCCAATGAGCCCGGCTATACGCAAGTTTTTGATGGTGTGCTGGTGCCAGATGTAAAAGATCAGTTATATGTAAGCAAAGACAAATACAATCCACTCCAGCTATTTGCCGCTGTAGGATTGCGCTCTGACTTTGATCTGAATGACGACTGGAGTCTAAACTTTGATGGAAGGGCCAACTTTGGTTTATTTGATCCGCGCAAAAAAGATTATATAGAATTACTGAAACAAAACAATGATGCGCCTGATCTTTATGGGGCGCGACATGAGATCTATCTGTCGGTAGAAATTGGAGTAGCGCGAATCATACAGATCAAGAAAAAATTTGAAGCCCGTCATTCCAGCAAGCCCATTGTCAACAACAAATCTTCTTCTTCTATTCCAAAGCAAAATCACAAGAAGATACTTACCAAAAAGAAGAAGAAAAAGAATTAAAAAAAAGCCTCAATCAGAGGCTTTTTTTATGAGATCAATAATTATCCGAGTACTATCTGTTCCCTAATGAATGGTTGTTTATAGAAACGCTTACCTGTTGCTTTTGCGATGGCGTTGGCAACAGCACCGCCTGCAGGGGGTAATGCAGGCTCTCCAAGCCCTGTAGGATCATTATTGCTTTTCACAAAATGAACTTCCACTTCAGGAGCTTCCTTCATTCGAATCATTCTGTATTTGTCGAAATTTCTGAATTGTGGTTGTCCGTTTTCAAAAGCAAACTCACCGTACATGGCATGCCCAATTCCATCAATTACTCCTCCTTGCACTTGATTAATTGCTGCAATGGGATTAATGACGATACCGCAATCAATGGCGCACACTATTCTTTTTATCACGGGTGTATTGCCCTGCATTACTACCTCAGCCACTTCTGCCACATAGGTATTATGAGAATAATAAGTACTGAATCCCTGATATACGCCCTGGGCTGCTTTTCCCCAACCTGATTTTTCCGCTGCTAGTTTGATTACTCCTATGGATTTATCTACATCGTATTGCAACTCCCCTATTGGGTTTTCTTTTGCTCTGGCAAACAAATCAAGTCTAAACTGGACCGGATCTTGTCCCAATTCGCTGGCCACCTCGTCAAAAAAGCTTTGCTCAGCAAAAGCGAGGAAATTAGTGATGGGTGCCCGCCAGGCTCCGGTAGTTATGTTGCTTTTCAATTCGTGTGACTCCACCAGATAATGTTCAAGGGTACATGCAGGAAAATTATTTTCCCTCGTAGCATTTCCCATATTCACCCCTGTTCCCACGAGATGATAAGCCACCATTTTACCCTCTTTGATCGCTGCTTTAAATTTATACTTAGACGCTGGTCTGTATGTCCCTGCAGTCATATCATCCTCACGAGAGAATATTACCTGAACCGGTGATTTCGCCTTATCAGATATTTCAGCAGCTTCCAATGCAAAATCTCCATAAAGTCTGCGACCAAAGCCTCCTCCCATTCGTGTCATGTCAATGGTCACCTCTGCTTCGGGTCTTCCCAGCAACTCAGCTATCTGTGAACGCGTGCGTTCGGGAGTTTGGATAGGTCCAATGAATTCGGCTTTCTCTGGAGTTACATTGGCATAGAAGTTCATTGGCTCCATGGCATTGTGGGGAAGAAACGGAGCCTCATACGTTTTTTCTATCACCTTATCTGCTTTCGCAAACTGGGCTCTTGCGTTTCCATCTGATCGCTTTGGTTCAGTTGCTTTTTTGTTCAGCAACTCTTTCATGGTTTTATCGTGATACGAAGTACTTTCGAGCATTGTATCTTTTTCCCACTCTGCCTTTAAGGCACGTTGTCCCTTCATGGCCGCCCATGTATTATTAGCCAACACGGCAATCTTACTACCGAATTGGATGACATCATTCACGCCATTTATCGCTCGTGCTTCTTTATCATCGAAGGATTTTAATTTCAATCCGAATGCCGGTGGTCTTAACACGACAGCATACTGCATGTTCTCCTTTTTGACATCAACTCCAAAGAGTGGTTTTCCGGTAATAATACCTTCAATGTCCACATTGCCTTTATCGGTACCAATGATCTTGTAGGTGGATGGATCCTTGAGTTTCACTTCAGCGGGCACCTCCATGGAGGCAGCAAGTGTGGCCACCTCTCCATAACCAAGTTTATTTGAACCGTGAATTACATAACCATTTTCAGTGGTACAGTCTGAAGCGTTTACGTTCCACTTTTGGGCTGCAGCACTTTTTAGCATTTCCCGTGCAGTGGCTCCAGCCATCCGCAAACTTTGCCAGCCTTGACGGATGGATTGGCTTCCTCCAGCTACTTGTCGGGTAAAACTTACCGAATTGAGCGGAGCCTGTTTGACTGTAACATCGGCCCAGTTTACATCCAGCTCCTCCGCAATGATCATAGGCATGGAAGTTTTTACATTTTGACCTACTTCTGGATTGGGAGACATGATGGTGACATCACCATTATCAGCAATGGATAAATAAGCATTCAGGTCAAACCAGGCTGATGGCAATTCTTTTGTGCTGTCCAGCGGACTGCAAGCGGCCAACCAGCTAAAACTGAGCATTAACCCTCCTCCTCCGGCAATGGATGCTTTTAGGAAAGAGCGCCTATTGTATGTTGTTTTTATAATTGACATGGCATCAATGATTTAGGGGGTGATTATAATTGACTTGAGGCAGTTTTGATGGCTGCCTTGATCTTCAGATACGTTCCGCACCTGCACAGGTTACCGTGCATGGCGTTATCAATTTCCTGATCCGAGGGTTTTGGATTATTGTTCAGGAGCGCTGCGGCATTCATAATTTGACCGGCCTGGCAATAGCCACATTGAGGTACATCGTGCTCACGCCAGGCGGCCTGGAGAACATGATCTGCTTTTTCAGCAAGTCCTTCAATTGTTGTGATTGCTTTATCCCCTACTACTGAAACAGGAAGTGAGCAGGATCTAACGGCCGTTCCATCCAAATGAACAGTACAAGCACCACATTGACCAATGCCACAACCATATTTTGTGCCTACCAAATCGAGGTTGTCTCTGAGCACCCAAAGCATTGGTGTATCAGGATCTGCTTCCACTTGAAGGGATTTCCCATTAACATGCAGATTGTATGTTGCCATAATTAAAGAATTTGATTGTAAAGTGACTAATATAACACCAAATAGGCGCTTTTCATAGGTGTAATTTAGGCAATGGCAGCCCTTTGTGGAAGTCCTAAAAACCAGGTGATTTTGAATGCAAAACAGGCGGTTTTACTTGTAAGGTTTTGTGCATTATTGGGGCAAGTGTTGTGTAAGGTGCCTGGTCATATTTGCAATAAATCCTCAATTTGGCCGGAATTTTACTCCAATTTTGATGTAAGATTTATTATTTTTTTGTCATATGCCTTCAAACCTGTTGATGTACCTTTTGAACAGTAAATGACACAAAATTATTGACTAAACCACTACTAATCAGGCAGTTGATCAAAAAGATGGCGGTATTATCAGCTCCTGACAGGTAGGGAAGTCATAAAAAAAACTAAAAATTTCTATAAGTATTTCCTGATAGTTACGTGTTCGTTGAGTAAGTTTAATCTTATTTGATTAAATTTAACCTTAAATAAATGAGCCAAAATTATGTCAAAGAAAACTTTTAAAGACCGTCTTTCTTATCTGCTCGACCACTATGACATCCGCGTGATGACCTTAGATGCGAAAGCAGGATTGTATCATGGACAAACTGGGAGCTTCCTTCGTGGTGACACAGAACCCAAGCTTTCCACTATCGTCAAATTGTCCAAATTCTTCAAAGATGTTTCTCTGGAATGGATGGTTCTGGGGAAGGGAAAACCTTTCAAGAAATAACAATCAAAGGCTAAAGACCTTTCAGTATGTGGTTAACCGTCACAGATACTGAAAGGTCAGCCTTCTTTTGATCAAACACTTCGTCAAGTGATTGCAGGTTTGAGTTGCCTTTATTCAATTCCGTGATGTCCTGCTTCAACTACCAAGGCAAGGAGTAGCGCTTTGTTATCTTCGTAACTGCGAATAACTTGAGATTCCCTATTCGGCAACTCCTTCTTATCTAACTTTTTCCTGCTTTCCCCCTAGGCATCGACTACCCTTGATTTCATTGTTTTGTTGCTGACCTGATAATTGGGATCAACTGTCAAAACAGGAGCATCAAAAATCCTACCTCCCCTTAGGTGCCAAGTGCTCACCGTAAGAATTTATGCCTTTCAATGGATAGAAATATCATTTATTGATTAAATTAAATGATTGAAAACCATTGTTTTAGCATTTTTAGGGCTTTTCATGGCCCTATCGCTGCCTTCCTTTGGTCAGCGCGGGAAAATAACTAAACCCACTGTTGGAACCACGGCACTGGATCCCAACCAGGATGGTTATGTCTCGAAGACTACGTCCGGGTTTTCAAATGATGGCTATTATGTGGATGAATTTGAAACCCCCATGTTTGGAATTCCCATACATGCTGATGGTGAAGTGCTCAATGACTTGCAGGCTGGTGCGGCATGTGGAACTACAGAATTGACTGCTGACTCGAAAGGATTTGCAGCTTACGGAGTATTGTCCACCAATGGAGACCTGATTTTTAGATTCAGAATTGCAAATAACAAACCCAGTGTGGAGGCTTATACCATCCTAATTGATACAGATGGAAAAATAGGAGCCGATGACCCGAATGCCAATGCGAAAAACCCAGGGTTTGAAATTGACATCACGCTCATTAAAAACAAATCAAAAGGTATTTATGTGTACAATGTGGATGGGATAGACAGTTGCCCGACTGAATTATTATCCTATTCCTATGACACCCATTTTCAAATTGCTGTGGCTGATATAGTAAGTTGTGGCAATCCTGACTATTTCTATGATTTCTATGTTCCCTTTGTTGATATAGCTGCCACTTTTGGAATTACGGATTTAACCGAATTGCGGTTTGCTGCCATCACCAATGTTTCGGCTACCTGCGCTTTTGCTGGTAAAATATCAGACATCGGAGGTGTAAACGACAATGATTATGCGGGTTGCAATTCCTGTGCTTTTTTGGATTTGACCACCAACCAATGTCCCACCTCACTTTCCAACCTTTGCCCTACCTGTCAGGGGTTTTTAACTGGCGTTACTCCTAAACCAGGCTTAAACACTCCCTTGAAGGTTGGGGAACAGGAGGTGAGCGGCACCTCAGTGCCTGGCAATGTATTTGTGGATGTGTTTAATTCTGCCAAAGTATTGATTGACCAGCAAACAACGGCTGTAGATGGCAATGGAATCTGGCTGGTTGCGCTTAACAACGTACTTCAATTAGGAGATTCTGTCACGGCCCGGGCCCAGGGATTTGGGCAGTGCCAGTCGGGTTCATTAAGTTCAGGCGCTTCATTTGCGATTGTTATTCTCAACCAACCTCCTCAGGTTACCAGTAGTGCAGTAACACCAGTAAGCTATACTGAAAACAGTCCACCTGTACTTATTGACAATGCCCTTGTTGTAACAGATCCTGATGATTTAGCATTAGAATCTGCCATAGTTTCAATAGTTGGGAATTTCATTTCGGGACAGGATCTACTTGGTTTAAGTGGAGCTCTGCCAGCAGGACTCACTTCTTCCTACAACCCGGCAACAGGCATGCTGGCCATTTCAGGTACAGCTTCTTTGGCCACCTATCAAAATGTTTTGCAAACGGTGACCTACAGTAATTCGAGTGATGACCCTACCACCCTGGTTCGCACAGTAAGAATTACTGTGAATGATGGGCTTGATGATAGTAATTTATACGAACGCCAGGTCAATGTCGTTGGTATAAACGATCCTCCAGTAATCACCGGAAGATCAACATCCATCAATTTCTCCGGAGGTGCTGTTGTCATTGATAATTCAATAGATATCACTGACCCAGATCATGTTCAGCTAACAGGGGGCACCATTTCAATTTCTAGTAATTACTTGTCCACGGAGGATGTATTAAATTTTACCAATCAGAATGGGATCACCGGGATTTTTGATACTGGCACTGGTATTTTGACATTATCAGGAAATGCTTCACTTGCAAATTACAAGACTGCACTAGCCAGTGTTGAATTTGAAAATAACAATGGAACACCTTCGCCACTTACGCGAAAAATATCTTTTGTGGTCTCAGACGGGCTCGACAACAGTCTCCCCTTCAATGTTTTTATAGATTTCCCGGGGGCCAATAATCCACCCGAGATTGTAGATGGAGGCGGAGATCCTATTGAGGATCTGTTTTACACCATTGATGAAGACAACGTTCTCACTGCGTGCATCAATGCCATTGATCCGGACGGTGACCCTATTTCAATCACATCCATCATCGACAGTACAGGTAACGGAACCTATGCAGTAACAGGTGATTTATGTTTTTCATTTACACCTAATCAGGACTTCAATGGATTGGAGACCGCAAAAATTGTAGTGTGCGATCTGGGAGGACTTTGTGACCAGGTAAATGTGAACATTACCGTGAATCCTATCAATGATCCTCCGGTGATCGTTATCGCCATAATTGAAGTGGAGGGAAATCAAACTACCGAAATTTGTATTTCTGTAACTGATGTAGAAAACGATCCTGCAGTTGTTTCTTCGGGGTCGGCCAATATTGGGATAATCCAAGATCAGATAATTGGCGACCTGTGTGTAGACTACACTCCCCCTAATGGATTTGGAGGCACCGATGAAATTGTAGTGACTATCTGCGATGCGAATGACCCGAGTGTATGCAGCACGGCTACTTTACCCATTACCGTGAAGCCACCTGTTAATAATCCTCCCATTACCTATATCAATGGAATACCAGGAGGTTTAATGACCGCCACCACACCAGAAGATACACCCATTGTGATATGTTTTGAATCCATAGATCCTGACGGAGATGATGTTACCTTAATGTCCATAACTAATCTTGCAGGTGGCGGGTCATTAACATTGTATGAAGAAATTGAATTTTGTTTTGAATTTATTCCGGAGAAGGACTTTAACGGATTAGTGAGGTGGGAAGTGAGTGTTTGCGATGACCGAGACCCTGCATTGTGCGGAATTGTAACATTGGAGATTACCGTGCTTCCTGTGAACGATCCTCCTACTGCTGTGAGAGATTCCATTTCAGTGTTGAGAAATGTGGTATCGTACGGAAATGTCATCCAAAATGATTTTGATATTGACGGAGATCCTATTGAAATCAAGAGTGAACCTGCGGTTGCTCCCCAGCATGGAACAGTACTTCTCAATCCTGACGGTACATTTAGTTATCGATCGGACCGTACCTTCAGAGGTATAGACTCTTTGGTCTATCAGGTTTGTGACAACGTAATCCCTTCGGCCTGTGCTCAAGGTACCCTAATTATTATTGTTGGTGATCTTCCTCTCAAACCCTACCAGGGATTTACTCCGAATGGAGATGGTAACAATGATTATTGGCGAATAGAAGGAATTGATTTCTATGTTGAAAATAAGGTGAGAATATTTGACCGGTTCAACAATCTCGTTTTTGAGATGTTCGGATACAATAATGAAAATAAGATTTGGAGGGGAGATGCTAATCACGGCATAGAAACAAGTGGACTTCCTGAAGGCACCTATTTCTACAATATAGATTTAGGTGACGGAAGCAAACCGGTAAGTGGATTTGTTGTCTTAAAAAGAAATTAATGCGCTACTTGCTTGCCATATTGATAGGATTATCTCTTTTGGTGAGTATTGATACCAGCGCGCAGCAACAAGCTTCTTACGCACAATATATGTTTAATGGATTGGCTATCAATCCTGCCTATGCCGGGAGTCATGAAGCACTTAGTGTAAGTTTTCTCTCAAGGTTTCAAAATGTAGGACTTGAAGGGGCGCCAAATACTCAAACCTTCTCTGCTCACTCCCCATTGGTCAATCAAAGAATGGCTGTTGGGTTGATGGTGATTCATGATAAGATAGGAGTTATAGGACAAACCGGTATTAATGCCATCTATGCCTACAGAATTCCCATGGACAATGATGCCATTCTTTCCTTTGGTTTGCAGGGAGGCATAGGAATGTACAATGCCAGGTATTCTCAGCTGGAGACTTACCAACCAGACTTGCTTTTTGCACAAGACGTGAGGCAGACAAGGCCCAATTTTGGGGCAGGTGTATTTTACAGCACTAATTCCTGGTATGCCGGACTATCTGTTCCACACATGATCAATAATGTATTTTCAAGAGGGAGTGATTTCAAGACTGTAAAGCAGTCTACCCCCATTATTGTAAGTGGTGGTTATGTCTTTGCTATCAATCCCATGTTTAAAATAAAGCCAAACTTTCTTTTCAAGGTAGTAGATAACCGACCGGTGGAGCTGGACTTGAATGCACACCTGCTATTCGATGATGTGCTTTGGGTAGGGATGTCTTATAAATTCTCCAATGCTTTCACCCTGATGTCTGAAATTCAGGTGACCGATCAATTCAGATTTGGATATGCTTATTCTGTAACTACGGGATTATTGCGCACTGCAGAATTGGGATCACACGAGATCCTTATTAATTATCGATTTAAATTCAATATGAAAGGCATAGTAACCCCACGCTATTTCTGATGAAACGCTTTGCCATAATATCATTCCTATTTGCTACTACCCTACTCTATGGACAAAGCTCTAATATTTCTACCCTTTTCTTAAGTTCATTTGAGAAGGCTGAAAGAATGTATCAGCACCTCGCCTACAACAATGCACTAGAGCTGTACCTGTATTCATTGGAAAGGAATCCTGAAAACCATGTTGCCAGACAAAGAATTGCCGATTGTTACTTCAGGTTAGGGAACATTGAAGAAGCCGAGCGCAGATATGGTGAGTTGGCCAGTCTGGAGATGGGCGATCCCATTAATAAATATAAATATGCGCAAGTGTTAAGCATTCAGGGAAAATATGGCGATGCAGAGAAGTGGTTTATAGCCTATGCCAATGCACAAAAAGATGATCTGAGGGCCGACAACAAGCTGTCATTTATCTATTCCATAAGTTATTACTTTCGAGATTCGCTACTCTACACTATTTCAAATGAAAAATACAATAGTGATCAGTCTGATTTTGGGCCACATTTATACAAGGACAAAGTGGTATTTGTGTCTGCACGAGACCGGGATCTTTTTGTAAAGCGCAAATCCCTTTCCGCGATTGATGACAATGAATCCCACCTGAATGTGTACAGTGCTCCTGCTGTCGATGCCAGAGGCGATGAGGATGTGGTACCCTTTTATAATGAAGGACTTAATTCTGTGTTGCACGATGGGCCGATCACCTTTTTTGCAAATGAAAAGAAAATAGCTTTTACGCGGAACAATACACGAAATGGAAAACCATACACCAGCAAAAATGGTCGGGTTAACCTGAAAATATACTTTGGGGAATTGGACGATAGCAATCAATTAAGAAAGTTGACTGAGTTTCCTTTCAACAACGATGATTTCTCAGCAGGACACCCATGGGTTTCGGAAGACGGGAAGCAACTCTATTTCGCCTCTGACATGCCTGGAGGTATTGGTGGCGTAGATTTATACAAGTCTGAATTCGTGAAAGGTGAATGGACCAAACCTGTTAATCTGGGACAGCGTGTAAATACAATGGGCGATGAGTTTTATCCTTTCATTGCATTTGATTCTGTTCTATACTACTCCTCCAATGGACTTGGTGGATTGGGTGGCCTGGATATTTTTGTTAGTTACCTGGACAAGACTGGTGAGTTCAGTGCACCAATGAATTTGGGGTTTCCGTTAAACACCTCGAGTGATGACTTTTCATTGATCATTAACAAAACTGGAAGAGGTGGGTTATTTGCATCCAACAGACCCGGGGGTCTCGGTTATGATGATATTTACAAATTCGAAGTCAAATCTTTTTTTCTGACAGGCCAAGTAATTGATCGAATGGATTCAGCTGTACACATTCCCAACGCTAAGATTGATTTATTGAACGCTGATGGGAATGTGTTGGCCTCGGCCACGAGTGATCAGAATGGAATTGTTCATTTTGATTTAGATTTTGACAACAATTATCAACTGACTGCTTCAAAGAAAGACTATTCCTGGGTAGACAGTTTATCTTATTCTACCCAAACCAGATTCATGGGCAGCGACAGTGTACTAATACCGTTATGGAAACATTCTCTTTTTGCCAAGGGTGTAGTTTACAGCAATGAAAAACAAAGTATTCTCCCAGATGCAACTGTTCATATTGAAAATTTGTCGGATCGGACCAGTGCCTCAGTGATCGTTGACAGTACAGGAACGTATACATTTGAGATTGTGCCCAACAAAAGATATACTATATCCGCCTCCAAAGAGGGACACTTGTCAACGTCTTTTGCGTTGAACACCAGCGACATCTTTCATGGAGAATTAATAAATGATTTCTTGCTGGAAGAAATCTTCATTGACAAGGCGGTGGTACAGTTTGAATTTGACAAGTATGATTTGGGGGCTGAAAGTATCAGTCAATTAAAACCACTTTTAAAATCTTTACAGCGAAGGAAAGAAACAACATTAAATATTGGTGCTCACGCAGACGCATATGGAAGCAGTCAGTATAACAAAGCGTTGTCAGAAAAAAGAGCCATGGCAGTACTCCAGTACTTTGTCAACAATGGCATTCAACGAGCGAGAATAGTAGCGGTAGGTTTTGGGGAAAAGTTGCCTTTGAACAGGTGCAGCGATGGAACAGAATGCACAGAAGATGAGCACTCCAGAAACCGGAGGGCTGAGATTAAGGTGCAGGTACCTGAATAGCGAGTCAGGTAAGCTAATAATTAATGTGGCGTTAAAACAAAAATGCAACTAACTGATTTACAATTAGTTGCATTTAATTTTTGTAGTCCGTACGGGAATCGAACCCGTGTTGCCAGAATGAAAATCTGGTGTCCTAACCCCTAGACGAACGGACCATTTTCAAGGGCTTTCGTTTAAAGAGTCGCAAAGATAGAATTCAAGTACGGATTAACAAAAAGTGACCTTTACTTTTTTTACTTCCGTCAAGATATTTCATTGATTTGTAGGAGCCATCTTCTATTTTTGCACCACAAATTTTAACCCCAAAAATCAATGACGAGAGTTGCTATCAATGGATTCGGAAGGATTGGTCGCCTATCATTTGTGGCTTTATTGGCCAAAAAGAATGTAGAGGTGGTGGCCATTAATGATTTGACAGACACCAAAACCCTGGCGCACCTTTTGAAATACGATTCTGTACACGGAAAATTCAAGGGTACCGTTGAAGCAACCCCCGATGCGCTGATTGTCAACGGCAAAACCATCAAGGTAACGGCAGAACGAGATCCATCCAAATTGCCCTGGGCTGCTTTGAATGTGGATACTGTTCTTGAATCAACAGGAATATTCGTTGACGAGAAAGGAGCTGGTGCGCACCTTACAGCGGGAGCCAAGAAGGTGATCATCTCTGCTCCGGCCAAGGGTAACATCCCAACCATTGTGTTGGGCGTAAATGACAACAGCCTGAATGGCAGCGAAACCATCATTTCCAATGCTTCTTGCACTACCAACTGTCTGGCCCCTATGGCCAAAGTACTGGATGACAACTTTGGTATTGAAAAAGGGTACATCTCCACCATTCACGCCTATACTTCAGATCAAAACCTTCAGGACGCTCCTCACAAGGATTTAAGACGAGCAAGGGCAGCTGCTCTTAGTATAGTACCCACCTCCACAGGAGCCGCTAAGGCAGTAGGCCTGGTGCTTCCTCATTTGAACGGTAAACTGGATGGTATCGCCATGCGTGTTCCTGTACCTGATGGATCGCTTACTGACCTTACTGTGATTTTGAAAAAAGAGACCACCAAGGAGGAAATCAATGCCGTGATGAAAAAGGCAGCGGAGACCTCAATGAAAGGAATACTGGAGTACAATACCGATCCTATCGTTTCAATTGATATTATTGGTAATGCCCACTCCTGTATCTTCGATTCAGAACTCACTTCATGCAGTGGTACACTGGCCAAAGTAGTAGGCTGGTATGACAATGAAGCGGGCTACTCGAATCGTATTGCTGACGTAATAGAGAAATACGGAAAGTAATTTTATAACCTATTAGCATCCAAAACGCCAGGGTCATCGATTCTGGCGTTTTGATTTTACAGCTTTAGATAAACCCCCAATCCCCAATTGGGAGCCGCCAGGATATTCTGACCTGAAAAGGCAAATGCCCCTGAAGCAGATATTCCAATTTGATCAGTGACCTGATAATTTAATTCCAGCGCGGGTGAAAAATATTCGGTGTTGTTGCTGAACACTCCGTTTTGTACCACTGCGGTGCCACCATTTTCCAAAGACTGCACCATGTTGATCTTGAAAATGGGAATAAACTTTTTGAAAGTGCCTCCTAACTCCAACCCAAATCTTACTTCATCAGAAAAATTGTTGGTACGATTGTTAAAGGCCGCATAAGCAGATGCAAATAATGATTTGGGATGAAATGAATGACTGACATCCATCCGAATCATTTGATTAAACTCTCCGTCTCCTGTTTGGAGAATCTTACTGTCGCCACCTGCAGTGCTTCCTATCGGCAAACCCAGCATTAACGTAGCGCTGACCACAAAGGGTTTATTGCGCACAATACCATATTTAACTCCAATTTCTGCATCACCCATGGAACTGAATTCATCTCCGGGGATAGTGACGCCACTTTGCCGGAATTTGATTTCGTTGAGGGTGCTTTTTACATAAAAAGGGAAATAGGCAATACCGGTGATGCGGTCCGTAAATCCATACTCCCCATAGAGGCTGGTGGTATATAGCCCTATGGTAGTAATGTCTACCAAATCTCCAGTGGGACCATAAAAAGTGGACGCGAGAATTGCATTTTGGCCCAACTTAAAATAGCCGCCTTTTCTGGGTTGCGGCCAGCCTCCACCAGCCATCACCATGGTGGACAGTGACAGCAGCAAAATCATGGTAATTGTTGGTCTCTTCATGTTAATTGAGTTGAGCATAGCCAAAAGGAATTGACGCTGGTTTGCACAAAATGATCACGTACTTGTATTGAGATAGTGTAACAGCAGGAAATTTTTGAGTGACATTAAAAGTATGGGCACCATTGGTTTTAATCTCACCCAGTTCAACTCCTTCTGACCGAATGGCAGTGCCTGAAGTGTTGTTGTTGGCCAGGTAAACAAAAGTGCCCAGCGCGAAGTCAGTCATAAAATTTTCACCGAGTTGCAATATCAGTTCACCATTTACAACCTGAAGTGTTGCCATACCACTGGCATTGTAGCCATTGGCTGAAACGAATGTGCCAATTCGAATTTGCCCTACACTCATCTCAATTTCATTGCTATATACACCGTCTGCAATGGCATATACTGTGGAAGCACCAATTCCCGCACCCGTTGCTAAACCATTGGCGTCTATCGTTAATACCGATTCGTTGGTAGAAAACCAATCTATTGTACTGGAAGTCATTGGCTGGTCATTGATGTTTTTCACCACGGCAGTAAAGGTGGTTTTTTCACCCAATGCCAATGAGGTTTTGGGGACGCTGATGTCGATGGAAGCAGCGGCATTTTCGTTCAATACCACTGCAATCCTAACGGTATCTTTCAATGCACCGTAGGCAGCAATAAGCAAGGCCTGACCGGGAGCTGCTGCTGAAACAAGTCCATCTTGATCAACCGTGGCTATGGAGGTGGGTTGCGTGCTCCATGAAATAGCAACCTTTTCTTCTACACCATATTGGTTGTAAAAGGTAGCAGTGGCCTGGGTTGTATTGTCGACCAGCAAGGCGATCCGATCCGGAAAAATGACCAGACGCTCGGCCACTATCGGGTCATCTACCAGATCTGTTCCTATACACCCCCCCAAGGTGAGCAGAACGGTTAATGTCAGAATCCAGTTTTTCATGTAAAGAATTTAGTGAAAAATAGCGAAGACACCCACTTCATCAGGTCATCGGGTTGACAAAAACACATTTATTATTGTCGATTTGGCATTTAAAACCACCTAAATGGGGGACGAATGACAATTGGTAGACTGATCTGCATTGACTTACTGGTGTATTTTACTGGTGTATGATTTCTTCTGTTTTTAATAAAATCATTAATCATTGATCGTCAACCTTTGTATTATGAAAAATACTACCGCTATGAATCGATTAAAAGGGTTGCCTAAAGTGTGGTCTGGCGAATTGTACACCAACAAAATGAGAGAAATAGCCCTCCTGGGGCTGGTGATATTGGCTGGTATGATTATCTCCAACATCCTGGGAGTTTAAACCGACCCTTTCTTAATCAGGAAAAGGATTTTCTTTTTCACTGTCTATCGCAGTAAATTTGTGCATGGAATATAGCCCTGCCATTTTTTTAAAGCACCTGGCACAAACTACTCCTTTCCCTTTCTTAATCCCCATCGAACGCGCTGAGGGCATCTATCTGTACGAGCCTGGAGGCAAAAGATACATCGATTTAATTTCAGGTGTAGGCGTATCCAATATCGGTCATGGTCATCCCAAAGTAATAGAAGCCATCAAGGAACAAGTAGACCGGCACATGCATGTGATGGTATATGGTGAGTACATTCAATCGGCTCCCAATCAATTGGCACAATTACTTACCTCGCTGCTCCCCGCATCGCTCAATACCTGTTATTTTGTAAACTCCGGCACTGAGGCCAATGAAGGGGCATTAAAATTAGCCAAGCGCGCTACCGGCAGGCGAGAAATAATTTCCTGTTATAAATCCTATCATGGCAGCACCCATGGCTCATTAAGTGTTTCCGGAAACGAGACCAAAAAAAATGCTTTTCGCCCTTTGCTCCCCGGGGTGCATTTTATTGAATTTGGAAATCAGGAACATCTCGCGAAAATCAATGAACAGACCGCCTGTGTTATTATGGAAACTGTGCAGGGAGATGCAGGTGTGAGAATCCCTACTAAAGACTACATGCAGGCCCTGAGAAGAAGGTGCGATGAGACAGGCGCCTTGCTGATACTTGACGAAATTCAATGCGGCATGGGACGTACGGGTACCCTGTTTGCCTTTGAGCAGTTTGAAATTGTTCCTGATATTCTTACGATAGGAAAAGCTTTCGGAGGAGGACTGCCCATAGGTGCCTTTATTGCAGGCCACCAGCTGATGAAACTTTTTACCCACGACCCCATGCTTGGTCACATCACCACATTTGGTGGTAACCCTGTATGTTGTGCTTCTGCTCTGGCCAACCTGCAAGTACTACAGGATGAACAGTTGATCGATCAGGCAGAGGAGAAAGGACTACTATTTGAGCAATACCTGCAGCATCCTTCTATAAAAGCTGTGAGAAGAATTGGATTGTTCTTTGCGATTGACTTTGAATCTGAGGAGAAAGTTCAACGCATTGTAAAAAATGCACTGGAAATGAATGTGATCTGTTTCTGGTTTCTCAGCTGTCCCTGGAGTTTTCGTATTGCTCCGCCCCTTAGTATCACCGAAGACGAGATAAAAATGTCTTGTGAGATTTTATTGTCAGCCATAGAGAATTCCTGACACAGGCAATTACTCTATTTTTTCTATTACGAGGTTGTGATTGGTATAAATACAGATGTCGGCAGCGATGTGCAGACTTTCTTTCACCATCTCTTCGGCAGATAGCTGAGGAGCATGTTTCTTTAAGGCAATAGCGGCTGCCTGCGCATACATTGACCCTGAGCCAATCGCAGCCACCTGATTATCGGGTTCCAACACATCACCCGTTCCCGACAACACCAGCAACTCATCTTTGCTTACCGTGATCATCATCGCTTCCAACCTTCGAAGGTAGCGATCCATGCGCCAGTCTTTAGCCAGTTCAATGGCGGCCCGTTTCATGTTTCCTCCAAAAGCATTCAGCTTCTCATCGAATCTGTCTAATAAAGTAAATGCATCTGCCGTAGAACCCGCAAAACCAACCAGGATTTTTCCGTCTTGCAACTTGCGTAGCTTTTTTACGTTGCTCTTGGCTACTGTATTGCCCATGGTGGCCTGGCCATCTCCGCCAATGGCTACTTTGCCATTGTGTAATACGGCAAGGATGGTTGTTGAATGAATTTTTTCCATTTCAAGAATTACTTCAGATAAGAATTCTTACCGGATCTTCCAGTAATCCTTTTAGCGTTTTGAGGAAAGCGGAACCCACTGCGCCATCTACTGCTCGATGGTCGCAAGACATGGTTACTTTCATCACATTACCTGGCACTACCTGTCCATTCTTCACGATAGGTGTTTCCTTGATTCCGCCAACAGCAAGGATACAGGCATCCGGTGGATTGATGATGGCTGTAAACTCTTCAATGCCGAACATGCCAAGATTGGAAATGGTAAAAGTGCTACCTTCCCAGTCACTTGGCTGAAGCTTTTTATCATGTGCTTTTTGCGCCAACTCCTTTACCTCTGTACCGATGTGGGCCAATGATTTGTTGTCCGCAAAACGAATTACGGGAACCATCAAACCATCTTTTACGGCCACTGCAACACCGATATGGATGTGTTTATTTTTTCTGATTTTATCTCCCAGCCACGAAACATTTACATCAGGATGCTGACGCAAGGCGGAGGCAACTGCTTTGAGTACAAGGTCATTAAAAGAAACCTTCACTGGAGATATTTCATTGATGCTNNGCTATGGTTTTGCGCATCTGAGAAACGGTCACTTCTTCAAAGCTTTCTTCTCCTACTACAGAAGGAAGCACCACGGCTGCAGCACCTTTGGCCGGGGCCGCACCCGGCTTATAATTCTCAATGTCTTTTTTAGTTATCCTGCCATGATCTCCAGATCCTTCAATCTTGGTGATGTCATAGCCCAAATCCTTTGCCATCTTCTTTGCCAGTGGAGAAGCTTTTACTCTTCCATTGCTTGCTCCGTTAGCGCTGCTATCCGAGGAAGTAGACTGAGCAGCACTGGAAGCCGCAGCAGGAACAACGGTAGAGGCTGAAGCGGTTTCTTTTTCTTCTTTCGGTTGTTGTGCGGATTTCAAAAGTGTTTTCCAGTCCGCGTCTTTATCTCCGACAATGGCAAGAACACCATTTACAGGTATTGATTCTTTCTCTTTTGCCCCTATGTACAATACGGTGCCCGTATGGTAAGACTCATACTCCATGGTGGCTTTGTCTGTTTCCACTTCGGCCATCAGTTCTCCAGACTTCACCTGGTCACCTACTTTTTTGTGCCATGCCGCAATTACACCATCGGTCATGGTGTCACTCATTTTTGGCATCAGCACCAACTCCGCCTTAATGTTCGATGTATCAATTGATTCGGCTACAGCTGTGGCACTATCCTGAGATTGTGTTGACTTGCCACCTTGAGAGGCTGTCTCCTTTTTTTGCTCTCCGGCAAGAAGGCTTTCAAAATTTTCCCCCTTTTTACCTACTACGGCCAGCACATCATTTACTTGCACCGCCTCGCCTTCTTTCGCCCCTAAGTGAAGCACTACTCCGTCATTAAAGGACTCGTAGTCCATTGTAGCTTTGTCCGTTTCTATCTCAGCCATTAACTCACCAGATTTCACGGTATCTCCCACTTTCTTATGCCATTTAGCAATCACGCCTTCGGTCATCGTGTCGCTCATTTTGGGCATTCGGACTATTTCTGCCATTTCAGATATTGTTATTAATCAAAATAGAATTTAGAAGGTCAAAAATAGGGGGATTAAGCCGATTTTCAATCTTTTTTAAAAGCCAATGTTACCGATTATCAACTCAATAGTCGGAGATTGGGTCTCTATGGGATAGGCATAACGCACGCCCAGATTAAACTGCTGGAGTAACCTCATGAAATTAAAGTCCACTTTTAACTCTCCTCCCACGGAAGAATAGGTTCTGTCAAATCCAAATAAGGTACTCTGGCCATAGCCATAATCGGCAAAAGCATTACCGCGGACGCGCTGGATATTTAGCACTGGCCCCAGGGCAATATCTGGATAAATGATTGGAAAAGTATAGTTGGCCGCTACCATATAATAATCCTGAAACCGGGATATACTATGACCTCTTGGAGAGGGGGCCAAATTTCTGAACAGGTAGTTGTCGGGTCGTGAACCAACCAACCGATTGTTGATCAATGCATGCTGGTAGGAGCCGTAAAACCACAGGGAATGATGCTTCATCAAACCCGGAAAATAGGTGGAGGCAAATGCTGAAAACTGTGCGCCTGTAAAATCTCCGGCAGGATAGGGTGTTGAGTAGTAGTCCAATTCAAGGGTTTGCCCCCACTTGCTTACTATGTCCCTGCGGCTTCGCTTCATCAAATTAAACACATCAAAGCTGAAGTGGTTAAATATCAACTGGCCATTGTCGGCATAGGTTCTAAACAAGAATCGATCGCCTGAATCATCGATGAACCTGCCGCCACCATCAAGGTCATTTTTGAAATTGTTGACTTTAGTAATTCCAATGGAGTTGCCGATCGACAACCTCGTTGAGTACTTAGAATGTGTAAGGTTCAAAGGTATCCTCAATCCGGATTCTATCTGTGTTTCTTCCCAATCGAAATTGATTGTTTTGAGTGTACCCCCCTGCACATAATCTTCATTCCCTGATCGTTGGCCATAAGTCATTTGAAAATCGAGGACAGGATACATGCCCTGGTAGCTTACATTGGCTCTCCAAAGCCCTGTTTGTTCGGTCACATCAAAGCGATACCCCATGTCAATTACGGTTGTACTCAACACATCTTTGGAGGTTATTCCCAAGTCGAGAGTGTTGAATGAAGAGGTAGTGTAGACACCCCACGAGTGAGGATTGATCATTCCGCTACCTCGGTGATACCGTTTGGTGGGGTAAGCGGTGTTTGGAACAGATTCCATTAAAGCAGGTTGACCTTCCTGCTCTGAAAGCATTTCAGCAAATAATGAAGGTACTTCTTGAATCATTTCCTTTGCCTTCCAGGTGGAAGGGTCGAACGGGATAGTAACAATATCCAATCCATTTCTGGTTTGCTCATTGTACCAAATGGTACTACCATCTGCGGATACGGATGGATTGTATGCACCGTATTTGCTGGATGTAACCTGATAGTGTCGCTGAGCAGAAATATCCATCGCATAAATATTATCAATGCCGCTGGCAGGCGAATTATAAATCAAAAAGTTGTTGTGTAAAATAGGATGTCCAACATTCTCATCACCTGCTTCGAATAACGTGGTTAGGTCTCCGAATTGTTCATTCACCACAGCCACTTTTTTTTGATTCCCAATCAACTGCAGAAAAACAATTTGCTTTCCATCGTTACTCCATCGTGGCATGGAGATAAAATGATTATCAGGATTTTCTACTTTTCTTACTACCTGTCCTGATTCATAGTCAATCACAACAAGATTATTATTATAATTATCATCTGTTACTACTGTGGCTACCTTTTTGCCATCTGGCGATAAGGCTGCGGCACCATATCGTGCATGCCTGGCGATCACCTTGGTTTTTTTTGCGGTAATATCAAATCCTTTTATGATGGAATAAGACCTCGTTTGCCATCTTGGATCCAGCCTGTATTCATTCCAAACCACCTTATTGCCGGCTGCTGAAAGCATTCCCGCATCGTTAACAGGACCCGGAACAAATGCTTTATGCTCCTTACCCTCCTTCGTTACGGTAACCAACTGAGAGAAATCACCAATACCCGACTTAAGTACCACTGCTCCACCATTGCTGATGGGTTGTGGATAGGAATAATCGGTATAGGCAGAAGAAGTTCTTTTATTGATTGTAGAAAATTTTGTGAATGAAAGGTCTTCCAGTTGGGCTTCCCAATCTTGCTTGATTTCCTTTGCCATATCTTTGTAAAGATCATTTACATGCATTCCTGTTTCCTTTTTAATAGCATTGGAAAAAGCGAACGGAATAAATGGAACTTTCCATGCCCGTTGAGTGATGTCAGCCCAAACATTAGGATTGCCCGTTTTATTTCTTAAATGAGATACCATATGATAGCCCAGTACGTAATGATCGGGAACGTTGTGTTTATAAGACCTCAAGTATTGTTTGTGATAATTGAAATTTCTGTTCTCCAAAAAGTTGGTACGCAATAACAAATCAAACTCCGGTATTCGTCCTCTGCCACTATTGGTAAAAGCCGTTTCAACCGCCACGGCATCACCTTCCCAAAACCATTGAGGTACTGCCACAAATGCCATCCCAGCCTGTGCCAGTTGGCCGAACAGCAGATGTATTGCCTTATTGAATCCTGTTAAACTTTTTTGAAACTGCACGATGTGTCTATACTCGTGTGAAGAGAGAAGAGTCAGCCATTCATTATTACCTATGAAATTATAGTTCTGGGGTGGCATGGCGAAAAACTCAGATCTACGAGGAGCTAAAGTAACAAACCCATTGGACACAGCAGACTGACTGTGCAGTACTATGGATATCTTCTTTGGTTTAACTCCCAAACTCGCTGCTTCTGGCTCGCGAATATGTTCCAATGTATTGGCAACGCGCTGAGCTTCTCTCTCAAATCCCAATGGGTACAGTAACTTGAAGTGGTCGGTGTTGATCTGATACCAATTCATACTGGCAGGGCTTGTCTCCGCTGACACTGCCTCCTGACTATAACCAGGATTTAGAAAACAAAAGTTAAGGAAAAATGCAGCGCAATAAATTCTGATATTCACATTTACACTATTAAAATATGGCCATGAAACTACGCCAGTAACTTTAATCTACACAGCACTTTTTACTTAATTTTTATCTACCCTCACCCAATCTGGTGGTAGGTGAAGGGCAGAAGAAATAATTTCAGTAAATTTGAGATATGTTGAGGTGGTTAAAGAAAATGTATAATGAATACAAAGCCTATGTCAGGACAGATCTGATCATGTACGGTGTATGGATTCTACTAATTATTCTTTTCTTTATTTACACCCTGCTAGCCGACTAATGTTGTAAAAGGATTTCCTTCACGTTATCCTTAATTTTAACCGATAACTCATCGGTAGGCAGGTCGTTTACATCCATTCCGAAGGGGTCTTCAATTTCCTCTGCGATAAGCTCCACACTCAACAGTACATAGGATATTAAAATCACTATAGGAATGGTCATGTACTCTGCGATCGTGACAAATCCAAAAGGTAGGGTAAGGATGTAAATAAATATAAACTTCTTGATGTACATTGTGTACGAATAGGGAATGGGTGTATTTCTTATTCTTTCGCAAGCACCCAGAATCTCAGAAAACTGTTTTAACTCTTTGTCAACAATATACAATTGATCCCCTGAAAGTATTTTATCCTTATAAAGCTTGTTTGTTCTTTCATACATCATGGAGGACAAGCGATTAGGGATATGTTTTACTCCCTTTAATCTTTCAGAAAACTTTTCATCCGCTATTTCCAGTTCTTCCATTTTCACTCCCTTCCGCAAATGTTCCTTTGTTGAAAAAACAAAGTTTGGAATCATTTTAGCAAACCAGTTGCGGTTATCTGAATCAGATTCATCCAAAAATGCGTTGAGTTTGTGGGCCAGGTTACGGGTATTATTAACCATCGACCCCCAAAGTTTTCTCCCCTCCCACCACCTGTCATAAGCGGTGTTGGTTCTAAAGACCAGGAAAAGACCCAGCACAATACCCACAAGTGAATGCATGGCAGTGGTACTGTGTAAATCCTGTTCTTGTAACTCAAATACATCGAGTATTATATAACAAAACAAAAAACTAAAAACACCCATGAAAAAGATTACGGGTGTTAATGTTTTCATCACATGCCTGCTATAGGAATGAAATATAAGCGAGATCCAGCTTTTTGGATTATAAGAAATCATGGAGAGCAGTAAATTATTCGCTAATAAACTTATTCAAGCCTTCATTTCCAAAAGACTGAAAAGTAAGGTATTGGATGATATGCAGCGGTGAGTAAATATAGAGACTTTATCAGGGTTTGAACTTATTCCAATATAACGCAATATTTTCCCGGTTGGTCCATAAGATAAATGCAGCGCAAAACGCTACCACAAGCGCAAGCGCAAACAAATACCCACCATCCCCTTGCACTTCAATTCCCAATAATGTGAGGTGCATGCCTATCGCTCCCAGCATCAACCCAAAAGCTAAAACAGCTCCCAGCCATGACAAGGGTGTAATTAGTAAAAGTATGGCCGCAATTAACTCCAAAACGCCAATCCCTATTCTTCCCCATGGCTCCAGGCCAACGGTGGTAAAAATATAAACGGACTCAGCAGCTCCGGTAAATTTAAAAAACAGGGTTTGTAGTAGAATAATTGCCGCAACTAAACGGGCGGCCCAAAGGAACAACTTCAATGTTTTTGTCATATGGTGCAAGTTAGTGGCCAGTAATGCGTGAATTGACTATTCCTGCCAGACTGAATTAATGTGAAACAATTTAATAAATTACCTTAAAATTAGAATTATGGGTATTCTGAAAATGGATAAAAACATTGCCACTGCCAAAACACTTGATACCAGTTTTTATCTCGATAAGCATTATCATGAAGCGGCAAAGGAAAAAATTTTTAGCAAATCATGGCAATTTGTAGGAGACACTGAACAAGTCAAGGAAGATGGTTGGGTAACCCCTATTCATTTAATGGAACATTATTTAAGTGAGCCTCTCATTCTGTCACGTGATAAAGAGGGTAAACTCCATTGTTTATCCAATGTATGCACACACCGAGGAAATCTCCTGGTAGAACAGCCTTGTAAAGTCAATGATCTTAGGTGTAAATATCATGGCAGGAGATTTCAGCTCAATGGCCATTTTCAATCCATGCCTGAATTTAAGGAGGTAGAAAATTTTCCTACCGAAGAGGACAACCTGAGCCACATCCCGTTTTATCAATGGAGCAAATGGATATTTGCTTCTTTAGCACCTGATGCATCGGCTGAAATCTATTTGCGAGACATGATGGAAAGAGTAAAGTGGATGCCGCTTTCAGAATTTAAATTCAGACCAGACCTCTCGAAGGATTACCTGGTTTCCGCCAATTGGGCCTTGTACTGTGAGAACTACCTGGAAGGATTTCATATTCCATTTGTGCACGCAGGTTTAAATGCAACAATAGACTATGGTAACTATGCCATCGAATTGTATCCATACAGCTCGTTACAGCTGGGTATCGCCAAGAAAGGTGAACTTACCTTCGATCTGCCAAAGGAATCACCCGACTACGGAAAGAATGTAGGCGGATACTATTTCTGGGTTTTCCCCAACATGATGTTCAATTTTTATCCATGGGGACTCTCCATCAATATTGTAACCCCATTGGAAACAGATCAATGCAAGGTTTCATTTTTATCCTATGTTTGGGATGAAAGCAAATTAAGATCAGGCGCAGGATCCAATTTGCACAAAGTAGAGATGGAGGACGAAGATATAGTTCAGAATGTACAAAAGGGAATACGCTCGAGGTTTTACAAACATGGTCGCTATTCGGTAAAACAGGAAAAGGGCACCCATCATTTCCATTGCTTGATCAGTGAAAAGATGAATGCCAAATAAGTTCCAGGGAAAGGAATCAATGCTCAACGGTCTAGCCAGCTTTTGAAATCCTGAACTCGTTCCCTTGCCACTATTACATTCTTATCGCTGCTGTTTTTCAATAACAATTTTAGTCTGCTATTGGTATGACTTATCACATCAGCAATTGAGCCTATACTCACAAAATACTGCCGATTGATTCTGAAAAATATTGATGGATCAACCAACTGTTCCAGCTGCTCTATGGTAAAATCAAGAATATGTTTTCTGTTATCCGAGGTAAGACAAAAAGTAATTTTTTCTTCGCTATAGAAATAAAGAATATCCTCAGTTGATATAAACTTTAGATGCTCACCCACCTTGATTACAAATCGTTCTTTATATTTTTTTGTAAGCATCTGTACCGTTGTACTTATACGATCTAATGCCTGTTGAGCGTCTACCGGTACAATCAAAGTCTGAAACTTATGCATTGCCTGTTTCAAATCTTTTTCATCGATGGGTTTAAGGATGTAATCTATACTGTTTACCTTAAATGCCTTAAGGGCATACTCGTCATAAGCGGTAGTAAAAATTACAGGTGCCTTAACAATTGCTTTTTCAAAAATTTCAAAACTCAATCCATCCGCTAACTGGATATCCATAAATATCAATTGAGGAGGGTCATTGGTTTTAAACCATTTTATTGAAGCTGAAATACTATCAAGCACGTCCACTATCTGCATAGCGGGATCATGCTGATTGAGTAAAGTTTTCAATCTGCTTGCCGCCAACGGTTCATCTTCGATGATCAGCACTCTCATTCTTCCATTACTAAAATGGGTAATTTAACTGCAAAAGTTTCTTTATCATTTTCAACTTCTACTTTTTCATCACTTAAAAACTCATACCGCTTTCTTATATTTTCGAGGCCCACCCCTGAGGACGCTTCGCCTAATGTATTCTTTGTTTGTAAATTATTGCGTACCACCAATTTCCTATCACTTTCATAAAGATGAATCGTAAGTGGTTGTTCGTGAGAGACAATGTTGTGCTTTATGGCGTTTTCAACCAACATCTGTAGTGCTAGCGGTGGCAAACTTCCTCCATGTTCTTTCAGTTCATTTTTTATTCTCAGTTTGTCTCCGAAACGTATTTGCTGAAGAAACAGATAAGAATCAAGGAATTGAAGTTCTTCTGCAATTGAAACCACTTCCTTATTTCTGGAATCCAGCACGTATCGATATACCTCTGACAATTGTTTAATGAATTTTGCTGCCTTATCCTGATCTTCGTACACCAGGCTGGTCAATGCATTCAGGCTATTGAAAAGAAAGTGTGGATTCACCTGATTTTTCAAACTTTCATAATTGGCCTTTATACTTTCCTGCTTGGCTTTTTCTGCCTCCACCTCTGCCAGGCGCCAGCTCCGCAGAAACCCGCGACTGTGCATAAACAGAGAAATGACAAAAGTAATTATCAATGAAGTGTAAAGCATGATGCCTATATCCCCAATATCTAGACCAAATGCTTCTCTAAACAACCATACCAGTGCATAAACAATTGTTAAAGTGTATACAATCATCACCAGCATGCCCACAATGAATCTTTTGATGGGTTCTTTGGTCCATTCTATCTTTGTATCTATGTAATCACTGGTCATTGCATTGCCCAACCAAAGTAAAATCCACATGGAAGAGGAAAAGGAAGCAATCAAAATAAACACCGTGATTTTCCTGTTGAAGGGTGGATAAGTTATCAGCGTCATTACCACTCCGGCCACCAGCAACCAAATGGCGGTGGTCAAATAGTTGTTAGATTTATTTTCTTCTTTGGTCAATGGAACAGATATTAATGGATTGAAGATAGCTTATCTTTTCAATTCAACAAGATCGGATAACCTGACTGAACCGGCTAACCTTCTTCGATAGGAAGAAATCCAGAAAAAGAGTAAAGGGACGCCAATGATTGACGGCCATATCCACTGAATCACTCCGGGCATAAATGTCATCACCTGTGTAGAGAAGGCTGTAACAGAGGCAATAAATCCACCTGTCATATTGCCAATATGACTGTACAACCATCTGTACTTATCGTCTTGTGGTTTTACAAACGATAAGAGTTGTCCCTTCACGATAAGCAAACCACCAAAACCAAAACCAACGCTCAAATAGGTAAACGCACCTAATGTACCATTCACAGTATGGTAAGCACCCCATATCACAAAACCTAAGTTGAACAATCCGGAGACTACCAAGGCCAACCAATCAAACCATTTTACTCTTATGCCCGAGCTCAGTTGTTTCTGATATATACTTCTATATCCCACTACTACTGAATAGTAGCTGAAGACTGCAATCATCAGTAAGAAAGGAATTGATTTATAGATTGATAAAAAAAGTGCCGACAGAAATATCCAGGTCATGGCCCAAAAGAATACTTTCCCAGCTGTTCGGTGTGCCTTTCCTCCTTTTACTACGAGCAACGCAAGAGGTGCTGCCACCAGTGAAAGAATTCCTGCAGCAATGTGCGTATAGGTGATTAACATCAATAAATCCATCTCCATTTTTTAGCAGGCAATTACCGCTTTTTAATTACATTGTTTTAACACTCTCATTGCACTTTCCTTTCCCCAGGCTGGAGCCAGTGCATTCTCACTTTTATAGGACTCAAACATCTCAAGCGATTTTGTGGCTTTCTCACAAGCACTTGTTGTTGGTGCTTTAAAAAATTGAGCGGTTCCAAATTCCATCTGTGCCAGCAACGCCATTGCCCGGGGATTGTTGGGGTTGAGTGAAAGTGCTTTTCCAAAAGTTTGCATGGCCATCCCTGAATATTGTTGGCCTCTTGTAGCCGGATCTACCGTTACACGCATCATGTAGACAAAGCCTTCCAGTGCCACAATTTCTGATTCATCTGCACGGATTGCTTTTGCTTTGTTTAATCCTTCGGTGGCCTTATCCAGCAACAAATCCTTTTTCGTTCCATCCAATTCGCGTGTTGACATCATGACATATCCAAAAGATGCATAGTAGAATGGCTCCCACTTACTTTTCTCTGCTGCACCAATTCGTTCAAATGAGTTGATTGCTGCCTGAATTTGCTCGGGGCTTTGTGCATTGTAAATAGCATCAATATTGGCTTGCATGGCTTTTTCATACTTATCATTGGCAAACAAAAGTCCAGTGCAAAAACTGAGAACTGAAATTATCATTAATTTTTTCATGGTTTTAATGTTTATAAATTGGGTAGTTGATTAATTGATTTATTTTTTGAAATCGTAAAGAATACTCCCAGGAATAAAAATCGTGGAGCTGGTTGTCTGATGGCGCGACTTACATAAGTGCCGTTGCTGTCTGGCGTTTCACTGAACTCATATCCAAAGATGTTATCATGGCCCAGTAGATTCGTTGCCGAAACATATATGATCAGAAATGGCTTGGGCAGGTAAGCCACATTAAAACTCAAATCCTGATAAGCAGGTGTTCGTCCTCCATTAAATATTTCCTCATTAGGATTGTTGTAAACCCTGGGACTGCTGTAGGAGTAAGTGATTCCAAATTGCGATTTAATAGCTGAAACAAAACGCTTGCCCACCACAGAAAAGTTGTGACGAGAAGCAAAAGTTGGCGTGGAAGTAACTGGAAAATTCAAATAATCGCGTTCTGTGTCCAGGTAGGAATAAGAGACCCAGTAATCTAAATTTTTTACCGACTCACTGTCTCTCCAAAACAATTCAAATCCCCTGGCATATCCGGTTCCTGAATTGGTCAGTTGCCCGGGATTGCCATTGACAAACTTTACCAGTTTTAAATACTTTTTATAATAAACTTCTGTTCTGAAGGTTCTATTGTTATTGATCACTTGATAATTCAAAATGTAGTGTTCCGCTACTTCCTCAGCCAACTTATTGTTTACCCTTAGGTATTGATTTTGTGGTGTTTGGCGAAAACGACCATAGGCCAAAGAAAACTGTCCCTGTTCGAAAGGCTTGTAAGCGACTGACACTCGTGGATCAATACTGATTTTTTCTTCCAAGCCAATGTATTCGCTTCTAATGCCTGCCCTGGCTACAAACTGCTTACTGGCGTAGGCCTCTGCTTCCATGAAAGCTGCTGTAATCGGATTGTTGAACTTCAGCACCTGTTGGATGGATAAACTATCCAGGCGTGATGCTTCGTAGCTTATGTTGATGTGTTCAGCACCAAATCTTAATTCAACCTGATCCGAAACTGAATTTTCAAAAACAAACTTTGTATGAGTGCCTTTTTCTATTTGGCCCATAGGCCCCCCATCCAACACCACATCATCTTCGTTGTAGTTGTATGAAAATCCTCCTCTCGCAGTCCACCTATTGCCTATCGATTGTAAAAAGGAAGCATTGCCATACCCATAATTGTTTTTGTATTCAAATGCCTTCACTTGTACCGGATTAAGGATATCGTGTTGATAAAGGGAAAAGTCAGACCGATTGAAATTGCCATAAAGTTTGACAATGCCATGATCTCCCACTTGCTGACGAAAAGCTCCGCTTCCTTCTAATGACACTGGCGGCTTTATCCAATCTACCTCCTGGTTGATCAGCCCGAAATAAGGACGAATATTGGTGTATTGTACTTTCCCGGAAACAGATGAACGATCCCAAACCTGGGTGTGGGCCACATCTCCGCCAACGGACAACAATCCTATGTCTGTTTGATTGATATCCGCTTTGTCTTTTGAATCCAGCACCAATGCCGAGGACAACGCCTGGCCATACTCTGCTGAATACCCACCCGTACTGAAACTGGTTCCCTTAAACATAAACGGCATAAACCGTCCTCGAGAAGGCGTATTAGGCGCTGCAGCACCATAGGCGTTAAGTACCATCATTCCATCGATGAAAGTTCTCGTTTCGCTGCCATCTCCTCCTCTTACAAACAATCTGCCGCTCTCACCTACTTTTTGAGTACCGGGTAATGTATTGAGTGCACCGGCTATATCTGCTGTAGCACCGGCTGTAGTAGCAATATCTACCGCCTTTAAGATGGTTCTTCTTTTTTCTTCGCCAGCGGTGAAAGAACCTGCAGAGATCACCACTGCATCCAGTTGATTAATGGCTTCTTTGAGTACTACTTGTAATTCTATGTCTTGTCCATTCAATTGAATGGTTTGGGTAAATGACTTATACCCAACGAATGTGATGGAAAGCACCTGTTCACCCGTCTCGGCAGTTACAAAACGGAAGTGGCCATCCAATTCAGTGGAAGCACCATCATAAGTGCCTTCAACAGATACATTGGCACCAGGAATTGCCTCCCCTTTTTCGTCTTTAACTACTCCCGAAATGGTTGCTTGACCAAAAGTGAAAAGGGAAACAAAAAATAAGATCAAGAATATCGCTGCTTTCATTTTTGTGATGATTACAGCGTAAATATTCTATCCCAATTCATTGATTCATAAAATGAGTTGCTGAGCTGTAGGATAGTCAGGATGAATTGTAAAAAAGCTCAAATTGACTAATTTGGCACCTTATCCAGTTGTACACATGAAAAAATTAGTGACCATCCTTCTTTTCGCAGTCTTTGTTTTTACTTCAAAGGCTCAAAACGTTAATAAACTCATCAAAGAGAAGAATGTGTCAAAAATTATCCATACGCTGGCATCCGATGAAATGCGTGGAAGATCCGCACTTGCTCCTCAAGACATCAATAAGGCTGCTGACTTTATTGAAAAACAATTTAAAAAGGCTGGTCTTTCTCCCTTGCCCGGGCTAACCGGTTATCGGCAGGAATTTCAAAAAGTAAAACTAACCCTAACCAACCTTGATGTAATTATTGCCGGAAAGAGAATTCCTCAGGATTATCTACTGCTATCCAGCAAAGCCGAACTAATCAATTTGAATGAAGAAACACCGATAGATACCATTGGTAAAAGTCAACCACTTTTCCCTACCCTTTCCTCCATTGAAAGAAAAGGTGGTAACAAGATTGTTTTGGTGGCTAAAGAACATGAAGCCAATTTCAAAATAGCCAAGGACTATCTCGGCCGTCCGAAAATTCTGGATCCAGGTGCATCCTCTACAGGATCTATCCTATATATTCTTGGGCATGAAAGCACTGCTGACATTTCCATTCGTGCATCGCAAAGTAAGGAGACCATTACCATGGCCAATGTAGTGGGTGTATTACCGGGAAAGTCAAGACCGGATGAGCACGTCATCTTTTCTGCTCACTATGATCACATTGGTATTCAGCCATCGGTTGCCGGGGATAGCATTGCCAACGGAGCAGATGATGATGCTTCAGGCACTACCGCTGTCATTGCGCTCGCCAAGTACTTCAGCAAAATCAAGTCCAACGAACGAACACTGATCTTCGCTGCATTTACAGCTGAAGAAATTGGGGGCTATGGTTCGAAGTATTTTTCACAACAACTGGAAGCTGATAAAATTATTGCCATGTTCAACATTGAGATGATTGGCAAAGCTTCAAAGTGGGGTCAGAATGCAGCTTTTATTACCGGTTTTGAACGCAGCGACTTTGGTACCATTCTTCAGAAAAATCTGGAGGGAACAACTTTTCAAATTCATCCAGATCCTTATCCGGAGCAAAACCTGTTTTACCGATCAGACAATGCCACTTTAGCCAGATTGGGGGTTCCGGCACACTCCATCTCCACGGATCAAATACCTACAGATCCTTACTACCATACTGTAGATGACGAAGTGGCCACCCTGGATATGGCCAATATTACAGCTGCCGTTCGTGGTATTGCCCTTAGTGCAAAAACCATTGTGGCCGGATCAGACACGCCTACGCGGGTGGATAAGTCGCAAGTCAATTGATTGGCCAAATAATAAGGGATTGACGGCCACTTAGCCCTGATTTTCTCCCTCCTTTGGCTTATTTTTGCGCTTTATTTTAAGGGTAGCAAGATGTCGGATTACAGCAAAGAGGAAATCAAGAAGATTGAAGAGAAATGGCAACAACGATGGCGCGATCGTGGGGTTTATAAAACCACCAACGATACCACCAAGCCCAAATATTATGCGCTAGATATGTTTCCCTACCCTTCGGGAGCAGGACTTCATGTGGGGCATCCCCTCGGATACATTGCCACAGACATTGTGGCCAGGTTTAAAAGGGTAAAGGGATATAATGTGCTCCACCCCATGGGCTACGATGCATTCGGATTGCCTGCGGAGCAATACGCCATCGAACATGGTGTACATCCAGCCATTTCCACAGCAAAAAATATTGAAACATTCAGGAGTCAATTGGATCGGATTGGTTTCTGCTATGACTGGAGCCGTGAAGTAAGAACCTGCGATCCTAACTATTATAAATGGACCCAATGGATCTTTTTGCAATTGTTCGACAGTTGGTTCAATCGCAGCATGCAAAAAGCAGAAAGAATTGAAAAATTAATTTCCAACTTTGAGCAGCAAGGAAATCAGGATCATCCTTTTCCTAATGCAAAATACCAACTGCCATCTGGTGATATCACATTTACTGCTGCTGCCTGGAATTCATTTGATGAGCAATTGAAGCAAGAGGTGTTGATGCAATATCGTCTGGCCTACCTTGCCTATACGGATGTAAACTGGTGTGAAGCTTTGGGCACCGTGCTTGCCAATGATGAAGTAATCAATGGTGTAAGCTACAGGGGCGGGCATCCGGTAGTAAAAAAACAAATGCGTCAGTGGAGTTTGCGCATCACCGAATATGCCGAGCGCCTGCTCAAAGGATTGAATGAAATTGACTTCAGCGATTCGATGAAAGACATTCAGCGCAACTGGATTGGTCGCAGTGAAGGAGCTAAAATTACTTTTGATATCAAGAGTGAAAAGGAAACTATCAGCAATATGATGGTTTTCACCACACGACCTGATACCATTTTCGGAGTAGACTTCATGGTAGTGGCACCAGAACATGCAATGGTCAAAGAAATTACCAGCGCGCAACAAAAAGATGAGGTAGAAAAATACCTTACTTATGTAGAGAGTCGATCTGAGGTAGACCGGATGGCCGAAGTCAAAAAGATCACCGGTTGTTTTACCGGTGCCTACGCCATCAATCCATTTAACCATAGGGAAGTTCCCATTTGGATCAGTGAATATGTTCTAGCAGGTTATGGCACTGGTGCTATCATGGGTGTGCCATGTGGTGATGATCGCGATCATAGGTTCGCCAAGCATTTTAATATCCCTATTACCAACATTATTGGGGCGCATTATACCGGAGAGGAAGCCAACCCCACCTATGAGGCCACGCTTTCCAATTCAGATTTCTTGAATGGCACCAAAATGAAGGATGCCATGTCGATTGTCATTGACAAATTGGTGGCCATGGGCAGAGGAGAAAAGCAAGTCAACTACAAAATGCGAGATGCAGGCTGGAGCCGACAGCGCTATTGGGGTGAACCATTTCCTGTTGTTTTCAAAAATGACATGCCCTATGCCATGGATGAAAAGGATTTGCCTCTCGAATTGCCCGATACCAATGAATTCAAATCATCAGGTTCCGGAGAAGGTCCGTTGGCCAACCTGAAAGACTGGATCAATATTGGCCCTAACGAAAAAAGGGATTCCAACACCATGCCTACCCACGCTGGCGCTGCCTGGTATTTCCTCAGGTATATGGATCCCTACAATGAAAAGGAGTTTGCTTCGAAAGAAGCACTGGATTATTGGAACCAGGTGGATGTATATGTAGGAGGAAGTGAACACGCTGTTGCCCACTTGCTTTATGCCAGACTTTGGACGAAAGTGCTGCACGATTTGGGGTACCTGAGCTTTGACGAACCCTTCAAGAAATTAATCAATCAAGGTAAGATCACCGGAGATTCGAGGTTTGTATACAGGGTTCGAGGAACAAACCAATTTGTATCCCATGGTTTGAAAGATAACTATACCACTGATGCCCTTCATGTGGATGTAAATATTGTCAACGGGCTGGAATTGGATACTTCCCTGTTCAAAAGCTGGAAACCTGACTTTGCCAACGCAGAATTTATTCTGGAAGATGGCAAATACATTTGTGGGTCTGCCATTGAGAAAATGAGCAAGTCCTACTTCAATGTTATCAATCCTGATCGCATCATCGAAAACTATGGTGCTGACACTTTGCGCATGTATGAGATGTTTCTTGGTCCGCTGGAACAATCCAAGCCATGGAACACCAGTGGTATCGATGGGGTTTACAAGTTTTTGCGAAAATTCTGGAACCTGATGCACAATGCAGAAGGCAACGTTGCCATGTCGGAGGAGGAGCCCACTAAAGAGGAGCTCAAAGTTTTGCATAAAACTTTAAAGAAAGTAGAGCAGGATATTGATAATTTCTCTTTCAATACGTCTGTGAGTGAATTCATGATTTGCATCAACGAACTCACCTCATTGAAATGCAGAAAGCGCGCTGTAATTGAACCACTGGTTATTGCCCTCTCCCCTTTTGCCCCTCACATTGCAGAAGAACTTTGGGAAAAACTGGGACATACGGACACCGTGCTGAATGCCACTTATCCAAAAGTGGAAGAAAAGTATTTGATAGAAAGTACATTTGAATACCCGATCTCTATTAATGGAAAAGTAAGAGCCAAAATGAATATGGCTTTGGATATGCCAAAGGAAGACATTCAAAAATTGGTGATGGCCTCAGAAGTGGTACAGAAATGGACGGAAGGAAAAGCACCCAAGAAGGTGATTATTGTACCTGGCAAGATTGTGAATGTGGTACTTTAAGGGCAATACCATAACTTAGGGTGACAAAATTAAAAGCATGAAATATTCAAGGATAGTTGGTTTGGGGCATCATGTGCCAGAAACGGTGATCTCTAATCAATATTTGTCCAATATTATGGACACTACCGATGAGTGGATCATCGAGCGAACTGGAATAAAGCAAAGGAGATGGATTGACCCCGCCAAAGATACTGTTGCAAATATGTCTGCCAAGGCCAGCAGAATGGCCCTTGAAAGGGCCGGTTTAAAAGAGCAAGACATCGACTTTATTGTATTTGCTACCATCACGCCCGACTATTTCTTTCCCGGATCAGGAGTATTGTTACAAAGAGAACTTGGTCTTGATGGCAGAGTAGGTGCGCTTGATTTGCGCAATGCCTGCTCCGGATTTATCTATGCGCTTTCAGTAGCTGACCAATTTATTAAAACGGGAATGTATAAAACCATCCTGGTGGTGGGTGCTGAAATTCAATCCACCGCGCTGGACATCACAACAAGAGGAAGGAATACTGCTGTAATTTTTGGAGACGGTGCAGGTGCTGCTGTTTTGCAAGCCACTGAAAAGCCTGGCATACTGTCAACACATCTGCATTCGGATGGTAATTTTGCGGAAGAACTTTATGTAAAAGACCCAGGTAGCAGCAGGCCTCATGCTGAACGTCAACCTGAACAAATTTTGGATACCAGTTCCTTTAAAGTAGTGATGAATGGAAGCCAGGTTTTCAAGCATGCTGTGGTGCGCTTTACTGAGGTGATCAACGAAGCTTTGGAGGCCAACAACATGACCAAAGACGACATCAGCTTGCTGGTGCCACATCAGGCCAATTTGCGCATCAGTCAGTTTATACAGCAGAAAATGGGATTGTCTGATGACAAAGTGTACAATAACATAATGCACTATGGCAACACTACTGCTGCTTCTATTCCCATAGCCATGAGCGAAGCATGGGCAGAAGGAAAAATGAAAAAAGATGACATCATATGCCTTGCTGCTTTTGGCAGTGGTTTTACATGGGCATCCGCTTTAATCAAATGGCAATAAAACTTAAACATGAAGACGACCTCCTACAATCCCAGTCCACTAGAAGTAGATCTCGCCAATGCGATCCTCATTCTTCAAAAAGAAATAGAAAAGCATCTTCAAGACAATAGAATTGTAACTGCAGAGTCCAATCTCGGTAAAGACAATCCGTTAGTGAGATTTATTCTGGAGGACAAAGATGGCGATCACCATGAATTGGTAGTAAGAATTGTTCAAATCCCCGATAAATAGCCAATAGCATGACGCCAGAACAACGCTTTGCAAAGTTGGGGCTCACGCTCCCTCCTTCCCCCGATCCGCTGGGAGTTTACAAACTGCTTTTGATCGATGATAACCATGCCTACGTATCGGGGCACGGCACGCTTCAGGAAGACGGCACCTGGATTGTGGGAAAAGTAGGTGTGGACATGAATGCTGATGAAGCGAAGCTGGCTGCACAGCAGGTGGGCTTGGCCATACTGGCAACATTAAAAAAATATCTTGGCAGTCTCGATCGTGTAGACAGGGTTATTAAAGTGCTGGGAATGGTAAACTGCGTGCCTGACTTCACCCGTCATCCCTACGTAATCAACGGATGCAGCGAATTATTTGCCAAAGTGTGGGGAGACGACAAAGGTGTAGGTGTACGCAGCGCAGTAGGTCTAAGTTCACTACCAGAAGGAATTCCGGTAGAAATTGAAGCCCTTTTTAAACTCAATTAATTCCGATTAACCCATACTATTTTTTACAATACCCGTTATTATTCAATAAATTTGAATAAGATGAGGAAGAAGTTGATTGTGCTGTTAATTCCAGTGTTGGGCGTTTTTGCGTTGTCATTTACTCCTCCCGCTGAACGCTACTTCGAAATAGCCAAAAACCTGGACATCTTTGCTTCACTTTTTAAGGAGGTGAATGCTTTGTACGTAGATGAAGTGAACCCCAATCAACTCATTCGTACGGGCATCGATGCCATGCTAATGTCTCTTGATCCTTACACCAATTTTATTGCCGAAGATGAAGTAGAGACTTACAGAACCATGAACACTGGTCAATATGGAGGTATCGGGGCCGTTACCAGAGTGATTGGAAATCGTACACTGGTAACCATGGTGTATGAGGGTTATCCCGCGCAAAAAAACGGATTAAAAATCGGTGACGAAGTAATTAAGATGGATGAGGTGGAGCTTTCTAAACTATCCATAGAGGAAGCCAACCGCCTCATGAGAGGACAACTTGGCACAAATGTAAAACTCACCGTGAAGCGAGTGGGTACCCCTGAGCTTATCCAACTTGAATTCAAGAGAGAGAAAATAAAAGTAAGTAACGTACCCTATTTCGGTATTATAGGTTCAAACACCGGATACGTTCAACTCACCGATTTTACACCTGATGCCGGTAAAGAAGTTAGGAATGCTGTGGTCAGTTTGAAAGAACAGGGCGCTACGAATATCATCCTTGATCTCAGGGATAATCCAGGTGGATTACTGTTTGAGGCCGTAAACATCTGTAACATTTTTATTCCCAAAGGGAAGAAAGTAGTAACTACAATGGGCAAGGTTCAAAACAGCAATGTTTCTTACGAAACCCTGAATAACCCCACTGATCTTGAAATTCCCGTTGCCGTATTGATCAACAGAGGCAGTGCTTCAGCTTCTGAAATCGTAGCCGGTACGCTTCAAGATTATGACAGGGCAATTATCATTGGGGAAAAATCCTTTGGCAAGGGACTCGTACAAATTCCAAGGCAACTCTCCTACAATTCACAGGTCAAAATTACTACCGCAAAATACTACACCCCTACTGGACGTTGCATCCAGGTATTGGATTATTCCCATCGCAGGCAAGATGGAAGTGTAGGTTCAATACCTGATTCAGTTAAAAAAGAATTTAAAACCTCCAAAGGCAGAATTGTTTATGATGGCGGTGGAGTTGATCCGGATATTGTGGTAGAGGGCGATGATGTTTCTTCATTGACTCAAATGTTGTACAGCACAGGTCTTATTTTTGATTTCGCTACACTGTACGCTTCCAAACATGCCACCATCCCATCTGCACGGGAATTTAAGCTTTCTGACAAAGAGTACGATGAGTTTGTGGATTTTGTAAAATCAAAAAAATACAATTACAAAAGTCCTGTAGAAGTGCAACTGAAAGTATTGGAAAACCAGGCGAAAAAAGAAAAATACTATGATGACCTCAGTTCTCAAATCAATCAAATCAATGAATTGCTGAAAGAAAGCAGAAAGAGGGATCTTTATACTTTTAAAGATCAAATAAAAAATCTCTTAGAAAAAGATATTGCCATGAGGTACTATCTTGAAAAAGGATCTACTGAAGTAGCGTTCAAACACGATGCAGATATCAAAAAATCCATTGAAGTATTGAATACACCCAAGGAATACAAGAAGATACTCAATCTTCCATAGTGTGGCTCTTCCAGCAAAGTTGTCAATATTTTACCAACAAGTGTAGTCCGGTTAAGCAGCAACTAAAAAGGCTGACTTATTTAAGTCAGCCTTTTTAGTAAAGCAATTACCTTTTATCGCAGAAACAAAAGCTCCCTGTATTTTACCAGAGGCCAGTCTTCATCGTCTACAAGCAGCTCCAGTTTATCAACAGCATATCTGATTTTATCAAAGTACTTCTCCTTTACCTCATCGCAATACGCATGTGCTCTTTTTTCAGTATCGGGTATTTTGTTGACACGTCTTCTTTCGTCAATCATCTTATCCACATTCACTTTTATCGATTCAATCAAAGCACCCATTTCTTTGATGGTTCCAACCACCGCAGTGTTGTCGACACCAAGACCTTTCAATCCATTCGCATTTTTTATCAGCTTGTTCTGATAGGATATGGCAGTAGGAATAATGTGGTTCATGGCCAGGTCACCGATCACCCGTGCTTCAATCTGCACTTTCTTAAGATATCCCTCCAACTTAATTTCGTTTCTCGCCTCTATTTCCTTTTTATTGAAAATACCATGACGTTCAAAAAGGTCAACTGATTTTTTTGAAAGGTAGGATTCAATGGCGTGAGGCATCGTTTTGATATTATTCAAACCTCTCTTTTCAGCTTCTTTTACCCACTCTTCAGAATAGCCGTCTCCTTCAAAACGTATGTTCTTAGATTCTTTGATGTATTTTCTTAATACGTTAACGATGGCTAATCTTTTTTCAGTACCCTTTTCAATTTCCTTATTTACTTCTCCGTAGAAATGAGTAAGCTGATCTGCCATGATTACATTAAGTACGGTCATTGCAGTGGCACTGTTATCGCTTGAACCTACTGCACGGAACTCAAACTTATTGCCTGTAAAGGCGAAGGGAGAAGTACGGTTACGGTCTGTGGCATCCAATATGATTTCAGGAATCTGATCAATACCTAATTTCATGTACATGTTTTCACCTTTCTCAACCTTCACGTTCCCCTTTTTCTCCAACTCATCCAGCACTGCTGTCATTTGTTTACCAATAAACACAGACATAATTGCCGGTGGTGCTTCGTTGGCACCCAAGCGGAAATCATTTCCTGCCGTTGCAATACTGGCGCGCAGCAGATCGGCATGTTCATGAACGGCTTTAATTGCAGTAACGAAGAAAGTCAAGAACAAAAGATTGTCTTTGGCACTGCTTGAAGGTGCAAACAAGTTAACCCCTGTATTGGTAATCAAAGACCAGTTGTTGTGTTTACCGCTACCATTCAATCTTGAAAAAGGTTTTTCATGGAATAATACCTGCAAGTCGTGTCTTTCTGAAACACGATTCATCACATCCATTAACAACTGGTTGTGATCGTTGGCTGCATTCACTTCCTCAAACAATGGAGCCACTTCAAACTGGCTTGGTGCTACCTCATTGTGTCTTGTTCTTAAAGGAATCCCCAACTTCCAGCATTCAATTTCAAAGTCTTTCATGAAGTCATAAACCCTGGATGGAATGGACCCAAAGTAATGATCATCCAATTGTTGTCCACGTGCAGGGGCATGACCAAATACTGTTCTTCCGGTCATCACCAAATCAGGTCTTGCCAAGTACAACGCTCTGTCCACCACAAAATATTCTTGCTCACATCCCAGAGAGGCAACTACCTTATTAACATCTTTATCGAATAGCTGACACACTTTGGTGGCTGCTTTATCCACTACTTTTAGCGCTTTCAGCAAAGGGGATTTTGTGTCCAGGGTCTCACCCGTATAGGAAACAAAAACAGTAGGGATACAAAGTGTTTTTCCGTAAATAAACATTGATGAGGTTGGATCCCAGGCGGTGTAACCGCGGGCCTCAAATGTACTTCTGATTCCTCCGCTAGGAAATGAGGAGGCATCAGGTTCTTGTTGTACCAATTCACTCCCCTTAAATTTTTCGATTCCGGATAGTGCATCGAAAAAGGAGTCGTGTTTTTCGGCAGTACCTCCTGTAAGGGGCTGAAACCAGTGTGAAAAATGGGTTGCCCCTTTGCTGATGGCCCAGCTTTTGGCAGCTGATGCTACGGCATCGGCTGTTTCTTCATCAATTTTATCATGATTTTTGATGGCTTCGCTTACCTTCTTGTAAACTGCAGGGGCAAGTGACCCCAACATTTGTTTCATCCCAAATGAATTTTCGCCAAAAAACTCGGAGACTTTAGGATACGCCATCTCAACTCTGACCTTTCCTCTCTCATTTAGTTTGTTAAGTGCTTCAAAACGTAGTTTTGCCATAGTAGTGGTTGAATTTTAAGCTAATTTTCGCCAAAAGTAGTAGTTTTTTACTTTATCAGGCTAAATTTCAACCCACTTTTTACAAAAAATAATAATTTTTACTCAATGATGGGTCAATTTTTAATTGAGTTTGCTTTCCCGTGAGTGGCACAGTTAAAGTAAAAAAGTAAAGACGTGGGGGTAAGTGGCTTTGTGATTGTCGTTAAGCAAAGTACAGTAGCAGAACCATTCCCTGCCTAATTACGTTGAATCAACCAAACCATGAAATTATGATCAATTTCATTAAAAAAGCACCTAAATGGCCTAAAATACTCAAGGCTGACTCTGCTTATCAACAGAGCTTTAGTAAAGCGATTCTCAATTTCGAGCAAAACATTATTGAAGAACGCGAGTTGAACATTTCAGCCAAAGGGAGAAAATTCAATTTAGGTTCGCGTCTTTAGTTGGATTTTTTTACAGAACCACCACTGCTGGAATCTGTATTGGTCTTCATTGGATTGCCTCTATAGCGCACATCTCCCCCGCTGGTTGCTCTGGCATCGAGGGATTTGGTGGCCGTAACCTTTATTGAACCCGCACTGCTGGCTCTTGCATACACTGATTCACTGTCCAATCGGTAGGCATCAATATCTCCTGCACTACTGGCTTCTACTTGCAATACCTTAGCCGTTCCTTCCAACACAATATCACCGGCACTTGAGACATCCGCCTTTAGTTCGTTAACATCTACACTTACTTCAACTGTGGCCGCACTACTGGTGTTAATATCAATTGAAGGGGCTTTAATTGTACCTTCAGAAAATACATTGGAAGCAGAACTAGCATAAATTTTATTAAGATTGACATAAGTGACATAGACCTTAACATTGGATCTCCTATAGTTGCCACTCTCCATATGAATCTTGAGGTAAGATCCAGAAATCTCTGTGATTACATCTGAGAGCCGGGTGCCTGATACTTCTACCCTTACACTTTCCTTATCCCCTTTTTTAAGATAAACATCGACTGCTTCAGCTGATTTTATTCCGCTAAATGACCCTATTGATCGTGTCTCACTCTCCTGAGCACTCACGGGTCTTACCAACAATAACAACAGTCCAATAAATACGATCAGTCTCATATCATGTTCTTTTGCACCAATGACCATCCTAACCTTCAATGGTTGCTTACAAAAAATGCCTTTGTAAGGTTTTTTAATGCTCGTAGCGAAAAATTATTCATTTTTACCTAAATTTCAGCTTATAAGCGACACAATTAGCGAAAAATTAAACTACTATGATTAAAGAACAGCTAAATATTTTAATCAATCTGGCCGCAAGCGACATGACGGTTGCCGACAAGGAAGCCAAGATATTGCACATGATTGGCAAGGCTAATGGACTTTCAAGGGATGAAGTGGATACAATGATGAAGTCTCCTAAACCTGTAGGTGATCTTTCTGCCTTCAGCGAAGATCAGAAGTTTGAAAACCTCTATCACCTCATCCAATTGATGAAAGCAGATGGTCAGGTCTTCAAAAGCGAAATTTCTTTTTGCGAAGAAATAGCTGAAAAACTAGGCTATAAGAAAGGGGTAGTAGCTGAACTGTCGTCAAGAATTTACAGTGATCCAACCATTACCACTGATCGTAAATTATTGATGGAAAGAGCTCATAAATTTTTAAAGTAATCACTCTCATAAATAAAAAACCCTCGAAAATCGAGGGTTTTTTGTTGTATTACAGTCTGGCCTATTTTTTTTCATAGACCATCTTTCCATCCACTATTGTTTTCGACACCTCAGTAGCCAGTAACTGATTATCGGGTACAGTCATTATATCCTGGCTGAAGATAGTAAAATCTGCTGCCTTACCTACTTCAATAGATCCAAGGTAGTCTTCCTGAAAGGCGCCATAGGCAGCATCCAGCGTATAAGATCTAAGTGCTTGTTCTCTGGTCATTTTTTGTCTGGGTTCATACCCTCCCTCGGGTTGGCCATCCAATGTCTGCCTTGTTACTGAAGCATAAAAGCTGGCTATAGGACTGATCGGTTCTACAGGCACGTCAGTACCGTTGATAATCATTGCCCCAGTATTGATGAAATCCTGCCACACATAGGTTTCTTCTACTATTCTTTTTTCTCCTAACCTTTCGATTGCCCAGGGACGGTCGGAAGACAAGTGTATGGCTTGCATGGCGGCAATCACTCCCATTTTTCCAAATCTGGGTATGTCATCAGGATGGACATGCTGCGCATGCTCAATTCTGAACCTATGGTTATTTTTGTCTGGATTCTCCTTGAATGCGATTTCGTAACGATCCAGTATTTCACGGTTGGCACGATCGCCTATTGCATGTGAGCAAACTTGAAATCCTGCCTTGAGCCCTGCCTTTGACACACTAAGTACTGTATCCATGGAAATGGTGGGCATACCATACCAACCGGTCCTGTCTGAATAGGGTTCCAGCAGCCATGCTCCACGCGATCCCAATGCACCATCACAGTTGAGTTTGATCGATCGTATGGTTAGAAAATTGGCTGTGTCAATTTCTGGCCCCTTGCGTATCCACTCATAAACCAACTCCGGATCACGGCCTGATATCATTACATAGAGACGGGTCTTCATGTTGTTATCCGCTCTGAACTTATGAAATAGCGCAATATCTGTGCGTGAAGCTCCTGCATCATGAAAACTGGTGATACCCTCTCTCGCGCAAGCATCCATCGCAAGCGAAAACGCTTGTGCACGTGTTTCCTCAGTATTCTCAGGAACATATTTCCAAATAAGACCTTGAGCCCTTTCATTAAATAAACCCGTTGGGTTGCCTAGCTTATCTCTGATTATTTCCCCTCCTTCTCCCAAATCTTTGGTCAGCTGCTCCAAAGACATTTGATTCACCCCGGCAACCTTCATGGCGTTGGCGTTAGCAAATCCTGCATGGCCGCTAGCATGGCTAAGAAATACTGGATTATTCGGAGATACTGCACTTAATTGCTCATGCGTCTGAAATCCATTTACCATTTTCTCAGGTTTTTTATCCCACTTGTCCTGATGCCATCCTCTGCCAATAATCCATTCACCAGGTTGAGCTTTGTCAACTGCCTGTTTCACTCTTTCTACAATTTCATCCCAACTTTTAGTATCCATCAAATCGATGTTCAACTCATTATAGCCAAGCCCCATAATGTGCCCATGTGATTCAATGAATCCTGGTGTCATCGTTTGTCCCTGAAGATCGACTTGCTGAGTTTGATCACCCTTAAACTTCTGAACTTCCGCTTGAGTACCTGCAAAAACTATTTTACCTGAAGCAATGGCCACGGCTTCTACCGTTGGATTTTTTTCATCCATGGTATATATGGTTCCTCCAGAAATAATCATATCTGCCGGAGTCTGTTTCTTTCCGCATGATAGTACCAATACCGAAAGGAGAACTATTAGAATTTTTTTCATAGGAGTTTGCTGCTAGGTTCTAGTAATCATTATAATGTAAACTGAAAATTAACATCTTTTTGTACGATTTGGGAATAACTATCTACAATCGGTGGAGAAAAACTGGGTTGTCACTACCTTCGTGGCACCTTAAAACAATGCGCTAATGAAAAAAAGTATCATTCTCTGTCTGTTTGCCGCTTTTGGCTTTTCCAGCGCTATTGCCCAAAACGTGGGGCTTTCTTTTTCTTATTTCATTCCGCGAAACGGATCATTTTCAACTCCCATTAGTCCATTCTCACTGCGTGGTGTTGGTTTTGATCTCAACAGATATGTGGCTGTAGAAACTGGATTTTCATTGTATCGCATGGCGGGACTTAACGTCATTGATTTACCATTCGAAAGCAACGAGTCACTTACAGGGCCCAATTTTACGGCTTTTGTGCCTGTTGAATTGGTGTTGCAATTTCAGGGGAAGCAGGCACAGTTCGACATTAAAGGGGGTGGATTCTTTTTTTATGGATTTGACCAGCGGATTGATTACGGAAATATGGACAGGGCCTTGCGGGCTTATGAAGGCTGGGATATTGTTAACGCAGAACTCGCTTTTCAGAATAATCCTGGTTTTGGAATACATTTTGGAGCTGAGTTTACAGTTTACGTGACAAGGCAATTTGGCATCTCGCTGGAGTGCAACTATCTCAATGGTACTTCCAAATTTCCACTTTCGGGAAGTTATGCTGGTGGTTTATTGGGAGGAACAAATCAAGCGAAGTCTGCAGACTTTGCCGATGCAAAGATCGACTTCACTGGGTTAGAGTTTTCGATTGGCATCTTATTTACCGGAAGATAATTCCTCCATCCTTTTGTCCCAGTAGTACCAGATTAATCGAGCATCATTATAACGAGTCGAAGACTTTATTTGATGGAGTGCTTCTATGGCAATTTCCCGGTCATAAAATTTACCTGTTGTCCAGTTAATTAATGAATCCTTTTCAGGTTCAGGATACAAACCATAAAAACCAATGTTTGCAGTAGTATCCATGATTGTAATTGAATCGGATGAGGTTGTTAATAAAATTTTGAAATAGCTGGTCTCAAATGCCATGCGATCAGACTCATCAATGTCTATATTTTTTTTGTACAGACTTCTGGAGTCCACTGCAAATTCCTTCATCCTGTCGACAATTGCCGGGTTGTTGATCAATAGCGTGTCCTGTTCAAATTCTTTCATTGGCAGGATGAAATACTTCTTAGGCACTTCATTGTTTCTGTACACCCAGGCTAATTCATAGCTGGCATTTTTAATCCTCACTGAGCTCACAGAATCTGAGCTCATTTGCTTTTCGAACTCAACCCAAAGCATGGCCCCACCATCTCGATACCTTGATTGCTGGCCTGACACAAAATTGCCAAGCGAATAAGCGACCAATTGATTTTTCTCCTTGTTCCATTGCATGGGTTGCAATACATGGGGATGTGCCCCTACTACGAGGGTTGCCCCATTGTTAAGACAAAACTGAGCCAACTCTTTTTGAGCTCTATTGGGTGCATCCTGATATTCTGCACCCCAATGCATAAATACAATGACGGCATCGGTCTGCTGCAGTTTTGCTTTAAATAAGTCTTTCCTGATCTGGAGGGTATCGATCAGATTTACAATATTGGGAGTGGTGACAGGAATTCCATTTGTACCATACGTATAATTGAGTAATGAAAAACGGAATCCTTTTTTTTCTACTATAAGGGGATATTGAACCTCTCTGGCCGCAGCATCTTTGAATGTACCCGTGTGGGGTATGCCCAGGGTATCCAGTACATCAATGGTGCGCTCCAATCCTTTTCTTCCTCTGTCTACGCAATGGTTATTGGCTGTAACCAACACATCAAAACCTGTATCCTTTAATCCTTTGGCTAATTCATCGGGTGCACTAAACTGAGGATAACCTTTGTAAGGAGGTCCTGCCAATGTTACTTCAAGATTGGCAAAAGCAATATCAGCAGACCTCACAACAGGTTTCACATATTGAAAACATGCCCCGTAGTCATAAGATTTTGAAATGGGATCAAAAGCTGCACTTATTTGAGAATCATGCTGCATCACATCACCCACAAAAAGTAAAGACACACTTGTAGTGTCCTGACTTCTTCCGATGAGTGGACTGGCAATTGCGAGTATTACAAAGATTAGTTTATTCACTGTCCATTCGAATTACGCGATGATCTGCAATTACAAACACATTGTCTTCTTTGTTTACCGGAATTCTTACAAAGCCTGTAAACAAACCAAAAGCAGGGAGAAGCGCTTGTTGTTTACCAAAATAAAAGCAGGGCAAGGTGATGGATTGTCTCCCTTTACCCAAAAGTTTCACCCCCGGATGGATATGACCCGCCATGTTGTACTGATGTTCGGGAATGTTCTCCATGGGTTCATGAGTAAGCAAGAATGGGCCCACTTCAAGCATCTCAAAAACCTGTAATTGGCACCTTTGGTACTGCAAATCGCTCATTATATCGTGATTGCCAAGAACCAATTGAAATTGAATGGCGGCAAAATGACGAACGACCTGCCCAAGTGCCTCCCACTCCTCATTATAATGGCTATGGAAGAGGTCACCCAAAAAAATCACCTTTTCCGGCTTATGTTTATTGATCAGCTGTACCAGCAACTCAAGGTTCTTGCCATTGACAGCCTCAGGGACGTGTATGCCTGACCTTCTAAAATGATTGGCTTTACCCAAGTGTAAATCCGCCATAATCAAAGTTAGCTCATCCTCAATAAATATAGCCTTCTGGGGCAGTAGCAGCAGATTTGTCTCCCTTATTCTAAATACTTGCTCAATTTCTACGTCCACAATTCTGTGCCATTGGTTGTTAAAAGACAAATTTCTAAAATTTAGACCTTTGGCTCTACCTCATTTGAAAGAAAAGTGAAGTTTAACGCGAGGTGCCTTTGTTAATAAACGGGGCATCTAATATCTTTCAATCCGTATGAACCTGTACCTGATTCTCATTTGTGTCCTTTTCTCGCTAGCCATCATTGATCTTATTGTTGGCGTAAGTAATGATGCCGTAAATTTCCTTAATTCTGCCATAGGATCTAAAGTTGCCTCATTTCGTACGATACTTATTGTAGCCAGCCTTGGAATTTTACTGGGAGCTTCCTTTTCCAGCGGAATGATGGAGGTAGCCAGGAAGGGCATATTCAATCCGGCTTTCTTCACCTTCGACAAAATCATGATTGTGTTTTTAGCCGTAATGCTTACAGACATTATTCTGCTTGACTTCTATAACACCCTGGGCTTGCCCACCTCAACTACAGTTTCGTTGGTTTTTGAACTATTGGGAGGTGCTTTGGTAACAGGGCTACTTATTGCTTATGATAGCGGCTATGGCTTTGAGAAATGGGACGAAATCATTAACTACTCAAGCGCTGTTACCATCGTAGCCGGAATCTTTTTGTCGGTATTTATTTCTTTTATTGTGGGTGCCATCATCCAACATATTTCAAGGATCGTTTTCACTTTTGATCTCAACAATAATTTAAGAAAATATGGTGCTGTCTTCAGCGGACTTGCCATTACTACCATTATTTATTTTTTGCTTATCAAAGGTGCCAATGGAAGCACGTTGATCAATGATCAGCAGACGCAATGGATAATGGACCACACCTGGGTAATTGTAGTTATTTCCCTCGTTTTTTGGAGCATTGTCATTCAGGTATTGATGTGGTGGAAAAAGATCAATCCATTGAAGGTAGTTGTTTTGCTTGGTACTTTTTCATTGGCCATGGCTTTTGCCGGCAATGATCTTGTTAACTTCATTGGGGTTTCGGTAGCTGGATTAATTTCATTTCAAACGTGGGCTGCTTCCAACCTCCCGGCTGGTGATTTTAATATGGCGGGGCTTGCCCAAAAAGTAGCTACACCCTCCTGGATTTTATTTTTCAGCGGTGTAATAATGGTGATTACATTATGGACCAATGCCAAGAGCAGAAAAGTAAGCGAAACCGAAGTCTCTTTAAGCCGGCAAGATGAAGGAGATGAGAGATTTAAAGCCAACTTTGTTTCCAGAGGATTGGTAGGGGTAGCCATTGGTGTTGGTAAACTAGCTGAAACGTTCGTACCCAAAAGCTGGAGTGAATCTCTATCGAGGCGTTTTACCAAAAGCGCTGATGATGCCACCACTAGCGACAAAGATAAACCTTCCTTTGACCTTATCCGGGCTTCTGTCAATTTGCTTGTATCCAGTATTCTTATTGCCTACGCTACTTCCAAAAAACTTCCTCTCTCAACTACCTTCGTTACATTTATGGTGGCCATGGGTACCTCCTTTGCCGATCAGGCGTGGGGAAGAGAAAGTGCCGTGTACCGGGTGGCTGGTGTAGTGAATGTAATTGCAGGGTGGCTTACCACCGCAATTGTTGCATTTACTACCTGTGGTTTCTTTGCATTGATATTATATAAAACAGGAACTGTCGGAGTTGCCTCATTGGTTGCGGTGGCTGGTTTCCTTCTGGTAAGGAGTCATATTGTATTTAAAAGAAAAACAACTGAAGAGGAAACGAGCAATAAGTTTCTTTCACGTACGGTGGTCAACATTCAGGAGGTGATTGATGAGAGCAAAATCAACACCGTGAAGAACCTGAAAACAGTAATGAAGGTCTCTTCCTTTAGCATCAAATCACTGATTATTGAAAATAAGGAAGCCCTTGTCAAATCCAGAAAAGAAATTCAAAAACTAAGGGCACAAAACGAAAAATTGCACAACAAAATCATCAAGTATGTAAAGAAAATTGAGAAGGGAAATGTGGCTGCCGGACGACTTTATATTTTGGTTTTTGACCTGGTGCAGGATCTTTATCAAAGCGCTTACCTACTCAATGAAACCTGTGCAAGCCATGTTATTAATCTTCACTCGCCTCCCAAAAAGAAGTACATTCAAACATTCAATGACTTAATGAAAGAATTAGGAATCTTTATCAACATCAGCGCTGATTCCATAGAGCATTTGAATTTTGATAAACATGATTACCTGGAAAATCAGAAAAACAGATTATTGCTCACCATCAATAAAAAACTTGATGAGATGATTGTGGATATTCAGGCGGATGATCTGGGTAACAGGATGGCGCTCCTTCAAACAAGGATTTTGCTGGAGACCAAAGACATTGTAGCAGTAGTTCACCGGATGTATCATCTCTATTATGAATTCGTACAACACTCGGTAACAACTACTGAAAAAGATTAAGCACTGTACTGTATCATCATTCGCTTTACTCGATCTTCTAACGTCTCGGAAGTTAACTTTTCCCGCAGTCGGTCCACCATGATAGGGAATCCAAATGGTGTTGGGCGCGATGGATATTTAATGATAATTTTTTGATGTGCAATTCTATCCAATGCTTTTCGTAGCCTTGTCTCTTCCAATTGAAAATCCATTACCTCCTCAAAAGCCTGAAGTAACAACAGGTTATGCGAATCATGGTCGTGAAATACTTCGAAAAACAGTTGTGATGAAGACTGCAAATGTCTGTCTTTAATTCGTTGCCCAGGGAATCCTTTAAATACCAGTCCGGCAATGGCTGCTATGTCTCTAAACTTTCTTCGGGCCATCTCAATGCTGTTGATACTGGCCTGAATGTCTTCGTGAAGGTGGTCTGAACTTAAAATATTGGTTTCTACCGCTTCCAGTATTGGTATCTCCTGATCTGAAAGTAACTCAAACCCGTAGTCATTCATTGCAATCGAAAAGGTAATGGGTGTAATTTTGGCAATGCGGTAAGCCATCAGTGCTGCCATACCCTCGTGAACAAATCGCCCTTCAAATGGATACATCATTACATGGTGCCCTTCGCTGGACTCCAAACATTCTATTAAAAATTGTTTATCACCTGGCAGCAATGACAACTTCTCTTGCACTTGCATCATTGGTCTGAGAAATTTCATTTCGGGATCTATAACATTCCCGTTTTTAAATTCCTGAATTTTATAACGAATCATCTCCCCCATCTCCGAAGAAAGCGGCATGCGCCCACCTTGCCAGGAAGGCACTTTGCCAGATTTCTTTTTTGAGTTTCTCACTTGTGCTGTCATGTCTTTCACGCGTACCAGCTCAAGGTTTCTTCCGGCAAACCAAAACACGTCACCTGGATTGAGGCTAGAAATAAAATACTCTTCGATCGTACCCAATGTTTTTCCAGACACATATTTGACTATCAAGGCAGTATCTCCTACAATGGTACCTATGGAAAGCCTGTGTCGGTGGGCAATCCTACGGCTGTCAACTTTGTAACTATCCTTTTCCCTGTTCACCTTTCTAAACTCATCATAGGCAGTTAACGCAGCACCCCCTGATGTGATGAACCCCAATATCCAATTCCATTCGTCTACCTCCAATGAAGCATAACTATAGGTTCCCTTCAATTCTTGAAATATTTCTTCTGAAGAAAATCCATCACTGACAGCCAGTGTTATTAAATACTGAACCAATACATCGAATGAACGAACATAGGGTATTCTGTCTTCGACAATTTTCCTTTTCAAACCCTCCCTCAGCGCGGCCGCTTCGATCAACTCCAGTGCATGTGTAGGCAAATAATATATTTTACTTGTTGCCCCGGGCTGATGTCCGCTTCTCCCCGCTCGTTGAAGGAATCTGGCTATTCCTTTTGGACCACCCACTTGTATCACCGTTTCAACCGGACGGAAGTCTACTCCCAGATCAAGGCTGGAAGTACAAACTACTGCTTTGATTTTTCCCGTATGCAATTGTTCCTCTACCCAATTCCGCAGCTCCTGGCTGATAGATCCATGGTGCATGGCTAAAAGTCCTGAAAGCTCGGGAGCCTTATCCAATAATTTTTGATACCATATTTCAGCAAAAGACCTGGTGTTCGTAAAAATGAGTGTTGCATTACTCTTTTTAATAATCTCAACTACTTTGTCCAACAGGTGGATTCCAACATGTCCAGTCCAGGGAAGCTGATCAAGACTTTCGGGCATTATGGAGTGAATTTCAATTTTCTTTTCAATCTCTGCCTTTACAATCTTGTGTGGTTTTTCATAAAAATTCCCCAACAAGACCTGAATGGATTCATCCATGTTGCCAATCGTGGCAGATATGCCCCATATTTTAAGCTCTAGGGAAACACTTTTTAATCTTGATAAAGCAAGTTCCACCTGTACGCCACGTTTCGATCCCATCAACTCGTGCCATTCATCGGCTACCACTACTTTTACTTTCTTAAAATAATTGGAATAACCTTTTTGGGCGATCAGCAAGTGCAAACTCTCTGGCGTAGTGATCAACAGTTGAGGAGGTTTATCCTTTTGTTTCTTTCTCTCTGCGATGGAGGTGTCACCAGACCTGATCCCTACCTTCCAATCCAAGCCCATTTCTGAAATTGCCAGCTCAGCCGAATACTTGATTTCTCTGGCTAGTGCCCGAATCGGTGTGAGCCAAATGGCTTGCAACCCGCTATTGCGAGTATTGCCTGCTTTCAGTGCCTCTAAAATAATAGGTATAATTAATGAGTAAGTTTTGCCACTGCCTGTTGGCGCATTCACTATACCACTGTACCCATCCAGATAATTGTTCCATGCCTCCAATTGGAAGTCAAAAGGTTGCCAACCTTTGCTATGAAACCAGGTAATTCCGTCTTGCAGCCTCTCTTGCATGATGTGAGCCGTATTCCTAATATTGATTGAATTGCAATAATTTGAACAATTTAGCTAAACCATGGTTACTTGTCTGAAATAGATCGAAATGGGTAGATATTCTATTAAGGAACTTGAAACACTTTCTGGCATCAAAGCTCATACCATAAGGATATGGGAAAAGCGACATGGCATAATAGCGCCTAAAAGAACGCCTACGAATATTCGCTATTATTCCGATGAAGATCTTAAGAAGATCATCAATGTGTCTTTGCTTAATAACTATGGTATAAAGATCTCAAGAATTGCCGTGATGACAGACGAACAATTGAACACTGAGATTGTGCAGCTCACCTCCACCAAGGACGATGTCAGCATTTTTATTGATCAGCTGGTGGTCTCCATGATTGACATGGAAGAAGAGCAATTTGAAAAGCTGCTTTCTCATCTGATAATCAAATTCGGATTTGAGAAGACGATTCTTGAAATCATCTATCCGTTCTTAGAGAAAATTGGAATTCTGTGGCAAACTGGAAATATCACACCTGCCCAGGAGCACTTTATTTCCAACCTGGTAAGGCAGAAGATCATTGTTGCCATTGATGCGTTGCCGTTTCCTGAAAAAGATGCTGAAAAAGCTGTTCTTTTCCTGCCGGAAAATGAACTCCATGAAATTGGCCTTCTTTTCTATCATTATACCGTTAAAAAACTTGGATTCAAGACTTTCTATTTAGGACAGCACTTACCCTATCCAGATCTAAAGCAAGTATGCCTTACGCATACGCCTAAATTTGTTATTACCTCAATTACAGCTTCACAAAAGCCTCAAAAAACGCTTGAGTACCTCCAGGCAGTGATTCATGATTTCCCCGAAATTCAAATTCTAGCATCAGGGGCCCTTGTAGGGCATAGCCTCCCTGAATCCACCAATTTCATTCAATTTCAAAATGCAGTGGCCCTAAAAGGCCTTCTTCAGCAAGGCTAAGCACTATTTTGTTTATTTTTTATTATTTTTTATTAAACAATTGATAACAATATTTTGATTATCCGGTTTTTTGTTTAACTTTATATCATATTAATTAAACAAAAAGCCATGACAGCCGTAGAATTTACCAGCCAAATAGCCGGATTGCAGGACACCCTGAAGCAATTCACTTATAGATTCACCAGAAATGCGGAAGAGTCGCAGGACCTTGTACAGGACACCATGCTCAAAGCCCTCACCTATAGAGATAAATTTAGAGAGGATACCAATCTCAAAGGGTGGCTATTTACTATCATGAGAAACACTTTCATCAACAATTACAGAAAGTCCAAAATCGCCAAAACCTCCACGGACAATACGAAAGAACTGTATTATTTGAATGTGGCAGACCCTCATACATTCAATCGCCCTGAAAAGACACTAGAGTTTAAGGAGATCTGGAGCAATGTAAATGAAGTAAAAGAAGAACTTCAGGTACCCTTCAAGATGTACACTACCGGTTATAAGTACCACGAAATCGCTGAACATTTGAATATACCTATAGGAACTGTCAAAAACAGGATATTCCACGCACGTAAAGAAATTCAAAAAAAATTGATAGCTTATAAGTAATTGAAATACGGATAAGTGGAGATGAAGAAAATTGCTGTCATAGGAGCCGGATTTGCAGGTATTTCTGCTGCCACCACCCTTGCCGAGGCTGGTTATGAGGTTACCGTGTATGAAAAAAACAGCAGTGCAGGAGGCAGAGCCAGAAAGTTTGAATCAGATGGATTTGTATTTGACATGGGTCCAAGTTGGTATTGGATGCCCGATGTTTTCGAAAAATACTTCAGCAGGTTNNTTCTATCCACAAAATGAAATCCGGGACATTCCTTCCAACATGGATGCGCTTTACGATTTCTTTGAAAAAGAAGAAAAAGGAAGCAGTAAACAATTGAAAAAATTTCTTGAGGAGGGAAAGTACAAATACAGGGTGGGCATCGAAGAGTTGGTTTACAAGCCAGGTTTATCTATCACTGAGTTATTTGACGCAAAGCTCGCCAAAGGTGTTTTTAAACTGCACGTATTACAATCCATAAGTACGTACGTTCGCAAATACTTTAAGTCTCCCAAACTCATTCAGCTGCTTGAGTTCCCTGTACTATTTCTGGGTGCAGCACCTGCAGACACGCCTGCGTTGTACAGTTTAATGAATTATGCGGACATGGCGTTGGGAACTTGGTATCCCTTAGGCGGCATGCACAAGATTGTAGAGGCCATGGAAAATCTGGCCAAAGAAAAAGGAGTCAAATTTCAGTACGATAGCAATGTACAGGCTCTCAATATGAACAGCACTAAAATCAAATCGATCAGTGTCAATGGCAACGATACGCCTGTTGATCATGTGGTGGCGGGTGCAGACTATCACCATGTAGAACAGGTACTGCTTCCGGAAAAATATAGAAGGTATACTGAAAGTTATTGGCAGGACAGAAAGATGGCACCGTCAAGTCTTATATTTTATCTCGGAATCGATAAAAAATTAGATAACCTCAGGCATCACAACCTCTTTTTCGATGAAGATTTTGATCAACATACCCACGAAATTTATAAAGATCCTTCGTGGCCAACTAATCCCCTGTTTTACGTATGCTGTCCATCAAAAACTGATAACACTGTAGCACCTGAGGGTAGTGAAAATCTTTTTATATTAATTCCTGTAGCTACTGGTCTCAAGGATGAAGAAGCAACCCGCGAAAAGTATTTTGATTTGGTAATTACCAGAATTGAAAAATTAACTGGTCAAAATATTGTTAATCACATTGTATATAAAAAGAGTTACGCCCATCGTGATTTTATTGATAATTACAACTCTTTTAAAGGCAATGCCTACGGGCTGGCCAATACAATCGGTCAAACTGCCAATTTAAAACCATCTATAATAAACAAAAAGGTCTCTAATCTGTTTTATACTGGTCAGTTAACTGTACCAGGTCCAGGAGTACCACCTTCGCTTATTTCTGGACAAGTGGTGGCATCGGAGTTAATGAAGAAGGATAAACTGAAGTAAATAAAATTCAACTTTTATAATTAGTTGCATGCAGCAGCAAGAACTATTCGACAAAGTATCCATCAAATGCTCCAGACTCACCACCAAGTCTTATAGCACTTCTTTTTCCCTGGGTATTCTGTGTTTGGGAAAAGAACTTAGAGATCCAATCTATTCCATCTATGGCTTTGTGCGTTTTGCTGATGAAATCGTTGATACCTTTCATCAATATGACAAGAAAACTTTACTGGAAAGGTTCAAAAAAGATACCTATACGGCTATTGAAGAAAAAATAAGCTTTAATCCCATCCTTCATAGTTTTCAGAAAACTGTAAATCATTTTGAAATTGATCATCAACTCATTGAACAGTTTCTCCACAGCATGGAGATGGATATTGAGAACACCACCCACAATCAGGCCACCTTTGAAGAATATATTTTAGGTTCAGCAGAGGTAGTTGGCCTCATGTGTTTGAAAGTTTTTTGTAAGGGGGATGCTGCCTATTATGAACGTCTTAAGCCAATGGCGATGAGTTTGGGGTCAGCATTTCAAAAAATAAATTTCCTGCGAGACCTCAATGCAGATTACATAGGCATGGGTCGTACTTATTTTCCAGGTGTAAACATTGCCGCCTTTGACGATCAAAGTAAAAAACAAATTGAAGAAAGTATTGCACATGATTTTCATCAAGGTTATTTGGGAATAAAACAACTTCCCAAAAGTGCTAAATTCGGTGTGTACGTGGCCTATCTTTATTATTTGGCCCTGTTCAAAAAAATAAGAAATACTCCTTCTGAATACGTGTTGAAAAAAAGAATCAGGATCAGAAACAGGCACAAGTTTTCAATTTTATTCTTTTCTTATCTCAAATATCAATTGAATTTAATTTAGCCTATGGAAAAAGTAATTCTTGTGGATAATGACGACAATGAGATCGGTACCATGGAGAAAATGGAAGCACATCGCAAAGGAGCACTCCACAGGGCTTTTTCTGTTTTGGTTTTTAATTCAAAAGGAGAAATGCTTATTCAAAAGCGTGCCAAAACCAAATACCACAGTGGGGGTTTATGGTCGAATGCATGTTGCAGTCATCCGAGACCCGGTGAAGATACAGCGGTAGCAGCCAAACGAAGGATGAAAGAAGAATTGGGAATCGATGTGCAGCCGGAATTTTTGTACAAGTTTAAATACAAGGTTCAGCTGGAAGGAGACTTAACCGAACACGAGCTGGACCATGTATACGAATGCATTTATGATGGAGAGCCAATTTCTAATCCTGTTGAAATTGATGACCATCAATTTTTAAGTTTAGAAGAGTTGACCCACAACATACAGGATGCCCCACAGCGCTACTCTTATTGGTTTAATTTGATCCTCAAACATTATAATAATGAAATAAAAAAGGGAGTTGAATAACTCCCTTTTTTATTAAAAACTAATATTTCCATCAGTAAATAGCTTCTGTTCTTAAGTAGCCAGTGCCGTAATGCAAATTGTTAACAATGATTATTCCTGCACGATAGCTGTCGCTATTGTAGAAATAACCGTTATTATGAAAATAGGAATAATCAAAATATTCCTGACCAACCACATTGGCATTGTTACTATTAGGGTACCCGGTGCCTGCAGTGGTGATCTGATATTGATCTAAAACACCATTTGCATTGGTATCCCGGATTACTCCTTGTGCACCTGATCCGCCTAAGATAGATACAATATTCAAAGTCTTGTCTCCAGCCGTATAACCTGTTCCAGTAGAGATACCAAAAGTTCCAGTATTGATGCCACCATTTCCATTAGGTGTCAACCTAAACGGGCTGGCCTGTACGCCACCTGTGCCTTCAGGCGCTGGGCTGATTGCATAAATAGGCTGTACAGAGGGGATGCTTAACAAACCGTAGCCAATGGGAGAAAATGAAGTATTTAAAGTAACAATTTTAGGCAGTGTTTCAGGGAAGCTAGGTTCTCCTGAATACCTATTGATTGCTATTTTTTGATTTGTCGTATAATCAATGTATCTCACATGAAAGTAACCGTAGAGTCCTGAACTGTTAGACCAATCAGGAAGGTTGACACTATAATTACCATTCGCGTCCGCCTTAACTTCTATGGTTTGCTGAAAATTATACTGAGGATACAAATCAATAAAAAAAACTGCACCTGCTGCAGGTTCTCTTTCAGTGGTAGTCAGATCAGATTGAATCGTAATTTTACCTTTTACGGTAAATGTTCCAACATTACCACTTGGAAAGAGGTTGATCCTTTTCTTCAGAGATTTGGATCTGTTGGTATCATCAAAATAAACTGTGGTGCCAAAACCATGGTAACCTTCTTTTGATACATTAACGAAAAGTTCTTCATTGTAAGATCCAGTAAATTCAACTGTACCTAATTCATTGGCTGTTAATGTTTTTGCTTCTCCATTAATAGTAACTTTGAGTGTTGCTCCAGCAATACCTTTTTTAAGATAAGGATCAAACAATTCAACAGTGTAGTTCCAATTTGTCTGATCCAATGTCAACACCTCTTCATCAGTCAGTCCTTCCTTGATTGAACAGGAAGAGACTACCAATACCATAATAGCAAGAAGACTGAATCGGTATTTAAGTTTTTCCATTTTATATGTTTTTATAAATCCTTAACGACTACCCTACCAAAAGGGCAGTCGTTAGGGATATAATACAAATGATTATTGAATCTCAATGGCCCTGGAAGAACCAGTACCGTAATAAATATTTCTTACTTTGATGTCTCCACTCTTAACAAAGAAGTTGCTGGTGTATAGGTTAGAAGCAGAAACAGAAGAATTATATGTGGCATCTGGAGTGTTGTAATTCTCATCAGGATATCCTGTACCTGCATTTACAATAGAAACACTTGTTACTCTACCCAGTGCATCTGTATTTGCATTGGCAGTCGCACCACTTCCTCCTAAAAGAGAAGAAATTACCACAGGAACTGTTGTAGATGCGGCATATCCATATCCCATATTGTTAACTCCAATATAATCTATTTTGCCATCAGGGTCTGTTTCAACATACAATCTGGCTACAGCTGCTGAAGCACCCGTTGGGGCAACAGACATGGTAGCGAAAACTGCAGGCACAAAGCTAGGGATACTTACTGCTCCACCATTGTGGGAGAATACTGTTTTGATATTCTCCGCCTTTGGCAGGGTAGCTGGGAAGTCAGGCTCACCTGGCTTTTTGTTATAAGCTATTTTTTGATCTACTTCAATATCATTGGCAATGATGGTGTACTCAACACCAGTACCAAAAGTGGGCAATTTCAATTCGTAGGTACCTTCAGCTGAAATTGTAGCTTCGATTGAAAAATTGGATGACAAATAGATTCCATTATAATTTCCTGGCTCGAAAATCGCTTTTACAGTTCCAGAAGTTATTTTCTCGCGTGTTTCATTGGTTACATCGGTCTCAATTTCCACTTTACCACTCACAGTAGCCAAATTGGTTGTCAAAGACATTACGTACACTATTGAAGAAACTTCTGCCTGTCTGTATTCCACATAAGATGTTTCTGCAGTAGTATTTACACTGGTAAAGCCTTCCTTATTGATAGCAACTGGAAAATCATTACCAATTTTTACGTTTTTAAAAGTTGCCGTTCCAAGTGTATTGGTGGTAGCTACTTGTTCTATTCCATCAATCACCACTTTCACTTCTGCCCCTTCAACTCCAATCTTAGTAGCTGCATCTAAAACAACTACGTTATAGGAAATAGTTTGTTGTGCATTTAATGCGTCTTCTTCAGTAAAATCATCTTTACAAGACACAAATACCGTTGCCAATAAAGCGGCACTTATCAATGTGAGAATTAACTTATTTTTCATTTTAAATTGATTGTTAACTGTTTATTTCAAAAATTAATTAAGATTAGAATTAAAGTATCAAGCCTAAAGTAACGCTTAATGTATTGGTTCTTATTGCCTCCGCAGTACCATTCAGCTCTATATAGCTATAGGAAGATCTCGCAGGGGTAACACCATAACGATACCTAACATCCAGTACCAGGGATTTGTCTCCGTAAGGAATATAAAAACCCAAACCACCAGTTACACCCAACTGGAATGGTTCATACTGAGAGGATACATCCTCACTACCAGTTGCTGTAACAATCAAATTGCTGGCAGTATACCCTGTTCTCTCAAAATTTTCAGTTGCTTTGAATGTATATGCCAATGAAGGTCCTGCAAAAGCTTTTACAGGTAACTCACCAAATGGCACTTTATACTGAACCAATATGGGTACTTCAACATTATGAAGCGTTACTCTGCTGTGCGTTTGATGTACGGTAGCAAAGTTATAAGGAGCCCCAAATCTTGTTTCATCTGTGTAGGTAAGCAACGTACCTCCCTGTTGTAAGTAGTTTACTTCACCCTGCAAACTAAGCTGTGAATTCAATGCATATCCCACAAAACCACCCAGCGTATATCCGATGCGCTCGCCAGTATGAGGTTGCTCTGTGGAGAAACTACTCACTGCCATACCTGCTTTTACACCAAAAGATAAAGTGGATTGATCCTCCTGAGAAAATAGGGAAAACGATACCAGCAAAAATGGCAGTAGCCATGTCAATCTATTTGATAGAAGATTCATAATAAGTTTAATGTTCTTATAAGCGTATAAATTTTCGTGCAACATTAGACAATTGAACTCAATTGCACAACACATATCTCCTACATCAGTCAGTTTTTCTCTACAAATAATTAGGTGTTTAAACGAAAACAAATTCCCTATTTATCAATGAAATTATTTTTTTAACAAAACAGGTAACCTATCTGTTAACAGTACGTTAACTCTTTCCTTAATTTTAGAATCATTGAATATTATTGTTAACTTCCTGTATATCAGTACAATTCAAAATGACTACCTTGAGCATTCCTACCATTAATAAAGAAATCACGCTGTTCTGGATTAGAAGAGACCTTCGGCTTTCAGACAATGCCGGGCTCTACCATGCACTAAAAGAAAATAAGAAAGTGTTGCCCCTCTTTATATTCGACAAACACATACTAAATAAATTGGAAGAAAAATCTGACAGTAGGGTTACTTTCATTCATCATTCTTTGGAATTGATAAAAAAAGAATTGGAGGCTATAGGAAGTGCGCTACTGGTGGTACATTCTACCCCAGAAGCATTTTTTCAATCCATTACTCCTCATGCGGTATATACCAACAATGATTACGAGCCGTATGCCAGAGAAAGAGACAACAAAGTAGCTGCTATTCTGGAAAGAAAAGGGAGCATTTTTAAATCCTATAAAGATCATGTCATTTTTGAAAAAAGTGAGATAACCAAGGAGGACGGTAAACCTTATAGTGTTTTCACACCATACAGTAAAAAATGGAAGGCAAAATTGCATTCATCGGACTACCAGGAATACCCAGTAAAAAATTACATGAAGAATTTATACGTCTCTGACCCACTGCCTTTCCCCTCTATCCAGGAATTAGGATTTAATCCATCCTCTATCCCATTTCCGCCACGTGCCATCCGTACTTCCATCATCGAACATTATGATGAGGAAAGAAATTTTCCGGACAGAGAAGGTACAACCCGGCTAAGTGTGCACCTGAGATTTGGTACCCTTAGTATCAGGAAGCTGGTAGCCATCGCCCTAAAAAAAAATCAGGTTTGGCTTAATGAATTAATCTGGCGGGAGTTTTATCACATGATTCTCTGGCACTACCCCAACACGGAGCTGGCCTTTAAACCGGCCTATGACCGAATAGTGTGGAGAAACGACCCTGAAGAGTTTAAAGCCTGGTGCGAAGGGCGCACAGGGTATCCCATTGTGGATGCTGGCATGCGAGAATTGAACTCCACTGGTTTCATGCACAATCGCGTTCGAATGATTGTCGCCAGTTTTCTTACCAAACATCTTTTAATAGACTGGAGATGGGGAGAAGCTTATTTCGCCAAAAAACTGTTGGACTTCGATCTTGCCGCTAATAATGGTGGTTGGCAATGGGCATCAGGTTCTGGGTGTGATGCAGCTCCCTATTTCAGAGTATTTAACCCCTATTTGCAAACGGCAAAGTTTGACCCCGAGATGAAATACATTAAAAAATGGGTGCCGGAAGTAGATACGGAAGCTTATCCAAAGCCCATTGTAGAGCATGCTTTTGCACGTGAGCGGGTGTTAAATGCTTATAAAATCGCTCTTCAAAACGAATAAAAAGGCTAAACATTCCTATCTTATTTGGTGTTGTATAGGTGATGAAAATCTATAATCTTAAGCGTAAACAAACGTTGCCTATCAGCCTGGAAGAAGCATGGGACTTTTTTTCTTCCCCAAAAAATCTGAGCAAAATTACACCCAAGGAAATGGGCTTCAATATTCTTTATGCCTCTGGGGGTGACAAAACTTATCCGGGTCAAATTATCCGATATAAAATAAATATAATGGGAGGTGTAAGTGCACACTGGGTAACAGAAATTACGCATGTACAAGCACTCAGGTATTTTGTAGATGAGCAGCGCTTTGGCCCATATGCCTTGTGGCATCATCAGCATCACTTTAAAGCAGTGGAGGGTGGCGTTGAAATGATCGATGAGGTAAATTATGCCATCCCTCTGGGCCTTTTGGGAAGGCTGGCCAATTGGCTTTTTGTGGAGCGCCAGGTAAATGCTATTTTTAATCATCGCTATCAGGTGCTCGCAGCTTATTTTAAAGGAGCAAAAAAAGAAGAATCGGTTTTAGCATGACAATAGGGACCATATTAATCTGCAGTGGAATAGTAATCGCCACGTTTCTGTTTTGGGAATTCGTAGCGTGGTTTACTCACAAGTACATTATGCATGGATTTTTGTGGGTATGGCACAAGTCGCATCACTCGGTACATGATCATGCACTGGAGAAAAACGATTGGTTTGCCGTAGTCTTTAGCCTCCCTTCCATTGGTCTTTTTTACTATGCTAGCATTGTGTCTTACAATCCCTATTTACTGGCTGTAGGGCTGGGCATCTTTTGCTATGGTTTGTTTTATATTATCTTCCACGACTTCATTGTACACCAACGAATCAAATGGAGGCCCAAGAAGCGAAGTAAATATTTGCAGCGCATGATTAATGCACATTACATTCATCACAGTAAACACACCAAAGAGAACTGTGAAGCCTTTGGCTTTTTGATAGCTCCTAAAAAATACGAGCCCAAGGAGTTTAAGCTTAGAAAAGACCGGCAAGAAACGCAATAACATTGAATTCAAAATACCTTTATCTTATTATTGATCTGGCAGCAATATCGCTGCCTTTTCTATTCAGCTTTCATCCAAAGGCCAACTTCTCCAAAAAATGGAAGTACCTCTGGCCTGCTATATTGCTTCCTGCTACATTTTTTTTGATCTGGGATGAATGGTTCACTACTATGGGAGTTTGGGGTTTTAATCCTGAATACCTTACAGGAATTTATGTCTTTAGCTTGCCGATCGAAGAAATTCTTTTTTTTGTGTGTATCCCTTATGCATGTGTATTTACCTATGAGGCCGTTGGTTATTTTTCAAAGAGGGATTACCTACAATCCTACACCAACACCATAACATTTGTGTTACTATTCTTCTTTTCCATTACAGCCCTATATGGAATCAACAAATGGTATACCTTTTCAACCTTTTTATTATGCACCCTATTTCTTCTTTTTCTTCATTTTAGAATAAAACCCAATTACCTGGGAAGGTTTTATCTCGCTTTTCTGTTTATTCTCATTCCTTTCTTTATTGTGAATGGTATACTCACCGGCACAGGTATTGAAGATCAGATTGTTTGGTACAATGATGCCGAAAATCTTGGCCTCCGAATGGGTACCATCCCAGTCGAAGACACCTTCTATGGTCTGTTACTCATCCTGATGAACGTGAGTATTTTTGAGTGGCTGCAAGAAAGAAATCAGGCCTACTGACTTAAACCGTTTTTCTTCCACTCCAGACTCTTCTTTAGACTCTCCCAATCCCTGTTGATCTCCTGAAGCCTATTGCTGAGCAACGCATATACCTCTTGTTGTTGATCCGTTGGGGGAAAATCAGCACTGGCCGTTTGTCCTTCTTTTGCAATGGCCAGCAACCGCTCAAGCACCTTGGCCGGATTGCGAAAGATATCTTGCCGTGCACCCGTTTGATGCACATCAAATATGCGTGACTCTATATCATAAATTTTCTTTTCTAATGGCAACGCCATTTTAGCTACTTTCAAATCTTTTGTATTGTTTAACAACTTTGCACGGGATTGCTCCATCTCATCTATCAGCGCCAAGCACTTACTGACTGAAGTGTAAATCTTCATTCCGAATTCGTACTGCTGTTGAATGTCGGAAAGTGTACTTTTCGTGTTTGGATCTTTTAAAACCTGAATGTTCTTCCTGAGCTCTTTGCCATTTACCCTCAATACAGCCGTGTATTGGCCCGGAGGCACCAAAGTAGGTGACATGCCAGGACCAATATCCAAATCATAAATAAACATTGGGCGTTTACCCTCTTTATCCAGTGTCACCCATTCCTTATCTTTTGGCTTAGTTCTCAGTGGAGGAAAATCATATTCCTGATGGCGCAGATCCCACACTATCCGATTGATTCCTGCCTCTCCTTTTGCTTCCAGTGATTTGACCAAAGTTCCTTTTGCATCGAGAATTGAAACGGAAATATCCTTTGCCGCTTCTTTTAAGAAATAGTTAATTGAAACCCCATAAGGCGGATTGTTCCCATCGCTATGACTACTTTTATATTTAATGCCGTCCACTTTCTGAAAGCGGTAAGCTGTACCTGGTGTAAATAAAAACTCATTTGAATTTTGGACTTCATTAGTAAACTCTCTGATGGGCGTGATGTCGTCCAAGATATAAATTCCTCTACCATAAGTACCTATTACCAAATCATTGAATTGCTTTTGTATGGCAATTCCAAAGACGGGGGCGGGTGGTAATCCATGTCTAAATCGAATCCAGTTGGCACCATCATCGGGTGAAAAGTACAACCCATTGTCGGTACCTATCCACAACAATCCTTGTTTCTCTGGATCCTCCTTGATTTGATGAACAAAATTGGAGTTGGAAGAAGGAATATTTACCGCAAGCCGCTTCCATGTCTTTCCCATGTCTGTTGTCTTGTAAACGTAGGCGCTAAAATCACCATCCTGGTGGGCGTCTACCGACACATAACAAGTGGATGCGTCAAAATTGGAGGGTTCAATACTTCGTACCGTGCCCCATTTTGGCAAGTCGGGCATAAAATCGGAAGCTTTAAACCAGCTCCTTCCTCCATCCCTGGTAACATGCAACAGGCCATCATTGCTTCCGGTCCATAGCACCCCCTCCTGTACGGGAGATTCTGCCATAGTAAACAAGGTGCTTCCATCAAAGGTCATCAGATTATCCCCAGCCATACCGCCTGAACTCTGCTGATGCGTTTTATCGTTTCTGGTGAGATCCAGACTGATTACCTTCCAGCTTTGCCCAGCGTTAGTGGTTTCATGTACATACTGACTACCCGCCCACCCTTTACCTTTGGTGTGTTTGGAGAGCACAACCGGAAAATTCCAATGCCATCTGTATTTGAGATCGGCCGGTGCATATCCATATCCCGCTTCAGGCCAAACCCTCACGTCACGCATTTGCATGGTCGTAAGGTCAAACACGTCTAATCCTCCATCATAGCATTGCGACCAAACAATATTATTATCGAATGGATCTACTTTGGCATCACCACTTTCACAACCACCCACCCCATGCCATACACCTAAAGGAATATTCCAACCACCCAGATAACGACTAGGACCGCGGTAAGACCATGCATCCTGCCGGTTTCCGTAAACGTAATAGGGTACCCTGGTATCAACAGAGATATTATACATCTGGGCAACAGGCAGATTAATGTTTTCCCAACTTTTACCATAATTAAAAGACATATTCAGGCAACCATCATGGGCAACCATAATTCTGCTGGCATCTGTTGGATCAAACCACATATCGTGGTTGTCTCCACCTGCATCCCAGGGACCTAATTCATCTGACCATGACTTACCACCATCCTTTGACATTTTCATGGACACATTGATGGTATACACTCGGTTTTCATCTTGTGTAGAAACCCTAACCCGTGTATAGTAAGCAGCACGTTGCGCCATGGAATGATCCTGTTGCATTAATTTCCATGAATCGCCACCATTTTCTGAACGGTACAACCGTGGTTCCTTATCTTCCACCAGTGCATACAATACTTTAGGGTTGCTATAGGCTACATCCACTGATGTTTTTCCAACAGGATGAGATGGGCCACTCTCCAATCCATTTCTCAATGGTGTCCAGGTTTTTCCACCATCTTTTGATCTATATATTCCACTTCCGGGTCCTCCACTTTTTAAATTCCAGGTTTTAATTTCTACCTGCCACATGGCCGCATAAACGGTATTGGGGTTTTTAGGATCAATGGCCATGTCAGAAACGCCTGTATTTTCATTGACGAATAATACTTTTTCCCAAGTCTTACCACTGTCCATAGTTTTGTAAACACCTTTCTCTTGCTGCGGACCATGAGTGTGCCCAAGTACGCCCACATAGACAACGTTCGTATCTGTTGGGTGTACAATTATCCTGCTTATTCTAAAACTCTTATCCAACCCCATTTTCTTCCAGGTCTTGCCCGCATCTGAAGACTTATAAACCCCATTGCCAACAGCATGCGCAGGTCTTATTAAGAAGGTTTCTCCCGTTCCTGCCCAAACTTGTTTATGGTCTGAAGGGGCAATGGCTAAAGCACCAATAGAAGAATCGTCAGTGTCATCAAAAACAGGCTTCCAATTAACACCTGCATCCTCAGTCTTCCATATTCCACCCGAGGCCGCCCCCAGATACGAAACAGCCGGATTGCCGGGCTCACCTACTACAGCTATTGCCCTGTTGCCATCTGGTCCTATGAATCTGAATTTTAATTGTGAAAAATGATCTGTTTTGAAAGACTGTGCCTCGCACAAGAATGTGACAAAAGTGAAGAGGGCAAGGTATATTAGTTTCATGGCTATTAATCAATGGCAAGTCAAATTAGAAAAGTGAAGTGAGAAAATGAAATATCATAAAATATGAAACAAACTACTGTAATAGACTCCTGTCAATAGTATTTTGATAATCTGGCTGTATATTTTGATGCCCATTAACAGACAAGTTGGATGACCTCCTGAAGTCAAAAGCAAAAAAAAAGCCGGCTCAAGTGAGCCGGCTTAAACTAAACTGTACAACAATTAGTTAATCAAAGTGTTTGCACGTGTTTCTGAAATCCCAATTGGGAAGAAAGTAACCGCACTGATTGCATCACTTGATGGTAACCAATAAGGTGACGGGCTGTTAAACCTGTAGTGATCGGTTAGTCTTCGACCTTGCAAGTACAGATTCACCCTGCGCTCATGCTTCAAAAGATCAAGTGCTGGAAGCTGAGGTGTTGTCATATTCCAAGCAGTTAACCCATCCTTTGCTCTTAATGCATTGATGTTAGTTGCAAAGTCAGTCATATTGCTGGCTGCCAACGCTGCTTCTGCCAGGATTAAATACATCTCCCTGTCGGAAGTCTGCGTAAAGTCTGGATAAAGCTGGGCGGTTACAAAATCTACGACTGTCTTGTACAACACAGGGTCCGGAATGTTATCAATAGGATCCATCAAACTAATGCTCTTCGAAGGATCACCACTGGAAATATCCTTTACTGAGTTACCTGTTGCAGGATCAACTATGATATAAAGGTCAGATAGTCTTTGTTCTTTTCTATCATTTACTTCACTACCAATGGGCAAACCGCCAATTACATCCGGAGTACTGCTGTCTACATCTAGGACAAATGATGCACTTCCTGGTGTTGCCGTCTCTGCTGCCAATGCTGCAGTCGCTGCTGTATTGGCCGCAGCATTATTGATCAGTGCTGTAGCCGGAGTCCTTTCTCTCGCCTTGGTCCATGCTACTTTACTCCACTGTGCCCTTGCCAGCATAGCTTGCAGTTTGCCTGTCAATGAAGATTGGTTCAATGCAATGGCTTTATTTAAGTAACCGATGGCGGTGTCGTACAACCCATTCATGTTGGCTGGGCCTATTGCTGGGCCTGACTCCAACTTGGAAGAAAATACAAAGTCGGTGTACATATCTCCAATGGTAATGTAAATGGTAGCACCATACAGGTAAGAGCGTGCCAATGCCAGCTCATCTCCGGCAATCAGCGTTCCATCTGACTGAAACCCTTCCATCCTTTTAATTACCTCATCAGCCCACCATCGTGCTTCACCTACGTAGGCGAAAGCGGCATCGGTAAACTCATTTTCAAAATCAGCCAATTGGCCTAAGTTAAGCTGCTGCCATGCATCCCTTGATCCTGACCATACCATCTCATCAGAAGATATGGAGTAAGGAGTAAGAATGTTGGCGATGGCACGTGTCACAGTTGCCTGAGCACCATTTACCATCGGCCTTGCAGAACGAGGGTCTGTCAAGTCTCCTTCTACCAAACTATTTGGATTTTCCGCATCTAACAGGTCGCTACATGAAAACACGGTAAAGGCAAAAAGTAAGGTGAGGACTTTCAGAATTTTTGATCTATATATATTTCTCTTTTTCATAATCATCAAATTTAGAATCCAACCTTTAATGTGAAGATAACTGACGTTGGAATTGCCCAACCAAATGCTTCAATTCCCTGACCGAAATTCTGGTCAGTATTGCTGGTAGAGTTTCCATCTCCACCTCTACCCAAAACGTTAATCTCCGGGTCAACGCCACTATAACCAGTGAACAGTGCGAGGTTCTTTGCAGAAGTAGTGAATGACCCACTTGTCAATCCTAATTTCTCAGTAAACGAACTTGGGAACCTATAGGTCAAGCTTAACTCTCTCCATCTTACAAAATCTGCTTTTTCAATGGTATTCAATCCAGAGAAAGGGGAAAGGGCAAGGATATCATTTACCCATTGCTCTACTGCCTGAGTTCTGATTTCACCACTGTTTTGAGGATTAAAGTTAGCATCCACTCCACCTGTAATGTAATCACGTTCCACTTTTGCAGAAGTTGGCAAATTCCTACCGATTGTACCATTGGCCTGACGGAAAGCTGCAGTCAGGTTATTCACATAGTAATTCCCTGTACGATACTCAAAATTGGTTCGCAGGATAAAATTCTTGTAAGTAACTGAACCACCAATTGATCCTTGCCAGTCTGGCGTTGTCTTGCCCAGGAAATGACCTGATACCTGCTTTTCACCTGCAGTTTGATAGTCTGTGTCAATCATCACAATTGAAGTAGTGGTAGGTAAACTAGCAGTTCCAGGAGTAAGACCTCCAAGGAAGCTCACCACCTCACCTCTTGTGTCCGGAATTCCATTACCATCAAAATCCAATGGCAAAGAACCAGGTGCTACATCCAATAACTTAACGCCAAAGTTGGCTCCAGGAGAATATCCTTCTACCAGGAAGTTTCTATAACGAGGATAGCTACCGCCCACCTTCACTGGAGGTGCACCACCCAAGCTTATTACTTCTTCATTCAGATAAGCTGCATTACCAAAAAGATCCACTTTAAGATCACCTGTGTTAACCACAGTGGCTTGCACATTCACTTCAAATCCCTTGGCAGACAATTCTCCGATATTTACAAGCTGCGCTTGTCTCCATCCACCTGACAACGGGAATTGCTGTGCAAACAATGCATCAGTAACTGTTCTATCCCAATAAGTTGCTTCAATGGTTAGTTTCTCATTGAATAATCCTATGTTGGCTCCTACTTCAAGTTCGGAAGACACCTCAGGCTTTAGATCGGGATTACCCAGATTTTGAGGTGCAATACCGGCACCACTGGTAGATGCAATTGCCCTATAAGTAGTTAAGGCATCAAATGCTCCTGGTTGAAGTCCTGACTGTCCGTACGAAGATTTGAAACGTAGTGAACTAATCGGGCCGATGTTTCCAGGCCAGTAAGGGGCATCAGATAAAACATAAGAACCTGCTATCTTAGGATAAAACTGAGCATTAAAGTTGGATCCAAATGCACTGTGTGCATCCAAACGAGCACCTAATGTGATAAACAAGTGATCCTTAAAACCTATTTGCTCCTGTGCATACACACCGGCATTCACCACTTCAGAAAAGAATTGATAAATGTCTTTGTTGGCACCAGCTCCTGCTACCGCAAAACCCGGACCCGGGAATGCGACACCATTACCAGAGAAAATGTTAGTCTTTTGCTTGATCAACTGACCACCAACGATGAAATCTGATTCAAAATTATCGCTGATGCGGTTGGTTGCTGAAGCATTCAACTGTGCAGAAGTTGCAATAAAATCTCTGTTGGTATATGCTTTCGATCCATCAGGCTCACTATTTCCAAAACCATCAATGTTCCATCCAAATGGACGGTAGTTCTCACTGGCTGAATTGGAATAATCGACACCTATAATTCCATCCACAATTAACCATGGAATTGGATTGTAGTTCACATTCACACTACCATTGTAGTGATTTACAATTTGCGTAACAGTTTGTTGCATCGACTCGTTTACTGTTGCAAATGCAGCTGTACCTGTCAGGTTATTGGTTGCAACTCTTTCCGGCTTACTGAACTGCGCCAATGAACCTACCGCGTAGATATTGTTATTGGTTTGCAGCGAAGAAAAGTTGGTGTTATTATAACCTGTAACGATGTTGATCTTCGTTTTACCAGATGGAATAATACCTACGTTAGCATTTAACTGAACACGCTTCATCAGGTCTTCTGCTAAAGTAGATTGACCAGGCTTATAACCCCTGTTGTCTTTACCTCCAAACGGACCATCTTCATCATAGAATCGTCCATTGATATAGTAAGTAACGGCATTTGTTCCTCCAGATGCGGCCACTGAGGCCTCTGTATTGGTACCTGTTTCAAACAAATCTTCAGTGAAATTTCTGGATACCAATTGATAAGGAACGATGGGCTCACCTAATACAGTTGTCATTGTAGCTGCTTGCGCAGGTGTACGTGCGAATCCTACGTTATCCGGATACCGACCTTTTGGATAGGTAATAATACCCTTTGCCAATTTCACATCGAACTTAGGGGCACCGGTTGATCCTCTTTTTGTAAAGATCTGAATTACACCATTACTTGCTTCCGTACCATACAAGGTGGCGGCAGCTGCTCCTTTTAGAATTTCAATACGTGCAATGGATTCCGGATTGATATCATCCAATCGGGAAGTACCTCCACCACCGTTGCCGGCAAAACCACCAGCACCAAATCCACCACCGTTATCAATACGAACACCATCAATGATAATGATTGGTTCATTCAACTGTGACAAACTCGCTGATCCTCTAATCCTGATCTGTGCACCTTCACCTGTTAATCCACCACCAGGAATCGAAACCATACCAGGCTCACGTCCTTGAAGCATATCAGAAAATGAAGTAATGGGATTGTTGGCCAATGCGTCAGTAGTAATGATACCCACTGAGTTACCTATTTTCCTTTTCTCCATCGGTCCACCAGTACCCGTCACAACAATTTCACTTAATTGAGTAACGCTGGCTGCAAGTGCAAAATTTAATGTTTGCGAATCATTGTTTATCGTAACCGTTTCTTCCATGTTGCGATAACCAATAAAACTTCCTACCACTTTGTATCTACCGTTCGGGATATCGGTGATCCGATAAGATCCGTCTACGTTAGAAAGTGTACCCTTCGCTAGGGTTGGAATGAAAATATTCACTCCCGGTACAGGATCTCCTGTCTCTGCATCCGTAATCACGCCCGAAAGACTACCCTGGGCTAGGGTTACATAGCTTGAAATGCTCAACCCAACCATTATCAGGAAGGTATTGAACAACTTCTTGTTGTACAGTTTTAACATACTACTTGGGTTTAGTGTTAAGGATTAAACTGAGGTGATCAATTGTAGCTGACTACAATTCAAAATTTGTCAACGTACGTTTAGGAAAACGCTGACAAGACTTTCAAAACTCCTTAATGAAAAATAATGGGGAATAGCAATTATCAGTATTGGTCACTATTTGAAAAATGCCATCCTCCCCCAGTCAGTTGGATCTGACTAGACAATGAAAAACACAATGCACCTGTACTATCATTACATGATAGACATTGCATCTGCTCCTAATAAAACTTCTAATAGGCTTTTTCTTACCTGAAATGATGAGGAACTAGCCCCATTTTGTAGAGTTTAATCATATTATAAGACGGTTTAGTTTGTTTGGCTAGATGAATATACAAAACTTCTATGCGTTATCACAAATTATGAACCGCTAATTGAGGGCGTAGGAAGCCATTATTAAAAGACAAAGTGGTATTTTAAAATGTGTGATGATGCCATCTAAGCACATCACCATTACAGAATGTGCGATTAAGCCGCATAAAGTAAGATTATGATTACAATAATCTAATCGAAGGAAAAAAATGGGATAGAAAATCTGCGTTTAAAAAAAATATTGATGTGCAATCAAGACTTATTTCTTGTAATATTATATTAACTAATATTCCTCATATATTGATGCTACTCATAACGCAGCGAATGAATGGGATTTGCTCCTGCAGCTTTGATTGCCTGTAGGCCTACCGTTAACCATGCGACTGCAAACGCAATCAACCCACTTACTATATATACTACTGGGCTAATATGGATTCGATAAGCAAACTCCTGAAGCCATGAATTAGTAAAGAAATAGGCTGCTACTGCTGCTGGAGCAAAAGATATCATGACTAAAATTGTAAACTCCTTCGAAAGCAGCAAAGTAAGTGTAGATACACTTGCACCTAATGCTTTGCGAATACCAATCTCCTTGGTCCGTTGTTCTGTTGTAAATGCTGCAAGTGCGAATAATCCAAGACAGGCAATGAAAATCGCTAATCCGGCAAATATCATGAAAATGTTCTTCAGCCTTTGTTCGGAACGGAACAAGGCATCAAAATCCTGATCAAGAAATGTATACTCAAATGGATCTCCCGGGGCATATTCATTCCATAGTTGCTGCACAGATTTCAAAACCGCCTGAGGATCACCTTCATATCGAATAAGCAGATAACGAGACGTATTGGTAAATGAAATAATAAGCGGCCTCACTTCTGATTTGAGCGACTCGAAGTTAAAATTTTTGACTACCCCAATTACCTCTCTTGACACGGGTTGATTGCCACTGTAGTCTATTATCTTGTGATTAAGCCCACTCTCCCATCCAAATTCCTTCAAAGCGGCCTCATTGATAACCATGGCATTTGAATCAGAAGCTATGTCGCGCGAAAAATACCTACCCTCTGCCAGCTCAAATTTTAAAACATCCATGTGATCATAATCGGCATAATACGATCCTGCCAAATGATCTTGCTCTGATCCTTCGCCTCTGAAAACATTGGTGTTGTTTACTCCAGGAAATGGATTGTTGGTGTAGCTTGCATTTTCGACATTGGCTGACTGCTTGATAATATTCTTGAAGGGCTCAATATTTGATCCAAGTCGCCTTGTGTTTTGAATGATGATTACATTTTGCTTATCCATCCCCAGGTTTTTGGTTTGCAGGAAATTAAGCTGTTGTAATACCACCACGGTGGCTATGATTAAAAAAATTGAGATTGAAAATTGAACTACCACCATCACACTCCTGACCCCCTTGCTTTTCATTCCAGCCTTTACTTTTCCTTTCAACACCTCAACTATTTTGAAAGAAGTAAGATAAAAAGCGGGATAACTGCCTGCTACCACCCCAACAAAGATGACCAACGCTATGGCACTGGCCAAAAAAGGTAAAGTACTGAGTGAGTCCAATGTTAATTCTTTGCCGGATATCGTATTAAAATAAGGCAGCAAAAGATAACAGGCGATCAAGGCAATTACTATGGCAAAAAAACTGTAGACCACTGACTCTGAAATAAATTGACCAATCATTTGAGATCTGGCCGATCCAAGTGTTTTTCTAAGGCCAACTTCCTTTGCCCTGCCAGCCGATCTGGCTGTTGACAAATTCATAAAGTTGATGCATGCTATGATCAGGATAAAGACACCAATAAGAGAGAAAATGTATACATACTTTATGTCTCCATTAGGTTCAATGTCATCATCAAAAGTTGAAAAAAGATGGGTGTCTGTCATTGGGTATACAATATATCCATACTCTCCACCCTGTTTTTTAAATTCCTCAAACGAAAAACCCAACCCACTTTCTAACTCAGGCCCGACATATTTCGCCACTAACTCTTCCAACCTTTGATTGACCTGATCTGCGGAGGTGTTTTCATTTATTCTAACATACGTTTGCAGTGAATTACCTGTCCATCCTTCATAGAGTAAACCTTTGGATGATACAAATGAAATTAATGCATTGTAGTGGAAATGGGAGTTACCGGGTGCTGGTGAAGCTATCCCAGTTACTTTATAGGATTGATTGTTATCTCCAATGGTTATGAGCTTACCTAGTGCCTCTTCTTTACCAAAATACTTTTCAGCAAGATTTTGTGTGAGTACAACCGTATTGGGCTCCTTTAGTACAGTTAGCGGATCTCCTTCAAGCAACTTGAAGCTGAAAAATTGAAAGAAATTGGAATCCGCATAAAATACATTCTTCTCTGCAAAAGATTTTTCCTCGTTCTTAAATACAATGCCTGCTCTTCGTGGCCACAAACGAAGTACATCAGTAACACCTGTTATTTCGTCTGCCATGGCAAGTGCAACAGGATAACTTGAATTGGTAGTGTAAATCTCCTGTCCAGCCACCTTTCCGTGTAAGCCTACCCGATAAAGATTATTTACATCTTTATGAAATTTGTCATAACCCAGCTCATCCATTACATAAATGAACAGGAAAAGACAGCAGGCCATCCCTATGGTTAAACCTAAGATATTGATAGCTGAGAAGAATTTGTGTTTTAAAATATTTCTTACTGCTACCTTGAAATAATTCTTAATCATATGTTAAAATGAATAATAAAAGTCTTTAGAAAGAATCAATACAAAGACGCCTGTTATTACCAAATGGTTACAACCCGAAGCAAAAATTATTCATCCCTAAGCGTTTTGGCTGGGTTCAACCTGGCCGTATTGTAAGTTTTAAATGCTATAGACAAGAAAGAGATAATCAACATAACTGCTGCAGATACTATTAATGCAGAGATGGTTGTACTTAAATAATAGTCCCAAATACTTCCCATAAGCATGGCTGCCATATAAGAACCCATCAAACCACCTATTACGCAGGCGATTAAAAGAATGATTACAAATTCCATATTAATTACCTTGGAGATATTGGCTATAGAAGCCCCCAGCACTTTCCTTACTCCAATCTCCTTCATTCGTTTGATTATATTAAGGGACACCATGGTGAACAAACCAGTAGCAGAAAGAAACAATGCCACTACACCCAAAAAGACAAACATTTTCAGAATGTTGTTATTGACCATATTTGCCTCTACTATTTCTTCATCCATGAATCTTCCCCTGTACATTCTATTTGGAAACAAATCATTCCATGTATTCTCCATGAATTGGTTTACTTCAATAATCTGGTTGGCAGGAGCACTTACCACGATGAAACCTGTCTTATCTTCATCACCATATCGCAACATGGTAGGTTCCAGTTGATCCCACAGTCCATGGCTATAAATATCTTTCACTACCCCTATTACAAATAATTTCACTGTATCCATCCAGATGATTTCTTTTCCAATCGATTCTTGCCATCCAAATTTTCTTGCCAATCCTTCCGTTACGATCACCGATTCCTTCCTGTCAGTTTCAGAATCTTTCATGAAATCCCTGCCTTCCAATAAAGTAATGCCCATGGTTTTTATATAATCATGGCTTACGTTGAGTATATCGACTTCTATTTGTTCCTCTCCGCTTTTAATGGGATCGTTGTAATAATTCGAAAAGAAATGATGTTCGGATCCGCTGATCATTTTGATGTCGGCATTTTTCGCCAATTCATTTTTGTATACTTCAAAATCAGATCGATTCTCAACCTGAGAATAGACAACACCACTTTTATCAAATCCTAAATCAAATTCACGTTGGTATTCAGCATTTTCAATGAAAGCAAAACTGCAAACAATGCCAATGAGCGAAATGGCAAATTGAAGCGTAAGCAAAACTCTGGTAAACGGATTGGTTCCCCCAAACTTTAATTTTCCTTTCAATATGGCTACAGATTGAAATTTGCTAATGTAGAGTGCAGGATAACTTCCCGCAGCCAGAGCGGCAAAAAGGAGCGTACCAATCATAAATAAGGTAAAATTGGGCGTTCCAAAATAGTCAGTCTCCAACTTCATATTTTCCCACATTTGGTTAAATGCAGGTATTAAAAGAAACTCCGCCAGGAGGCCACCTAGTAACAGTGCGATGAAACAAATGAAAACAGTTTCTCCTAAAAATTGAATGATTAAGTGTTTGCGCTCACTCCCCATCACTTTTCTTATGCCAATCTCCTTTAACCGACCAGATGAAATGGCGATGGAAGTATTGGTTAAATTAAAACAAGCCAACAAGAGAATAAGTATTCCCATCATTCCGGTTCCCACTACGGCAGCGATGGGCGAAGCCTGGCGCGTCCATGTACCTGGAATCTCATTGTAACTGTCGCGTACCCCCATGCCTTCCATGGGATCGAGTACAAATTCTTTTATAATAAAGTCTTCCCTGATGCGATTATTATTTTCCGTTAAAGGTTTGATCTGAGCGGTAATAGACTCAACGCGAGAAGGATTTTCTACATACACAAACAATTCATTTCTGTAGCGCCAGCTATTTTCATTAAATTCAGAATTACTTCCGTCAAAATTATTGTCGTAAGACACATAGGATCCTTCAAATCCGAAGCTGGAATTTTCTGGTTGATTTTTGTACACCCCTCCTACCACAAACTCTTTTACTCTGCCGCTATCCAGCATTTGAGTCACTATCCTTCCCACAACTTTCTCTTCATTAAAATATTTTCTTGCTTGTCCTTCACTGATGATGATATTGGATTTATCAAGAATGGCTGCTCCACTTCCATCAATAAATTCGAATGTGAACATTTTAAAAAAATCCGGATCAACATATTGAAGTCCATCTGAAAAAAAGTCCTCTCCAATTCTGAAATCACTTCTCCCAGGAGAATACCGGGTGAGGAGTTGTACATCAGAAACAGTTTGTTTCATTGCATTGCCTAAACCAATAGGAACGTACCCATACGTTGTAAGTTGATTCTGAAATTCACGAACTGAATTAACGCGATAGATAGATGCTACCTTTTCGTGATTTTGATCAAAAGAGGAGTTGAAAGCATAGTTATAATAGGATACTATGCAACATGCAATGGCAATTGCCAATCCAAAAACATTGATGAAGATATACAGCTTGTTCTTCATCATACTGCGTAGGGTGATCAGGAAGTAATTTTTAAGCATGAAAGCGAGTTTAAAGTAAGACTCCTGTTTATTAAAATGGTTGCATAAAATACCAAAGTACCTTGCAATACATAGTATCAAGGTCTAAATAAGCCCTCCGCTGTTGATCACGGAGGGCTTATACTAAACCTAAACCTAACTACTAGAGAACGAATCAGAGTACCTAACTCTGAACTCTTTGATCAATCGTTGATATCAACGATACTCCACCTTATACGTGGAAACGCTCTTTAATATTTTCTGTTACCACTTTACCATCAAACAAGTTGATTACTCGGTGGGCATAGTTTGCATCGTAGGGAGAGTGCGTTACCATTACAATGGTTGTGCCTTCTTCATTTAATTGAGACAGAAGTTTCATTACCTCTTCGCCATTGGCTGAGTCCAGATTTCCCGTAGGCTCATCCGCCAAAATTACTTTTGGTTTAGCTACAATTGCGCGTGAAATGGCAACCCTTTGTTGCTGACCTCCGGATAACTGTTGAGGGAAATGGTTTCTTCTGTGCATGATATTCATGCGCTCAAGTACTTCCTCCACTTTTGCTTTTCTTTCGCTTGAAGGTACCTTCAAGTACAATAGAGGTAGTTCTACATTTTCAAACACCGTTAATTCGTCAATCAGGTTAAAACTCTGAAATACAAATCCGATGGAGCCCTTTCTCAGTTGTGCACGTTGACGCTCCGAGTATTTGGCCACTTCATGTTCGCCAAAATGATACTCACCATTGGTAGGATTATCCAATAAGCCAAGAATATTCAACAAGGTTGATTTACCACAACCTGAGGGGCCCATGATGGCTACAAACTCACCCTCTTTAATTTCCAGGTTAATGTTATTCAAGGCGGTGGTTTCTACTTCTTCAGTAGAATACACTTTTTCTAAATTTTTAAGTTTGATCATAGTTTGTGACAATTAGGTATATAGTTTGATTTAAGTTTTTCCGTTAATACTCAATTCATTTAAAAAAGTTACTGAGTAGATTCTAATATTTTAGTTAGACGCTCCAGAATTAAAATAGTTGCACTAATCCAATATTAAAACTTCATTGTTTCCAAAATTTTCATAAGATGAGGTGATCACCTTGTCTCCAGGCCTCAATCCCTCAAGCACCTCAAAGTGTTCTGTATTTTTTCTTCCCAGCTTAATGTCTCTGCGAACTGCGCGAGCGCCACCCTCTTCCACTACAAAAACCCAATTACCTCCTGTATCTTTATAAAACCCTCCCACTGGCAAGAGAAGCTCTTCTGACGACTGCCCCAATTCAATTCTTAACCGCAAGGATTGCCCTCTTCGAATGCCTTCAGGAGTTTCTCCATCAAAGTCCATGTCCACTTCAAACCTGCCATTGGTAATTGTAGGATAAATATAAGTGATCACCAGCGAGTAATCTTTTCCTGCAAAGCTGGTAGTTGCATGAAGCCCCGTTGAAATTCTTGGCAAATAGAGTTCATCAATCGGTACACGTACTTTATAACTCCCCACAATGTCTACCTGACCCAATCGTTGACCCTGGTTGACAGCCTGACCTACTTCCAATTGTGGTCTTGATAGCTGACCATTAATAGGTGCCTTAATCTTTAAATTATCAAGTATTTTCCCAACACCTTCAAGGTTTTCACGCATTCTTGCTTCAGAGGCATCAATGTCTTTAAGCTGTGAGATCCTATTCATCGAATCCTTTTTGTACACCTCATAAGTTATTTTCCTGCGTTGCAGGTTGTACTTATAGTCTGCCTCTGTTCTTTCAAAGTCTTGTTTTGAGATCAACTTTTTCTCAAACAATACTTTTTGCCTTTCATACTGAGGACCCAATATGGCTAGCTGATTGTCAATCTGTGCCAGGGAGTTTCTCTGTTCAAGATCGTTTCTGGTGAGCCCCAGACGAGTATCTCTGGATCGGTTAATACTTTCTACCTGTTGTGCTTCTTGCTGTAAAACTGAAAGCTCACGACTCAAATTTGTAAGTTCCAGTATCAGATCACCTTCCTTCACCAAAGCACCGCTCTCCTTTACAATCCTTTTGATGTTTCCTCCTTCAATGGCATCAAGGTACACCGTACGGCTTGGTTCTACAGTACCCGTTTGAGGAATGAATTCCTGAAATACACCACGCTGAACGGTGGATATAGAAATCTTCTCTTTTTCTACTTTAAGTTTGGAACGCCTGTCGGCAAAAATGAATTGATAGGAAATAAAAATCACTACCAGCGCTATTCCACCATATGTAGCAATGCGCTTCAGCGTCCATTTTTTCTTTTTTAATTGTTTATCCATGAAATGGCCAAAAGTTTAAAATCTGATCTGCTAATTGCCAACAAACGTGCCAAGGGTCAAATCACCTAAAAGCGCCATTTAAACCCGCTATTTCATGCCATTTCACGTTCACTACTGAACGTATCTGTTCGCATGCGGACAAAAATTAAGCTAGATTTGGGGCTAAACACAGCGTAAACTCTCATTTGACTCATTTTCTCTTTTCGGTATCAATATTGCCCACTAGCGGACAGGTCTATTCGTTATTGGGATGATTCCATGGTGATCGACTACCCTATTGTAGCATTGAAATTGAAGTTATGACAGATATTAAAACCGGTAAAATTTTAATCGTTGACGACAACGAAGATTTGCTGAAAGCAGCAAAAATGTACCTCAAGCGTCATTTTGCACAGGTAGACACTGAAAAAAATCCTGAGGCATTGATTAACCTCATGGGCAACGAGAGCTATGATGTTATCCTCCTCGACATGAATTTCACCAAAGATGTAAGCAGCGGCAGTGAGGGTTATTATTGGCTTGAAAAAATTCTTGAAATCGACCCCTCTTCAGTGGTCGTTTTGATTACCGCTTATGGCGATGTACAAATGGCTGTAAGGGCTATCAAAGCAGGCGCAACAGATTTTGTACTCAAGCCATGGGAAAACGAAAAGCTGCTGGCCACGATTTATTCTTCCTTGCGTTTGCGCGAATCCAGAAATGAAATTGAGTCGCTCAAGATCAAGAACAAAGAGATCAATCAGGCACTCAACGAAAAGTTCAGTGATATCATAGGGCAAAGTCAGCCCATGCAAAGGATATTTCAAACCATTGAGCGGGTTGCCCATACTGACGCCAATGTATTGATACTGGGTGAGAATGGAACGGGCAAAGAGCTTCTGGCCAGGGCTATCCATCGCAACTCATCAAGAAAACACGAATCATTTGTAAGTGTTGACCTCGGATCTATTACGGAGACCCTATTTGAAAGCGAGCTTTTCGGTCATAAAAAAGGAGCGTTTACCGATGCCAAAGAAGACCGGGCGGGACGATTTGAATTGGCCAACAAGGGAACGCTCTTTTTGGATGAAATCGGCAACTTATCAATGCCACTTCAGGCTAAATTATTGGCTGTACTTCAAAACAGGAGAGTAAGCAGGGTTGGCGCCAATAAAGAAACTCCGGTAGACATAAGATTGATCTGTGCTACCAACATGCCATTGTACGAAATGGTAAAAGAAAATCGATTCAGGCAAGACCTTCTCTATCGTATCAACACTATTGAAGTTGAGATACCTCCGCTTCGGGACCGATTTGAAGATGTTCCCTTGCTTGCCAACCACTTCCTCAAACACTACGCCACCAAGTATGGCAAGAATTTGAATAAGCTGAGTGATGCCGCCATGAGCCGACTGAACAAACACAACTGGCCTGGAAATATTCGCGAGTTACAGCATGCCCTTGAGCGTGCGGTTATTCTCAGTAACTCTACTGTACTTCAGCCGGATGACTTCAACTTCAATGCAGCGGCCAGCAAAGAAAGTGAGCAGCAACTGAACCTGGAGCAATTCAATCTGGAAGAAGTAGAAAAAATTCTAATTAGAAAAGTCCTCAAGAAATACAATGGCAACATAACTCAGGCAGCCAGTGAGCTTGGGCTTACGCGGTCTTCATTATACCGCAGACTTGAAAAATATGGCCTTTAATGATTTCAGGTTTCGGGTAGGGTTTCGAATCGTCATGATTGGTATCGTGATGGCTTTGATTGTGATCATGCTATCTCGTCCCAACATGATTTTTGCGGCATTCCTGACCTTCCTCGTTCTGGTGATTCAGTTTGTGGAGTTATATCGCTTTACTTCACAAACTAACAGAAAGCTGACCCGCTTTCTGGAGTCTATCAAGTATTCCGATTTTGTTTCCGGATTCACCAGCGACAATCAATTGGGACAAAGTTTCAAAGAGCTGAATGAAGCTTTCAACGAAGTATTGGAGGCTTTTCGAAAAGCACGATCCGAGAAAGAGGAGCATTGGCAATATCTCAATACTGTAGTTCAACAGGTACGAACAGGAATATTGTCATTTGATGATGAAGGCGAGATTCAACTGATCAATGCCAATGCCAAAAAATTTATGGGGGTGACTAATCTGCAAAATCTAGATGATTTAATTGAAATCAACTCTCGCCTCTACAAAGCCATCTACGATGTGCAGCCCGGAAAAAGTACCCTGTACAAAGGGAGCAGCGACTTGCTGTTGACTATTCAGGCCACTGAAATGAAACTCAGGGGTGAAACGGTAAAACTGGTAACACTCCAAAATATACAAACAGAATTGCAGCGGCAAGAATTAGAAGCCTGGCAAAACCTTACCAGGGTACTTCGCCATGAGATCATGAATTCCATTACCCCTATCTCATCGCTCACCTCCACATTAAGAGAAATACTGGAGCACGACCTGACGAAAATCAATGAACATTACGAACTCAAAAATGAGGGAGCTGAAGATCTTAAAGAGGGACTGGATACCATTGAAAGCCGAAGCAAAGGATTAATTAAATTTATTGACGCCTACCGTGAATATACTTCTTTACCGCACCCTACCTTCAGGCATGTAAATTTAAAAGAGCTCATTGGTAAGGTAGAAAACCTTATGCGCAATGAAATTCGAAAAACCAATATCGATTTCATTACAAGATTGGAATCCATTCATCTTTCCGTGGAAGCAGATGAGGAAATGATCGAGCAGGTATTAATCAATCTGATAAAAAACGCAATTGAAGCTTGTATTGAAGTACCCAAGCCTAAAATTGAACTGAACGTAAAGCAATCTGATGAACACATTTTGATTGAGGTTATGGATAATGGAACTGGAATTATTGGTGAAGCATTGGATAAGGTATTCGTACCCTTCTTTTCAACAAAAAAAACCGGATCAGGAATCGGGCTGAGTCTATCCCGACAAATCATGCAAATGCACAATGGGAGTCTTTACGTGAAATCGATACCTCATGTAAAAACAGTTTTTACCCTTAGGTTTTGATATCACAGATAACCTAAAAAAAACCGGGAAGACGATGCCTTCCCGGTCAAACCCTAAAATAAATGGTTTTTACTATTAAGCTGTCCTAGTTGTAGGCATTATTTTGCTTCAAATTAGGATTTGTCTGAACGTCCTTGTTAGGAAAAGGAAATACCTGACGATCTGGATCAGATAATGAATAGGTTGAGCTACCTTCAGACCTTTTCAGGTTGGTAAGCGTAGATAGCGCTCTTCCTGTACGGATCAAATCAAACCAGCGATGGCCTTCTGCAAAAAACTCTTTCTTGCGCTGATCCAGGATCTCATTCATCAAATCGTTAACGGTGGCTGCTGTAGTAGCACCCAACCCTGCACGATCGCGGATCAAGTCTATATCGCTTTGTGCACCCGCTATATCGACAGTAGGGCCAAGAATTCTTGCCTCCGCACGAATCAGATACATTTCTGCGATACGAATCACTTGCGTATTGTTATTATCATTCGCAACCGGCCATTTTGTAGGATAGTATACCGTCTTCCCGCTCGTAGTAGTTCTTGAAGCAGTCATTTTATATCTTACATCCAATGGGTCAGCAGAAATTTGATTATAGAAATCCTCGTGAAGGGCTACGCCTCCTCTTGCTCCCAACGCTGCAGGGTAATACCAGTTTCGCATACCACTACGGTCAGTCAGGTTATATTGAACTTCCAAAACTGACTCTGCAGTGTTCTTTTTATTGAAAATGTCGGAGTAAGGTTTTACCAAAGTGTAATTTGCATCGTTTATAACATCTGTAGCATATTGTGCAGCCAGGTTATAATCTTTTAGATACAAATGAACACGGGCAAGCATAGCACGAGTAGTTGCCTTTACCAATCTTCCTCTAAGATCAATTCCTGATCTTGAAGCAGGTAAAAGACTCAAGCCGGTTTCCAGGTCGGTACGCGCCTGATCATAAGTTTCAACCAATGAAGCCCTGGGAGCATAGGAACTTGCATCTATTCCTACAGATGGGGTAGTTCTGATAGCCACTCCATCCGTTCCATAAACTCCTGGTACACCTCCCCAAAACCTGGCCAACTCAAAATAAGCTATACCACGAATTCCATAAGCTTGTCCTTTAAAGTCATCCTTCAAAGCATCTGACAAGCCGGGCACTTTATCAACATTGGCAATAATAGCATTGCTTATGTCGATTAGCCTAAAAAGTATTGAATACAAGTCTTCGACCTCTGAATTATCAGGGGTAAGACCAAACTCATCTACGGCAATAAGTGCATCCCATGTATCTATTTGCTGGGAAACATCAGCGGATATGTCAGACAGTACCTGGACTCTCCATTCGTACACTCCCTGCAAAATATTGTACATCCCGTTTACCGCCCCTTGTGCGCTATTGGGATCCGCAAAAGCTGCATCTGTTGAAATTTGAGATCTAGGTTCCTGGTCCAGCGTATTACAGCTGAAAACCAAAGTAGCCAGAATTACTAATGAATATTTATAAATAGTTTTCTTCATGATCGTTGTTTTTAAAATGTGATATTAACACCGCCCATAAGTACCCTAGGTTGTGGCATTACAGCCAAGTCAGTTCCACTTACAGTAGAGCTGCTATCCACAGTAGATTCAGGATCCAATCCAGTGTAGTTCGTGATGGTAAACAAATTCTGGCTGGATACGTAGAAGCGTAATCTGTTCATTCCGATCTTTGAAGCTATCGCACTTGGTACGGTATACCCTAATGAAATATTTTTCATTCTCAGGTAAGAACCATCTTCAACATGACGTGATGGTCTCAATGTTCCGGAATTATAGTTGACTTTTGCCATTCTTGGGATATCTGTAATATCACCTGGCTTTTGCCAACGGTCGAGTTGCTGTGAGCTGTAACCCGTGGTTCTTTCACCGCCATGCTCAAAAAAGAATCGGTTATAATTCAAAATTTCGTTTCCATAGCTGAATTGAAGTAATGCCATAAAATCAAAATTCTTCCAGTTCAAGGTGTTTGTCAATCCGCCTACAAAATCAGGTTGAGCATTTCCAACAATAAACCTATCTACACTTGGATCAAAAACATCATCATCACCTGTATTCCAAATAGCATCTCCAGTTTGTGGATTTACACCCAATTGCTCATGCACATAAAAAGAGAACAATGGATATCCTTGTTCAACTCGCACATAATCACGTGTGAATTGAGTAAAGGGTGCCGGTATGCTCGTTAGCTTATTTCTATTTGCAGAAATGTTAAAGTTAACATCCCAGCGAAGATTTTGGGTATTAACGGGTGATGCGCTGATGGCCAATTCCACTCCTTTATTTTCCATCTCACCATAGTTTTGGAAAAGAGACGAATAACCTGTTGATAACGGAACAGGAACTGCTAATAATAAATCTTTCGTTTGCTTGTTATAATAATCAAATGAGACATTGATTTTATTTTGCAAAATAGCCAGGTCAACACCAACGTTGAATTGGTAAGTTGTTTCCCATTTCAAGTTCGGATTTTCCAATTGGTTAGGGATAAATCCTGGAGCATCTCCATAAGCTGCGGGGGCTCCGGTAGCATTCAATTGGTTGGTACCTCCGCCACCGCGAAGTCCACCAGCCTGACCACCCCACAAACCTCTTGCTTGAAAGTTATTTAAACCATTCTGGTTACCCGTTGCGCCATAACTTGCTCTAAGTTTAAGATCATTAACGGCATTAACACCACTCATGAAATTCTCATCCGATACTCTCCAACCCAATGCCACCGAAGGGAATGTTCCCCAACGATTATCCTTTCCAAATCGAGAAGAAGCATCTGCACGAACATTCAGCGTCAACATGTATTTTTTATTCAGGTCATAGTTAACCCTTGTAAAGAAGGATGATATTCCCCAAGAAGTTTCATCTGTACGTGACTGCTGAACAGCTGCAGAAGAAATTTGCTTGAAAGCATCTCCAGGAAATTGCTGACCGTTTGCTCTTGTCAACGTATTGATTGATTCTTGCAAGGTATTACCCGCAAGTAAGTTGAAATTATGCTTGTTACTTAGATTAAACTGATAAGTCAATATGTTCTCATTAATCCAGTTATTGTCAACGGTTACGTTATTTGTAGCACTACCGTTTACGGATTTACCTGCATTCAATTTTGTATTGGAATAGGTATACTCGTCAACCAGATTATTATCCAAACTCCAGGTACTTCTAAATGCCAACCCAGGTAATATCTCATACTCACCATATATGCTACCAATCAAACGATTTGTATTCATGGTATAATCAGTCTCATTAGCCACAGCTACCGGATTTTCCCAAATTGGTTTGTTATAAGTGCCGTCAGCATTATAGATTGGGATATCACTTGGGTAGAAAAATGCAGTAGTCAATGAACCAGAAATATCGTTTCCATTAGCCGAACGATTTCTTGTAGTAGTTGAGTACATCATGCTTGTACCGAACTTCAATTTGGCTGTAGCCAAAAAGTCTAAATTCAATCTTCCGCTGGTACGTTCAAATTTTGACGGTCTGATTAATCCTTCCTGAGAGAAGTTAGAACCTGACACCATGTATTGAATCTTGCCTTCACCACCAGAAGCAGAAACATCAATGTTGCTTATGCTTCCATTTTGGAAGATTTCATCCAACCAGTTGGTATCCATTGCCGCATCCGGGTTTGCATAGGGTGCAACAAACGGAGGCTGAGGAGTAACTGCATTTCTGTCATTCCAATTATTCAAAGCTGCCTCATTTTGAAGTCTTTGAAAATCAGGACCACTTACTCTCAATTCATTTGGATCTTTCCATGCCGCTGATGTACCTGCATACGCATTTACTGAAATTTTAGCATCTCCTGATTTACCGCGCTTTGTTGTAATCAACACCACACCATTTGCGGCACGTGCACCATAAATCGCAGTTGCAGATGCATCCTTTAATACTTCCATGGATGCGATATCAGCTGGGTTTAAGTCAGCCAAAGCATTGGTGGGTTGTCCAAAAGTAGTTTGTGCAAGGTTTCCTGCTACAATAGGCACACCATCAATTACATAAAGAGGGTCACTGGCTCCGGCACCTCCGATTGAGGTTGATCCGCGCACGCGTACCATCATTCCACCACCTGGTTCACCTGAGTTGGCTGTCACTTGTACACCCGCTGCCCTACCTTGTAATAATTGATCCGGACTTGGCATAGGAACGTTCTCAATACTTTTAGCATCTACCGAAACGATAGCACTAGTAAGTGTTTTGCGATCCTGCTCACCATAACCAACAATCACAATCTCAGAGAGTTGCTGTACATCTTCCGTCAACAGCACATCAATTACTGAACGGCCTTCAATGTTTACTTCCTGATTGGTATATCCAATAAATGAAAACACCAAAGTCTTGGCACTTTCAGGCACTGACATACGGTATGAACCATCCATGTCGGTAATTGTACCCTGAACGGTACCCTTTACAACCACATTGGCTCCCGGTATGGGAGAGCCATCCGCTGCTGCGGTAACTTTACCCGAGACTTCACGGCTTTGCGCTAGCGCAACATTGCCAATGAGGCCTATGAGATAAAAAAACATGAGTATAGTTTTCTTCATAAGCTTAGTTAATAGTTTAACTGAAATTTTTCGGTGGCGAACATACACATTCACCAAACACCTCTAACTCGGAAACGAAGAGTAGGATTAGGAATTTATTTGAGTGGCTTGCATGGTCGATCAGTGGACGCCTTCCATATAATTGGATAAAAGCTAGGGTGTAAAAGTTACTCAATCATTGTTCTGAAAAATTGAAAAGAGTAGTTCCTTACTTTTTCAAGTGGGTAAAATTTCTCCAGTCGGTTTATTCTAAACAAAAAATATCTAACCCAAATTGTACCGTCAATCTTTTTTTGATGATGGCTCTGACTTCGGTATCTATTGTAACTGAGACATTAGAATAATATTAGAAATGGTTATGCTGCCTACCCCATTTGGTTCTTTTCGCCCCTCTGATTTTTTTTAAGAAATTGTTAAGTGAAAGAATTTCTGACAGGATTGCCCCAAGGCTTAAGTACCAAATTCAAAAAAAACTTATTGATGAGTTGAGAATAATCGAACCTACTTTACGAGGTATTCATCCCATTCGTTTCCGAAATCATTATTGTCTCTTAAAAAGAGAGCGTAGGATGGTTTGTAGGGTTTGCGAGCCAGCTGCATGCCTGCTTGCTCAGGGGTGTAGTTTCCTTTTTTCGCATTACACCGTTTACACGCTGTAACCAAATTGAGCCAAGAATGAGGTCCTCCCTTCGAACTTGGTATAACATGGTCCAGCGTTAAATCTTTGTGGGTACCACAATATTGGCATTCATTATTATCGCGTCTGAAGATATTCTGACGGGTAAGATTTACTCCTTTGTATGGTGCCCTTACATAACGATTGAGCCGAATAACAGAGGGCATTGCAAAACTATGGGTAACTGTTCGCAACTTATATCCATTGGCAGGGCGCACCAACTCACTCTTATTAAGGTACACCAAAATAAATGCACGCTGGACGGAACATACCATCAGCGGGCTAAAATCCTGATTAAGAACAAGTACCCTATTATTCATTGTAGAAATATAGTCGGATTCCCTCTTTTTAACAAGAAGAAGCCACCATTGCAAATGAATATAGTGCTTAGCTTAGGGAGATAATGCGTCTGATTCCAGCTAAAAAATGAGTGATTATCTTACTTTCCATGTCAAGTATCCCCTCCTCTATCAATTGGTCTATTTTAACCTTGCCAGAAGCATGGATGATCTTTTCATCCTCCAAAACGATACCTACATGAACAATATTCCCACTTTCATTGTGGAAATAGGCCAAGTCACCTGGCATGGCCTGGTCGAACCCCAGGACCTCTTTGCCACATTTGGCTTGCTGGTGGGCATCTCGAAGTATTTGATATCCGCAAATTTTATAAACCATTTGGGTAAACCCTGAACAATCTATTCCAAATGGGCTCTTTCCTCCCCATTGGTAAGGTGCATGCAGGTATTTCATAGCGATGCCGCCAAGGTATTCGAACTCTCTTTTTTGTCCCAGGCTTTTGGCCTCACCATTAAAAGCAAACTGTTCCTCCATCTTGAACAATTCTGAATTAGAGAGGGGAACTATGCTTCCCATTAAAATAGTAAGGGGGTGTTTTTTGTATAAAATCCCCGAAGTCAAGTCCGTAGTAATTTTGAAATTCGCGTGGTTAATCTGTTCAAAATATTCGGGTGTGATGGCATGATGTTGTTTACAATCAATCCAGCCTTCATAGGTATCAGAAAAAATCCTGATGAACAACCATTTCCCATCCTTGGAAGCATAAAGCACTTCATAATGATCTCCGAACAATAATTGTGTGGTTTGTTCCGATCGATCATCCGGCTCTTTTTTTACTTGTATAAGTGCAAGTCGACTTACTCCGTAGCTAATTGCATCCATCCATTTGAATCTACTTGAATTTTACCCTGCCGAGTTCTCTCTTCAGGTCCTTCTCTTTTATGCTTTCTCTTTTATCGTGCGTCTTTTTTCCTTTGGCCAAAGCAATTTCCAACTTTGCAAACCCTCTGTCATTTATGAACAATCGCAAGGGAACTATTGTCAATCCTTTCTCCTCCGATTTGGCTTCTAACCTACGTAACTCCGCTCCCTTCAATAGTAATTTCCTTTCTCTTGCTGCTTCATGATTGTAATGCGTTCCCTGGTCATAAGGATTGATGTTTATCCCCTTGATGAATAGTTCACCATTGTTGAAATAGCAATGCCCTTCCTGCAAGCTGACCTTCCCTTCCCGAATCGACTTGATTTCCGTGCCTCTCAATACCATACCGGCAACATACTTATCGAGCAATTCATACCGATAAGTTGCCTGTTTGTTTTTGATATTGATGTCGTTGGAAAAACGTGACTTTTTTGTCATCTCCTCATTCCTTGGTGAACAATTGATTTAACCTATGTTTCTTTAACATCCGTTGCCCAGTTTTGCCTGTGGCTATTAGTTTATCTTTTGACCTCACCTTAATATCACAAATCAACTCATTGCCATTCAACTGGGACACTGTAGCGGTGATCTCAACTTCGTCACCCACAAATGCAGGGTGTTTATGATCAATACTCAAATGTGTACCTACTCCTTCTTCATCCTCTTCCCGCATCTCAATAAAAAACTGCCTTGATGACCACTCCATATCTCTGGCCAGGGCAAATGTAGAATAAACGGCATGCAATACCTCACCATGAAAAGCAGCCTGGTCAGCTTGCTCGATTGTTTTTTTATACACCCTGCAATCACCAATCTTTGGAATATTTTTCATCTGTTCATCAAAGGCATTCGCGCAAGCGGTGAAACATTCAAGTCAGCAAAAATAGAATTTAAATATTTGTGATGAGCAACCATGGCGACCATTGCCGCATTGTCAGTACAGTATTGAAATTCCGGGATAAAGGTGCGCCATCCATGCCGCTCGCCCAAATTTTTTAAAGCTTCGCGCAATCCTGAATTGGCCGATACACCTCCTGCAATAGCAACTTCTTTTATTCCCAAATCCTTACTCGCCATTTCCAGTTTTTCCAATAGCATCTGAATCAAATGTTTTTGAATACTGGCACAAATATCATGCTTTCTGCTTTCTATAAAAGCAGGATTATTCGATACCTCTTTCCTAATGAAATACATAAATGCTGTCTTGATGCCACTAAACGAAAAATCATAGGAGGGCATACTTGTACCCGGGAAAGTAAATGCGTCAGCGTTTCCTGTTTTTGCCAGTTTATCAATCATTGGGCCTCCGGGATAAGCAAGTCCCATTATTTTTGCCGCTTTGTCAAAGGCTTCACCAACAGCATCGTCCTTCGTTTCTCCTATCACTTCCATCTTAAGGTAATCCTTTACTAGAATTATTTGTGTGTGTCCACCGCTCACCGTCAGACATAGAAATGGAAAAGAGGGTTTGGGATCTTCAATAAAATGAGACAATACATGACCTTGCATGTGATTTACCTCAATTAGAGGGATATTCAATGCCAATGATAGCGACTTGGCAAACGAAACCCCCACCAATAAAGAACCAAGCAGACCGGGTCCTTTTGTAAAGGCAATGGCATCTAATTCTTGTAATTCCATACCAGCCGATACCATGGCTTCGTTAACAATATGGACAATGTTTTTTTGGTGTGCACGTGATGCCAACTCAGGAACCACCCCGCCATATTTGTGATGTACTGATTGCGAGGCTATAACATTATTAAGTACCTTGCCGTTGCTTATAACAGAGGCTGAAGTCTCATCACAAGATGACTCAATGGCAAGAATTTTGGGGTCCATTATAGATTGAATGAACCTGCAAGTTATCAAAAATCGGATTCTTTTTTGGCTAAAGAAAATTATCTTATATAGCCTGTACTTCCTATTGCTATTTTTTCTATTGAGTTTTGGGATATTACAAATTCCCCCTGTTCAAAAAACCATCCTCAAGTACTATACCGATCGATTCTCCAATGTTTCGGGGTTCAAAACGTCCTTCCAATCTGTCCATTTGATTTGGTACGACAGATTTCAAATCAACGGACTGAATATTACCGATCCTGAGGAAAATGTAATGATTGAGGCCGAACAGCTCAATGTGAATTTCAGGATCAGTTCATTGCTTACTGGCAGCAATGTAAATATTGATGCGGCTACCCTAGATGGCACTCAGGTGAATTTGGTAAAAATCATGGACCTGGATTCAACCAAAGACCTGAACATCAATTTATTTATCAAAAGGCTCGCCAAACCTAAGGCCAAGGCCACACAAACAACTGCGAAAGTGAATGTTGGTGAAATACTAATCAATCGATCTTATTTTAGCTATAACGATTCTGATAAGGATTCTCTGGCTCCCAAATTCGACTACAGTCATTTCAGGCTCCAATTGGATGATGGTCTAATTCAAAATTTCAAAGTAATAGGAGACACCATTCAATTTAAAGTAAACTCACTCTATGCCAAAGACGAACAGACTCAATTTGAAATAAAACACCTCAATACTTTTTTTAGGATTTCTCAAAGCTCCATGGAATTTCTAAATATAAACCTTGACGCGGGAAATAGTCATGTACAGGATACTGTCATATTCTCCTATAAAAGTATGCGCGATTTAAATGACTTTAATAATACGGTACAAATAAAGGCTAATATTAAAGCATCCACTCTAGACCCAAGGGATCTTGCTCTTTTTACATCCGGTATGGATAAGATAAAGGAACCTATAAAAGCCAGCGGTCAGTTTACGGGTAAAGTCAATAGATTTTTTGTTCGTAATCTTTCACTCCAGATTGGGAACACTTCCTTCACTGGTAATTTAAACATGGACGGTATGCCATCCATCAGTGAAACTTTTATTAATCTAAACTTAAAGCAAGGAAACGTTGACATCAATGATCTCGCATTTTTGTTTCCATCAAAAACATTTGCGGGCTTAAAACCACTGGGGAAATTTCAACTGATGGGAAACTTCACTGGATTCGTAAATGACTTTGTTGCCAATGGATCTTTCAAAGGAAAGTTTGGACAAATTCAATCTGATGTTAATCTAAAAATTAATTCCGAAAATCCGGCCTTGTCTCAATACAAGGGAAACATCAAAATGATAGATTTCAAACTCGGGACTTATCTGAGTGATACATCATTTTTAAAAAGTGTTTCATTAACGGGACATATCGATGGAAAAGGTTTTACGGAAGCTGCTGCTGACTTTGTTCTGGATGGTGCCATCTCTCACTTCAAAATAAAAAATTATGATTACAAAAACATTGTAACCAAGGCGCGATTCAAGTCCCAATTTTTTAGCGGGCAACTCACCATCAACGACCCTAACCTTAAGTTTGACGCAGAAGGTTCTATCGACTTCAGCAAAGACAACGAACTGGTGAGAATGAAAGCCAGACTCGATACAGCCCTTTTACATAATCTTGGATTTTCAAAAGAGAAATTCTTTTTACAGTCTGTTATTGATATTGATTCAAAGGGACTGAATATAGATAGTATCTTCGGTCAAGCTTTTTTAAGAAACACTAAAATTATCTATAGAAATGAATCTCTTGAGATTGACTCCATTCAAATTACCTCAAGTGAAATAGAAAAAGGCAGAAGTCTTCTTTTAAGAAGCACATTTGCTGATATTAATCTACACGGTGAATACTATTATTCTACCCTATTCAACGATCTGAATAAGTTATTCAAAGAGTTTTACCTCACCATTAAAAACGACAGATCGGAGTTGGAAACGTATTATCTGACCAAAGCCAAAACATCGCAGGAATATGATGCCAACTTCAACATCATTCTTCATGACATCAATCCACTCATTCAGGTAGCAGGGATTAATACTAAACTCTCAAAAGGAACACACATTGAGGGGAAATTTTCCAATGGATTTACATCCATATTTAATGCTTACACTACGATAGATTCAATCATCTACGATGGTAAGCTATTCACTCAAAACACAATTGAATTTAACGGAAGCAAAATAAGAGACAGCACTAATATTCTTGCCATGCTTACTGTTCTTTCAAAAGAACAAAAATTATCTAAAAATTTTAACACAAGTGATCTGATGCTGGAGGCCATTTGGGCCACTGATCACATTGAAGTAGGACTTGACTTTGACCAATCAGGTAAAGACAATTATGGAAGATTAAAAGCATCAATAGACTTGCTCAATGACAGTACAAGAATTAAAATACTGCCGTCAAAAATAAAAGCATTGAATGAGTTCTGGGAAGTGAACCAGCAAAATTATACCCTACTTGCAGGGGGCGAATGGCGCATCAATCACCTTGAAATAAAGAATAATAACCAATCCATACTTTTAAAAGGAAACATCTCCCGAGATCCTTCAAAATCTCTTTTCCTTAATATTGACAATCTTGATTTAGGCTTTTTGAATAACATCAGCGGAGAGCGTTTTACGGGCACCCTGAATGGAGCTGCCGAAGCACGCGACCTGTATAACAATCCCTACATTCAGAATGATCTAAGGATAAAAGCATTAACTATAAATGATTTTTTAATAGGCGACATCAATGGTGTAAATATTTGGAACCAACAGGATGAAAGATTCGATATTAATTTTTCTATAGACCGTTTAAAGATTAGGACCGTAGATCTGAAAGGATTTTATACACCTTCTGAGCCCGAACCATTGCGGATCAACGCACAATTTAATCAGGCCAACCTAAAAATTGCAGAGCCACTATTAGAGACTATTTTTTCAAATATGGATGGCACCCTTACCGGGAAATATCTGATTTCAGGATCTTTTCTCAACCCTAAAATCAATGGTAATGGAAATATTGAAAACGGTCAGATCATGATTAACTACCTGAAAACCCTCTACAATTTTACGGGAGAATTTGGGATGAAGTCGGATCAGTTGATCTTTAAGGATTTCAAAATTTCCGATATCTTTAAAAACACCGGAAGTCTGGATGGTTACATCGCCCATAGAAATTTCAGGGAGTTCCGATTAAATCTTGATGCCGCGTTTAATAATTTACAACTGCTAAATACTACTACAAAGGACAACTCGCTTTTTTATGGGCAGGGTTACGCCACTGGTAGCGCAAATTTTTTCGGCCCGTCTGAAAACCTTAAAATTTCTGCTACAGCAAAAACAGAAAAAAATACGAGAATCTTCATTCCCATGAGCTCTACAGAAACGGTACAGAAAAAAGACTTTATCAACTTTGTTCACTTTACGGATTCATCCTCAATGATTGACGATAAAGACATAAAGCGGAAAAAAAGAACAAACACAGCTACTGGCATCTCCATGGACATTAATCTGGACATTACTCCAGATGCCTATACTGAAATTATTTTTGACATCAAGTCAGGAGATATTATCAGAGGAAGAGGAAATGGAGAAATTAAGTTACAACTCGACACAAAAGGAGACTTCTTTATGTTTGGAGCCGTTGAGTTTACACAAGGCGCCTACAACTTTACACTCTATGATATTATCAACAAGGAATTTGATATTCAACCGGGCAGTCGCATTTCATGGTATGGAAATCCGTACGAAGGTGTTATGGATATCACCGCCAACTACCGTCAGATGGCATCACTCAGCCCTATCCTAACTGACCAGTCGGAAGAAGTGATTGCCAATTCACAGGTAAGAAGGAAATATCCGACCGATGTAATATTAAAATTAGAGGGGCAAATGCTTTCGCCTCGGATCAATTTTGACATTGATGCGAATGAACTTCCGGATAATATCATTGTAGAGGGCAGAGCCCCTGTAAGGTTAAATTTTGAATTTGAATCTTTTAAAGCAAAGCTGGATGAACAAGAATTGAAACGACAGGTGTTTAGCCTTATTATTTTAAGAAAATTCTCACCGCCTGATGCTTTCAGCACAAGTGGTACATTGTACAATAGTGTTAGTGAGTTGCTTTCCAACCAACTTAGTTACTGGCTGACACAGGTGGATCAAAATCTTGAAATAGATTTAGACTTGGGTACTCTGGATCAGGAGGCCTTTAATACGTTTCAGTTACGACTTTCTTATTCATTTCTCAATGGAAGATTGAGGGTGACCAGGGATGGCAGTTTCTCTAATCAATACAATGCTTCTGACAATATATCCACATTGGCTGGGGACTGGACAGTTGATTATTTGCTGACACCTGACGGAAAGTTTAAAGTGAAGATGTACAGCCGTTCCAACATAAATCAACTCACCAATACACTGGGGACGCAAAGTGCAGTTACTACTGGTGTAAGTCTTTTGCACACACAAAATTTTAACGAGATAAAAGACCTTTGGAAATCCGCCAGAGACAAGAATCAAAATGAAAAAATGATCAACCCTCCCAATGAAGAAGCGCTAAAGGAAGAAGACGATGGCGAAAATTGAATTTTTCATGATCCCCTTAAAGCGATCATATCCTGTTCTCATTTTTTTAGTCGTTTTTTTATCTCATTCATTTTTTTCAGTGGCCCAAACTCCCACCCAAGAATTGGATTCGGTTAACAAGAAAAAATTAAACAGACTTGTAATCGCTTCATCAGTGGGCTACACTGCGTCAATGGTGGTGCTCAGTAAGGCTTGGTACAGCGAATTCGACCGTCAACCTTTCTCTTTTTTTGATGATTCTAAAGAATGGTTTCAAGTTGATAAAATAGGGCATTTTTATTCAGCATTTCACTTAAGCAACATGAGTGCAAACGCTTTAATACACACAGGATTGTCCAAAAGGAAATCTCAAAAGATAGGAGCTCTTTCCAGTTTTTTAATGGTAAGCTCTATAGAAATTTTTGATGGATATTCAGCTGGTTATGGAGCCTCCGCTTCAGACCTTGTCGCCAACGCAGTTGGCAGCTCCGTCTTTTTAGGTCAGCAACTCCTGTGGAATGAAACCAGGATCTACCCGAAATTCTCATTTCATACCACCCACCTGGCCAATCAAAGACCTACCATCCTAGGAAGTAATTTTAGTGAGAAAGTACTCAAAGACTACAACGGGCAAACGTACTGGATGTCTATTGATGTGGATCGATTTACCCGATTTCCAAAGTGGCTCAATCTGGCTATCGGATATGGCGCTCATGACTTTATCTTTGCCTCAAAAGAAGCCAATATTTCAAACGGTTATTCTCCCTACCGACAGTACTATTTAAGCATTGACTTTGACCTCACCTCTGTTAAAACTAATTCAAAGCCTCTAAAAGCCTTATTGTATTTGGCCAATATGATAAAATTGCCTTCCCCCACCCTGGAATTCACTCGTCATGGGGTAAAATCCTATGCATTCTACTTCTGACTCTTGGCTTGATATCATTTTCATTTTGTACCTTCATTATCCTGAACCAATCCCAACAATATGGACTTAATGGCATTCATGAAGAGTTATTCCGATGAAATTGGAGGACAATACTCAAGTTATGACAACACCCATTCGATTATAGTGGTACCGCTGGCAGGTGGGCGATTCCAATCCGTAATCGGCACCATCAAGGAAAACAAATTGTACAGCAGAAACATGGTTACATTCACTTCCAAGATATGTAATTATCATGCTGGTTTGCCTTTGAAGAATCTATTGGAGCAAAGTGCTCTTTTCAATTATGGGAGATTTATCATCAGCGATGATTTTTTACAAATTGAAGGGGTAGCTTCACTGGAAGGCACATCAGAAAGTTCAGTGAAAGAGATGATTCAGGAAGTGGCCAACCTTGCCGACCAGTATGAGTTTAAGCTCACCGGAGCTGACGTGCACTAACGGATCCACGTGATTCAAGGTCTTCTTATCATTTATCCTTAACTTTGCAGTAATGCAAGCCGTCTTATCGTCCGCCAGCTGGTGGGAGGAAAGTCCGGGCAACATTGAGCATCGTACTTCCTAACAGGAAGGTCCGCCTGTGGGCGGAACAGATAGTGCCACAGAAAACAAACTACTCCGTCTGATGCGTCAGATGGAGAAAAGGTGAAAAGGTGAGGTAAGAGCTCACCGCCCTGACGGTGACGTCAGGGGCATGGCAAACCTTACGAGTTGAAAGGCCAAATAGGCCCCGAACATGAGTCGCTCTGCTCATCCTTTATGGAAGTCGGGGCGGGTAGGCTGATTGATCCCAATGGCAACATTGGGACTAGACAAATGATAAGATCCGCCAGCTGGCGGAACAGAACCCGGCTTACAGGCTTGCATTTTTTTATTAATTTTTAAGTTATTTCATTTCCATCCCATCATGCCCAAAGTTTTACTAATAGAAGATGAGGCAAGTATTCGTGCTGTGCTTAAAGACATCATCACCGATCAAAAGGAATTAAAACTAACAGTTGACGAAGCCAAAGATGGCGTGGAAGGATTAGCCATGCTCGAAAACGATGATTATGACCTCGTTTTTTGTGACATCAAAATGCCCAAGATGGATGGCATGGAAGTACTTGAAAAGGCCAAGGAAAAAGGAATCGGAACAACTTTCATCATGATATCCGCTCATGGTACTACCGAAATGGCTGTAGATGCCACCAAGATGGGCGCCTATGATTTTTTACAAAAGCCGCCTGACCTGAATCGTCTGTTGATCACCTTGCGCAATGCCTTGGACAAAACCAGTTTAGTGGCAGAAACAAAAACGCTAAAGAAAAAAATTGCCCACAAGTATGACATGATTGGTGAATCCGAACCAATCGCCATGGTCAAAGAAATTATTGAAAAGGTTGCTCCTACTGATGCCCGTGTATTAATTACCGGTCCTAATGGATCAGGAAAGGAATTGGTAGCCCGTTGGGTGCATGAAAAAAGTAACAGAGCCAGTGCTCCTTTTGTAGAAGTAAACTGCGCTGCTATCCCCTCCGAGCTCATTGAGAGTGAATTGTTTGGGCATGAAAAGGGCTCCTTTACCTCTGCCGTTAAGCAACGTATTGGAAAATTTGAACAGGCTGATAATGGCACCTTATTTCTGGATGAAATTGGGGACATGAGCCTCTCCGCTCAAGCAAAAGTTTTGCGCGCGCTGCAAGAGAACAAGATTACCAGAGTAGGTGGGGATAAAGACATTGCAGTAAACGTAAGAGTACTGGCTGCCACCAATAAGAACCTAAAGCAGGAAATAGCAGAGAATAAATTCCGAGAAGACCTTTACCACAGACTTGGAGTGATCATTGTGAAAGTGCCAGCACTGAATGACCGTAGAGAAGATATTCCTCTGCTGGTAGATAAATTTCTCAATGACCTTGCCATGGAGCAGGGAAACAAGGCAAAACAAATAGATGCTAAAGCCCTAAAAGAATTACAAAATTACGACTGGACTGGAAATATCAGGGAATTGCGAAACGTAGTCGAAAGACTGACCATAATGAGTGGAGCGAAAATCAGCCTAGAGGAGGTAAAAAAATACCTCTAAGGTTGATTAAATGCGGTTTTCCGTGTTGCTTTTCTTTACCTCTTTCTTGCTGTAAGTAGGACAGGTATACTGGCTACACGCACTTAGGAAAGCGATCAAGGCAATAAATGCTAAAATTTTCTTCATTTCAGTGGTCTTTGAAAGTATCAAAATTATCATTCTTTTCAATTTGAGCAAATTTAATCTGCTATAAATGGCTGTTTAGCGACTTGATTGGCTACCCAACCAGCAAATTGCACCCTCTAACATCCGAGTTATCCATCCTTCCAAGTATCTCAAAACTACCATCTTGGCGAATTCTACCTAAATCTTGGGTTTCAACGAACGCACAGGTATAAATATTTGATAAATCTATCACGTTTATTCCTCCAGTTTTACCCTTACCCAGTACTTCAAATGGGTCATTTATGCTTCGAACGACTATTTTCATCCCGGATGGGGCTTGAAAGTAACCTTGCCCTTTGGAATATGCCTGAGAAAACAACTCTGTCATTCCATACTCCGAATGAATGGACGGAACGTTAAAACGTTGAGACAAATACTGGTGCAATTCATCTCTTGTAAGCTCCACTCTCCTTCCCTTCATACCCCCCGTTTCCATTACTATACAATCACTTAAATCCAATTCCATTTTCTCGGCCAGGTCCATAAGGGCAAATGAAACACCCAACAATAACACTTTTCGATCCTGGTGAGATTTTTTAAGGTGCGCCTGAAGTTCTGATAAATTATTGAGATAGAAGGCCGAATAAGGTGATCCGCTCTCCTTAATGAAATGACTGACCATCACAACCAATGAAGCCCCTTCCCTTTCCAAATAAGAGGGAAGCAGGGCGAAAATATGGTAATCGTTGACTGGTCCATAAAAGCCTTCGAAAATTTGTATTGAATGGTTCAGGTATTCCTGTACACTTTTTACCTTGTGCCTGCTGGGAGTGGCACCCGTAGTGGAGCTACTGTAAAAAGTTGATTCAGCTGTCCAGTCACCTGTGACCACATCGTGCGTTTTAAAAAAAGAGATCGGAAGAAAAGGAATTTGATCAAGCGTGGTAATCCTGTCTATATTTACCCCCAGATAGGTGAGATATTTTTGATATACTTTGTTCTCTTTTGCCTGAAACTGAAACAAAGACAAGGCAATATTCTCGAAATTGTCTTCGTTAACACGAGATAAATCCCTTTCAAAACTTTTAAATCTGTTCAAGCGTTAATTAATTTACAAAGGTCTAAAATTAGGAAATGAAGTTCACTTTGGGTTTAGGAATGCTGATAGTATTTGGGTTAGGCCTAATCTCCTGCTTTGACCCTCCGGAGTACCCGCTTACCCCGGAAATAGAATTTGATAATCTTGTATTTAAAGAAACACCCAATGCTTCTGATGCGGACTCTCTTCTCTTGTTCCTGAGATTTAAAGATGGTGATGGAAATCTGGGACTGAATACCAATGAAAATGGATGCTATGTCAATGGAAGTGACACCATCTGTTACAATGAGAAATTTTATTATACGCTTACCGCAAATGGAGAGCCCGTGACCTACAAAACAAAAAGAACTATGCCTGAGCTAGGCTTACCAGATTATGTCAAGCCTTATGATTGTATAAATTGGGAGTTGGTTTTTGATAATAGTCCCAACCCCAAGGTGACAGATACAGTGTATTTTGAGTTGAACGAAAACCACTACAACATTTTTGTGGATTTTCTGGTAAAGCAAAATGATGGTTCGTTTCAGGAGTTTGACTGGCGTACTGAATTTTGTACTACCTATGATGGCCGTTTCCCAATCCTGGCTAAAAATTCAGACCTGAGTTTGAAGAGTCCGGTCGAAGGTACCCTGCGGTATGCCATGTTAAGTACAGGCTTTAAACTTCAGTTCAGCATTAAAACAGTTAAACTGAGAGTACAAATCCAGGATCGGTTACTCAACAAAAGTAACATTATAGAAACTCCAGAATTTCAATTCAAATAAAATTCGGGCCTTAGTAGAGTGGAGGAAAACGTTCGGGTTCTACCTCACCCATCATTTCATAGATCTTATCAAAAATCTCTTCTGGGTTGGGTTTCGAAAAATAATCACCATCTGAACCATAAGCAGGCCTGTGCTCCTTAGCAGTAATGCACAAAGGCTTTGAATCCAAGTATTCGTAAGCTCCCTGTTCTTCTATTACTTTTTGCATCATAAAGGCCGTGGCTCCACCCGGAACATCTTCGTCTGCAAATACAATTCGATTCGTCTTCTTAACAGAATCCAAAATGCTATGATGTCTGTCAAACGGAAGTAAAGTCTGGACGTCAATTACTTCGCAAGAAATCCCAACTTTTTCCAATTCGGTTACCGCGTCCATTACTACCCGGCACATTGAACCATACGTCACCACAGTGACATCACTTCCAGCTTTCAACGTCTCTGGAATTCCCAAAGGCACACAAAACTCACCTATGTTATCAGGTAGTTTTTCCTTCAATCGATATCCATTTAGGCATTCAATGATTAAAGCAGGATCGTCAGATTTGAGCATGGTATTATAGAATCCTGCCGCCTGAGTCATATCTCTGGGTACCAACACATATATTCCTCGCAAGCTGTGCAAAATCATTCCCATGGGTGAACCCGAATGCCAAACTCCCTCCAATCGATGTCCTCTTGTTCTGATAATCAATGGTGCCTTTTGCCCCCCTTTTGTACGGTATTGCAAACAGGCCACATCATCGCTTAGAATTTGCACAGCGTATAACAGGTAATCCAGATACTGAATTTCAGTAATGGGTCTGAGCCCTCTCAGTGCAGCGCCTATGCCCTGACCAATGATGGTGGCTTCTCGAATACCCGCATCCGTTACACGCAACTCACCATATTTATTTTGCAAACCGGCAAAAGCCTGATTCACATCTCCGATCTTCCCTACATCTTCACCCAATGCAAATATTCTTGGATCTCTCTCGAGCGCGTGATCAAAACAAGCATGCAAAATCTCACGACCATCCAACAAGGAAGAAGATTCGGAATATACAGCTGGTATCGCTTCTACATTCAGTGCAGATTGTTGTGATTGACTGTATAAATGAGAACTGTACCTTTCCCAATTGTCATCTTCATTTTTCCTGACCCAAGCCACAAGTTCATTTCTCTCTTCTGACTCCAGCCCGCGCAGTATTCTCACTGCTCGTTTTGCTGCCTTCATGGCATCCAGTCGCAAAGGGTTAATGGCAGCATCAAGCTCTTCCTTAATCAACCGGATTTCGTCATGGCTGGTTGCCAATTTGGCAAGTATGGGACTAAGCGCTTGCTGCGCTTTTTGAATATCCTTATTAAATGCTTTCCAGGCTGCGTCTTTGGCCGCTTTGGCTACGGATTTGGCTTCCTTTTCAATTGCATCCAGCTCCCCTGCATTGGCTATTTCCTGTTCAAGTATCCACGAACGCATCTTCTTGATACAATCATGATCCAGTTCCCAGGCAAGTCGTTCCTTGCTCTTGTACCTTTCATGCGACCCGGATGTGCTGTGTCCCTGAGGTTGAGTAAGCTCGGTGACATGAAAAAGAACCGGCACATGTTCTTTCCTACAAACTTCTTCAGCCTTTTCATAGGCTTTGCATAAGGCTTCATAGTCCCAGCCTTTGGCCGTTATGATCTCAAATCCCTTTTCACTGCTGGTTCTTTGAAAGCCCTGTAATATCTTGGAGATATTTCCTTTCGTTGTTTGGTATTTGGCTGGTACCGAAATACCATATTCATCATCCCACACTGACATGAGCATAGGTACCTGCAGTACTCCTGCTGCATTGATGGCTTCAAAGAATACACCTTCGGAAGTAGATGCATTTCCAATCGTACCAAAAGCAATCTCATTTCCCTTTATGGATAAAGTGTCATACCCTGAGAGAAGTGGATTTTCCCTAAATAATTTAGAGGCATAGGCCAGTCCTACCAGGCGGGGCATCTGGCCTGCTGTTGGGGAAATATCTGAGCTGCTGTTTTTTGATTTTGTAAGTGTTTTGAATTCACCCTGCTCATCGATCATTCGTGTAGCAAAATGTCCATTCATCAGTCGACCTGCCGATGCAGGATCGGCCTCTACTTCAGTATGCGCGTACAGCTGCGCAAAATATTCTTGAAGTGT
>DDTF01000017.1:106064-170516 GCA_002345965.1 Flammeovirgaceae bacterium UBA2371
CTCTTTGCCATCTCCAAAAATGCCAAATTTGGCTTTGCCCATAAACACTTCTTTGCGTCCCAACAGGCTGGCTTCTCTGCTTTCGCAGGCCAATCGGTAATCGGCCAGTATAGAAGTGGCCTTTTTATTGGATAACCCGGATTTTATGCTCTTTACTTGCGTCAATGTCTGATAGCTTTGAATTCAAAAATAAGGAAAACAAGCAGGGGGTCAAAACTCAATTTAAATCCCAAATATTCTCCGCTCAGCGGTGTTTAACACCAAAGAATTCTACCCAATCACCACTTTCTACCCTAGAATTATTTGTGGGCCGCTCAAATAAATATATTCCAACTTTTTTGCCCTCCACATCAATCCACTCGAAAACATAACCTGCCTCAAGCTCCAATCGGTGAATATGCTCTCTTGTATTCTGATCTTCTATTTTGAAAATTTCTATGACCAAGAGATCTGTTTCCTTGTTCGACCTCACCACGTAAGGGTAATCCTCAAGTGCAAAAAGTGCATAACCAGAAATGCGGGTGGTTTCTATGTATTCCAGCTGAGTTTTGTAATGCTCGTAGTTATGCATTCCCCTTCGTAATGAGCCATAAAAGGCGAATAGATTAGATTCTGACATATCTATGCAAAATTGGGTAATTTGAACCTTGCAATCGTAACCTAATGCTATATTTACGGGGTTTTTATTCAGACAAAATAGTAATAAAATGATAATCGGAGTTCCCAAAGAAATTAAGAATAATGAAAACAGGGTAGCCCTTACCCCTGCTGGCTCACAAGAGCTGACCAAGCGAGGCCATACCGTTTATGTTCAATCCACGGCAGGTGTCGGAAGCGGTTTTAATGATGATGCCTATATCGGTGCAGGCGCTAAAATTCTTCCTACTGCAAAGGAGGTTTTTGATATCGCTGAAATGATCATCAAGGTGAAAGAGCCTATTGAATCCGAGTATAAACTGATCAAGAAAGACCAGTTGGTATTCACCTACTTTCACTTTGCCTCCTATGAGCCATTGACAAAAGCCATGATTGAAACCGGAGCTGTTTGTCTTGCCTATGAAACGGTAGAGAAGGATGGTGGGCTTCCATTGTTGGTGCCCATGTCGGAGGTGGCAGGACGTATGGCCATTCAGGAAGGCGCCAAGTATTTGGAAAAACCGTTAAAGGGAAGAGGTATCCTTTTAGGAGGTGTACCTGGAGTTATGCCTGGCAAAGTGCTTATCCTGGGTGGAGGTGTAGTGGGAACCAACGCGGCCAAGATCGCTGCCGGAATGGGTGCTGATGTTATTATCGCTGACGTTAATCTTAACCGACTTCGTTACCTGGACGATGTGATGCCAAAGAACGTTTCTACCATGGCATCCAATGAATATGTAATTCGCGAGCTGGTACAAACCCACGACCTGATCGTTGGTGCAGTGCTTATCCCAGGTGCAAAGGCACCCAAATTAATATCGAAAGATATGCTTAAGACCATGAGGCCTGGTACGGTGCTGGTAGATGTGGCAGTTGACCAGGGAGGTTGTATAGAAACCTGTAAGCCCACTACACACGAAGATCCTACCTATATCATTGACGATGTAGTTCATTATTGTGTGGCCAATATGCCGGGTGCTGTTCCTTATACCTCTACCCTGGCGTTGACCAACGCTACGCTTCCGTACGCTATTAAATTAGCTGGTAAAGGATGGAAAAAAGCCTGCATAGAAAATGAAGATTTGAAATTGGGCTTGAATGTGATCAACGGGAAGGTGGTTTACAAGGCTGTTGCAGACGCCTTTAATCTGCCCTACACGGATGTTGAAGAATTTTTGAAATAGTAATCGATAAAAAATAAAAAAAAGGCGGTCCAGATGGTCCGCCTTTTTTTTAGAACTCCGGAAATTTATCTAAAAATACGGCCTCCTTGCCAAGTTCAGGAGCCCGCCAGCAATAGTGAACCATGCCATTGGTCACGGCCAGGTAGTTTGCTCCCACTGTCATGTTGTATACCGCTATCTGATTAAAGGCTTTTTGAGTTAACTTGATCGAGGAGGATTTGCACTCTACCAGCATCCATGGCTTTCCTGCCCTGTCATGGATGAGGATATCAGATCTCTTTTGAAGTTTATTATACGTAAGGCTGCTTTCAATCCTGATCAATGATTTGGGATACCCATGGTTTTGAATCAGGTGTTGCACAAAATGTTGCCTTACCCATTCTTCGGGAGTGAGTACAACATATTTTTTTCTGATCGTATCAAATATCCAAACCTTTCCCTGTTCCTTTTTTAAATTGGGCGAAATGGATGGAAGATTGAGTGGATTCATGTGCTCAAATTATAAATTATTTGTTCATGAATTACTTACAGACCATGTTACATTCAAAAGATTGTAGGTATCTTCAAATGACGTAGAAAATAGTGTGCGGATTAAATTGCAATTGAGTAACCGATGAAAACAAAACAGGAAATTGTTGAAAACTGGCTTCCACGATATACAGGCGTGCCCCTTGAAGACTTTGGCAGAGATATTTTATTAACCAATTTCGACAATTACGTCTATAAGTTTGCTGAATGGCATGGCGTAGAGGTGAAAGGTGAGGATAAAGCGATGCTAAGTGCAACAGCAGAAGGAATCACCATTATTAATTTTGGGATGGGAAGTCCAAATGCTGCCACCATCATAGATTGTCTAACAGCCATCCAACCTGATGCTATACTTTTTCTGGGAAAGTGCGGAGGGTTAAAAAGGAAAAATGACATTGGCGATTTCATTTTACCCATCGCAGCCATACGCGGAGAAGGTACTTCCAATGATTATCTTCCTCCAGAGGTACCTGCACTGCCAGCATTTGCCCTCCAGAAGGCCATATCAACCACTATAAGGGATTATAATCAGGATTACTGGACTGGAACCATTTATACTACCAACAGGCGTGTATGGGAGTGGGATGAGCCTTTTAAAGAATACCTTCGAAAAATTAGGGTAATGGGCATTGATATGGAAACAGCCACCATCTTTTCAACGGCTTTTTTTAATGAAATTCCAGCGGGTGCCTTGCTGCTGGTTTCCGATCAACCTATGATCGCAGAAGGAATTAAAACAACATCGAGTGACAAAGAAGTAACCGGCAGCTTTGTGGACCTTCACTTGAAAATCGGTATTGAATCCTTGAAGCAACTCATTAACAAGGGAATTACCGTGAAGCACCTGCGCTACTAGGACTAATGATATTTTTGGACCTCACTAAAGTCAGCATCAACATTCCCAATACAAAAAACACAGCCAGCGCCAAGGCACTGTTGCGCATACTACCACTGATTTGGTTGATCAAACCGAATGAAAACGTACCCATCACAATGGACAGGTTGAAGGTCACATCAAAAAAGCTAAAGTAAGAGGCATGATCAATGGTATTTTCCGGGATCAATTTGGTGTACGTTGCTCTTGCAAGGGCCTGAACTCCTCCCATGATCATACCTACTACAAATGCCAATGCATAAAACTGGTACTCAGTTGAAATGAAATAAGCGGCAATGCATACAACAATCCATATCCCTATCATGGACATCAGTGCCACTTTGTTTCCATAGGTTGCAGAAAACCTTGCTGAAAGATAGGCACCAAAGGAGGCAACCAATTGAATTAGCAAGATGGTCATGATCAACTTACTGCTATCCAAATGAAGTACATCCGTTCCAAATAAGGTAGCGAGATACATTACTGTCTGCACTCCCATATTGAAGAAAAAGAATGCAGTTAAATATTTCTTTAGGTCGGGTGATGCTTTGAGACTTCTCCAAACTTTCAAAAGCTCCTCATAACCTTTCGTCCAGATATTGCCTGTGGCTTTTCTACCATACGGGTTTTCAGGTACATAGCGAAAAGTTATCAATGAAAACCCCATCCACCACAACCCCACGAGCAAGAAAGTAAACCTTACCGCATCGCCTTCAGTAGCAAACCCAAATGAGCTGAAGTAAGTAATAATGAATAAACAAACTACCATCAATATCACACTACCGTAATAGCCCATGGAATACCCTCTTGCACTGGTGGCATCATAACGGTCCATAGTAACGATCTCAGGTAAAAAGGCATCATAAAATACCAAACTTCCTGAATAACCTATGCTTGCCATCACTGAGCAAAATATGCCCCACTCCAGGTCATTGATATCCCTAAAGAAAAACAACCCAATGCAGGCGGTACTACCAATGGCCACAAACATCTTCATGAATGTTTTTTTCTTTCCCGCATAATCAGCTACACCGGAGAGCAGTGGCAAAATGAAAGCAACAATCAAAAAGGAAAAAGAGAGGGAGTAGGTATAAAGCACCGAGTTGTTAATACTTAGTCCCAAAAACTGAACAATATCCCCATTCGCAGTTACCGCCACTGATTTATAATAAATGGGGAAAATCGCTGAGGTAATCACCAGTGAGTATACAGAGTTGGCCCAATCGTACATGCACCAAGCCCGGACTGTTTTGGCATTATTAAGCTGAGGTAAAGCGACAGTAGCCATAGATCAATAAAAAGCCCCTTCCCAAGATAGTCAGGAAGGGGCTTATTTATTCAAGTGAAAAAACAAGTTATCTCTTATCTGATTTTTGCAAAGTAGAGTACAGAATCTTTCTGGCGTTGGCCTTTCTGAGTTGTGTTTCTACGTCTGCAATAATACCGCGTTTTGCTTCACTATCCACTTTCATCGCTACAGTCAACTGTTCGCGTTCATTTTCTGGAAGTTTATCTTTTTCGCGGTTTACCCAAAGAATAATATCGTTGGGTTCAATAAATACATCTTCTGCCTGAATTTTTGGTTCAGTTCCAAATTGATCTGACTTCTTAGGTTCTCCGATATATAGATTAGTTACCAATGATTTGCGTTGCAATTTCCTCAGCTGGGTAGCTTGCGGAATACGCTGCATCACATCAACGGCAGTTTTTCTCAACTCGGTAGTCACCATAAAAAAGAACAGCAACATGAATACCACGTCCGGCATTGAAGATGTTGGAATGTCCTGCTTTACTTTTGTTTTCTTTCTAAACTTTGACATAGTTCCTAATTTATCAGTTTCCGGCCTTAGTGGGCTCAGCTATTGAAATCGCCATCGGTATTCCTTCACGTCCCTTGTTATACAATCTTTGATTTTCAGGGTTATTCAAGTCTGAGGCAATCTTTCTAAATTCCTCATTGGTGACTCCAGCCTGATCCGCATAGATGTCATAATAAGCAGCTTGGGCAATATCCAGAATTTCAACGAACCTTTTATGGGTAGTACCCCTATCTGTCTTTAAAGACACAATGGCCTTTTCCGGACTGTCGGAGCTCTTAGGATCTACACCATTATTCAAAATGAACTTCTTAATCATGTCTTTCAATCCGCTAACGTCATTCATCGGCTCACCTTCCACAAGAAGAGCATCTGACGAGTTAACCTGGATTTTAAACATGTTGCGCTCCGGAATTTTAACGTCTTCCGGTGGTTGCGCCTCCGGTGGCGGAGGAAGTTGCATGCTCAATCCCTTGTCATTGGGCATCGTGGTGGTAACCAAAAAGAAGGTTAACAACAAGAACGCAATGTCAGCCATTGATGCATTCGGTATTTCTGGTGTACTCTTTGCCATTACTTAAGGGCTTTATTGATTTCTGAAAACACAATTCCTAGAAGTGCGATGAAAAACACAATGTAAAACATTGTTAAGCCAGCACCAATCATTTTCGAGCTGCTTTCACCTACTCCCTGGGCAGTGTACTTAGCGGTAACCTCTGATCCGGACAATCCGAATGAAATAAGGAAAACCACCACTAACGCACCCAGACCCATTCCAGATTTTAAAAGTTCTTTAGGGGCCTTTAAGGCATTTATCAAAGGCAGGATTACCGCAGCAGCTAGTGCCACCAACAGAAGTCCATAGCCTACATATAATCCAATGTCTTCCATATTATTTTACGATTTTATGCTTCACCAAAAGGTCTACCAATGTGATAGAAGCATCTTCCATATCATTTACCAAATTGTCGATCTTAGATACCAGGTAGTTGTAGAATACCTGCAACACCATACCCACGATAAGTCCACCTACTGTTGTCAACAAGGCAGTTTTCATACCACCAGCAACAACCTGAGGAGAGATATCACCAGCTGCTTCGATCGCATCAAATGCACCCACCATACCAATTACAGTTCCGAAGAAACCAAGCATTGGTCCGAGTGATATGAAAAGAGAGATCCAGATCAAACCTTTCTCTAAGCGACCCATTTCAACACCACCATAAGATACGATGGATTTTTCTACCATCTCCATACCTTCAGATGATCTCATCAATCCTTGTGTAAAAATTGAAGCGACAGGGCCTTTGGTGTTTTTAGTAACATCTTTTGCTGCTTCGATTCCGCCTTTAGAAAGTGCGTCTTCGATTTGAGCCAAAAGTTTTTTGGTGTTGGTTGTAGCCAGATTGAGTGTAATGATACGCTCAATTGAAACCGCCAATCCAAATATCAAACAGATAAGGATAGGCCACATAAAGCTGGCACCACCCTCAATGAATTTCTCTTTAATTCTTTGGTGGAAGCTCGCCTCTTCGGCAGGTACTTCAGCCGCAACATCCATCATAGGGGCTTCTTCCTGATCTGAAGAGACAGCTTCAGTCTGTTCGCTCTGTGTTTGAGTGGTATCTCCTTCCTGAGCAACAGCCAGGGTAAAAGATCCAAAAATCAAGACTCCGAATAGAGCGAGAATAGCAATTTGTTTTTTCATGGTTTAAGGTTTAAGATATAACTTGAAGTGGCCAAAATTAAACGTTTTGTTCATTTCTAAGCAAAATTTCCAAAAAAAAATACAAAATAATCTTCAGTCATTCTTCGCCTCTACCATAGAATGCCTATTACATCCGTTAGTCACACAGAATTTTATTTGTTGGTATTTTTTGCATGGCCAGAAATGATGAATTACCTCCTTGTTAAAGGTGTTTATTATCCATTTATTTGTGCCCTGAATTTTTGGAGAGGTGGCAGAGTGGCTGAACGCGCACGCTTGGAAAGCGTGTTTACGGAAACGTAACGAGGGTTCGAATCCCTCCCTCTCCGCCATTAAGGGGTTTGCAGTCATTGAACGCTACCCCAAACAGTGTGGTAAAACTGAATTATAGCTCGCTAAGCTCTCCAGCCATTGACTTACCAATCCACTTTCTTGTCTGATCAGGCCCCAATTCACCCAAAAGCAGCATAAGTTTGGTCACTGCCGCTTCCGTGGTCATATCAGCACCGCTGATTACTCCCAGGTCTGCCAGCGTTTTACTTGTTTCGTACCTCCCTTGCGTCACCATGCCTCCAGGACATTGTGAGATGTTTAATACAAGTATCCCCTTTGCAATCGCTTTTCTCAAGATGACCAGAAACCACTCAGCTGTGGGTGCATTGCCCGCACCATAAGTCTCCAATATGATTGCTTTGAGGCCATCTGTTTCCATGATGGACTCCATGGCCTTGGCACCAATACCTGGAAAGAGCTTCAACAAAGCAATATTGGTATCAAATTTTGAGCGAAGTGATAGCTTTTTGGCAGTGGGATTGGCAATCGCATCAAAAGCGTAGTCAATTTTTACACCTGCTTTAGCCAGCGCTGGATAATTTTCTGAGTGAAAAGCATCAAAATACATGCTCTCCACCTTTCTGGCCCTGCAGCCCCTTATCAGTTCATAATCAAAATAAATACAAACTTCTGGTACGATAGGGCGACCCTCTCTATTCGCTGATGCAATTTCAAGAGCAGTGATCAAATTTTCTCGTGCATCAGAACGGGGCTCACTGATCGGCAATTGGGCTCCTGTAAAAATGACGGGTTTGGCCAAACCTTCGAGCATAAAGGCAAGTGCAGAAGAAGTAAATGCCATGGTATCCGTGCCATGCAATACCACGAATCCATCCTGATCATCATAATTATCAAAAATTATTTTGCCGATGGTTTGCCAATGTTCAGGTTCAATGTTGGACGAGTCAATGGGATGTTCGAAAGCAATCACAGTAATATCCAACATCAGATTCTTAAGCGTGGGCAGGTATGCCAATATGTGACTGAAGTCAAAAGGAACCAACACACCATTCGCATCGCGAGTCATTCCGAAGGTGCCTCCGGTATAGACTATCATTATCCGAGACTTGGGATTGGCCGGAAGTGCTGTATTGATATTAATTTTTTTGTAGTTCATTTCACAAAAAGATTTTGAGCATTTACAGATGTGGCGGTTTGCAGGTCCTCAAGACTGATACCTAATAATTCAGCTACTCGAGTTGCAATGATAGGAATATAGGAAGGTTCATTGCGCTTTCCCCGATGAGGTACTGGACTTAAATAAGGACTATCCGTTTCTAGCAACAGCGTATTTACATCCAGCTCAGGAATGATCTTATCCAATCCACCATTCTTAAAAGTACTCACGCCACCAAGTCCTAAATAAAATCCTAACTTTACTATTCGTTTTGCTTGTTCTATTGTTCCCGTAAAACAATGGAATACTCCTTTCAGCTTTTCATCGTGGTACTGCTCCACCATTGCTATGGTTTCGTCTATTGATTCGCGGCAGTGAATGACAATGGGCAGTTCATATCGTTTTGCCCAACTCACTTGTACAGCAAAAGCTTCCTGCTGCTGCTCCCAAAATGTTTTATCCCAATACAGGTCAGTTCCCATCTCGCCAATAGCTGCAAATTTTCTTTTGGACAGCCAATTCTCTACCAGGTATAGTTCCTTTTCAAAATCATTTTTAACAGAACAAGGATGAAGCCCCATCATGGCCAGGCATTGGTTTGGATACTTTGCCTCCCATTCCAGCATATTATCAATAGAGGTGTGGTCAATATTGGGCATGTAAATTTTTTGTACCCCTGCTTCCTCACAACGCAACATTACTTCCCTCCCATCGGCATCAAACTCCTTCAGGTAAATGTGTGCGTGACTATCGGTCCAATAATTCATGACAATGCGTGTTCTATGGCTTCATCGAGCAAATTAGTTTTACCCTTCCACCCGGCAAAGCCTGTGTAATTGTTTATTTCCTTCAATGCAAGTGCCAAATCAAAATCCTTTTGTGATTGACAGTAGGCTATCCCTCGTTGCTTTAATAGCATAGCAAGGTATTCTTGTTCCGTTTGTCCAGGTGTAGGAATAAAAATTGCCTTTTTACCTAAGGTGGCCAAATCCATCACAGAGCTGTACCCCGATCTGCACAATACTATTTCACTATTCACTATAACGGATTCCAACTCCTCAGATAAAAGATAATTCACCCTCTCAACATGTTGAATCCTTCCATCGGCTTGCGATCCTTCCACTACCCCCCTTACGATAATTGTATTGATATCAATGTGTTTCAACTGGTGCATCAGCTTTTGTTCCAAAATAGTGCGCTGTGGTTCTGGTCCTGAAAGAATAATGGCCAATTGATAAGCAGTATTATTCGTGTGGCGCTTTACGAATCTGGATAATAGCCCTATGTATTTCGCTCCCTTGATGCTTGTTTGTGTGAGTGCTCCTGTCCACCTGGCCTTTTCCTCATCTGGGATCCAGCATTCATCAAAGTTGGCTATCCATTTACGATTAAAATAGTTGACCACAGGAGCCATCCATTTTAAATAGCTGGGCATGATAATATTTAGTTGGTGACCAATGAAAACAGATTTCACCTGTGACACATGACAACCATATCTATTATCAGCTATAATCAGCGCGTAGTCGGTGCTCTTCACAATTTTCACCAAAGCATATCTTTCATTATGAATGGCCATCAGAAACTTTGGAAGTTGCATGAATACTTTTACCATAAATGGCAATCGACTACTGTAAGAAGCGCCATAAGAAGGCAATTCCAAGTACTTGAGGTTTGGAAACTCCAATTGCAGAAGTTTCAATGCGCTGCCACTTGAAGCGATTTCCACTTCACACGATTTCTGAAGGAGCAATCGGATGATAGGAATACACCGGGTGGCATGACCTAATCCCCAGTCAAGTGGCGCAACAAGGACTCGTTTAGTTTTCATATCGAACTTTGTCAAAGTTCGGAAAGAGAATCAAATACAAAGCCTTTGCTGGAAAAATGATCCAGAAATCGAGGCAATGCATATTTCATGTTTTTCTCCGCTTTGTAGCTATCGTGAAAAACAACTATAGAACCAGGCCTGGTAGCTTTGACAATTCCTTTTAAACATTGCTCCTTTCCTACCGAAGCAGAATAATCATAGGTAAGTACATCCCACATGACTACCTTAAAGCTACTGAGTTGCTTCAATTGGCTTCTCTTGATTCTGCCATAGGGAGGCCTGAACAAAGCGGTATTGCCAATTTTATCCTGACACGCGTTGATGTCTTTCAAATAAATTTCATTGGGTGTATTCCAACCCTTCAGGTGATTATAGGTATGATTACCTACGGCATGGCCTTGTTCCAGTATTTCCCTAAAGAGCGCATTGTTTTGGACAAGGTTATTGCCAATACAAAAAAAAGTAGCCTTTGCCTGATGTGCTTTAAGTTGCTCCAGCACAAAGTCTGTGGGACCCGGTACGGGCCCATCATCAAAAGTCAAAAAGATTTTATTCTCAGTTGTAGGTATGCGCCAGATCAAACTGGGATATAGCAACGGTAGAAAAAATGGCGTTCTGAAAAACACTTTAAATAATTATATGACTCTGCAAGAAAGCATGGTGATATCGTCTTTATACCCATTCCTTCCTTTGAATCCATCTAACTTAACTATAATGTCCTGATGCATCGTTTTCAAGTCTTTATTAAGGTTGGATTCCAAATATTTCATCAGTGTCTCCTGTCCAAACTCCTCCTCCATTTCATTTACTGTTTCGGTAAGACCATCGGTGTAAGCAAAAAGAAAAAATTCATCTAAGTCCGTAACGAAACCTTCGTTAATAAATGGTAGCGGATGCATCGCTCCGATAACGGTGGAGCCTTCCTCCAGCAACTGAAAACCCCTTTTCTTGGTGTAAAGTATTGGCGGATTGTGGCCAGCGTTGACATATACCATCGTTTTTAGACTTAAATCATAGATGGCACCAAAAAAGGTGATGAACTTCTCTCCCTTGGTATTTTCCAACACTTGATAATTTAATGCCTCCAGGATTTCCTTGAGGTTTGGAGTCTGTCTGAGCAATGTTCTCAACGAAGCCTGAAAATTGGACATCATCAAAGCAGCAGGAATACCCTTGCCACTTACATCAGCAACACAAATGAGAAATTGGTTCTTATTTATAGGGATGTAATCGTAATAATCACCGCCTACCAGGTCATGAGGCAAATAGCTCGCTTCAATTTTAAGTCGGTCTGTGTTAGGCAATTTCTCAGGAAATAAAAACTGCTGCACATCACTGGCAATTTCCAATTCTTTTCGAAACGCCTCTTGTTCTAATTGCCTTCTGGCCAGTTTTTTATTTTCTATGGCCACCAAAATAATATTACTCAAGGCCTGAATGAACTTGATGCTCTCATCCCTGTCATGATTGGATTGCCGGTTTTCGGCCCCACCAACAAACACCAGGGCTAGGGTGTTGTCCTTATGGGTAACTGGAATTACGATGTCGAACTCATGAAATTCACACTTTTCAAATTCCGTCATGTTATGAATCTTCCTGATCATTTTGAAATGATCGTCCAGTTTCATCTTCATGAAATTTTTCTCTGATCCAAAATTCACTTTACAGTTCCAGATTTCATCCAATACAAAGAGTGCCAACTTGTTGATATTGAGGTTGGACCTCAGCGTGAAATTGAAAATTTTGTAGAGCGAGTCTTCAGATACGTTGCTGTTGATGGCCTGTGTGATTTCAAGAAGGGAATTTAGTTCTAACTCCTTCTTCTCAATTTTCTTCTGTAAAGATTGATCTCCCATATTTGGATAGCAAAAATAGAAATTACCCTCCTGCTATCACATTTTATGTGATAATCTTCTTCCCTTCCATTCATAGGCAGTCTTTTGCGATACAATGCCGATTCCAATAACGTAGAATGGATAAATTAATTGCAATATCAAAAAAGCAGACCATGACCACCTGATATTTAGAAACTTACAGACCGGAAGCAGGTATAGCCCCTCCATCGTCCACTTTATTGCCAGTAAACTCAAACCCCAATAAAAATTCCCCCATTGCATGGATAGAAAGAGCATTAGTCCGAGAATGGCCAGCTGCACCAGCAAGATATGAACGGCCAAAAGCCTTGAATAAAAGGATGAATTGTATTTCCATTTTCCGGCCCACCTCAATCGTTGATGGATAAAAGACCGGATCGTTGACTGTGGTCTTGACAATACTACCGCATCTGGCTTTTTCAAGAACTGCACGGATTTAGGATATTCTTTCAATAGCTTCCTTGCCAAAAATTCATCATCACCGGAAGCAATGTCCAAGTTGCCTTCGTAGCCATTCACTTGCTGAAAGGCCTTCTTGCGAAAAGCAAGGTTAGCCCCATTGCACATCGTAAAATGCCCAAGGCCCAACGAAGCCGCCCCGGAACCGATCAGGCTTGCAAATTCCATCACCTGAAGTCGGGAGAAAAAAGAACCGGATGGCTTTAAGGCTACACCCCCAAACACCATTTTAATGGATTGATCAGACAAGCCTTCATTTATTCTGCTGAGCCAGTTCACGGGAACAACACAGTCCGCATCGGTAGTTGCAACAATCTCATAGGAAGCTGCATTTACACCAAGTGTTAATGCTTGTTTTTTACCTTTTGCTTCAGGGGCTGAATTGAGAATCCTAAAACCTGGTTTGTCATGTATAAGTGCCTTCAGCACATTTTCAGAATTATCGGTAGAATGATCGTTGATTAATATTACCTCAAAATAATCCTGAGGGTAATCCAGTTCGGTAATGGAGCGTATCAAATGGTGAAGATGATTGGCTTCATTGCGAAAAGGAACAAGAACGGAAATGCCTTGCTTTACTGTTACTGATGCAGGCACTCGCGCACCAGGCCTGTTCCATCCGCGGATTAACAAAAGCAACAGCAGTAAATAACTAGCCATTACGACTGTGAAGAATGCCATCATTCCATCAATGTGGTTAAATTGCAGAGGGCTAGCAAAATGGAGAAAAAAGTTGTTAAAGAAAAAATAATACTCGGCCTGGATCCTGGGACTTCCGTGATGGGCTATGGGATTATTCTTGTGAAAGGTACTCAAATCACCCTATTGCAATTTGGTGTGATCCACCTCAGTAAATTGGAAAGCCACGAGCTTCGGTTAAAAAAGATTTTTGACAGGGTACTATCCATCCTGGATGAATTCGGTCCAGATGAAGTAGCATTGGAAGCACCCTTCTATGGCAAAAACGTGCAGTCGATGTTAAAGCTGGGACGGGCGCAGGGGGTGGCCATGTCGGCAGCCCTCAGTAGAGATATACCCATCGTTGAATATGCACCCAAAAAAGTAAAACAATCTGTTACGGGAAACGGCAATGCCAGCAAAGAGCAGGTAGCTAAAATGCTAATGACGATTTTCAAGTTCAAGGAAACACCAAAGTTGATGGATGCCACTGATGCCCTGGCTGTGGCCCTGTGCCACCACTATCAGAATGGAGCCGACAAAGGCAAAAAGAAAACGTGGGCTTCTTTCGCTAAGGAGAATCCAAAAAGGATCAAGTGACCTTACTTCAAGGTTTTAAGTATATTAATAATTCGTTCAGCAGCACGACCATCCCATAATTCAGGTATTCCTCCTTTTTTCCATTTTCCGGCTTTAAGGTTTTCCAGTGCCTTTTTCAAAGCTACCGTATCCTCCCCTATCATTTCATTGGTCCCTACGTTAACTGTTTCCGGTCTTTCTGTGTTGTTGCGCAAAGTAAGACAAGGCACACCCAATACAGTTGTTTCTTCCTGAATGCCACCCGAATCGGTGATTACACCTTTTGCATTTTTGATCAGATAAATAAACTCCAAATAACTGAGCGAGTCTGTTGGTGTAACAAACTGAGGCGTATAGTTCAACAGATCAAAGTTTTTTCTGGTCCGGGGGTGAACAGGAAAAACAACGGGCATACCTACACTGCCATCGATAGCCTGTATCATGGTTTTAAATTTTTGAAGGTCATCCACGTTGGCCGGACGATGCAAGGTGAGTACAAAGTAGTGGTGATCGCTCAATCCTTTTTCCTGCCAAACATTTGGTTTTCTGAGTTTGGTTAAATTCTTAAGCAGGGAATCAATCATGGTGTTGCCCACAAAAAATATCCTGTCCTCCGACACCCCTGTATTCTTCAGGTTATTGTTGGCCACTTTGGAAGTGGTGAAAAAATAATCTGCCAATGCATCTGTGGCCATACGGTTGATTTCCTCAGGCATGGTCATGTCCCATGATCTGATTCCGCCTTCCACATGCGCTACTTTGGTATTCAGTTTCTTGGCTACGATGGTGCATGCCATGGTTGAGTTGACATCTCCCACTACCACTACAAGGTCGGTTGGATTTTTAATCAAATCCTTCTCAAACTCCACCATGATCCTAGCCGTTTGTTCTGCCTGGCTACCCGAGCCTGCACCGAGGTTTACATCGGGCTCCGGAATCTCCAATTCTTCAAAAAAGACTTTGCTGAGTTTATCGTCATAGTGCTGACCAGTATGTACCAGCCGGTATGACAGCGTACTTTCACTATTCAATCGCTTGATAGCTGTTATCATGGGTGCAATCTTCATAAAATTGGGTCTTGCCCCTGCTATCAGTGTAATTTTCATTTAAACTCGTTGTCTGTATTAATAGAGGCTGCAAAATTCCCTTTCTTTGCGGAAAATCAAAATTAATGTTCAAGGCGTTTAACAAGTGGAGTAATAATTGGTCAAAAACCAGACGATACAGCAAGACTTTGTCTTTCATGGCACAATCGTTGCAACCCGGCACTTCCATTTTGGATATTGGCACTGCCAATGCATTCTCCCACATTATGATTGAAAAGGGCTATCAGGTAGTCAATACCCAGGGAGAGGATTTGGATCAAACCCCTGAAGCTGTTGCTCAACACAAAACTGAAGTGGCCACTGCTTTTGAAATCTTTGAACATTTGTTAAACCCGCTGGGAGTGCTCAAAGCCATACAGGCAGAAACACTTTTCGCCAGCATTCCATTGTCTCTGTGGTTTGCCAAAGCCTATAGAAATAAAAACGATCGGTGGGATCAGCACTTTCATGAATTTGAAGATTGGCAATTCGATTGGTTGTTGGAAAAAGGAGGATGGGAAATTGTGCGCAAAGAAAAATGGACAAGCCCTGTTTTTATTCCTGGCATTCGCCCCATCTTCAGGTTGTTTACACCGCGTTATTACATCATTGAAGCGCGAAGAAAAAAATGAAATCGATCCTTATCATTGCTTTCAATGATCTTAATCATGATGCACGGGTAAACCGTCAGATCAATTTCTTGAAAGATACTTATCAAGTATCGGTGGCCAGTTTTGGGCATACCCCTATTCAAAACATCAACACTATATCGTTAAAAAGAGTTAAGCCTTCACTGTCTGATAAGCTATTAGGAGGAATTGCCCTCTTATTACGCTGGCACTCGTTGGCTTATAAAATAATCTATAACCAATCCCAATACCTGCGCTTATTATCCGGCAAGCATTATGATCTCATTATTGCCAATGACATTGAAACACTTCCTCTGGCGCTGGAACTTTCAAATGGAAACAAGGTCCTTTTTGATGCGCACGAGTACGCACCTCGTCATTTTGAGGACAAATTGATGTGGAGAATTTTCTTTAGCCGGTTCAATCAATTCCTTTGTCGGGAATATCTTCCCAAGGTTGATGCCATGCTTACTGTAGGAAATGGGCTGGCTAATGAATACGCTAAACATTTTCCTGTACAACCCACCGTTCTCACTAATGCCAATTATTATAGCCCACTTGTTCCAACTGCTACTGACACAAGAAAGATAAAGCTGGTTCATCACGGTGCCGCCAATCCATCACGGCAACTGGAGTTGATGATCGAAGCCGTAAACATGCTTGACGATCGATTCACTTTGGACTTGATTTTACTTACTCCCTCCATTGCCAACAAAAAAACAAGAAACTACCTTGTTAAGCTAAAAAGACTTATTGAAAGCAATTCAAGAATTAGAATCATTCCTCCGGTGAAGAGCAATGAGGTCATTTCTTTAATTCACCAATATGACGTTGGCATCTTTTTATTGCCTCCCATTAACTTCAACTACAAGAACACCTTGCCCAATAAACTTTTCGATTTTGTTCAAGCCCGGTTAGCCATTGTGGTAGGTCCTACTCCAGAGATGGCCAGTTTAGTGAATGAGCATGATCTTGGATTGGTGTCCTCCGATTTTACAGCAAAAAGTTTTGGAAGCACTCTCGGCCAGTTGACACACGAAAAAATTGATTACTTTAAAAGTAAATCGGATGCGGCAGCCAGAAAATTGTCTGCAGAAAACAATAAACTGATCCTCAATAAAATAGTAGCTGATCTGATCGCAGAATAACCATGGGCATTGTCTTTCGCCAAAGCGTAATTACTACCATCATCTCCTATTGCGGAGTGGCCATAGGGTATATCAATTTATTGTATCTCTATCCCAAATTCCTTGAGCCGGATCAGATCGGACTCATGCGTACCATTCAAGATGCTGCCATCCTGTTTACCCCTTTTGCACAATTTGGATTGGCACAAAGCATCCTTAGGTACTACCCACGCCTGGTAACCACAAAAGCTTCATCAGGGAGTTTCATCAAATTGATGTTGTTGCTGGCACTCGTTGGTTTTTCTATTTTCTTCCTCCTGTTTAAAATATTTGAAGCTCCGATTCTCTCCTACTTCCAGACCAATGCCCAAGAAATCATCGGCTACTCTTCACTGGTACTGTGGCTGACATTGATTCTTCTTTTGATGGCCATCTTCGAAGCGTATTCAAGGTCATTACTTAAAACAGTAGTGCCCAACCTACTTAGAGAAATTGTTGCACGGCTATTGCTGGCAGTTTTGGTTTTGCTCTATTTCGCTGGATACATCGACTTCAACCAGTTTATCATCAGCACTGCCCTCGCGTATTTGTTGTGCTTAACCATCTTAATGCTTTACCTATGGACGCAGGGAGAACTTCAGCTCCGCCACAACTTTGATCACCTCAATAAAGGCGAATTACCCGGATTAATTAAGTACAGTCTCTTAAGTTTTGCGGGTATGGCAGGATTAATCATCATCGGTAAAGTCGATAGCATTATGGTGACTGGATTGATGGGCCTTACCGCCAATGCGGTGTATACCACAGCATTTTACATGGCTACGGTCATTGAAATTCCTAAAAGAGCATTGATGCAAATTGCCATGCCCTTGATTTCGCGTGCCTTCGAAAAAAACGACATGGCGGATATTCGACAGATCTACCAGAAAACATCCATCAACCAGTTTATCGTTGGCGGTCTTATTCTCATTGGCATATGGGCCAACCTACACAACATATTTGCATTGATGCCAAAAGGTGAAATCTATGAAGCCGGGAAATATGTGGTGATGATCGTTGGCTTGGGCAAGCTGCTTGATATGCTATTTGGGCCAAGCAGTGAGATCATTGTCTTGTCGAAATATTATAGCTTCAACATTCTGCTGATATTATTGTTGGCCGTATCTATTGTGATGGCCAATAATCTTTTAATACCCCTTTATGGTATTGATGGCGCTGCTATTGGCTCTGCACTTGCCTTGATTTTATTCAATTTGTTAAAATATATTTTTATTTATGCCAAATTGAAGATGCAGCCTTTCACCTTGTCCACCTTAAAAGTGCTGGCTATTGTATTGGTTGCTGTGGGATGCAATTGTCTCATACCCAGGATGGACATGCTGTTGGCAGACCTGATACTCCGATCTTCAATCATTACCCTGGTATATGGTTCATTGATTATCTTTTCAAAAGCATCACCTGATGGCAATTCAGTATTTAGAAAAGTTTTGATTTATACTGGTATTACTAAAAGTTAATCAGTTCTTTCCAATAGTGCTACAAGTTGTTCGGTCAGTGCTGCCCGTGTGAACTTTTTTACTTCCCTTTTTTCAATTGTAACACCGGTGCGCCAGGTTTCATAAAACGCCAACAATGATTTCTTCATTCCTTCTTCATCGTTTCGCTCGTGAATGTCACCTGCCTTGGTCTCCTTTAAAACCTGAGCTGCATCTCCATCAGCAGGTCCAATTGCCAGAATTGGATTACCGGATGCCAGATATTCAAAAAACTTCCCAGGTAGATTTCCGGGTGCAATGGCTGTATGCGCCAACACCAGCAACTGCAAATCCGTTTGTCCGTAGATCTTCAACAACTCACTATGAGGTACCTGGTCTATGAATCGGGTGATTCCTGAAAGGACGGCATCCCCCTCGACAAAAGCCTTAAAGGTATTGTTGACATTGCCAATGAATTCAATCCTGATTGATTGCGCCATTTTATTTTGAGCCTGGCAGATCGCTTTCAATGCTAGCATTACAGGTCTCGGATCACGAAGCTCATCTACGATGCCAATGTGGCGGATAGTGAACACATCATTTTTAACAGAAGGAATGGAATCAAAATCTTCTGTATCAAAGCCATTGGTGATCAACTCCACTTTGCGCTGACCCAAATCTTCAAAACGCTTTACGTGATAAGGAGCAATGGTGATGACCTTATCTGCTTTGGTCAGCACCTTCCGCTCCAGATGGCGATGTCTTGCCCTCGCCCACGAGGTCAATGACAGTGTGTCCAGCAAATCCCACTCACTCCACGGGTCGCGAAAGTCAACGATCCATTGAATGGCGGGTAATTTCGTTTTCAGCTTCAAACCGATTAGGTGGATACTATGAGGTGGACCCGTAGTGATAATACTTTCTATCTGATTGGATTTTATGATATCCGTAAGCAATGCCACCGATGGCTTCACCCAGAATATCCGTGCATCAGGAATAAATAAGTTTCCTCTGATCCATGCGCTAATCTTTTGAATAAAGCTCTTCTTTCCCGTAGAGATAAAATCGCTTTGTTTTATTTCCTTGTTGCCAAAGAATCGCTGGATTTTAAAAAACAATTGATAAGGTTCCCAGATAGGTAACTTGATGACCTCCACCGATTTGGGAATATCTTTTTGCAGCGATTGATCTTGAATGGTAAATGAAGGATTTTCCGGTGTATATACAAAGGGCTCCCAGCCCAACCGGGTCAGGTATTTGACAAACTTCAGCCAACGTTGTACACCACTTCCACCGCTGGGGGGCCAATAGTAGGTGATGACAAGTACCTTCTTATTTTTCATCCAGATAGGCAATCATAGGTTTCATCTCATCAGGACCAAACCATTTTACATTTTTATCTTTCTTAAACCACGTGAGTTGTCGCTTGGCATATCTCCTGGTGTTGCGCTTTAATAATCGCATCGCCTCCTCCAAATCATACTCACCTTCAAAATGTCCAAATAGCTCCTGATATCCTACTGTTTGTAAAGCATTCAATGATTTTCTGGGAAACAATTGCTTTGCTTCCTGCAACAGACCTGCCTCCATCATTTGATCAACCCGCTGATTAATGCGATCATAAAGTTGATCACGATCAAGCTCAAGACCTATTTTTACGACTTCAAAAGGCAAGGAGTGCTTTGTGTTGTTTCTAAAAGCACTGGCTGGTTTCCCTGTTGACCGGATCAGCTCCAAGGCACGCATCAATCGCTGGGGGTTTTTTTGGTCTACAGCCTGAAAATACTCCGGGTCTTTTTCACTTACTTGGTCCTGCAACCACCCCAAACCTTTCTGCTGGTATTCTGTAATAATTTCACTTCGCAATGCTTCCGGCACCTCAGGCATTTCATCAAACCCTTCCAACACCGCTTTTACATACATGCCCGACCCGCCACACATTACGAGTTGATCATACTTTTCAAACAATTGGGAAATCAATGCCAGTGCATCCCGGCCGTATTGCCCTGCATCGTATGCCTGCTCAATGGGCTGAGATCCAATAAAATGGTGTTGCACTTCCTCCAATTCCTGAAGCGAAGGTTTGGCAGTTCCGATGGTCATTTCCTGATAAAGTTGCCTGGAATCCGCTGATATGATTTCGGTATGCAGGTATTTGGCAAGTGCAATGGCTACTTTTGTTTTGCCCACGGCCGTAGGACCAACAATAACAATCAAGCGTTTGTGCGCTAAAAGGGACATGGGGGCCAAATTACAATCTTTCCTTTTCTAATTTTCCTATGTACCATTTTCAAATTACCTTGCGGCCTGAAATCCACTACATTTAGACCTGCTGATGATTAAGTACACCAACCAATTTCTCACCAAACTGGAAGACCTGATTGCGGAGTCTGACTATATTCTGAGATATGAAAAGGGCAACTTCAAATCCGGATATTGCCTCCTGAGAGAGCAAAAAATCATGATCATAAATAAGTTTTATACCACCGAGGGTAAAATCAACACCCTTTTGGATATTCTTAAGCTGGTTAGCCTGGAAACCACAAGATTTTCGGAAAAAAGTAAAAAGCTTTACGAAGAGCTTTCTCAAACCGAAATCAAAACAGAAAGCTAGGCTCTATAATGATCCCACTGCGAAGCATTCATGCGCTGTTAAAATTGAGGAAGGCCCAATGAAAGTTACTTTTCTAGGCACCGGAACGTCACAAGGGGTACCCGTAATTGGTTGCGATTGCAAAGTGTGCCAGTCTCTTGACTATAGAGATAAACGGCTTCGCTCTTCGGTGCATGTGGAGTTGGATGAACATAGCTTCGTAATTGACACAGGCCCCGATTTCAGGCAGCAAATGCTGAGAGAGCGCACCCAAAGACTTGATTTCGTTCTTTTTACCCACAGCCATAAAGACCACACTGCAGGGTTGGATGACGTAAGGGCATTTAACTTTAAACAGAACATGGACATGCCGTTGTTCGGCACCAGGCAGGTGCTCGATCAACTTAAAACAGAATACTATTACGCTTTTCTTGAGAAGAAATATCCGGGCACGCCACAACTTCAGCTTAACGAAATCAATGACGATCCCTTTGAGGTCAATGGCATTACAATAACACCTCTGCCTGTTACCCATTTGCACATGCCTGTACTTGGATTCAGGATCAAAGACTTCAGTTACATTACCGATGCCAACTTTATTCCTGACGGCACTTTCAAAAGATTAAAGGGCACCAAGGTTTTGGTGCTGAACGCACTTCAGAAAAAATCACACATCTCCCATTTCAACTTGACTGAAGCTGTTGAAATCGCTAAGAAAGTGGGTGCAGAAAAAACCTATTTCACACACATCAGTCATAACCTAGGATTACATAAGAACGTTAGTGAAGAATTGCCTGAGTCTATTGAACTGGCTCAGGACAGTCTGGTTATTTCCCTATAACCTGTGCACAACAATTATTATTTTCTAAAGCAACTTACCGCCAGTCTTCAAAAAAAACTAGTTGGTTTTTCACTTGTCTCTTGCTTTAGCCAAAACAAAGAAGAGCTGATCCTGGAATTCAACAACGAAAAAGAATCGTTTTTTATCAAAGCGCATCTCCTTTCTTCGTTCAGCTGTCTCACCTTTCCAAGTCATTTCAGCAGGGCAAAGAAAAACAGTATTGATTTATTTGATGAAGTCATTCTAAAAAAATTAAATGGCATAACGCAATACGAAAACGAAAGGAGCTTTGCCCTCGATTTTGACAATGGGTATTCATTGGTTTTCAAAATGCATGCCAACCGCTCCAATGTGCTGCTGTCGAAAGAAGGAAAGGTCATAGAAATTTTTCGCAACCAATTTAAAGCTGACCTGGAATTGTCTTTACAAGAACTCCATAGAGCCATAGACTGGAGTTATGCGCATTTCACCCAAAATATTGGCAACCTGAAGCAGACGTACTTCACTTTTGGTAAAGAGATCTGGCGTTACCTCGAGGAGAATGGATGTGATGAAAACGATACAACCAAGACATGGAAAATGATTCAAGAGGTGATTCTGCTATTAGAAACACCTACGTTTTACATCCTGAATAGGAAGGGTCAGATCAAATTCAGTCTGCTGCCCGATGGAGATAGAATCAAATCCTTAAGTGATCCAATTGAGGCAATCAATGAATTTTTCTATCTGGCCACCAGCACCGATACACTACAAAGAGAAAAAGCGGCCATTCAAAAAAAACTAATGGCCATTATAGATTCCAGTGAAGGCTATATCAGTAAGAACCTGAAGAAGTTGGATGAAATCACCATTGATACGCCTTACAAAATCTGGGCGGATGTACTGATGGCCAACATGCATCAGGTGGAAAAAGGTAAGAAAAAAATCACCTTGTTTGACTTTGATGGAAAAGAGATCACCTTAAAATTAAAACCAGATCTTAACGCCCAGCAAAATGCACAAATCTTCTACCGCAAAGCCAAAAATCAGGAAATAGAAATAAATAAATTGTCTGAATCTATCCAGCAAAAGCAAAGTGAATTGGATGCAGCCAAAGTGCAACTGACCCAATTGGATGCCATAGCAACACTCACTGATTTCAAGCAGCAGTTCAAAGAATCAAAAATCAAAGTTTCCAAAAAAGAAGAACCGCTCCCCTTCCACCAGATGGAATACATGGGATATAAAATCTGGATTGGTAAAAATGCAGTGAACAACGATTTACTTACCCTGAAATACGCACACAAGGATGACCTGTGGCTGCATGCCAAAGATGTAGCTGGCTCGCATGTGGTCATTAAAAATCAATCAGGAAAAACCATTCCTAAAGAGGTGATTGAAAGGGCTGCAGAACTTGCCGCCTACAATTCAAAAAGAAAAACGGAGTCATTGTGCCCTGTAGCGTATACGCAGAAAAAATTTGTAAGAAAAAGAAAAGGAGATCTGCCCGGTACTGTGGTAGTCGAGCGCGAACAGGTGATCATGGTAACTCCCAAATTATAATTACTGTGCCACTTTGGTTGCTATATCCCTGAATATTCGGATCCAGGAATCTACCTTACCCATGTCCTTGCCGAAACGTACGATAATGGTCTTCTCCTGTGGAGAAATAAAAATAAATTGTCCAAGGTGACCTGTTGCCGCGTACGAAAAGGGATGTTCATCAGTGGCAGGATAAAGCCACCAAAAGTTTTTATAATGAACGCCTTCCCATGCTTTCACGCTACCATCCAGGCTGGTACATTGGTTTACCCATTCTTTTGAAATAATCGATTCTCCATTCCAATCTCCCTGCCTTAGCATAAGGCGACCCAGCTTGGCAAAGTCGATGGCACGACCATTTACGCCACTTTCCATCTTTTCCATTTGCCCTTCTTCACTGTCAATGCTCCATGAACCCGGAAACTCCATTCCAAGCTTGCTCCAGATTTTGTGTTCAAAATAGTTGGAGACCCTTTCTCCCGTGGTACGCTCCAGTATCATACCACAAAGTATGGGGTTGTAGCCCATGTATTGCCAGCGTTCACCAGGTGGCTCATCCAATTTTACATTCAACGCCCTGCTCCTCAAGCAAGGATGGTAATAGTTTTTGGGTTTATCTCCCCATACCAAATCATGATCGCGATAGTAAAAGCCCGATTGCATCATCAACAAATTGGTGATTGTGACCTCGATAAGTCCCTTATCACTTTCCATAAGTTCTGGAATGTATTGCGTGATGGCATCTTGTGCATTGATCTTTCCCTCATCTATGGCAATACCTACCAACATAGCGGTGATAGACTTCGCTACAGAGAAAGAAGTGTTGATCGAAGTTCGGGTATAACCATTACCATATCCTTCATATAAAATAGAATCGTTGCGTATAACAATAAGTGCCGTTGTTTCCGAATGCGCAACAAAATCTTCAACCGATAGCTGATAAGGTTTTTTCTTATAGTCGTAGGAAATGTTTTTTAACTTTTGGTCCTGCGCTATTGGAAAGTGAAATACAGGATCAGCATTTGAAATGTCGTGTTTGGGAAACTTTTCATGATCTCTGATGTCAGAAAAATTCCACGCTACCCACCTGCCCAGGTAAGTTGACGTACAGGAAGGAATGAGCAGAAATACAATTCCTGCTGTAATAATCGCTAGTCCAATTCGGTATATCGTTTTCATGACCCAATGAAACGCAAGGTCTGTTCCAATTCAGTAAAACAGCATTTCTGAACTACAAAGATGGTACGATACTATCCTGTGTTCCAATCTGAGTCAATCTATTGTTCCGAATTGGAACAACTTTATTACTCTACTACGTTGATCTTCATCATATTGGTGCGATGCTTTTCTTTAATAGGCATACTGGCCAGGCTGATGAAGATGTCTCCTTTCGTTACGTGACCATCCTTTTTCAGGATCTCTGCGATGTCGGCAATGGTTTCGTCAGTGGAGGTTTGTTTGTCGTAGTAATATGCGCGAGTTCCCCACACGAGGTTCATGGTGTTTAGGATGGACTTGTTACCCGTAAAAACAAAAATGTTGGTGTCTGGTCTGTGTGATGACGATTGAAATGCAGTGTATCCTGACGTGGTCATTCCTACGATGGCTTTGGCTCCTACATCCTGCGCCAGTTTGCAGGCCGCAAGAATAAGGCTGTCGTGAATAAACACTGGTGATTCCGGATCTACCGGTCTGAACTTATAATAAATACTGGCTTGTTTTTCAATTGATGTAATAGTGCGAACCATACTGCGTACCACTTCAAGAGGATACTTTCCTGCTGCCGTCTCGGCAGAAAGCATCAATGCATCTGCACCATCCATTACGGCATTGGCTACATCATTGGTTTCCGCGCGTGTGGGCCTTGGATTTTCTATCATGCTCTCCATCATCTGTGTAGCCACGATTACAGGTTTGGAAGCTTTATTACACTTTTCAATTAGTTTCTTCTGAACGATAGGAACCTCTTCCATCCAAATCTCCACACCCAAATCGCCACGGGCTACCATAATGGCATCTGTTTCATCGATAATGGAGTCAATGTCTTCGAGGGCTTCCGGCTTTTCAATCTTGGCCACAATCCGGGCTTTGGAGTTATTTTTCTCCAGGATTTCTCTCAGGGCAATAATATCTTGCGCTTTTCTTACAAAGGATAGCGCAACCCAGTTCACATTGTTTTTCAATCCAAATTCAAGGTCTTTTAGGTCCTTTTCAGTGAGAGAAGGTGCCGAGACTTTGGTGTTGGGTAAGTTAATGCCTTTGCGTGATGTGAGCGGACCGCCATAAATTACTTTTGTGACAATATCGATGTCTCTCACCTCGATTACTTTCAACTCTATTTTTCCGTCATCGATTAATATTTTTTCACCGGCTTTAACATCTTGTGGCAAGCCTTTGTAGGAAGTGCTTACGATTTCTCTGTTACCCAGTAATTCTCTGGTGGTGATCACCAGTTCTTGTCCTTGCTCCAGCACCAGGCCTTCCTCTACTTTGTTAACCCTGATTTTGGGACCTTGCAAATCCATCAAAATGGCCACGTGTGTTCCCATCTCATCATTGATTTCTCTGATAAGGTCTATTACCACCTGTTTATCCTCATGATTGCCATGAGAAAAATTGATACGAAACACATCTACTCCCTCTTTCACGAGGGCTCTCAACATTTCTTTTGAACTTGATGCCGGACCAACGGTGGCTACAATTTTGGTTCTGTTATACGCTACTCTTTCCATGATTAAAAAATAAAATAGTCTTTCGACTTTAAAGTGTCTAAAGGTATGAAAGCCACCAATTCTACAGAAGAAATACTCCTTAAGTAATCCTGTAAATGATTTATGTCAAATTTATCTGCACCCTGAGAGGACACTACATAATCGATATGAGGAAATTCGGGCACTAAAAGATTTTTTGCTGCGTCTGCTTCATTGGGTTTATTCCTTAGAAGCTTCAGCCTATTCAACGGGCTTTCATGCGAAAAGTGGGCATATGTACCCATTATGTTATTATTAAATTGAATAATCACATCGGGTTGCTTCACCAACCTAACACCCAATCGGTTATTTATATCCCATGCTAGCTTGTATCCTTTTGCTGAAGAAATCACACCTAATAACTCAAAATCATAACTATACTCAATATCCAGCCTTTTTTTCTTCATTTGAGTTTCATTTCATCCCACAGCTTTCGAAGTGCAAAAAGTTTGACAATATTGCACTAAATCTCTTTATTTGCACAGATTTTTGAATACTCTAAACTTATAAAACATGTCTGAAATCGCACAAAAAGTAAAACAGATCATTATTGACAAGCTAGGCGTGGAGGAGTCTGAGGTTACCCCTGAGGCATCTTTTACCAATGACCTCGGTGCTGACTCTTTGGATACAGTTGAGCTTATCATGGAATTTGAGAAAGAATTCAATATTTCTATCCCAGATGATCAGGCTGAGAACATTGCCACCGTTGGGCAGGCGATTTCTTACCTTGAGGAGAATGTGAAAAAGTAATCCCGGTTCGAAATCTCCACCTAATTTTTATTCGATGAGTTTTAGACGCGTAGTAATTACCGGTATTGGTGCATTAACCCCCATTGGAAACACCCGAGAAGAATATTGGGAAGGTTTAAAAAATGGAAAGAGCGGTGCTGCGCCTATTACCAAGTTTGATGCCTCAAAGTTTAAAACAAAATTCGCATGCGAAGTCAAAGGGTTTGATGTAGGCAACTTTATCGACAGAAAAGAGGCCCGCAAAATGGACCCGTTCGCCCAGTATGCAATGGTGGTGGCAGATGAAGCCATAAAAGATGCAAATCTTCCTCTTTCAGACCTCGATCCCGACCGTGTAGGCGTGATTTGGGGTTCAGGAATAGGAGGACTACTTACATTTCAGGAAGAGGTTAAGTCGTTTGCGGCCGGTGACGGAACGCCCCGATTTAATCCCTTCTTTATCCCCAAAATGATTGCCGATCTTAGTGCCGGTCATATTTCCATTAAATATGGCTTCAGAGGCCCTAATTTCACTACAGTATCAGCTTGTGCCTCTTCCACAAACTCTATTTATGACGCCTTTACCTATATCCGGCTCGGAAAGTCGGATATAATAGTAACTGGAGGATCAGAAATGGCCGTATGTGAAGCAGGTGTAGGCGGATTCAACGCGATGAAAGCCCTTTCTGAGCGCAACGACTCCCCGGAAACAGCCTCAAGGCCCTATGATAAGGAAAGAGATGGTTTTGTGTTGGGAGAAGGTGCCGGTGGTCTTATTCTGGAAGAATACGAGCACGCCAAAAAGAGAGGTGCCAAAATTTATGCTGAAGTAATAGGAGGCGGCATGTCTGCCGATGCCTACCACATCACAGCACCCCATCCTGAAGGCGCAGGAATAGTAAAAGTAATGGAACATGCCCTGGAAGAAGCTGGAATAAAGCCTTCTGAAGTGGATTACATCAACACCCACGGAACCTCTACTCCTCTCGGGGACTTAGGTGAAATCATGGCCATTCAAAAAGTATTTGGTGAGGACGCCTACAAGCTCAACATCAGCTCTACCAAATCAATGACAGGTCACCTTTTGGGTGCTGCCGGAGCCATTGAGTCCATAGCATGCCTTATGGCAATCAACGAAGGCATAGTTCCTCCTACCATCAATCATTTTGTAGATGACGATGGATTGGATCCAAAACTCAATCTAACTTTTAACAAAGCGCAAAAACGAGATGTGAAAGTTGCATTGAGCAATACCTTTGGCTTTGGAGGTCATAATTTCTCTATCATCTTTAAGAAAGTAGAGTAAGCACAAAATTCTGTGTGGAGCTTACTTAAATCTACCAAAGAGAGCAAGAAGGAAAATCAAAAACTGGTTGTTGCCATCCGTACAATTGCTGGCTTCACCCCTTCCAATATCGAACTGTATAGACTGGCTACGCTGCACAGCTCCAAATCCAAAGAAAAAGACGGATTCAGAGAGTCTAACGAACGACTTGAGTACCTGGGTGATGCCATTCTTGGCGCGGCCGTAGCCGACTACCTGTTCAAAAAATATCCCTTCAAAGATGAAGGCTTTCTCACGGAGGTTCGCTCACGCATTGTCAACCGCGAAACACTTAACCAACTTGCCCGCAAGCTTGGAATTCCGAGTATCGTACAGGCCGATAAAAAAAATACCCAGCTACAGCAAGTGATCCTGGGCAATACCCTGGAGGCCATCGTGGGCGCCATCTATCTCGACAAGGGTTATTTGCGCTGCAGGAAATTTGTGGTGGACAAGCTCATTCAACCTTACCTCAATATTGAAGAGGTGGTTAACTCCAACACCAATTTCAAGAGTAAGATCATCGAATGGTCGCAACGCAACAATGCCACCATCCGGTTTGAGGTGGAAAGCTCAAAGAAAGGCAAAGCTGGAAAAGAATTTATTGCCCAAATATTCATCGGAGAGCAACCTTACGGTCAAGGTTTTGGTTTTACAAAGAAAAAAGCGGAACAGGATGCTGCACAAAAAACCTGTTTGATGCTGCACCTCGATTAGCACTGAAATGATGAAAAAATTTAAAATTGGCGGTGCTACCGTTAATCAAACTCCAATAGACTGGAATAATAACACCCGTAATATCCTTCAGGCAATCCATGCTGCCAAAAATCAAAAGATAGATTTACTCTGCTTCCCAGAACTCTGCCTCACAGGATATGGCTGTGAAGACCTGTTCCTCTCGGACTGGCTCTCAGAAAAAGCATGGGTGGAATTGGAAAAGATCATTCCTGAAGTGAATGACATGATGGTTTGCATTGGTATGCCCATTCGAATCGATGGCATTACCTACAATGGTGTAAGCGTCATCCACAATCAGGAAATACTGGGTATTGTATTAAAACAAAATCTAGCCAAAGATGGTGTGCATTACGAGCCCCGATGGTTTGAACCCTGGCCACCCCACACGATCAGGCAAATTGTAAGAGGAAATCACCATGTGAAAGTGGGCGATCTCACTTTTGAATGCCAAGGAGTGTCTGTAGGCTTTGAAATATGTGAAGATGCCTGGCGAAAAATACGTCCAGCTGATAATCTGGTAAATCGCAACATTGAATTAATCCTCAATCCCAGCGCAAGTCATTTTGCCATGAGCAAGAGCCCATCCCGGGAAGAACTGGTGAAGGCGAGCTCAAAGAAATATAACTGTGCCTATGGTTATGTCAATCTGTTGGGCAACGAAGCCGGGCGCATGATTTATGATGGTGACATCTTGTTTGCCAGACATGGCGAAATAATCCAACGCAACCCAAGGCTTTCTCTGCAGTCGTTTGTACTGCAAGCCTGCGAGATCGATTTTAATGACCACTCGGAAAAAGCCTATCGACCCAACCCTGATATTACCGAAAAAAATGAAGAGTTTGCGCAGGCAACTAGTCTTGCACTTTTTGATTACCTCCGAAAAAGCAAATCAAAAGGATTTGTATTAAGCCTCAGCGGTGGAGCCGATTCGGCCTGTTGTGCCATATTAGTGGCTGAAATGGTGAGGCGCGGTAGCCGTCAGTTGGGATGGGATCAATTCAACAGCGCTTTGGGAATTCAGTCAAAAAACGAAAAAGAGGCTACCCATCAACTGCTTACTTGTGCCTATCAGGGCACGCGCAACTCCTCAGAAAAAACACTCCATGCCGCCAAAACATTAGCAGAATCGATAGGAGCTTGCTTCCACCAATGGCTGGTAGATGATGAAGTGGAATCGTACAAACACAAAATCGAGCAAGTGCTGGACAGGCCTTTGACCTGGAAACAAGACGACATTGCCCTTCAAAATATTCAGGCACGTTCACGTTCACCCATCATTTGGATGCTGGCCAATATCAAACAGTCTCTATTACTTACCACTTCCAACCGCAGTGAAGGTGATGTTGGCTACGCTACCATGGATGGCGACACCAGCGGAAGCCTTGCTCCCATCGCAGGGGTAGACAAACCCTTCATCCTTCAATGGCTAAAGTGGGCCGAAACGCAGCTGGGCTATGAAGGATTGTCGGCAGTCAATAACCTGAAACCCACCGCGGAGCTAAGGCCTGCCACTTCAGAACAAACTGATGAAAAAGACCTGATGCCCTACCCATTGTTGGTGCGCATTGAGAAATTGGCCATTAGGGACCGAAAATCCCCCAAGGAAGTGTATGACCAGCTTTCGGATGAATTTGATCAGAAATTACTACAAAAATCAGTAGTTAAGTTTTTCAGACTTTGGGCCATCAACCAGTGGAAAAGAGAGCGCATTGCCCCTTCTTTCCACCTGGACGACCTAAACGTGGATCCCCGAAGCTGGTGTAGGTTCCCGATTTTATCAGGTGGATTTCAGGATGAACTGGCATTTTTAGCTGAAAAGTAGGCTTTGGCCATTGGCCTTAAGCTAATATCTTTGCAGGTCAAAAAATTGCTTTTCACTTCTTAATAGATCTCAATGCTGAGTTACATCATTTGGAATGCCAATCCTGAATTACTTTCAATAGGTTCATTTTCACTTCGTTGGTACGGGTTGCTCTTTGCACTTGGATTCTTGCTCAGCCAGCAGATACTCTATTACATTTATCGAAAAGAAGGCAAACCAGAAAAAGACATTGATACACTTACCATTTATATGGTAATAGCCACAATTGTGGGTGCCAGGCTGGGTCATATCTTCTTTTATCAACCCGAACTGCTGTGGGAAAATCCACTTGGTGTTTTTCTTCCTTTTGAGTTTACACCTGAATTTAGGTTCACAGGCCTTCAGGGATTAGCCAGTCATGGTGCAGCCATTGGTATTCTTTTCGCATTGTGGCTTTATAGCAGGAAAAAGAAAATAGGCCAAAATTACCTTCAGGTATTGGATCGAATTGTAATCGTTGTGGCACTAACGGGTTGCCTTATTCGACTGGGTAACTTTTTCAATTCAGAAATCATCGGTAAACCCACAGAAGCTGGTACCGGTGTTGTTTTTGTAGGCCGTGTAGAAGAGGCGCTGATGCGTGATGATGGAAACAATCCTGTGGAGTCCATTAGCATTTCAAAAAATGAGGAGCTGCCCAAAGGCATGAACGGAAGAGTTCCCATCAACATATATCTCTTTTTCAAGCAAGGCACTAATCAGGAAACTGCAGAGCAGTTTAGCGAAACCAACGCAAAATATTATCTAACCCGTCTGTATGAATTCATAGACGAACCTCCGCGTACCGATTTACAATACGAACTGTTTCAAGAGAAGTCAGGCACGTTGGTGGCCAAAATAAATACCTTTGGTATTTCAAGGCATCCAGCCCAACTCTATGAATCTATTTCGTGCCTGTTGCTCTTTGCTTTTTTATTCTGGATATGGTCTAAAGAAAAAGAAAAAATCGCTACAGGAAAGATCTTTGGGATATTCATGGTAATTCTCTGGTCTTTGAGGTTCCTGTATGAATTCTTAAAAGAAAACCAGGTGGCCTTTGAAGATGATCTCACACTGAACATGGGACAAATACTGAGTATACCCATGGTACTGGTGGGTATTGCCGTCCTCATTTGGTCCAAGCGCAACGCGCAAAACAAAACCTGATTAATTTTTATTCGAAAATTCCGGGATGCGAGTGAGGTTGGCCATTTTAGCAATAAGTATTTTACTGGGCACAGCAGCCTGGTCACAGAATACGAATGGTCGAAAGGGAAAAGAAGTAGTTTATAATGAACTGGACACTGTTGAATATCAATTACTGGAAGTAAACAGAATACTGATTGTTGGCAACAAAACTACCCTCGATAGAATCATTCAACGCGAACTTAGTCTTAAGCCAGGAGACACCATCAGCAACAAAAACATTTCTCAGGTTCTCCTAAGGGACAAAAACAAAATCTACAATCTCCGTCTGTTCAACACAGTAGAAATCCGTCCCATTTTATTATCACTCAACAAAGTAGATTTACTGATAGAAGTGACTGAGCGCTGGTATACCTTTCCTGTGCCCATTTTTGAACTATCAGATCGTAATTTCAACGAATGGTGGCAAACCTACGATCACGACCTCGGAAGGGTAAACTACGGGCTGCGATTATACCAGTACAACTTTCGTGGAAGAAATGAAACACTTCGGTTCACGGGCCAGTTTGGTTTTTCCAGACGATTTGATATCGCCTATTCAATACCTAATCTCGATCGCAACCAAAAGCAGGGCTTGTCATTTCTCTTTTCTTACGCCCAACCCAAGAACCTTTCCTACTTTACACAGGATCATAAATTACTTTTTCTAAAATCCAGAAATGTATTGCGCACCAATTCACTGGTTGCAATCAACTATTCTTACCGTAAATCATTCTACGAAACCCATAATGTGGGATTGGAATACCGGTATTCAGTAATTGCTGATACCATTGCCCTGCTCAATCCCAACTATTATGGCAATGGCGAAACAAAACAGCAATATGAAGCCATCAGCTATTCTTTCAATTCCGATCACCGCGATGTGATGGCCTATCCCCTGAATGGACATCAGTCCAACATCTTCCTCAAAAAAATTGGATTAGGGTTTAGTAGTGAAGTAGATCAGTTTGAAGTCAACCTGACCCATGCTCGATACCTCGATCTGAAAAACGGATACTATTTTTCCAACTTTTCTTCTGCCTACCTAAGCACACCCCAGTCGCAACCTTACTCATTGTACAATGCCATCGGCTATCGCAGACAGTTTTTAAGAGGCTATGAAATATTCTTAATTGAGGGATCTCGTTTTATCATGAACAAATCCACCTTAAAGAAAAGAATTTTTACGCGAGGATGGCATTTTACCAACATGCCACACGAGCAGTTCAGTTATTTCCCACTTTCGATTTACATCAAAGGATATGTTGACGTTGGTTATGTTGAAAATTTTTCCCGCTATCAGGAGTTATTAATAAACAATTCGCTTTCCAACAGGTTTTTGATCGGTGCTGGCGGAGGTATTGACGTAGTCACTTTCTATGACATGGTGTTGCGTTTTGAATACAGCTTCACACGGGAAGGCAAACACGGCTTTTTCTTCAATATCAAAAAAGAATTTTAGGGCTTGTAGCGTTTGTACACCTTCTGTTTTCCCTTGAAATAGGAATACCATACACCTGAAGGCTCCCCCATTGTATAGCTGCCTTCGTAGATCAATTGACCCTCATCCGAATAGAATTTCCACAGCCCATCTTCTTTCCCAAGGTGATAGCCTCCTTCCTGTACCAGCACCCCTGCGTTATTATAAATAAAAGTCTTTCCTTCAGGTAAACCATTTTCGTAGGTGATCATTCTTTCAAGTTGTCCATTTTCAAAATAATGGAGCCACTGCCCATCATAGCTGCTGTTGACATAAATACCTTTCTTATCCAGCATCCCATTTTCATGATAATAAAATGCGGAATCGGTTATATTGCCGGCATTCCATTGCTCCTCACCCTGAATCTTTCCAGAAGGATAATAGTAAATCACTTTGCCATGCAAAACACCTTCTTTATAATTTTCAACGCTGTTCCTTTTTCCTGACGGGTAGTAGTACAACCATTCTCCAGTCTTTACCCCATTCACTACCCTGCCACTGGATTTTTTTTCACCCGATGCATACCGCTCTTCCGTCAATGATTGGGCATTCCCGACAAAGGAAATTCCAATTATTATACCCAATAAACTAGGAATTTTCACAACTATTTTTTTAACTTTTAATAAACTTTTCACTTTGGCCACGAGATTCATCCTGGTTCTGATTTTGGTAGCCATTCCCAAAATTACGAAACCTCAAAGTGTTTCTACGCTCATGGGGTCTCGAAGTGCAGCATTGGCCTATGCCTCCTCCACACTGTCGGACGATTGGGCCATATTCAACAACATCGCAGGCATGGCAAAGATAAATACTGCCTCGTCCAATTTCGCCTATTCCATCAATCCATCTCTTCCGGGTGCAGATCGGGCTGCTGCCTCCCTCCTCGCTCCGGTAAAAATTGGCACTTTTGGTATAGGTGTATTTCGTTTCGGAGATGAATTGTACAGCGAGCAAGTGCTCTCAGCCGGATATGCCAATCAATTTGGACTTGCTGCATTGGGGATGAAAGTAAACTATGTGCAATATCGTGCAGAGGGCGTTGGTACCCATTCGGCAGTGAGTTTACACCTCGGTGGCATAGCAACCCTTTCGCCCAAAGTAATGGTGGGCGCTTATATCATCAACCTGAACCGACCCGAAATTTCAAACGCTATCAAGGAACGACTTCCGGCCAAACTCATCACTGGCGTACAGTTTCACCCAGAGGAAAAACTTATCCTGTTGGCAGAAATAGAAAAAGATCTTCATTATAAACCTACCCTCAAAGGAGGAGTGGAATATCAGTTTTTTAAAAAAGTGAGTTTCCGCACTGGTTTTAATCTTGGGCCCAATAGTGTGCACGGTGGCATTGGATATCAGTCGGCACGTTTATACATCGACTATGCCATGCACTACAGCACCTCTCTGCTGTCCACCTTTCAGCTCGCTACCAGTTATCGTTTTGGTCAACCAAAGAAACAGGAATGAAAACAAGCTGCTGGCTTTGCTTTCTTATGCTAATGGCTGAGATCACTGCCGCGCAGGAATATCCACTGAAAGAGTATGACCTTGAAAAGCTGGCCGAAGATATTTTTGCCATTCAGGATGCTGATGTCGATTATGAACTCCTTTATGAAAACCTTGCTCAAATCTTATCCAATCCAATCGATCTCAACCGGGCTTCAGCTGAACAGTTGAGATCACTTTATATTTTGAATGAAATTCAAATCAACAATCTTATCCGCTACAGGGATGAGCAGGTAAGATTGATGTCGGTGTACGAACTTCAAACCCTGCCCGGATGGGATGAAGCTACTCTATCCAGAATCATTCCCTTTGTTACTGTTCAATCCCCAAAAGAAAATGCAAGGTCTTTGTTCAACAGAATAATCCACGAGCCCAATAATTATTTTTTGGTTCGCTACAACAGAACCCTTGAGGACAGGCGAGGTTATCTCTACAACCCTGCCTCGACTACCAACTATGAAGGCACACCGGATAGAATTTACAACCGTTTCCGGGTTGCCCGTGCCTCAGATTTCAGTTTAGGATTCACGCTGGAAAAAGATGCAGGAGAAACGTGGAAATGGGATCCGAAAAACAAAAAATATGGTTTTGATTATACTTCCTTTCACGCGCAAGTACTCAACAAGGGTATTGTCAGCAACATCACATTGGGAGACTTTCAGGCACAATTTGGACAGGGATTAATACTGGGTGGTGGATTTGGCGTGGGTAAAGGAGCAGAAACCATCACAACAATTCGAAGAAGTAACATCGGTTTTCTTCCGTACACTTCACTGAATGAAACCGGTTTTTTCAGAGGTGCGGCCATCAGCCTCCAACCCTTAAAAGGACTGGCATTCCATGCTTTCGCCTCCCGAAATTGGATTGACGGATCGGCAGATTCAACAGGGCTGCCGCTTACTTCCATTGCTGTGTCTGGCCTGCACCGAACGCCCAATGAATTAGCCAAAAGAAAAATCGCACTTGAAACCAACTATGGCAGCATCATGAGTTTCAAACTTCAAGCCCTTGAATTGGGTGCCATTTTTCATCGTACAGAATTTAGTCAACCCGTTCTCAGAAATCCCACCCTTTATAATCAATTCTATTTTAGCGGAGCTGCCAATACCAACGGTAGTCTTTACCTCAACTATACCTGGAACAATATCACCTTCTTTGGTGAAGTAGCGCACACCATGAATCATGGAAATGCATTGGTACTGGGAATGCTTTCCAGCCTCACACCACAGTTTGACCTGGCCTTGTCCTACAGAAATTACGACAGGGACTTTCATTCCTTTTATGGCAACGCACTCTCCGAAAACACCACTGCACAGAATGAATCCGGCTATTACCTGGGGTGGAAATATCGGTTCAATAAACTACATCAGCTGGCAGGTTACAGTGACTTGTTTCAATTTCCATGGGTTCGCTACCGGGGCTATGCCCCTTCATCGGGTCATGAATGGCTGCTCAGGTACACCCATCAACCCAATCGCAAGGTGACTTTTTATTTGCAGGCACGAGAAGAAAATAAAATCAGAAATCGAACAGAAAGCATTAATTTATATACCACCGAAAACGGCATCAAAAGAAACTATTGGATCAATCTGGATTATGAGGTAAGTGCTTCCTTGAGCTTTAAATCAAGGATACAATTCAGCACTTTCATTTTTGAGCATCAACAAACGCAAGGCCTTGCCATTGTACAGGACTTGAACTGGAAATGGAAAAGAATTACCCTTTCTACCCGATATGCGTTATTCGACACCGATGATTTTGACAACCGCCAATACGTTTTTGAAAAAGATGTGTGGCTGGCCTATTCATTCCCCTTTTACAACGGATTAGGTATACGCAGTTATGCCATGATCCGGTATGAACTGGCCAGAAAAATTGACTTGTGGTTAAAATGGTCCCGTATTCAATATGAAGGCCGGGAAACAATCGGCTCAGGGAGTGAAACGATAGAGGGCAATTCGATGAATGATGTTAAATTGCAGGCACGAATTAGGTTCTAAAAAATGCATGCAGTAGATCTGGTAAGTCCTTCCGTTTTGGTGGTCATGTTCATAGGATTGGTGGCTTTTGTATTCATATTCCGCTATATCTTTAAAAACAAGCGATAGTCCACCGAACTTATATCTTTCGGTGGACAACCAAGTATCCTTTCACCCGCTGCTCGTACCATCGGAAGTGAACCCTGGCACCATGGAGCATGCAACCCCACACCCCGGTGAATAGGACCAAGCACCATTGCAGTGATCTTTTACTTTGATGTGCACTTCAGTCGTTAGCTTAACCCGGATAAAGTTTTTTGATCGAGTCTATGGGCCCTTCAGCCAAGTAAATTCCAGTTTATCGCCATATTCTGCTTACTTGCACCTTGAATAACCACGCGAATACCTATGAGAACGTTACCTATTGTATTGCTTACTTTAATGGCTGTTACTGCAACTTTTGCGCAAGTCACCAAAAAAACATTGGAACTGCCTGAATTCAAAAGTATTTATGTCAACTCCAATTATACAGTTTACTTAAAACAGACCAACAAACAAGAAGTGAAGGTAGAAGCCCTCATGGAGATCTACGAAGCCACAGAAATCAAAGTGGAGGATGGCATATTGATGATCAATGTAGAGCGCAAACCCGATGCGCCCAACAAAAGTCTTTGGGCCAAAATTGACGACATCAAACTCAACCCTACCATGAAAGTTTATGTGAGTATGAAAGACATCAACGTACTACAAGTGAACGGAAAGGGAAGAATCATCTCTGAGAACTCAATCGCCTCCGATGATTTGGAATTGTCACTCACCGGTAGCGGATCGATGGACATAGATGTAAAAGGCAAAAAACTTACCACAGAAGTAAGCGGATCGGGCATACTGGCTTTGAAAGGTTATGCTACTACCAACAAAATTTCACTGAGCGGGACTGGAAGCATCAATGCATTCAACTGCGAACTGGATAATGCCACTGTAAAAGTTGGTGGCAGCGGCATTGTGGAAATAAAAGTAAACGAAACCATGGATGCCTATGTAATGGGCAGTGGTGCCATAAAACACAAAGGCAACACCAAAAAGGTTACCAAAAAGGTATATGGATCAGGGTCCATAGACCGCGCTTATTAGCAGGACCAACCTCGGTTGTTTTCAGTAACGAAGCTCGTTATCTTGCTTTGAAAACAACCTCAGTATGTTCCATTACAAAGTGGCCGTTGTTCAGGCGGCCCCTCACCTCTTTGACAAGAAAAAAACCATTGAAAAGATAAGGGTACTTACCCGGGAGGCAGCCGCGCAAAAGGCTGAACTCATTCTCTTCCCGGAAGTATTCATCCCCGGCTATCCAAGAGGTTTGTCCTTTGGTACGGTGGTAGGCAGCCGCAGTCCCGAAGGACGCGAGCTTTTTCTTACTTACTGGGAAAATGCCATTGAAGTACCCGGACCTGATGTAGATGAGCTGGCTAAAATTGCCAAAGAAGCAAAAGCATTTTTGATCCTTGGTGTTACCGAAAAAGACACCATCAGTGATACCTTGTATTGTTCCCTGCTTTACTTTTCTCCTCAAGGCGAGCTGCTGGGCAAACACCGTAAGATAAAACCTACAGCAGCTGAACGCATCATTTGGGGTGAAGGAGACGGCAAAGACCTGAAAGTATTCAATACCACTCATGGCAAAATGGGAGGTTTGATCTGTTGGGAAAATTATATGCCCCTGGCGCGTATGGCACTCTATCAACAAGGTATTGAAGTTTACCTGGCACCTACTGCAGACTGCCGCCAAAGCTGGCAGGCAACACTGGAACACATTGCCTGTGAGGGAAGGTGTTATGTATTGGGGTGCAACCAGTATGTGACCAAAGCTCAATACCCTGAAGCTTTGCAAAAAGAAGTAGCCGATCTACCTTCACTGATGTGTAGTGGAGGTAGCGTTATCATTTCCCCTTTGGGCCAAGTATTGGCCGGCCCGCTATTCAGCGAAGAAGGGATCTTATATGCAGACATTGACCATCGAGAAGTGGTTAAATCAAAAATGGATTTTGATGTCATTGGTCATTACGCACGGCCGGATATTTTTGAATTTCATCTAAAACACAACAATGGATAACGCGCAAGTGATCAAAAATTTCTACCAGGCATTTCAAAACAAGGACTGGGAGGCTATGCAAAAGTGTTATCACCATGAGGTTCATTTTAGTGATCCGGTATTCCCCCATCTGCATGGGCAACAAGCCAAAGCGATGTGGCACATGTTGGTGGCTGCTTCTACCGATTTGAAGATTACTTTTTCTAATGTAACAGCCCATGATGACAGAGGCAGTTGCCATTGGGAGGCTGAGTACACCTTTTCCAAAACTGGCCGACTGGTTCACAACGCAATAAAGGCTGAATTTGAATTCAAAGACGGAAGAATAATCCGACACACCGATAGCTTTGATCTTTGGAAGTGGAGTAAAATGGCACTTGGCATCTCGGGGATTCTTTTGGGATGGTCGCCTTTTATGAAACAAAAGATAAGGACGATGGCAGGCCAAAATCTGCACAATTTTATTGCCAAAAATACCTCCTATCAATCCTAAAAGTGCCTTTAAAGCACTTTTTGGCCTTTTTTATAAGAAAAGGAATTCACAAAAATTATTATACCTTTGTTTAGGCGAAACTCATAATTACCTTATTGAGGTGATACACATTGTAACCTTAATCCGATAAATGAAGTTAGCCTTTAATAATTGTAACTTAATTTCTCAACACAGATGAACATTTACGTAGCCAACATTCCCTGGAAGGCAACAGAAGAAGAACTCAAGGCGCTTTTTGCAGAGTACGGTGAAATCGATTCAGCAAAAATTATCACGGACAAATTTACCCAGAGAAGCCGAGGATTTGGTTTCGTGGAAATGAAAGACGATGACGCTGCCCGCAGAGCAATCACAGAATTAAACGGCCATGATTTCATGGGCAAAAATCTGGTTGTGAACGAAGCGCGACCCAAAGAAGACCGCGGTGGAAGCGGTGGTGGTGGATACAGACGCTAGTAGTAAAAGATAAAGAGTCGGGATCGTCCGCCTCTCCCCATAATCCTGTTCTATTCGCTACGTAGCGACTGGACAGGATTTTTTATTGCCGCCTTCACAGACTGGAAACTAACTGTAATCCACGCTACCAGGAAAGCTGCGCCTCCCGATAATAAAAACACCCAAACACCTATACGAATGCGATAGGCAAAATTCTGCAACCACCAATTCTCCATCACCAACCACGCTACGGGTATTGCCATTACAAAAGAAATTAAAATCATTTTAGTAAAATCCTTAGAGAGCAGAACCAGGATCTTTCCTACACTCGCACCCAATACTTTTCTGATTCCTATCTCTTTGGTACGCAGGCTTGCTGTGTAAGCAGACAAGGCAAACAATCCGATACAGGCAACAAAGATGGCTAAACCGGAAAATACCGCGAATAACTTCCCCGTTCTTTGGTCAGCTTCGTATTTGGCATCGATGTCCTGATCCAGAAAAGTAAACTTAAATGGTTGCTCTGGTACGAGTTGTCTCCACTTGGCTTCAGCCGCTTCGATGGCTTGAGGTACTTCACCTGGTTTTACCCGTGCCAACACATAACTGACTCCGCCTCCAAAGGCTTCATTACTTTGAATTACCAGAGGAGTTACCTGATCTCTCAGGGTTTGAAAATTGAAATCCTTTACAATACCGATAATAGTAAATTTCAAAGAAACATTCCCGTCTTGTGTTTGGCGGATGTTATTGAGTTTCCTGCCTATGGGCTGATCAAAACCCATGACCCTCACTGCGGATTCATTAAGTACCAGGGAGAGGGAATCATTGGTGGCTTCAGAAAACCATTTTCCATCCACCAGCTCTAAACCCAATACCTCTGGCATCCGGTCACTCAATACCATGGATTTGGTAGTCAATATTTCTGATGATCCTTCCGGTTGAAATTGTATACCAAAAAAGTCTCCTACCCTGCCAGGCAACGAAACGGTACCAGACGCATCCACAAATGGAGCAGCTCTTTTTAATTCTTCTATGTAGGTTTTGGCCATTTGCGGCTCAAGGTTAAACACCCTTTCTACCACTAACATTTGTTCTTTATCAAATCCCAAGGATTTTTCACGCATGAACGTCATCTGCTGCTGTATCACCAGCGTTCCGATCATCAGTATGATTGATATCCAGAATTGAAAAATGACCAAACCATTTCTTATCCACTGCCCCTGTTGATGCCCGGTAAAGTTTCCTTTCATCACCACCACAGGATTGAAGGAAGACAACACAAAAGCAGGATAAATCCCAGCCATTAACCCAACAAAAGCAGTGAGCAAAAGCAATAGTAAAATATTAGCAGGATTAAATACCAATGCAAGTGATTTACCTGTGAGCTCATTAAAGTAAGGCAGTGCGAGATAGATGATCATCACCGCAAAAAGTACCCCAATCAAACTCAACACAAAAGACTCTGTAAGAAACTGGTACACCAAATGTCGTTTGAAGGAGCCCATGGTTTTGCGTACTCCCACCTCTTTGGCACGTTCAGCAGAACGCGCTGTGGACAGGTTCATAAAATTGATGCAGGCAATAAAAAGTATAAGGATGGCTACCGAAATCATGATGTACACGGATGTGCTGTTGCCTCCTGGATCCATCTTTCCTTCCAGATTAGTAGGATCCAAATGAATGGATTTAATGGGTTGCAGGAAATACCTGTAGCCGTTCCCCTCTTTCTTATAGTCCTCCCACGACTTTCCTAGGTCACGTTCTATTTGAGCCGAAGCATAGGTGTCTACCATGCGGGGGAGCTTTGCCTCCAACGCCTTGTAATCTGTGCCGGGAGCAAGCTTAAAGTAGCAGTGCGCAGAAAAACTGGTGAAGTTTTCTACGTTCACAAAAGGAAAAGTTTGCAACGACACGAGTATATCAAATCTCATGTGAGAGTTGTCGGGTACATCTTCGCACACACCCGTCACATTAAACTCTCCAAATTGAGTGGAAATCACCTTCCCGATTGGGTCCTCGTCTCCAAAATATCTTTTGGCAGTACGCTCCGTCATCACCATGTCATTGGCATTGCGCAACAAAGTAGCTTGATTGCCTTTGATGATCTTAAAACTGAAAATGGAGAAGAAGTTACTGTCGGTGGCAAAAACCTTGTTCTCTTCAAACTCCTTCTTTTCATCTTTTTCATCCTTATAAGAGATGACTGTATTGGGGAAAGGCCCAACCAAAAGGGTTGCACTTTCAATCTCTGCATAGTCTTTTACCGCCACTTTGGCGAAGGAATGCGGTATGGTGGAATAGAACGTGGCGTGATCAGGATATTTTCTTTCCAACACCAATTTGTGGATTTGGTCAGCATTCTTAAAAAAACGGTCGTAAGAAAATTCATTTTGCACAAACATTGCTATGAGTAAGCAACTGGCAATGCCTACAGCCAAGCCTGCGATATTGATCAGGGTGAATACTTTTTTCCGTAGCAATGCCCGTATGGCAAGTTTCAGGTTACTTTTAAGCATAATGTCGGAGATTAGAGATTGCTTGCATTTCGTTGGAATAAATTACGAAAAAATAGCTGCTGGCGTTGTGGCAACAAGTCCCTTTATCTGAAAAACAAGCTTATACAGGCTGTAAACGTAGTTTTATCAATCAAACCTTTCCGGATCGAATGGCTTCAAATTCACTTCGGGCTGTTTATGATCCACCAGGTCGGCTATCATTTTGCCCGTACCGGGACCAAGGCTAATCCCCAGCATAGCATGCCCCGTAGCCAAAATCAAATTATGAACTTTCTTACTTCTACCAATATAAGGAAGCCCATCAGGGGAGCAAGGACGCAATCCATGCCATACCTCTTCCTTTGGCGGCATACTCACTTTCATGTCAGGATAATACCTGGGAATGGCATCCACAATTCCTTTAACACGATTCATGCTAATATTGTGATTGTTGCCTGTTATCTCCATCGTACCACCAAAGCGCAAAGCTTCACCCATAGGTGTAACCGCAACGCGTGCTTCCAGAAAGATAGATGGAGTTCGGATGTTCTTTTTAACATGGTCGAGTGTAAAACTGTATCCCTTTCCTGCTTGCATCGGTAGCGAAAGCCCCAGCTGCCTGGCAACACTACCCGACCATGATCCCGTTGCAAGCACAATTTCATCAAATGCGTAAGTTCCAAGGTTGGTATTAACTGACTGGATCTGGTTGTTTTGAATTTTAAAGTCAATGACCTCGCAATCTGTGCGGATAGTAACGCCTTTGCTTTTAAGATAAGCTATCATCCTGCTTACCAGATCTTGCGGGGTAAGATGTGCATCCCCAGGAAAATAGACTCCACCCCTTGCATTTACCCTCACATCCGGTTCAAGTTCCTGTACTTGTTCAGCAGACAAAACACGCGCCTCTACACCGTAGTGATTAGCAATTTCAGCTGTCTCCAATTCTTCCTTTTCTATTTCTGCAGACTGATACAACATCAACAATCCTCTTTCATGATACCCAAAGTCGAAAGGAAGTGTTTTGGCCAACTGTTGATACATGGCTTTGCTGAAAAAACTCAGTTCCTTTAATGCTGGGATAGCTGCATCCACATGTGTCTTGTTGGCATGTTTATAAAACAGATAACCCCAGCGCAAAAGCTCAGCGCTCAGTCTTGGCTTCACATAAAACGGACTGTTGGAATTGAACATCCACCTTATGCCTTTGGATATCATTCCCGGTGCTGCCAACGGGATGAAATGACTGGGTACGATCATACCTGCATTTCCCAGCGAACAACCAGTTTGTAAATCTCCCTTTTCCAAAATGGTTACATGGTGACCTGCCTGCGTCAGGTAATACGCGGTGGACAACCCAATAATCCCTCCACCGATAACGCCTATTTTTGTCATAATACCAATTGCTAGATCACCTGAAAACCATGTGCATAAGGATCGTCATCATCAATGACGATGGTGTTGTAGCCAGTCACCATGGCCCAACCTTCAATGCTGGGTACAATGGCTGGTTTACCATGAAGTTCCGTAACTTCTTCCACCCTTCCGATGAATTGGGAGCCAATAATGCTTTCATGAACAAAGGGTTCTCCTTGTTTTAATTTTCCATGGGTATACCATTGTGCAAGTCGTGCTGATGTGCCTGTACCACAGGGTGAACGGTCTATTGCTTTATCTCCATAAAACACTGCGTTGCGTGCTGTAGCTCCTGGATCAATGGTCTTGCCAGTCCAGAGAATGTGACTGCAGCCTTTGATGGTAGGGTTGTCTGGATGAACAAACTGATACTTAGCATTTATATTTTTACGAAGCGCCCTACTCCAACTGATCAATTGATCGGCAGTGTAGTGTTCTATTCCCTTGAAGTTATTCTGAACATCCACTATCGCATAAAAATTACCTCCATAAGAAACATCAAAAGTTAGCTCACCCAGATCTGGACAATCAGCCGTAATATTTTCTGCAGCAAGGTATGCTTTAACGTTTCTTAGCTTAACGGACTTCACCTTTTTTCCTTCCTGTTTGTATTCAATAAGTACAAGCCCTGCCGGTGTTTCCAGCCTCAACTTACCAGTCACTTTAGGAGTGACAAGACCTTCTTCTATGGCGATGGTAACCGTACCTATGGTGCCATGTCCACACATAGGCAGGCAGCCGCTGGTTTCAATAAACAATACACCAATATCATTTTCAGGATCAGATGGTGGATATAGAATGCTTCCACTCATCATGTCATGACCGCGCGGTTCAAACATCAGCCCCTTACGTATCCAATCAAACTCTTTTAAAAAATGTTGGCGCTTTTCACTCATGTTGGCACCTTGCAATATTGGTCCGCCCCCTGCCACTACGCGTACAGGATTACCACACGTATGCGCATCTATACAAAAAAATGTTTTTCTCATATTAAATGTTCTGGTCAAATGATGACCCGCTTATAATTTCATTTATTGTCAACCAGTTTCTGTTTTCTATAGTTATCATAAACGAGTTGTGCGGCTACTAAATCTTCGAGCGCATGTCCTACTGACTTGAAGCATGTAATCTCTGTGTCGCTTTCTCTTCCCACTCTTTCTGAGCGACACAGCTCAAACATCTCGGAAACAATTTGTGTCCGGGTTATCACACCTTCACTCAACGGTATAACCAGGTCGCCTGTCTCTGTAGTGGCACCTTCATAGTTATCTACGTGGATGCTCACCCTTGAAATAAAAGTATCATCCGCCTCACGCATGTCTGGTTTGTAAGCACCCACCAAATCATAATGCTGCCCGGCTTTGAGATTTTCCCCAAAAATAAAAGGTGTTGCACTTAAGGTAGCACAGGAAATGATATCAGCTTGCTGAACGTAGGATATATAGTCTTTTACCGGGGTGATGGCTATTCCCAATACAGCCAATTGTTTTGCCAGCAATTCAGATTTTTCAAAGTTTCTTCCCCATAGATAAACTTTTGTAATGGGTCGTACTGTTACATGGGCTTTGATCAACTCTGGCGCCAGGGAACCATTCCCAATCATCAACAAACAACTGGCATCTTTTCTGGAGAGAAATCTTGAAGCCAAAGCAGAGGCAGCGGCTGTCCTTTTATTGGTCAGCATTTTGGCATCGAAAACAGCTTTCGGAGTACCGGTCTGAAGATCAAAAAGTAAATAGTTTCCCTGGATAGTAGGTAAACCGTGGCTGCTGTTATTGGGAGATACATTGACCACCTTGACACCAAGGTTTTCGCCATCATCCCAGGCTGGCATAAGCAGCAGTGTAGATTCCACACCCTCCTTGGGATTGGGGTATTGATGATGATGTCTTTTAGGAATTTTATACTGCTTTTCAAATGCCAACTTCAACCCCTCTATGAGGGCAGGGTAATGCGTATACTTTTCAATATCAGCAGAACTAATAAAAAGCATTTCTACCAGCCTTTTTGTGTCATCTCTCCATTCACAATTCTCCAGATACCGAGAGGATTTTTATTTTTCAGTTCATCAGGCAAAAGAGAATCAGGAAAATTTTGAAAGGAAACAGGGCGGGCAAACCTTTTGATGGCATCTGTACCCACAGCTGTAAATCTGCTATCCGTAGTAGCAGGAAACGGACCACCGTGATTTTGAGAAGGGCAAACTTCTACTCCAGTGGGTACACCGTTGATAATTAATCGGCCGGCCCTATCTATCAGTGTATTGGTGATGTTACTTGCTTTGGCTATTTCCTCTTCATCACCGATGATGGTAGCGGTAAGCTGACCATGCAGGTGACTCACTACCGAGTTGAGTTCACCCATATCCTTGCATCGGATGATCAAAGAAAATGGACCAAACACCTCTTCAGCAAGTGCCGGGTTTTTCAAAAACTCAGATGCAGGGGCGGACGCCAGCGTAGGTCTTCCTTGATTTTTGTCTCCTACTTTCGACTCCGCTTCAGACTGCACTTCCAACTTTACGCCCTTTTGAGAAAGTGCCTCTGCCATTCGTTTTACATAATTATTGGCAATGCCTGGATGCAACATCTCAGCGGGAAGTGACTTACTAAGCGCACCGGATAGGTGTTTGATGAATTGATTCAATCCATCATCTTCTACGGCTAAAATTAGACCCGGGTTTGTACAAAATTGACCTACACCCAGTACCATAGAAGCCGCCAGCATACTGGCCGTACTTTCGAAATTCTTTTTTAGCGAGTTGGGGAGCAATACGATAGGATTAATGCTGCTCATTTCAGCAAATACCGGAATGGGAACAGGGCGCTGATTAGCCAAATCAAACAATGCTTTACCACCGGCAAATGATCCGGTAAAACCAACCGCCTTTGTATTGGGATGTTTTACCAATGCCTGACCTACTTCAAAGCCTGCACCGTGCAAGTGTTGGAATACACCTTTTGGCATACCCGTCTTTGACATTGCTTTCAGGATGGCTCCTGCCACCAGCTCTGAAGTTTTTGCATGCGCAGGATGTGCTTTTACAATAACTGGGCAACCCGCTGCCAACGCAGAAGCAGTATCGCCACCCGCTGTAGAATAGGCCAAAGGAAAATTAGCTGCTCCAAAAACTACTACTGGTCCCAATGCCGTCATCTTTTTCCTAATGTCCGGCTTTGGTGCCGGGGCTCTGTCAGGTAAGGCGGTGTCAACCCGGGCCTCCACCCAGGAGCCTTCTTGAATGTAATCTGCAAACATGCGGCAGTGACCGGTCGTTCTTCCTCTTTCTCCGATTATCCTGGCTTCAGGCAAAGCCGTTTCGCTCATGGCTGTCTTCACCAGTTCATCGCCCAGCGCTTCAATTTCGTCAGCGATGGCACGAAGAAATTCAGCACGTTTTTTTCCACTGAAATTTTTGTAAGAAAGAAAAGCGATATGTGCTTCGTGAACCGCTGAATCAACTTCTATAAGGGTAGCATCTTTGAATGACATGGCTATGGATTTATTGATTGAATTTCAAGTTAATTCTATTTCTTTGAGTAAGTCGCATCAATATTGATAAAAGGAATTAACAACTAAGTCAATTCCATTTACTTATGCTTGCTCTATATACTACTTACAAAGAAGGCCTGTTTTTAATTCCATTGCGGATGATATTGAGTACTCGATCCCTTTCTTCACCTATTAATGGAAGGCGAGGTGGCCGCACATGTTCTGATCCTATTCCTGTTTCTGCTTCAGCCAATTTAATATACTGCACCAGCTTAGCGTGAATATCCAATTCCAGTAAAGGCAGAAACCATCGGTAAATTTTTAATGCTTCATCAAGTTTACCCTCTTTCACCAATCGGTACACGGCAACTGTCTCTTTTGGAAAAGCGCAAACAAGCCCAGCTACCCATCCATGAGCACCTAAAACCAATTCTTCAAGCGCCAGGGTATCAACGCCACACAAAATCTTATAACGATCACCAAACTGGTTGATTAACCTGGTAACATTAGATACATCACGGGTAGATTCCTTTATTGCCTGGATGTTTTTATGTTGAGTTAGTTCTGCGAACATATCCAGTGTTACTTCCACTTTATAATCTACCGGGTTGTTATAGATCATGATTGGCAATGAAGTAGCGGTTGCCACCGCACTGAAAAACGCAACGGTTTCCCTGTGATCCGATTTATATCGCATGGGAGGCAACATCATCAGTCCTTTTGCTCCATTTTTTTCTGCTTGATGGGCCTGATTCACTGCTTCTGCGGTGCTGCCTTCTGCGATGTTCATCACTACAGGTACTTTTCCTCCCACTTTCTCAACTGTGAACTTCACCAGTTCAAATTTCTCTGAATTCGTAAGCACACTCGACTCTCCCAGGGTGCCACCAAGGATAACCCCTTCTACCCCGGCTTCCAGTTGTGCATGCAGGTTTTTTTCAAAAAGCGGAAAATCCAATCGGTGATCTTGGGTGAATTTTGTAGTTAAAGCAGGAAATACCCCATTCCATTTAATGCCCATAATTGATAATTAGTTAAATTCCGTAGCAAAGATAAGGTCATGTAGGGATGTGACCGGATACGTAAAATAATGAGTTTTAATATTATTTTGACCTAAATTCATTTATATGAGGTAAATCACTCATCAAAATATGTTATGAAAGTCGTTACATTTCAAGTTCCACATACGCGGAAGGAGGCCTTCAGAATCCAAAGGGATAGGTTACCCCACTTTTATGACAAACTGCACCAACATGTCGAAATGCAAATCATGTGGATCGAAAAAAGCGAGGGTACACTGATTGCTGGAGATTATGTAGGAAGATTCAATCCTGGAGACTTGTACGTTATCGGCAGTAAGCAAGCACACGTTTTTAAAAATGACGCACCTTATTATGAATTGAATGAAAATCTGGAGGCCGTTTCACTTTCTGTCTTTTTTGATGAGATATACGTAGGTGAAGATTTTTGGCAATTGGAGGAAATGGAGGCCACAAGGAAGCTGGTGGAAAAAGCAGCTCGCGGGTTAAAAATAAATGGAACCAGTCAGACAGAAGTCATATCCTTGTTGAAGATCCTTCCAGATCAACTTGGAATTGAAAAACTCATTACCTTTTTTAAGATCATAAAGATTCTTTCAGAAACTACAGAATATAGAAATCTAAGTGTAGGCGCACCTTTTGAATCGTACACCAGTCACGAGGGGAAGCGCATGGATGATATTCTTCAATTTACATTAAAAGAAAGCCACCGAAAGGTATATATAGAGGAGGTCGCCAAAGTAGCTAATCTTACAGTTGAGGCATTTTGCCGTTACTTCAAAACCCGAACTGGAAAAACCTATACCAATTTTCTCAATGAGGTGAGGGTGAGCAATGCTTGTAGATTACTCATTGATAAAGACCTAAGCATACAAGACATTTGTTTTCAATCCGGATTCAACAACCTATCCAACTTTAACAGGGCCTTCAAAAAAGTAACAGGAAAAACACCTTCCAGTTACCTGGGTCACCTCTAAGCACGTTTCAATGTTACAATAGTGATTTCTGGCGGAATCCCTATTCTGCCTGGATAACCCAGAAATCCAAAGCCGCGATTCACATACAGGTATTGATTGTCTTCTTTATAGAGCCCTGCCCATTGCTTATAAATATATTGGGAAGGACTCCACTTAAAGCCGCCTATCTCAACACCAAACTGAAACCCATGCGTATGACCGGCAAACATCACATCAATGTCTTTGTACTGCTTCCTTACCTGGGCGTCCCAATGGCTCGGGTCATGACTTAGCAATAATTTCACTGGTGCTTCTTCAGTACCTTGATAAGCCTTGTTCAATTGTCCGTATTTTGAAAAGCGTCCTGCACCCCAATTTTCATTTCCAATAATGGCAATCCTTTCACCACCTGTTTCTAACCATCGGTGTTCGTTCATCAACAAATCAAATCCCAACTCATTATGCGCCCGAATTAAGTCCTGGAAATTTTGCGCTTTGGCATTAGCGCTATTCCACTTATGGTAATCACCGTAGTCGTGATTTCCTGTAACGGAGTAGACACCCATTGGCGCCCTCACTTTGTCAAAAACATCTATATAGTCTTTTACTTCATCCGATTTATTGTTCACTAAATCTCCCGTAAAAAAGATTGCATCAGGTTTTTCTTTTAGCAACATTTCCACGCCTCCTTTAACAGCTGTCTTATTGAAGAAGCTTCCGGAGTGTATGTCTGACAATTGGCCGATGGTTAATCCATCAAAAGCTTTGGGAAGATTAGGAAGCGCCACTGTCAGCCTTTTAACCCTGTAATCATGTGCTCCCGAGATGATCCCGTAAGTGAAAGCGCCAAAAGGGACTGTAGCAGCTACCAAAGCAGCCTGAGAAAGGAACTCAGATCTTGGAATAGGCGTACCGGGTAAACCTGCAGGTTTACTACTACTAAATAGTGAAGCAACATACCGCACGCCACGTTGCAGGTCTTCAGCAAATAGAAAGAGCACAGCAAATATTTTTGAAAAATACACTGTAAAGAGCCCGGTGATTACCCAATTGCGCAAAGTAGCGCTATAAACATAGGGATTATAAAAAGCCCACCAGATCAAAGCTGCGATGCTAAGCAGCGTGGGAACCCAGAAGGAATAGCGAAAGACTGTCTTCCAAGTCTCGGTCCAGTTTTTACTTACCAGTAATACGGCCTGAAAAACGTAGTAATCAATCGCCAAAAAAAGCAATGCGAAAATAAAGACCATAAATAGTTTTTGTGCTTTCATTTAAAAAAAGACCGCATCTCTGATGTGAACAAAGATGCGGTCATAATGGTTTTCGAATTCAAGATTAACTAATACCCAACCTTCTGTTCACTTTCTCTACCAACAGGTACATGGCAGGTACTACTACCAGCGTAAGGAAGGTTGCAAACGTAAGTCCATAGATGATTGTCCAGGATAAAGGTCCCCAGAACATCACGCTATCGCCCCCAATGTAGAAGTCTGCATCATAGGTTTGGAAAAACTTGATAAAATCGATGTTGATACCCACTGCCAATGGAATCAGTCCCAACACGGTAGTAATGGCAGTCAACAACACAGGACGCAGACGTGTTTTACCTGCTTCAGCAATGGCTTTTATTACCTGATCCATTGGCAAGCGCTCCACTCCCATCTCTTCCCTCATTCTCTTTTTCTTCAACTCGATAAAGTCAATCAACACGATGGCATTGTTTACTACCACACCTGCCAGGGAGATAATTCCAATCATGGTCATAATCACCACAAAGTCCATTCGGAATATCAGCAAACCAAGGAACACACCTATGGTACTGAATACAACCGATGTCATGATAATTAAAGGCGCTGTAATTTTATTGAACTGCGCTACAATGATGAGAAAGATTAGGAATACGGCCAGCAACAAAGCACCGCCCAAAAAGCTGAACTCTTCTGCTTGTTTTTCCTGTTCCCCACCAAATTTAAAGGCATATCCTGGAGGCATTTTAAAGTCAACCAACAATAGTTTTATCTGATCATTGATTTCCGTTGCATTGTATCCACTCAATACGTTTGAAGTGATTGTGATCATGCGCTTTAAATCTTTTCTCTTTACGGAACCATAAGTAGAAGTAAGCTCGGCTTTGGCTACAGACGAAATAGGAACTTGAGCAATTCTGCCGCTTGTCTGATCACGGAAAGTGATGCTCTTATTCATCAAAGCATCTATATCATAACGATACTTATCATCCAGGCGCAACTGTATCTTATAATCGTCCTCACCTTGTTTGTACTTTGAAATTTCTTTTCCAAAAAGAGAAGTACGCACTTCGTTGGCTACCGAATAAGTTGACAAACCAAATCTTCTCGCCTTTTCACGATCTATGTTTACAATCAGCTCAGGTTTACCCGTCTCCAAATCAGTTTTGAGTTTTTCAATACCCGGTATTCCAGATTCATTGATGGTCTTTTTCATGTCTTCCGCCACTTTGGTAAGTGTCAGATAGTCATCTCCTGAAAGCTCAATCTGGATGGGCTTTCCTGTAGGCGGACCATCCGCATTCTTATCGACAGTCACAGTTACACCAGGATATCCTTGAATGCCATTGCGTACTTCATCCAGAATGGTATTGGTATCAATACCATCGCGGTATTTAAAATCGACAAAGTTAACGGTAATCCGGGCCTTGTTAGGTGTGTCTGCCTGACCGATGTTGGATGGATCGTTGGGATCGCCAGTACCTTGCCCTACGTTTCCAATTACCGATTCAACAATTTTATCATAAGGTTTTACCAATTCAATCACTTTGTCTTCTATCATGCGGGTAAACCTGTCAGTTTCCTCAATGTCGGTGCCGACAGGGTACTCAATAAAGACGTTGATGTACTTTGGCACATTGACGGGGAAGTAGAGCACCTTAGGGGGAAATACAACCATCAACGCAATTGAAATGAATAACAAAGCTACAGCACCACCAAAAAACCTGCGTGGGTTCTTTCCTCTAAGTGCAAACTCAACCAGTCTGGAGTAACTTGATTCAAGCCTTGGCAAGTAGCTGTGCTGGAACTTGTGCGATGCTGGTACAAAAACATACACATTCAATAAGGTAAGCAAAGCCAGGGCAATGAATATATTGCCAATCCAATATACCTGCAAGAGGATTATCAAAGCGCCCAAGCCAATGTAAATGGCTACACGCTTCCACATTTTCTTTTTGTCAATAACAGAGTCGCTTTCATGCTTCATCGAGATGGAAGCAATCACTGGCACAATCACCAATCCTACAAACAAGGAGGAGGACAACACTACTATCAATGTGATCGGAAGGTACTTCATGAACTCTCCCATAATTCCCGGCCACATGGCCAAAGGTAAAAAGGCTGCCAGTGTAGTTGCAGTAGAGGCGATAATTGGCCAGGCAATTTCGCCAACACCCAATTTTGCTGCACTCAACAAGTCATAACCTTCTTCATAAAGTCGATACACGTTCTCTACTACCACAATTCCATTATCCACCAACATACCAAGTGCCATGATCATACCGAACAATACCATCATGTTGATGGTATAACCCATCGCACCCAACACCAAAAATGACAACAGCATCGATAATGGAATGGCGATACCTACAAACAAGGCATTGCGTGTACCCAGGAACAACATTAAAACGCCAACCACCACAATCACACCGGAGATGATGTTATTCTCCAAACTGCTTACCATTTCTTTGGTAAATGACGATTGATCATTGGTAATGCTTATGTTAAGGTCAGCTGGAAAAACTTCCGCCTTTGCCTTGGCAAGTACTGCATTTACCTTGTCAGTGGCATTCAACAGGTTTTGGCCACTTCGCTTAATTACGTCTACCATCACCACAGGCTTTTTCGCAAGACGAGCATAGCTTTTCGTTTCCACATAATCAAACTCAATGGTGGCCACATCTCTCAGGTAAACGATGTTGCCCTTCTCATGCTTCACAATTACATCCTGCAGCTGCTTGGGATTGGTGAACTCACCGACCACACGCAACGTTCTACGAATGCCGTCATCCAAAATATTACCACCAGAAAGCGTCACGTTTTCAGCTTTAATGGCGTTTTCAATATCAGAAAAATTCAGTTTGCGAGCTTCCAGATCGTAAGGATCGACTTTGATCTTTACTTCCTTCTCATCCACTCCCCTGATTTCTACTTTCGAAATTTCAGTGATGCCTTCAATTTCATCTTCAAGGTATTCTGCATAGTCTTTGAGTTGCTCTAAAGAATAGTTACCTGACAGGTTAATGTTCAAAATAGGAAACTCTGAAAAGTTAAGTTCGAATACATTTGGATCACTGGGAAGGTCATCAGGCAGCTCTGGCTTCGCGCGGTCAACGGCATCTTTTACCTTGGTAAGCGCATCTTCCACCTTGGTATCTGTGTTGAACTCTACGATGATGGTTGAGTAATCCTGAACTGAGGTGGATTTAATGTTATCCACTTCTGAGATCGTGTTGATTTCTTTTTCAATCTCCCTAGTCACCAGGTTCTCCATGTCTATGGGAGAGTTACCAGGATAGGGCGTGCCGATATAAACTATAGGCTGCTTAATTTCAGGATAACTGTCCTTGGGCAAGTTGATGTAGGTTAAGATACCCATCACTGCGATAAGAAAAGCCAGAAACCCAACGGTTGTTCGATTGGTTATCGCGAGGGTGGTCAACCCAAATTCCTTATCAACTTTAAAATCTTTCTTGTTATCACTCATAAAAATATCTGCATGAGGTGGTTCAATTATTTCTTTGCTACTGCAGGTAAGACTGCCTTATCCGCAATCATTACCTCCACGCCTTCTGTTAGATCGCGAAAGCCCTGATCTACAATGCGCTCATCACCTTTCAGTCCCTCCAGTATCTCCGTCTGATTTGCAGACGATATACCGGCCGAAACGTGAATCTTTCTGGCAATGGTTCCACTTTCTCTCTTTTCTACGATGTAGATAAACTGACCGTCTTCATCTTGCTGAATCAAACGAGTAGGTACTGCAAAAGCATTTTCATTAACGTAATCGCGAAGTTGTAATATCACCACTTGATTGGGTTTTACAACAAAGTCGACTTTAGGCAATTTGATTTCAACTTCAAATGTTCTGTTCTCCTCGTTGATTACCTGTCCTACCGAAGAGATCACAGAAGACAAGGTTTTATTGACCAAGGGAAATAAAATATCGACTTTGTCACCAGCACTAAAGCGACCAATGAATCTTTCTGACACATCAGTTTTTAAATACATTTGCTCTGTGCTTACAATTCGAACCAACGGAACACCTGGGCTGGCCATTTCTCCTACTCGCGCAGGCAGTTGATCCACAGTTCCCGAAAAGGGAGCCTTGATCATTGCCAGATTCAATTGCGCATAGGCGGTAGAAAGTTTTCCTTCTAACGACTCCTTATTGTTCTTTGCTTGCAGGTATTGTACTTCTGTTCCTATTTTTTTCGCCCACAGTTGGGATTGCTTTTCATAAACAGTAGTTGCCAGCTCAAGTCCGGTTTTCAGTTCAGCAATGGATTTGCGTATTACTTCTGCATCCAGCTCTATCAAGGTTTGACCCTGACTCACTTTTTGCCCTTCAATTACGTTGATCTTCTTGATCTCGCCACCAATCTGGGCACTCAGATACACATTGCGCCTGGACTCAACCGCACCCCTTACTTCCACTTTGTGCTCAAAAGGTTTTTTTTCTGCGATGAACGTAGAAACTAAAATTGCTTTAGTGTTTTGACGCGCAAATTCAGGATCCAGTAGACTGATCTCTTTTTCAAGTTCAGTAATTTTTCCTTTTACTTCCTGAAGTTGTGTTCGTGCTTTATCCAGCTCTGCCTTCTTGGCTTCCAGATTCTTATCTCCTTCTGATCCGCCACATGCCGCAGCGACTAAAAGAATTGCAGGGTATATATATTTCGTCTTCATGTATTGTGAGTATTTCATTTCTTGTCTAATAATTTTCCGTAAGCCTTTTCTAAATCTACTTTAGCAACAAGGGCATTGTAAACTGCACTGTGGTAATTGGTTTGGGCCTCTTTATAGGAGCTATCTGCATTGATCACGTCTGTGTTTGATCCAACGCCAGCCTCATATTTGATTTTGGTCACGTTATACACATTCTCCGCCAACTCCATGTTCTCCCTTTGTGCAATCATATTATCAATATTCTTCTTTAGGTTAGTTGTTGCCCGCTGAATTTCAACATCGATATTTTTCTGCAACTGGTCCTGACTGATTTCAATTTGCTGTAATTGTAGTCTTTTCTGTTGTATCTGCCTGCTCTTCCTCAAGCCATCAAAAATTGGAACATTCAATCTCATGCCCACTACGCCTAATCCAAACCAACGATCACCAAAAGCCATTAGATCAGAGAAAGACCCTGCTCCGGTGCTTGCCCCATACCGGCCATACAAGTCTATCTTAGGCAGATATCGAACCTGAGTGTTCTTGATATCAAGACTTACTAAATCAAAGTTGGTTTGTAGTGTAGAGAATTCAATGCGATCGTTATAATTGAATCCAGCACCATAGTCAGGCTCCAAAACTTCAAATTGAATATCACTTATTCTATCTTTCAATTCCAATGGCGCATTGATATCCATACCCATTTGAAATTTTAACAAAGCATAGCTCAACTCTAATGTCTTTTCAAAATTTTCCTTCTCTACTTTTATATTGTTGAATTGAACTAAAATTCTGTCTACATCAATCTGCTCGGCAAATCCTGCCTCCAACATTGCTCTTGTATCCTGAAGTAAGGTATCCAACCGACTGTAGCTTTTGTCAATTAACTCGCGTTGATCATGGTTGACAAGGGCCAGGTAATAGGCTTTTGAAACCGCCTCTATCACATCTATTTCAGATTTAATCTTATCTTTTCTGGAAAGGTCAGTATAGGTTCGTGAGGCTTTCAGGCCAACAAAATAGGATCCGTCAAAAATCATTTGACTAAGGTCTATTCCTGCACTGCCATTGTAAGCTGGAGAAAATTGAACAGGCGAAAACGTACCTGGTTCTCCACCAAAAAATTCGGCTGGAATAAATGAGGTGGGTACCTTGAAATTATATCCAAGATCTGCATTGGCACTCAATTGCGGCAAACCATCTGCAAGTATCTCGCCCACCCGGTAACGCGAAATATCTAAACTCAATTGAGCATTCTTAACATTTTGATTATTCTCTATCGCATAAGTAATACACTCTTGCAAAGACATAACAGTTGTTTGCGCTGTGGCAGCCCAACTGGTAAGAATAAAAAATGGTATAAGATATAATCGTGTCATAATTGTGTGGAATTTTCCTTTGCTATCAATTTCTTCTTGTGCTTTTCATATAGCTTTTTCCCCTTTTCGGTAAAAAGTCCATAGATAAAATGTTCAAATAGCTGCATCTGCACATCAGCCAGGGCAAACTTCTCTGAAGGATACAATGCAGGGTCAAACGCAATCTGGATGGTCTCCATCCGCATGATCGCAATTATCTCTGTATTCAGTTCTGGTCTGAAGGTGCCTTCTAATTTTCCCTGATCAATGGAACGCTCAATTCGCTTTTTGATATAGTTGGTCTTGTGGTCAACCCACAAATTCCAGGCTTGGTGATGGTATTTCTGCAGGTCAAAAAGCAGCGATGGATTCATGTTGCGCAAATTTTCACGCAAGCAGGAAGACATCATAACTATTTCTTCTATGGCATCCTTTGCTTTGCTCGCTACCGCATTCATATCGGCTATGTCCCTGGTAATGTGAGCTTCAGCGACAGAATAGACCATCTCATCCTTATCCTTAAAATACTGGTACAAAGTTTTTTTGGAGGCCCCTATATGGCTGGAAATGTTATCCATGGAAACACTCCTTATGCCATAGCGCATGAAAAGCTCCTCCGCACCCTTTAAAATCTTACTTTTTGTGTCTGTCACTTCCATAATGGGCCGCAAAACTACGGAAACTTTAAACATATTAAAAGTTTCCTTGGTTTTCTGTGGCTAATAACGAAGCGCTGAAAAGAAGGTTTATTGTTTGTTAATATTTTTTAGAAAAATTTGTAAAATCCTACTGCTCTGTGTTCTTGACTGGCTCCGTGGCACTTCCCCATCCACACTTGTTTTTCATTTTTTGACGGAAAAGTGCTTTCTCCTCGTCTGTCATACCGCTCCACTTCTGCTTCCAATAGTTGCTTTTACCCGCGCTGTGCCGTTTACTCAATGGCCACAACAAAATCTTAGAGAGCAGCAAAAGGCCCAATGCCTGCCAAAAAGTAATCAGCGGCCCCGCAAACAATACTGGCACCAACCAATTCCACAACACTTGCGTAATTAAACCAACGATGCTTATTCCCAGTATCCCCAGCAGCACCATTTTCAAAATCCAACTTCCTCGTTTCATATCATTATTATTAAGTTCAATTGTCGTTCATTAGATCATCATAAAATTGCTGAAGCCGCTTGCGCAAACTCAGTATGGCATATCGTTTCCGCGACAGTAGGGTGTTGATAGAAACACCTTCCTCTTCCGCCAACTCCCGAAAACTGCGCTCTTCAATTTCATTTTGAATAAATACCTCCCGTTGCGCTTTCGGCAACTCATCCAGGGCATCCGTGATCTCATCCCATATGGCCTCTTTCAGCAACATTGATTCAGGAGAATTGTCCAGATCAGGTAAAATTTCTTGCAGTGTCAGCGGTCCATCTTCATTAAAACCGCTTGAATGTGAAAAGTCAGTCCGTTTTGGCCTGGAGGCATCACGTCTGTATCGATCAATAATTTTATTACGGGCAACTGCGTAAAGCCAGGAGGTTACGCGATCCAAAGAATCAATGGTGTCAAATCCAGCCACAAACTGGTAAAACACATCCTGAAGGATATCCTCCGCCTCTTCCACTGTAGACACCCTGCCCCGGATAAACCCTAACAGTTTGTCTTTCTCCTTCAGAAATGTGTTTTGCTTCAGTTCTTGCATGGTCAACTCCATCGCCATAATCTCCTTGTTGCGTTCGCTTCAAGTGGATAGTCGGGATGAGGGATCAATTTATTTTAAATTGGATTAGTTTTGGTAAGTCATCCCCTCATGTTTTGTCATATTTGCCCAAATGCATTCAGGATATTACCTATTTGAACATCAAAATATAGTTCTGGGTTATTTAAAAGCCGGCTCTGGACCAACTCCCTTACTCTCTTTTCATGGGTTTGGTCAGAATCATCAAGCTTTCGATTCCCTGGTGGATGAATTAGGTACCCAGTTTACGCTTTATTCATTTGATCTTTTTTTTCACGGTAAAAGTGAGTGGCCCAATGGTGAAACCCCAATCTCCAAAGCAGAATGGAAAGCATTGCTTGAGCGCTTTCTGAAGGAGAATCAAATCGACAGATTTAGCCTGATGGGTTTCAGTCTGGGAGGCAAATTTGCCCTGGCGAGTCTGGAAGCATTTGCTTCTAAAATAATAGCCATTTATCTGATGGCCCCGGACGGCATCAAAACCAATTTTTGGTACAGCCTTGCCACCTACCCGGTTGCATTCAGGAGCCTTTTCAAAAGTATGATCACAAAACCAGGCCGATTTCTGTCAATCGTTCATTTTGCAGGTGCTCTTCGACTTATTGACAAAGGGGTAATGCGCTTTGCACAGTCTCAAATGGATTCTGAAGAAAAAAGAAAGAGGGTTTACTATTCATGGGTAGTATTCAGGCGGTTTAAATTTGATATGCACCACATTGCCGACATAATCAACAGTCATCAGATAGAACTACACATTATAATAGGCCGATTTGACAAAATAATCACGGCTAAAAACATGAACCATTTACTGAGGCACGTACAGGGTCATCAGTTAAAAATACTTGAAACAGGACACAACGGATTGATCCAAAGATCGGGTGAACTATTTAGAAATATAGCCTCAAAAAATCATTAAAAATCCTGTAATCCTAGTACTTTTACGCCTTCAATATACGCCATCAAATGATCCTATTTTTCCGTAAGCCATCCGCAACTATTTATGCGGTACAGGCTGCTCATTCCCTTGCAGCATCTGATATTCAAAAACTTACATGGCTCTTTAGTGGAGCCATTTTCGATACTAACCAGTCCCTCTCAGGCTCCTTCATTGGTCCACGAAAGGAAATGGTTAGTCCCTGGAGCACCAATGCCGTAGAGATCACCCAGATCATGGGCATTAAAGGCATTATCAGAATTGAAGAGTTTGTTGCCGCCAACGAAAAGAATACTGATCATGACCCCATGCTGCAACGCGTTTATCCGGAACTAACTCAGGATATTTTTACTATTAATCATCAGCCGGATCCCATTGTGGAAGTGGATGACCTGGCGAGCTATAGCCTTAAGGAAGGATTGGCATTGAATGACGAAGAGATTGACTACTTGAATGGCGTGGCGCGGGAATTGGGCAGAAAACTTACAGACAGTGAAGTCTTTGGTTTTTCACAGGTCAATTCTGAGCACTGCAGGCACAAGATCTTTAACGGTACCTTTATTATTGATGGAAAAGAGATGCCTTCCACGCTTTTTCAACTTATCAAGAAGACATCAAAAGAAAATCCCAATTACATTGTATCTGCCTACAGCGACAATGTTGCTTTTATAAAAGGACCAAAAATTGAGCAGTTTGCACCGGGCCGACAGGACATACCCGACTACTTTAAAATAGAGGAAATTGACTCGGTGATTTCACTAAAAGCGGAAACGCATAATTTCCCTACAACCGTTGAGCCTTTCAACGGTGCCGCTACCGGCTCTGGTGGAGAAATCAGGGATCGTTTAGCTGGTGGTAAAGGATCGCTGCCATTGGCAGGTACAGCTGTTTACATCACCTCTTATCCGCGTCTGGAAAACGGCAGATCGTGGGAGAAGAAATTTGAGGCCAGACCCTGGTTGTATCAATCCCCTGCTCAAATTCTCATCAAAGCATCAGATGGTGCAAGCGATTTCGGTAACAAGTTTGGACAACCATTGATTGGTGGAAGCGTGCTGACTTTTGAACATTTTGAAAACGGGAAAAAACTGGGTTTTGATAAAGTTATCATGTTGGCCGGAGGCGTAGGCTTTGGAAAAGAGAAAGACAGCAAAAAAGAAAAACTAAAAGCCGGAGATAAAATTATCATGATGGGTGGTGATAATTACCGGATTGGTATGGGTGGTGGTGCCGTATCCTCTGTAGCCACTGGGGAATTTGGAAATGCCATCGAACTCAATGCCATCCAGCGCTCTAATCCTGAAATGCAAAAGCGGGTGATGAATGCGATCAGAGCAATGGTAGAGATGAAAGACAATCCGATCGTATCCATTCACGATCACGGTGCCGGAGGCCATCTCAATTGCTTTTCAGAATTACTGGAAGATACAGGAGGCACCATCGAAATTGATCAATTACCTGTGGGAGACCCTACACTTTCTGATAAGGAAATTATTAGCAACGAGTCGCAGGAGCGGATGGGAATTGCTATTAGCGAAAAAGATGTGGAGACACTGCGTCTGGTAGCTGACAGAGAACGGGCGCCACTTTATGTAGTGGGCACTGCCACCGGAGATCAGGAGTTAAAATTTGTTGATAACAAGAAAAACACGTTGCCCTTTGATCTGAAGGTGAGCCATTTGTTTGGATCCTCACCAAAAACTATACTTCAGGACAGCACCTCACCGGTCAGTTACCAGCCCGTGTCTTACGATGAAACAAAATTCACCGAATACCTTGATGCGGTACTTCAACTAGAAAGTGTGGCATGCAAGGATTGGCTTACCAATAAAGTAGACCGATGCGTGACGGGTAGAGTGGCCACGCAACAAACCTGTGGTTCCATACAATTGCCATTGAACAATGTTTCTGTCATGGCTTTGGATTTTCTTAGTAACAAGGGAGTAGCTACGGGTATAGGACATGCTCCAGCAGCAACGCTTATTGACCCGGCCGCAGGAAGTCAATTGGCCATCGCTGAATCATTGACCAACATAATCTGGACACCGTTGACAAATGGCCTCAAAGGCATTTCACTAAGTGCCAATTGGATGTGGCCAGCCAAAAACAAAGGTGAAGATGCGCGACTCTATCAGGCGGTAGCTTCAGTAAGTACATTCTCTGTGGCATTGGGTATTAATGTTCCCACAGGAAAAGATTCTCTTTCCATGACCCAGAAGTATCCTGACGGTGACGTAGTGTATTCTCCGGGTACAGTAATTATTTCAGCGGTTGCTGAGGTGGAAGACCTGCGAAAAACTGTATCTCCTGCATTGGACAACACAGTAGGCACCAAAATTTTGTACGTTGATTTTTCTAAAAGTCAACTTGCATTAGGTGGAAGCAGCTTTGCACAGATAGTTAATCAATTGGGTGATCAGGTACCATCGGTTGCTGATCCCAGCTACTTTGCAAAAGCATTTGAAGCTGTCCAACTATTAATTAAAAAAGAACTCATTTTGGCAGGGCACGATATCTCCGCAGGGGGTATGATCACTGCACTTTTGGAAATGTGTTTCCCTACCCCGGGGGTCGGCCTGAATGTGAACACACTTGTGCTTGGTGACGATCTTATCAAAGTTTTGTTTAATGAAAATCCAGGTCTTCTGTTGCAGGTAGATAGCAGTGGGAAAGCTGAAGCTGAAATGAAGCAGCTGGGTATTGCATTTGTTGAGATTGCATCCGTCACTGACAAACGCTTTTTATCCATTGCCACCAAAGCACAAGCCATTCAGTTAAAAATAGATGATTTACGTAATACGTGGTACAAGACATCTTACCTCATGGATAAGATGCAACGCCCAGCTGCGCATGCAGAACAAAGAAAAAACAATTACGCCAGGCAGGAATTGACTTACCAGCTACAGCCTCGCTTTGATGGGCAGTTTTCCACCTACGGCATCGACCCCAAAAGGAGAAAGCCAAGTGGTACTAAAGCTGCCATCATCAGAGAAAAGGGAGTAAATGGTGATCGGGAGATGGCGTACTCGCTGTATCTCGCAGGCTTCGATGTGAAAGATGTTCATATGACTGATCTGGTCTCAGGAAGAGAAGATTTATCGGATGTAAACATGATTGCCTTCGTTGGTGGGTTCTCCAATTCGGATGTATTGGGATCAGCCAAAGGTTGGGCAGGTGCATTTCTTTACAATCCGAAGGCAAAAGCAGCGCTCGATAATTTCTATGCCCGCAAAGACACACTCAGTCTGGGGGTTTGTAATGGCTGCCAGTTGATGATGGAGTTGGGATTGGTTTACCCAGAATGGAAAGATCATCCCAAGATGCATCACAATGGATCGGGTAAATACGAATCCAACTTTATCAATATCACTATTCCTAAAACCAATTCAGTGATGCTGCACACATTTGAGGGCGCAAGGTTGGGCGTTTGGGTCGCGCATGGCGAAGGCAGATTCAAATTACCTTCTGATAAATCCAAATTTCAGGTTGCTGGTTTCTATTCTCATCAAGAGTACCCTGGCAATCCTAACGATTCTGATTTTGCCGTGGCCGCGTTGACATCAAACGATGGAAGGCATTTGGCCATCATGCCGCACCTGGAGAGGTCATTGTTCCCTTGGAATTGGGCCTATTATGCAAAGGGAAGAAAATCCGATCAGGTTTCGCCCTGGATTGAGGCTTTTACTAATGCTTTGGATTGGGTAAAAGAGCGCAATAAGCGATAGCTGGTGAATTTGTCGCCAGCCCGTCTTGTATGATCAAGCGATTTATGGTAACTTTTGATATATTTTTCAAAATTACCATTGGGCTATGAAGTTTAATTATCTCCTTATAGTTATCGTGGCGTTGATGTCCTCCTGTCTGGGGTATAAGGAACTGCCTGTAGAATACGATTACAGCTATGCTGGTACTTTCAAAAAGTACAGAACCTTTGACATAATGCGACCTGTTGGGATTTCAGATTCTTCAATGACCAATAGTTTGATCGAAAAATCGATCCTTTCCCGCATGAAGTTTTTGGGTTACAAACAAACGGACCGAAGACCTCATCTCATCGTTGGCTTCAAAATGTTTACCGATAGTCTCAATTTTAATGGTTATAATCAGCCAGACATTGAAGAATGGGTAAAAGGGCAAGATCAGACTTTGAACTACGATCCGCTTAAGTACAACATGAAATCCGGTACACTTTTAATACAACTTTTTGACAGGCGACAAAATCGCTCCATTTGGCAGGGATATGCCACTACCCTCTATGGTGGAATAGATTTTCAGAATCAAAGACATCTGAAAAATGCGGTGATTTCAATTCTGGATAAATACCGTTTTTGGGCTGATGGCTTTGTAGAAGGTCGTACTGTAAATACCGAAAGTGAATTAGACTAGGATCCAACCTAAAAAATGGCTTTATCATTGTAAAATGATTTAAAAGCGAGTTTTACCTTTTTAAAAAAAGTTCTACCTTTGCCCACCCAAAATGGGAGCTAATGCCCGATGGTGTAACTGGCAACACGCCTGATTTTGATTCAGGAAAGTCTAGGTTCGAGCCCTAGTCGGGCAACAATATCCCGGTTCCTTTTAAAGGACCGGGATTAACTTTTATTAAAGGTTCAAAAATGGCTGTAAAGATTTTTTCCGGACAAGCTTCCACTTACCTGGCTGAAAAAATAGCACATGCCTATGGGGAACCCCTTGGTGAAGTAAAATACCAACAATTCAGCGATGGGGAGATGTCTCCCTTCATTATGGAGTCCGTTCGCGGCCATGATGTATTTATCGTTCAATCCACCTTTGCCCCTGCTGACAACTTTATGGAGCTGCTGCTCATGATTGATGCAGCCAAGCGTGCCAGTGCCGAAAATGTCAACGTCATTATTCCTTATTTTGGGTATGCACGCCAGGACAGAAAGGACAAACCACGTGTTTCCATTGCTGCCAAACTAATTGCCAACCTGCTTTCAGCAGCCGGAGCCAGTCGTGTGATGACTTTCGACCTGCATGCTGATCAGATTCAAGGCTTTTTTGATATTCCGGTAGATCACCTGGACGGTAATTACATCTTTGTGCCTTATCTCAAGTCGCTTGGATTAAAAAATATAATGTTCGCTTCTCCAGATGTTGGCGGAATCAAAAGAGCGCGTAGTTTCGCCAAATTCTTTGATGCTGAGCTGGCAGTATGCGACAAGTATCGCAAGGAGGCCAACAAAGTGGAGTCCATGCGCCTGATAGGAGAAGTGGAAGGCAAAGACGTGGTATTGGTGGATGACTTGGTGGATACAGCCGGAACCATTTGTAAGGCTGCTGCCTTGTTGAAAGAAAAAGGAGCCCGTTCTGTTCGTGCTGTATGTACTCACCCTGTGCTTTCCGGTGGTGCTTACGAAACCATTGAAAACTCAGTGCTGGATGAGATCGCAGTAACAGATACCATTCCATTGAAAAAGAATTCTAAAAAGATTAAAGTACTTACCGTTTCTGATTTGTTTGCCAAAGCCATCAGAAAGATTCATGATCATGAATCCGTAAGTTCTTTATTCATCCGATTGTAACAACTTAACTTTAAACAATAATTAATTATGAAAACCATCGAGATTATAGGGTATAAAAGAGCAAATCTCGGCAAAATAGGTGCTCAGCGCGCTCGTGAAGAGGGTAACGTTCCATGCGTATTGTATGGTGG
>DDTF01000004.1 GCA_002345965.1 Flammeovirgaceae bacterium UBA2371
CAACTACTGTTTTCCACTACCAGAGATTGTTATCCCTGAATGGACGGAAGCATTTAACCAGCTTACATTGCAGGACTGCATTGACTACATTCATAACCTTACAATCAATCGCACTTTTGACGGATTTATCAGAGAGAAATCTGTTATTGAAGATAATCTTGCAAAGACATTTCCGAATATAAAATTTGAAGAAAGCGACCCCGAACTTGACCACGCAGGCGACATTGATTATCTCGGATGGGTTGGCGACAAAGCATTTGGCATTCAAATAAAACCTGTAACAGCAAAAGCAAACTTCGGCAACTACTCAGCAACCGAGAGAATGAAAGCGAGTTTTGACGACTTCTCGAAAAAATTCGGTGGACAGGTATTTGTTGTTTTCAGCATTGATGACAAGATAAAGAACGAAGAAGTAATTGAACAGATAGCACAAGAAATTAAACGACTGACGAAGTGAGAAAAAGAGCCACATCCGCCAACATCGGTTTGCCACAATGGGGGGTGATGTACTTCTATGACAGTTTAGTGCTTAANNCTTAACCAAAGTGCAGTGCTTCGATTGAACTTTTGTGCTGAAAATCCCCCACTGCGGCAAGCCGAAAAACGTTGTACGATATGCTAAACGATACATTAGTTTTACATGAAAGATGTAATTGAACAGAAAATCAGGGAGCAATACCCAAAAGCTGGGACGGGTTCCTACGTCACAGAAAAATATCTGTCGTACCTGTCAGATCATTTTAAGGAAGACCTTAAAAAAATGCTTTTTGCCACTTCAGTTTGTGCTGACGACATCAATGTTTCTACAGATTTCAGACGTGTGCTTACCCGTCCATTTACGCTGGGCGGACTGGGGGGTATTCCTTTCGCAGGTTTAACGGGAATGGTGGCATTCAGCCACCACATCCCCGACAATGGCAGTGCGTTTATTTTTTACGGTCCGCACATAGGCATTACCGATGAGGGAGAGCTTGGTAAAATGCGCAGGCCAGGGCAAGCAGAATTGAGCAACAGTTGCGGAGCACTAATGCTTGCACTTAGCAGGTTGGAAATAGAAGATGAAGTTTATGTCCCTATGAATGTGGAGTATGATTATCAGCAAGTGCTGCTTGAGCGTTCCGTGATGCCATACAAACATGACATATTGATATCAGACAACAGAAAGAAAGCCATTACCGAAGTAACCTATAAAAATATTGATAGGCAACCGCACTTTCTCATCAGAAAAGCTAAAGACGAGTTTCGCTGCAAACGAATTTATCTTCTCGGTGCCATCATCATCAATACAAGCCCAGAGTTCCACGATTATGTGGAAGTAAGAAACTTTGAAGTCATTGAGCTGCACCATCTCGAGCCTTTGACCACAGAATCCATACTGCAACAAGAAGCTTTCAAAGTTCTTTGAAAGCTTCCTGGAAAGGCGAAAACCTAAATCAACAATCGCATTAATCAGTTAAGCCATGAATATTACAGATTCTCACTTAGACAAAATATCAGTTGACAGAATGTTCATTGTCAATTGTTACACAGAGATGCTATCGCGGATAAACGAAACAGCTGTGGTTGATCTGATAAACGCCAAACTGGATGGAAGTAAAAAGGCAGGCAACGAACTGCCAGACGAAAAAATAATTCAAGCCTTAAGTATTTATTTTCAACTCATCACCCTAGTGGAGGAAAATGCGGCAACACAATACAGAAGAAGATTGGAAGACCAGGACAAGATTACAACGATGCGGGGGTCTTGGGCAGAAGCATTGAATATATGGAAAAATGCAAATATAAGCGAAGACGAGATGCTTCAAGCCATCGCTGCAACCCATATAATGCCCGTGCTTACCGCTCATCCTACAGAAGCCAAGAGGATTACTGTTATTGAAATTCACCGAGAGTTGTATTTGCTTTTGGTGCAAAAGGAAAACACATCTCTAAGTAAGGTTGAAGAAGTTGTAATCAGAGAAAATATCATCAATCTTTTAGAAAGATGGTGGCGAACAGGTGAAATCTACCTAGAAAAACCAGATATCAGAGATGAACGTGCCAACGCAGTTCACTATCTGAGCAAAGTATTTCCTGTTGTGTTGAAAAATGCGGACAATCAATTAAAGAGTTCCTGGACAACAGTTGGTTTAAGTGCAAGTAAAATTAAAAATCCAGATTTATTTCCAAAAATCAGCTTTGGAAGTTGGGTAGGAGGTGACAGAGATGGGCATCCCTTCGTATCGGCTGCCATTACCAAAGAAACATTGTTGTTGCACCGGAAAACCGCACTTGCGCTGGTCAGGGAAGAATTGGTAACACTAGTGAAAAAATTGTCCATTTCGGCCATCACAAACCCGGTTCCGTTTGAACTCTTTGAAGCAATAGACCAAAAGGCTAAGGTATTGGGAGAATTGGGTAAAATTGCCATTGAACGCAACCACTATGAGCCCTGGAGACAATTTGTAAACCTGGTGATTGTTCAGTTTGACAATACCATTTCTGAAAATTATGCTAATTCCGGAACATATTACAAATCAAGTAAAGACCTTGAAAAAGACTTAAAATTTTTGAGAGATGTTTTGGTTAAAAATGGTTTAAAAAGTATTGCAGAAGATGTTCTGTTTTCAGTGGAACGGTCGGTTAAAACCTTCGCCTTTCATTTAGCAAAATTGGACATTCGACAAAACAGTTCATTTCATGATAAAGCCATCACCCAAATTTTAAAAGTCAATGGCCTAATCGAATTTGACTTTGAAAATTGGGACGAAGAGAAACGTGTTCACTATCTAAACCATTTGTTAGAGAGCAATTCGCTCATTACAGATATTACTGTTTCTTATGGAGCAGAAGCCGATACTGTTTTGGATTGTTATAGGGTTGTGAGGCAGCATATTAATCTGTTTGGCACTGATGGTATTGGCTCCTTCATTGTCAGCATGACCAGAAATTTAAGTGATTTATTGGTGGTTTACCTATTGATGCGTGAGACCCAGTTGTTAAATACCGGCATCCCGGTGGTTCCATTATTGGAAACGATTGAAGATTTAAATAATGGCCCACAAATAGTAGACTCGTTCTTAAAACACCCCATTACACAATCGAGAAAAAATAAAATTGCGAACAAGCAGGAAGTAATGTTGGGTTATAGTGACAGCAACAAAGATGGAGGCACTATTGCCAGTAAATGGAATTTATACAAAGCTGAAATTGCCTTGTCTGAAACAGGTAGAAAGCATAACACAGAAATTTACTTTTTTCACGGAACAGGCGGAACAATAAGTAGAGGAGGCGGAAAATACCACCGTTTCTTAGAAAGTATGCCAGAAAACACAGTATCAGGCACTTTCAAAATAACCATTCAGGGAGAGTCCGTTGCCCAATTGTTTGGAAATCCAATGACGGCAACATATAACCTGAATGCCCTAATATCAGGTACTGCTAGACATGTGATTCAAAATAAAGATAAAGCAGAAATGCCGGCTTACCCTATAGAAGCCTTAGAATTTTTGAGTCAAAAATCATTTGCTCATTATAGAGATCTGATAGAAACTCCTGGCTTTATCCATTTTTATAGCAAAGCCACTTGTATAGATGTTTTAGAAAAAAGCAAAATTGGCTCACGACCAGCTAGAAGAACGGGTACAAGAACGTTGAAAGACCTGAGAGCGATTCCCTGGGTGTTTAGTTGGAATTTGTCGAGGATTTCCTTGACTGGTTGGTACGGACTGGGAGAAGCACTAAAAACACTCAAAGAAGAAAAACCGGAGAAGTATGAACTTTTGAAACAAGCCATTAAACATTGGAATTTCTTCAAGTTTTTGATGATTCAAACCGAAACCAATCTTATCCTTTCTAATTTGGAAATGATGAAGCAGTACGCCCTGTTAGATGAGGATGTCAATGAACAAAATTTGTTTATGAACAAGCTTTTAACGGACTATGAGAATGGATTTCAGTTTATTGAAGAACTGTTTGACGAACCTGCTTCCATTAGAAGAAATAGACAGTATGACAATTTGAAATGGCGTAATGATAAACTTTTTGTCTTACATCAATTGCATATACACTATTTGAAAATATGGCGCAGCATGGAGGATGAAGAGGGTATTGAAAAAGATAAACAATTGAATAAATTGTTAACCCTGGTAAATGCCATCTCCAGCGGTTTAAAAAATACAGGGTGATTTTAATAGTTGATCATTTGTAAAAAGGAAACATGAATTGCCGTAGATCAAAAACACATCGTACAACAGCGGTTTGGCGTAATGGCGGGTTCTGTGCTTCGTATGACAGTTTTGTGGTAGGTTCACGTGCAGCTCTTCGATTCAACTTTTGAGCTAAATTCCCCCACATCGCCAAGGTGTGCTGTGAATGAT
>DDTF01000001.1 GCA_002345965.1 Flammeovirgaceae bacterium UBA2371
CATTTGTCAACCCACATCATGAATATAGTTATGACTTGGATTTGTTTGGAAAAGGTTCGCTATTTCAATTTCTGAACAGATGCGGTACTGCTATCGGTGAAAGAAAGCTGGCGCAAGATCTGTTAATGGCTCAGCCAACTAAAGATTCAATTGCAAAAAGACAGCATGCGGTTAGGGAATTGGCGCAAGATGTTGAATTCCGTCAATGGTTTTGGGCACAAGGTCACTTGTTGCACGACAGCACCCTTGATAACGAAGGCTTATTCAACTGGCTGAAAGAATCTGATTTGTTACTCGGGAAAACTATTTACAAGGTACTATTAGTACTTTTCCCAATTGTATCATTGGTCCTAATTGGATTCACTGTATATGATTATTGGACTTACTTCCCAGTGCTTTTACTTTTTGGCACACTGCAGATGGCCATTATCTCCTTTAAATCCAAGGTGATTACAAGGACGGAACAAGCATTGTCTCAGCATAAAGTGCTTTTTGATAAGTACGCTCAACTGATGAACAAAATTGCCGAGGCTAAATTTACGGCTAGTTATTTGTTGGAGATTCAGAAAGAAGCAAGGGACGCATCTATTCGAATCAAGAAATTTTCACGGTTGGTGAATGCCTTTGAAGCAAGAAAAAATGGGATTGCCTCCATGTTTGGCAATAGCCTCTACCTCTACGATTTTCAATGCCTCTATCGTCTCGAAAAGTGGAGGTCATTGAACAAGCTCATGGTAAAAGGTTGGTTGGATAAAATTGCGGAAGTAGAGGCACTTAATTCGCTGAGCACTTTTCATTTCAATAACCCTGACAATTTTTTTCCGGTAATTCATGATGATCTAAGCATCCAATCTGAAGATATGGGGCATCCATTAATTGCCTCAAAGGGTCGTGTGAATAACTCATTCAAAATAGGCCCTGAGAATATCATGTTGATTACCGGGGCCAATATGGCTGGTAAAAGCACCTTCTTGCGAACAGCGGGAGTGAACCTAATTTTAGCACTCTCAGGGTCATCTGTGTGCGCCAGGTATTTTGCCTGTCCACTTATTGCTTTGCACACCAGTATGCGCGCCACCGATTCGTTGGTAGATCATCAATCTTACTTCTACGCTGAGTTGAGCCGATTGAAAGGAATCATGGAGCAGGTGAGGAGCAATAAGCCAATGCTGGTGTTGTTGGATGAAATTCTAAGAGGAACCAACTCCAGGGATAAGCAAGTGGGATCAATTGGATTATTAAAGCAATTTGTTGCTTTTGATGTGCTGGTAATGCTTGCTTCTCATGATGTGGTATTAGGGGAATTGGAGAAGAAGTTCCCGAAGGCTATACGCAATTACTGTTTTGAAAGTGAAATTGAAAATGAGGCTTTGCGCTTTGATTATAAACTTCATCAGGGAGTAGCACATAAAGCGAATGCCTCGTTCTTGATGCAGCAGATGGGAATTCTTCCGCAGGATCATGTCTAGCCTATTATTTCCTCTCATAGGCCAAAATTTTTGAAATTTTTGGGTAAGGTGATTTTTATTAACTTTAGTTACACCTAATCTAAAATTCTATCATGAAGGCACAACTTTCCCGCAGAGATTGGTTTAAGTCATCGCTTGCTCTAACCGCTGGTCTCACAATTAGTCCATTGTTTGTTGAAAAGCTATTTGCAAGCCCTGTGAGTGCTGCTGAAAGATATCATTGGGGCCTTAACCCTTATTCAGCCAATGGGAACATCAGACTCAATGCCAATGAAAACCCTTATGGTCCTTCTGAAAAAGCGAAGCAGGCCATCATTCAAAACATGAAAGAAAGCAATCGATATCCTTTTCAGGCACAAGCTGAATTGAGAAAAATGATTGCTGATAAAGAAGGTGTGGATACAGATCACATCCATATAGGAGCAGGCTCGGGTGAAATTTTATGTGAGGCAGGCGTGGCATTTGGGTTGAATGAGGGAGAAATTCTATCGGGCTTCCCTACATTCACCGAAATGATGGATTACGCGCAGGTGTTCAATGGTACATGGAACAAAGTAAACTTAAACGATCAATTGGAGTTTGATTATGAGGCAATGGCATCACGTGTCAATTCCAAAACCAAACTAGTTTTTGTGTGCAACCCAAACAATCCTACTGGCACTCTGGTTGACCCTTCAATAGTTTCTCCGTTTTGTGAGGAAATATCCAAAAAGGCATTGATTTATTCAGATGAAGCCTACCTGGAATTTTTAGAGCCTGATGTTCAAAAGAAAGTGACCAATATTGATCTGGTGAAAAAGGGAATGAACGTAGTGGTGTCGCGTACTTTTTCAAAAATATATGGATTGGCAGGTCTTCGCATCGGCTACATTGTTGCCAAACCAGATTTAATCAAGAAGATCTCTCAATACCAAATGGGCATACCTGTAAGCCAGCATGCAATAGCCGCAGCAAAAGCCAGCCTTGGAGATACTGACTTTATGAGTATGAGTCGTGCAAAAAACAGCGAATCAAGGGCTCACCTGGAGGGATACCTCAAGAAAAAAGGGTTCATGCATGGGAAGTCACATACCAACTTTATGTTCTTCCCTGCGCCTAAAGATGGCAAAACCATCTTGTCGGGCATGCAAAAGAAAAACATACTGATGCGTATATGGGATTATAAGGATCGTGAATGGTGCCGCGTAAGCATTGGCACATTGGATGAAATGAAACAATTCACCAATGCCTTTGATCAGGTCATAGCTTGAATTAAACCTTAACTGCCTGGGGCTGCAATTGCTGGCCGAGCTGACTGTCCTTTTTACCAAGTTCTTTTAGGATGATCAGGTGGCCTTTCATGGCATCCCTAAATCTCTTTTTGGTTTTATAGGGATGCCCGAACTCCTCTGCCGTTTGCTTTACAATGGCGGACAATTTTTTGTAGTGCACATGGCAAACATTGGAAAACAGATGATGCTCGACCTGATAGTTTAGTCCTCCAACATACCAGGAAAGAATTCTATTGTTTTGAGCAAAATTGGTGGTAGTGTGCAATTGATGTATGGCCCATGTGTTGTAGATGTTTCCGCCTTCATCAGGCAGTGGATATTCAGTACCATCCACTACGTGTGCAGGCTGGAAGATAACTGCCAGTATAAATCCTGCTACATAGTGCATAGTAAAGAACCCTAAAAGTATTTGCCACCAGGTGAACGGTAACACCAACATGGGTATACCAATCATGTAGGCGTAATAAAAAACTTTAGAGGCAATCAAAATAGACCACTCCTTCCAGATATTAGTACGCTGTTTTTTTACCAGGCCATCTTTGTCATATCTTGCCAGGCGGCCGTAGTCTTTGAATACAATCCAAACAAAAGAAAGTAAGCCGTAGAAAAACCACGCATAGATAAACTGAAAGCGATGAAATGGTTTCCAGGCGGTGTGTGGAGAAAACCGCAGAACTCCACGAGGAGTAATATCCTCATCCACACCTTCAATATTGGTAAAAGTATGGTGAAGCACATTGTGTTGTACCTTCCAGTTGAATGCATTTCCACCTACCAAATTCAGGGAATATCCTAGAAGATCATTCAGCCATGGTTTGTTGGAATAGGCGCCATGATTGGCATCGTGCATTACAGACATACCAATTCCTGCCAAACCAATTCCCATAACCACATTAAGCATATAAAATCCTAACAGGTTGTAATAAAGGCCACTGATAATTAAGGCATAGGGAACAAAGTATAAAGCGAACATTACAATGGTTTTGAGTACCATTGAGAAGTTAGCGTTACGGCTGATGTTGCTTGATTTAAAATATTCGTTTACTCTTTGATTGAGTGTTGTAAAGAAATCATGCTGCTTGGAAACAAACTTGACGGATTGACTCATGTGTGCTGTTAATGTTTTTTTAAATAGGTACTTCATATAAAATCACTAATTACGTGAAGCACAGAAATTTGCAATCTGTAAAGATAATCATTTAACAGGCGAATAACACCTGTTAGGCCCCTGAACTTTCGGTCGAAAATGGGCTGAAAAGCGAATTTTATATGAAAGGTTACTCCAGCTCAGCTAAAACAGTCCTTCCTCCTTTTGTAACATCACCAACTTTCACAGTGATTTTTGCGTCCATTGGAAGAAATACATCAACCCTGGAACCAAACTTAATGAAGCCAAACTCTTGTCCTTGATCCAGCTTTTGTCCTTCTGATACGTAGCATCTGATTCTCCTTGCAACAGCTCCTGCAATTTGTCTGAACAAAATCTCAGTACCATTTTTCATCTTGGCGACTACGGTTGTTCTTTCATTTTCAGTGCTAGATTTGGGATGCCAGGCTACCAAATACTTTCCGGGATGATATTTATAGTAGCTGATAGCACCCTCAACAGGCATGCGATTTACATGTACGTTTACAGGCGACATGAAAATTGATATTTGCTTTCTTCTTTCCTTCAAATATTCAGTTTCCTCTGTCTCTTCAATTACAACTACTTTACCATCAGCAGGAGCAAGCACTTGCTTATCGTTTTGAACAATTTTAAAAATGGGGTTGCGGAAGAATTGAAGTACCAGCAAAAAAAGTATGCCGCTGGTAATCAAAGTAAACAACCTTACCTTCTCAAAATCTGGCAGATAGTTACCTACAGCAAGATTGAGAAGTGTAAAAAATATCAGTAAAAAAAACAATAAGGTGCGCCCTTCTCTATGAATCGTCATGATAATGCTTCGCTGGTGCTTGATAAATTTAAGCTATTCTAAAGTGAATCAAAAAGGAAAAGCGGTCTCCTTCTTATTTCGATTAATAGCCTCCGCGATACTTATAAGTTTTAGCCACTTTATCTATTGCTACCATGTAGGCGGCAATTCTCAATGGAACATTATAATCCTGTGAAGTTTTATACACGTGATCAAAGGCATCTTTCATGATCCTGTCGGATCTTCTGTTTACACGCTCAGCTGTCCATTTGTACCCCAATCGATTTTGTACCCATTCAAAATAAGATACTGTTACACCGCCAGCGTTGGCCAAAATATCAGGAGCAACGATAATGCCTTTGTTGTTGATGATTCCGTCAGCTTTGGATGAAGTAGGTCCATTGGCACCTTCCACAATCAACTTAGCCTGAATCTTTTCAGCATTGCGGCTGTTGATCACATCTTCAGTGGCAGCAGGAACGAGCACATCTACGGGGAGCGTGAGAATGTCTTCCCCCGGAATTTTTTCTGCACCTTTAAATCCTTCCAATGATCCTCTGTTCTCGTCTCTGTATTTCACTGCAGCCTCGATGTCTACACCATTTTCATTGTGGTAAGCACCGTGCAAATCGCTAATGGCAACCACTTTTAATCCGCGTTCTGCTAAAAGTCTGGCAGCCCATGAGCCCACGTTGCCAAATCCCTGAACAGCACAAGTGGCGTTGTAAGGATTGATTTTTAACTTTTGCATGGCCGACATTGCAGTTACCATTACCCCACGCCCAGTAGCTTCTGTTCTTCCCAAAGAGCCACCCAAAACGATGGGTTTTCCGGTTACCACCGCATTTACAGTCATACCTTGTGTACGGGAGTATTCGTCCATCAACCAAGCCATCTCTCTAGGACCTGTACCCATGTCAGGGGCTGGAATATCTTTGTCTGGACCAAAAATGTCAATCATTGACAATGTATAGGATCTCATCAATCGCTCGATTTCTCCAGCTGACATTTCTCGCGGATTGCAAGACACGCCACCTTTTGCACCGCCATATGGAATGTCCACAACAGCACATTTCCATGTCATCCATGCAGCCAAGGCTTTTACTTCATCCAGATTTACATGTGGATCAAAGCGAATACCACCCTTTGACGGACCGAGAATAGTGGAGTGAATCACTCTGTACCCTTCAAATACTTTAATGCTTCCATCATCCATCGTAACAGGAAGAGAGACAATCGCCTGGCGGGCAGGTGACTTTAGAACATTGTAGACTTCGTCATCAAGTCCCAAAATTTGCGATGCTGTTTGAAAGCGGGACATCATAGCCTCAAACGGATTCTCCTTGTCTAGTAGAGGAGCAGGTTCAATGTATGCCATGGGAAATTTTCGTTTTTTCTAGGTTCAAGTCTTAAAACGGGTGCAAAGATATAGAAATAAACACATGCAAGAATTGAAAAAAGGGATCAAATGATTTACAGCATGATAAGGGTATTAAAAAGACAGAAGTGGAGGCGAGGGTGAGTAAAAAAAGGCCGCTTTTATAGGTAAAAATTCAACATTATATTATATCCTCTTAAAAATAGAAACATATTATTTTGGTTTGCGTTCATACCATAATAGACGGATGCTTCATTTTAAAATTGGATTGAATTATGAAAGGGTTTATTGGTGAGTTCGAAGAGCTGGTTTTATTAACAATTGCAAGTTTTGGTGATCAGGCTTATGGTGTGATAATTAAAGATGACATTGAAAGAAGAGCCAACAGAAGTGTTAGCATTGGAGCGCTGCACTCCACCATTACCCGATTAGAGGAAAAAGGTTTTGTGAAGTCCTGGCTTGGAGAACCCACAGAAGAGCGCGGGGGAAGGAGAAAGAGGTACTTTGAACTCACGCAAACAGGCAAAGCAGGACTCCATCAAATGAAAAATCTCAGAGATGAGCTGTGGAAGGCATCGGGTATCAATCTGGAGCTGGCAAAATGAAAAAAGAAATCAAACCTCCGGTTCTTGCTGACCGCTTATTCGAAAGATATTGCAGGAATGCCCAGATAGAAGATTTGCATGGTGATGTGGAAGAGTTGTTCTACTTGAATTTGAAAACCATGCCAATCTGGAAAGCAAAGGTGTATTATTGGAGGCAAGTTTTTTCGTTGATGTTTTCTTATGCTGTTAAAAGGAGGAAAAAAAATGCATCGACTCACGCCTTCGCATCGCATTCCATTAACCTAGGTATGGTAAGCAATTACTTCTTAATTGCATCCAGGAGCCTTGTGAAAAATAAATTCTTCAGCATTATCAATATTATTGGTCTTGCGGTGGGTATGTCAGTTTGTTTGTTACTCATTTCATTTTTTTCTTTTATAACCACCTACGATGATTTTCACGCAGAAAGGAATAATATCTATAGGGTCATTTCGAAAACGAATTATAAAACTGAATTAAAAGAATGGGCTTCTGCACCATCATTTCTGGCACATCATCTAAAGAATGATCATACAGGGATAGATGAGGTGGTAAGAGTGAATGCCTCATTAAATTCTGATGTTGAAATTGATAACAACAAAATACCTATATCAGGATATTATGTAGATCCTAATTTTCTGAGCGTGTTTACCTATCCGTTAGTTACGGGCAACAAGGATATGGCATTGCAAAAACCCAATACCATTGTGATAACGGAGCGTGCGGTAAAAAAGCTTTTTGGAGATGTCAATCCAGTTGGGGAGGCAATTAAGATAAACAATGTCGACTTTGAGATTACCGGTGTTCTTGAGGATCATCCAAAAAACTCACACATGCAGTTTGAAGCGCTTGCCTCTTACCAAAGTATTGAGAAAGGAAGCCTGAACGGTGCTGACAATTTATCACTAAGTAACCTAAAGGAGTTTAGAGATGAATACATTTATCTGCTGCTACCTAATGCTAAGAATATTCATCAGCTTGAGAGTTATTTGAATAAGCAGGCTTCTAAAGCCAATGGAATAGAAGGCTACAACATTGCTTTTGAACTTCAAAAACTTGAGGACATCACTCCGGGCCGGGCGTTAAGTAATAGCATAGGGCCTGCGTGGGATATACAATCTCTTAGTGCCTTCATTTTTATTGCATTACTGATTTTGCTTCCTGCAAGCTTCAACTATGCCAATATTTCCATAGCCCAATCATTGAAGAGAATGAAAGAAATAGGACTTAGAAAAATGATGGGAGGTCTTCAACAACAAATCTTTCTGCAATTTATAATTGAAACGATAATAATCTCCCTGATTTCGCTGGGCCTGTCATTTTACCTTTTTACACTAATAAGACAAGAGTTCCTGGCAATGTTGGTAAGTGGGGATGCCATCAGTCTCGATTTAAACATGCAAACGATTTTATATTTTGTGGTATTTGCAGTCTTGGTTGGATTGGTAACCGGATTTGTCCCTGCCTACTATTTTTCTAAACTGAATCCAGTTCAGGCCATGAAGAAAACGCCCGTGAGAAAGGCTTCAGGTTTTGCTTTTAGAAAATCGCTCACGGTTTTTCAATTTGTGCTGTCCATAGTTTTTATTACTACGGTAGTTATCCAGCTGAGTCAATACAGACAAACCATTAATTATGACTTTGGATTTCAACAGGAGAATATCCTTGATGTACAACTTCAGGAGAGTGACCCCGATCTATTACGGAATGAGTTTTCCAAACTTTCCAGCGTGGCGCAAATATCGATGTCCTCCAATGTTTTGGGGGTAGAAGGAGTGCCCCCTGTCTTTTTGAAAAATTTGAATGGCACTGATTCGATAAAAGTATTTCAAATGTTCATTGACGAATATTACTTATCCAACCTTGGCCTGACATTGGTGGCAGGAAGAAATTTTACTTCAAATAAACTTAGCAATAACAAGATAATAGTTAACGAATCCTTTTTAGAGAAGATTGGAATAAACGATCCGTCCCTTGCTCTTGGTCAATTATTTACAATAAACGATCAGCCTCAGGAAGTGATAGGTGTGGTTCTGAATTTCCACTATGCACCATTAGATCAGCCCATTGAAAGTTTTATGTTCAGATATGATGTGAATCAATTTCGTGTGGCCAATGTGAAAGTTGCGAGTAATGATATGCTTGAAACACTCACTGAAATGGATGCCATATGGAGGATGCTGGGTGGCGAAAAGAAATTCATTGCTCATTTTTTTGAGGAGGAAATTGAGGAGGCCTATTCCAACTACTTTGTTTTGGTAAAACTCTGCGGATTTCTAGGGTTTCTGGCGATAACCATATCGTGCCTGGGATTATTAGGTATGGTGGTATTAACGGTGGATAGCAAAATCAAAGAGATAGGCATCCGGAAAGTAATGGGAGCATCTACGCATGGAATGGTAGTGATGTTATCAAAAGATTTTATAAAACTAATTTTTATAGCTTCATGCATAGCCTTGCCCATAACCTATCTCTTTTTCGATCAGGTGTATATGCGCACTCAGTATTATAAAATTCCTATAGGAGCCACAGAAATTTTGATAAGTCTAGGCATAATTATGTCATTCGGGTTCTTCACCATTTTATCCCAAACCATGAGAGCGGCTCAAGCCAACCCTGTAGACACTTTAAGAAGCGAATAGATTATTTATGTGCTTGTGAAGTTATCGGATTAAAAAATTTCCAGGAAGGCAACAATGAAGGGTGCTGAGATAAGCAAACCATCAAATCGATCTAAAAAACCACCATGGCCCGGCAAGCTTGCTCCTGAGTCTTTGATTTCTATGCTTCGCTTGAGAAGGGATTCAATGAGATCGCCATATATACCACCGATGATGATGATGATAGAGATGGTTATCCATTGCCATTTTTCCAGGGTGTCGAAATATTCAGCAATAATCAAAGCGAAAATGACTGCCAATAGCGCACCGCCTAAAGCACCTTCCCATGATTTTTTTGGTGAAATGCGTTCAAATAATTTTCTCTTGCCAAATAGCGTGCCGGCAAAATAGGCGCCTGTATCGCTTGCCCACAGAATAAACAAGCACCCAAACAGGATTTCAAAATTGTAATGTCCATTTTCGTAGACAGCAATATTGAGAAGTGAAAAGGGCATGGCTACATAAAACAAACCCAGAATCATGTACGCAATGTTGGTGAATGGCTTACGCTCAAATTTTTTATACAGTTTGATCATGTAGACAAAAGACACAATCGGGAAAATCAAAAAATAGTAACGATAGGAAATGTCTTGCTTCTCAATGAAGAACGAAAGACTAAAGATCAGCATACCACATATGGTACCAAAAGTTTTTTGAGGCACCATACCGTCCAGCCCTGATAGATCATAGAATTCTATAAGTGTGCACAGGCAAAGGAAAAAGAAGACGGCATAGTAGGTCCACTCACTAAATACTATACTGAATATAATAACGGCCGCTCCAACGAATGCAGTAATGAGCCGCTGTGTAAGGTTGTTATACTTTCTAATGGCTGAAGTCACGAAGCGAAACTGTTATTTTCCCGGTGGAATTTTTTCAAATACAAAAGTAAACCAAAGGTAATGATGGTGAACAGTGCTACCATAAATGGTGAGGCGGGTTCACCTGACTCTAAATTAATCGGAATAATTTCCAACTGGTATAAATAAATCATTAAAACAGAAAATCCATTGTTTACAAAATGCGCCAGCATTGGAATAAAAATATTGCCAGACCAATAATACAGGTATCCGAACAGTACACCAAGCAACATTCTGGGAACAAATCCAAAAAACTGTAGGTGGATGGCGCTAAACATAATCGCGGAGATCCAGATGGCTGCATGGATATTCCCTGTGGCTCTGTGCAATTCAGGCTGTAGCATACCGCGGAACACCAGTTCTTCGCCAATACCTGGTAAAATAGCAATCACCACAAACGCAATCAGAAAATGATTGAACGTATCAAAAGTGGTTAGGTAGGTAGTCAATTCAGCGGCCCTGTCTTCTTTTTCTCTTGCCCACACTTCAAACTCTTTGAGAAAGTCGGGCATTGAAAGGTTAGCATTCCAATCAATAAAGAAAGAATTCGGGATCATAAACAAAACCACCACCAAAGCCGAAATCATGATGCTTTGCATGTAGATGGGCTTTGCCCTAAACAAACTCAAAGGGTTTTTATCCTCTATCCCTCTGATGTAGAGCGCGGGTAATAATATAAGTCCTATTAAAGTAGCACAGCCTTGCATGATGAAAAGCGGAATTCTTAATTCTGGATAGGAAGCTGGGTTGCCTAGTTTCGATAAAAAACCAGTTAAATCTCCATCTATAAATGGCAGTGCAATCACAACTCCTATAAGAGGACCAATTACAACGAAACCCAGCATAGCTGTAAGAAAAATGAGGATTACAGAAATCCACGCAGGTCGTTGATGCTCACTAAGTTCCCTGTTCATACCAAATCTAAAGTCTTAAAAATCACTAAATTTGCACCGCCCAAAAGGCAAGTCCGCACGAATATGGTAAAAATTGGCAATATAGTACTAGGTGACTTTCCACTCTTACTCGCTCCTATGGAGGATGTAAGTGACCCTCCTTTTCGTGCAGTATGCAAACAGGGAGGTGCAGACCTGATGTACACCGAATTTATATCGTCAGAGGGTTTGATCCGTGATGCTGCGAAGAGTCGCCAGAAGCTTGATATTTTTGAATATGAGCGTCCTGTTGGTATCCAACTTTTTGGCGGTGATGTGGGCAATATGGTACAATCTGCTGAAATCGCCACTGCAGCTAATCCGGATCTGATAGACATCAATTATGGTTGCCCAGTCAAAGCGGTGGCTTGCAGAGGTGCGGGCGCTGCCTTGTTACAAGACATCCCCAAGATGGTGAAAATGACAGAAGCAATAGTCAAATGCACCCCATTGCCAGTGACTGTAAAAACCAGATTGGGATGGGATGAAAGCACCAAAAATATTACTGAAGTAGCTGAACGATTGCAAGACATTGGCATCAAAGCGTTGAGTATACACGGTCGCACAAGGGTGCAGATGTACAAAGGCTCTGCCGACTGGACCCTAATTGGAGAAATAAAAAATAATCCTCGGATCACCATCCCGATTTTTGGAAATGGTGATATTGATTCGCCTGAGAAGGCACTGGAGTATAAAAACAGATATGGTGTAGATGGCATAATGATTGGGCGCGCCTCCATCGGCAATCCGTGGGTGTTTTCTCAGATCAAGCATTTTATGAAAACTGGAGCACACGCTCCCCTTCCTTCTATTGAAGAGCGAGTAGAAGTAGTAAAGCGCCATTTGGATTTTTCTATAAAGTGGAAAGGAGATCGATTGGGTATCCTGGAAATGAGAAGACACTATTCCAATTATTTCAGAGGTATTCCAAACTTTAAGCCAATCCGTACAAAACTAGTTGAGTCACTTTCTCTGGAAGAAATCTACTCTACACTTGATGGGGTGACCGAGATGTATACTCAGGAACTTGTAGTCGCATAAAATATAGCAACTTTCCGTATTGAATATGCTGTTGGATTTTCAATCTTTGCAGCACAATCAACATGACTGAGAAAAAGGATTTTACGTCTGTAATTCTTTTAATAATACTGGCTCTTATCTGGGGCACTTCCTTTATACTTATAAAAAAAGGTTTGGTGGTATTCTCTCCTGGGGAAGTCGCCTCCCTACGAGTGGTGTCAGCTGCATTTTTTGTGTTGCCTTTTGCGATTACCAAATTAAAAGGATTAACGAAAAAGGACTTTGGCAAACTGATGCTTTCTGGAATGGTTGGTATTTTGATTCCGTCATTCCTTTTCTCATTTGCGCAAACAAGGATAGATAGTTCAGTGGCTGGTGTAATGAACAGTCTTACGCCTATCTGGACTATGATCATCGGTGCTGCACTTTTTACCCAACGCTTCCGTGGACTTGCTGTAGTGGGAACTTTGATTGGTTTTGGAGGAACATTAGTGTTGATCATGGCCAATGCAGAAAATTCATTGGGAAAATTTAGCGGATACTCATTATTTGTGGTGGCTGCTACTTTTTTATATGGATGTAATCTTAATCTGATCAAATTTAAAATCGAGCACCTTCGCTCCCTTACCATTACTACAGTTTCAGTGATGTTAATTGGTCCCATTGCGCTGATCTACCTTTTAGGTTTCACGGAATTTGTGCCAAAACTCACTTCTGTGGAAGGTGGGTGGAAGGCATTTGGATTTGTGGTGCTTTTGGGACTAATGAGTACTGCCGTTGCTACCGTACTTTTCAATAAATTGGTAAAAACCAACTCTCCGCTTTTTGCCAGCTCGGTTACATATTTAATACCCATTGTTGCGGTAATGTGGGGGGTATTGGATGGTGAACGTCTTTATCTGGGGCACTACATTGGCATGATTGCTATCATTGGAGGAGTATACCTGGCTAACCGCAAGCGCTAAGGCGCTTATATTTAGAGTTGTATACTCATGCAGATTGTGTATTTATCTTAGTATATTCGTCACCCATCAAAAAAATTACCTATGAATATCAATCGCACGTTTCGATTTTCAGTTGTGCTGCTTTTGGCTATTGGCTGGAGTTGTTCACCCTCCGCTAAGGAAGAAAAAGCACCTAAACAGTACTCCATTAGTCAGTTCATGGATATTGTACAGATTGGAGGCAGTTCTTTTTCACCTGATGAAAACAAGATTTTATTCAGCAGCAAAGAGACAGGGATTTTTAATGCATTTGAAATAGATATTAAAACAGGAGAAAAGAAGCAGTTGACTAACTCAACCACCAATGCGGTATTTGCCAATTCCTACTTCCCAGAAGACAATCGGATAGTTGTGCAAAGTGACAAGGGAGGCAATGAAATCACACATTTATTTATCCGTAGTCAGGATGGCGTAATGACTGACTTGATTAAAGACAGTACGGCTAAAGCGCAGTTTTACGGATGGAGTTATAACAAAAAACTTATGTACTATGCTTCCAATGGACGAGACAAGCGCTTTTTCGATTTGTATCGGGTGGAGGTAAACAAAGAGCAGAGTGAGGAAAAAGTTTTCCCTACTAATCTGGCTTATAAAAACACAGAAGGTTTGAACCCGGCAGCTGTGTCCAATGATGATCGATACATTGCACTGACCAAATCAATTACAACAAATAATTCTGACATGTATTTGCTGGATACGCAAACGGGTAAAACCAAACTTTTGTCTGCCCATGAAGGTGATGCTCAGTACAATCCGCAATACTTTAGTTTGGATGGAACGAAGCTTTATTTCTTAACAGATGAAGGCAGCGAGTTTAATTATTTGGCAAGTTATGACATAGCCACCGGGGCAAAAGAGAAAGTGGAAGAAGCACCGTGGGATATTATGTATGCCTATCTCTCCAGAAATGGTAAGTATCGTGTAGTAGCTATCAATAATGACGCACGTACCGAGATGAAAATTTATGATGAGGCTTCGGGCAAATTGGTAAAACTGGCGGATTTACCTGAAGGAGATATCACAGGGGTGAATATATCAGACAGCGAAAAATTGATGTCATTTTATGTAAGCAGTTCAAAGTCGCCAAGCAATTTGTTTGTCTACAACTTTGAAACCAATGAAGTTAAGCAGCTCACCAATACCATGACCCCTGAAATAGATCCAAATGACCTTGTCAAAGGTGAGGTAATACGATACACTTCATTTGATGGAATGGAAATACCTGCTTTGTTGTATAAACCTAAGGGTATAAAAGAAGGAGAGAAGGTGCCAGCCCTTTTATGGATACATGGCGGACCCGGAGGTCAGACAAGACTCAACTACAGTGCAGTGATTCAACATTTGGTTAATCACGGTTATGCAGTATTGGCCGTCAATAACAGAGGGAGCTCCGGATATGGCAAATCATTTTTTGCTGCTGATGATAAGAAGCACGGGCAGGATGACTTGAGAGATTGTGTGGAGTCTAAAAAGTTTTTGGCCACATTGCCATACATAGACAGTAATAAAATTGGTATTGCAGGAGGCAGTTATGGAGGCTATATGGTAATGGCCGCTCTTGCTTTTGCCCCGGAAGAATTTACGGTTGGTGTCAATTTCTTTGGAGTAACCAATTGGCTCAGAACGTTGAAAAGCATTCCACCCTGGTGGGAATCTTTCAAGGTGGCGCTGTATACTGAAATGGGTGATCCTGTTGCAGATTCTGTTGCGCTATATAACAAATCTCCTTTATTCCATGCCGATAAAATCACTAAACCATTTATCGTATTGCAGGGAAGTAACGATCCTAGGGTGCTTAAAGTGGAGTCAGATGAAATAGTGGCAGCAGCAAAAAACAATGGCGTGCCTGTTGAATACGTGATTTTCCCCGATGAAGGACATGGTTTTGTTAAAAAAGAAAACAACATCAAAGCCTCAGAAGAGATTCTGAAGTTTTTGGATAAGTACCTTAAAGGAACTGATCAATCGATCTGACTTTTATTAAAAACTGAAAAGGGGCCTAGGCCCCTTTTTTTATTTTTCTAAGTCAAATTTTACCCCAATGCTTCAACAGACTGAATCTCGTCTGGCATCATTTTTTTGAATAAATTTTCGATACCTGCCTTCAGGGTAATGGTCGAAGAAGGACAGCCACTGCATGAGCCCTGAAGTGTTACGGTTACCACACCATTTACAAATGAGTGAAAAGTAATGGCGCCACCATCTTGCTCCACCGCAGGTTTAATGTACTCATCAAGGATGGTTTTTATTTTCTGAACGGTTTCTGAATCTTCGCCCTGAGTTGCAGCTGCCGGAGCTTTGATGTCCAGGATAAGCTTGCCTTCTTCCAAAAATTTCTTGATGTGGTTTTTGATGGTATCCTGTACCTCTATCCATTGGGTATCTTCATTTTTGGTAACCGTAATGAAGTTACTCATGTAAAAAACGCGGTCAACGAATGGATACTCGAACAACTCCTGTGCTAGCGGAGCTTCTTTGGCACTCTCGGCATTAGGAAAGTCAAAGCTCATCCCGTCTGGAATCAACATTTCACTCAAAACAAACTTAAGAGAATTAGGGTTAGGATTCGATTCCAGGTAAATATGGATGTTTTTTGGACTGGCTTTAAGCATATCAACTCTTTTATGAGCCAACAAAAGTAGCCATTTTAAGTTCGTTTTTCATCAAAATTTGTGACCGATTAGAACACGCGTGGAGGCACTACTTTTAGGTATTTTTATGAGCAGTAATTTTGCAGATCGCAACTTTTCATATATTGGCAGGTTGATCTAAAAATTTTACCCTAAATCACCCGCCACCTTGACACAAAAGAATCTTGCCACCATCATCCTTGGGCTCTTTAGCATCGCTACGGTTATGCACCTGCTTGATTACTACACAGCTCTTTCCATAACACCTGTGATCTTGATCGGATTTCGATGGGTAACTGTAGTCTTTGCTATAATTTATGCAATCAGAAAGGGGTCACTTACCACCTGGATATTGCTTAGTATGGTAATTGGAGTTGAGATAGGACTAAATTATCCTGACTTTGCTCAAAATCTACAAGTGCTAAGTAAGATATTTCTTAGTCTTGTGAAAACAATTATTGCCCCGATTCTCTTTTCTACCTTGGTGGTGGGTATTGCAGGACACTCCAACCTGAAACAGGTGGGAAGGATGGGTTGGAAATCCATTCTTTACTTTGAGCTGGTAACCACCCTTGCCTTGGTGATTGGATTAATTGCGATTAATATCACACAAGCAGGAGCAGGCATTGTGCTGCCAGAAGGATTTAACCAAGAGCTTCCAGAGGCCAAAGCACAAACCTGGTCTCAGGTGATACTTCATGTTTTCCCTGAAAACATTGTAAAATCTGTTTACCATGGTGATGTACTTCCTATTGTTGTATTCAGTGTAATTTTTGGAATTGCTTTGGCTATGCTTCCGGAGAAGAAGAAAAAACCTATGTTGGAGTTTTCTGAAAGTCTTGCAGAAGCAATGTTTAAGTTTACAAACATCATTATGCACTTCGCTCCCTTTGGCGTTGGAGCAGCCATCGCTGTTACTGTAGGGCATCTTGGAATTGACATTCTTACCTCCTTACTGAAGTTGCTATTTACATTGTACGGTTCATTGATAGCTTTCATAATTTTGGTACTGCTGCCAATTGCATACTTACTTAAAATACCTATCCGTAAATTCATCAAAGCCATTTCAGAGCCCGTATCAATTGCGTTTGCAACAACCAGTTCTGAATCTGCTCTGCCCAAGGCCATGGAGAACATGGAAAAACTGGGTGTACCTCGTAAGATAGTTTCATTCGTTCTACCTACCGGTTATACATTCAACCTGGATGGTACCACCTTATATTTGTCACTGGCCGCTGTTTTTGTTGCACAAGCAGCCGGTATACCACTTACCATAGGCCAACAATTACTGATGGGCTTAACGTTGATGCTCACGAGTAAAGGCGTGGCAGGGGTGCCACGTGCTTCTTTGGTTATCTTGTTGGGTACGGCTGCTTCTTTTGGTCTTCCGCTCTGGCCTATAATGGCCATTCTGGGAATTGACGAATTGATGGATATGGCCAGAACTTCAGTCAATGTAACTGGAAATTGCCTGGCCACAGTGGTGATTGCCAAGTGGGAAAAAGAATACGTTGAACCAGAAGGAGAGGTTAACTTTGACTAGCGGCCTCTGCTTCTTCTTTTAATCGATTCACTTCCTCCTCATCTTTGATGGCTCCTTCTGAGCTAGCAATAATGGCAGCGATGGTACTATCTCCAGTCACATTCACCGCTGTGCGCAGCATGTCAAGGGGCCTGTCTACCGCAAGAATAAGTGCAAGTCCAGCTGGGTCTAATCCTACTGATTCCAAAACAATGATAAGCATAATGATTCCAGCACCGGGAACGGCAGCAGCACCAATGGAAGCTAATACTGCTGTCATTAAAATTGTAAGTTGCTGCCCTAACGAAAGATCTATGCCGAATGCTTGTGCAATAAAAACGGCAGATACACCTTGATGTATGCTCGTGCCGTCCATATTAATGGTAGCACCTAAAGGGAGAACAAAACTGGATACTTCTTCGGAGACGCCCAGATTCTTTTCTGCGCAATCCATAGTGACTGGCAAGGTGGCAGCACTTGAACTGGTCGAAAAACCAAGTATCTGGGCAGGTAAAACTGCTTTCATAAAGCGGGTGTACTTCACTTTTGTCATCGCCTTTAGTAAAAGCGGATAGGTAAGGAATATCATCACACCTAATCCGAGTACAACATTAAGACTGTACACGCTAAGTGCTTGCAAGAGTTCCAGGTCGATGGTTAAACTAGCCAGCAATGCGAAAACACCGATAGGGGCGTAACGCATGATAATGTCCACAATGGAAAGGATAACATGATTTGCCCCATCAAAAAAGTTTTTTACAGGGGCCACTTTCTCACTAGGTGAAAGTATCATGGCTACTCCAAAAAGGATAGCAAAGAATATCACCTGCAGCATATTGGTATTATCAGAAAACGAATTGAATAAGTTTTCGGGAACGATATCAACTAAAATTTGCAATGGTCCAGCATCTTTGGTGCTATGTGCTGTAATTATACTAGTGTCAAGATCAGCAGCAAATGATTCTCTCAATTGATCTCTTCTTTCAACTGACAAGTAGTGACCGGGGTCGATAATATTTACAAGAGTAAGTCCTATAGTAACCGCTATTACTGTTGTGCCGATGTATAATCCAATGGTTTTGCCGCCCATTCTCGAAAGCTTGCTTACATCTGACAAATTGGAGACGCCATCAATTAATGAGACGATGATTAAGGGTACAGCTATGAGTTTAAGGCTGTTGATAAATATTGTACCAAAAGGGCGTATCCAATCATGGGTAAATTCAACAATCCCAAGTGGTGTGGCAGCAATGCCCCATACCAATCCTATGCCCATTCCAATGAGAATTTTAGCATATAGCGGCATTTTCTTTTTCTTCATAGCAAATACTTTGTTTGACACAGCAGTTTAAAAATAAGCCTATTGAGATACAATACCGACTTTTCGAAAGGTTATGTGGGAATTAATAATACTTGACATCAGTGTCTTTTCTTCATGTGCAAAACAGATGCCTGAATGAGTGCTTTAAGTACGGATTGGTCAACGTCTTCAAGCTTTGAAATGTAAAGGCAGGATTTTCCAGTCTTATATTTACCTAATTTTTTCATTAATGTCTCATAACGATCAAATCCAGTCATGATGTAAAGGGTCAGGTTTTGTGCCCGGGGAGAAAATCCTGTTACCATCCAATCACCCTCTCTGCCACTAGCATACACATAATGGTAGGAGCCAAAACCAACAATACTGCTCCCCCACATTTTGGGTTCTTCTTTCGTAATTGATTTCATCAGCTCGAGTACGGCAAAACTATCGGCTCTTCTTTTTTCGTTTTTTACTTTGTTGAGAAACGCTGTTACGCTTGCGTTTGTCTTTTTGGTTTTGAGTTCAGCCATCTTGAATGAATTTAAAGTTTGGAAACTTTATTTCTCAATAGAAAATCAGCAAGCACCAAGGCAGCCATGGCCTCTACAATAGGCACAGCACGTGGTACCACACAGGGATCATGTCGTCCTTTACCGGATACGGTAGCTTCATTTCCAGCCTTGTCAACACTTTTTTGATCCTGCATGATAGTGGCAACAGGCTTAAAGGCTACATTGAAATAAATATCTGCGCCATTTGAAATTCCTCCCTGGATCCCACCGGAATGATTGGTCTTCGTTTTTATTTTTTCCTGTTCCTTATAAAACTCATCGTTGTGTTGTGAGCCTCTCAATTTGATGCCTTCAAACCCGCTACCAAACTCAAACCCCTTCACTGCATTGATGCTAAGCATGGCTTTCCCCAATTCAGCATGCAGTTTGTCAAATACAGGTTCTCCAAGGCCAACAGGTGTATTTTTGATTATACAGGTGACCATGCCTCCGACAGTATCTTGCTCTTTACGTACTTTATCAATGAGTGCAATCATTTTCGTGGCTGTCGGTTCATCCGGGCAACGGACAATGTTATTTTCTGTATTACTTAAATTCAGTTGTGTGTAGTGAGGCGCTGCGATATCTCCTACTTGGGATACATATGCATTAATTTCAAGCTGTACGCTGCGCAGCAATAATTTGGCTATCGCCCCGGCAGCAACCCTGGCTGCAGTTTCTCTGGCAGAGCTTCGGCCTCCACCGCGATAATCACGATTGCCGTATTTAGCGTCATAGGTAAAATCAGCATGCGAGGGGCGAAAAATATCTGATAAGTGACTGTAGTCTTTACTTCGCTGATCTTCGTTTTCAATGACAATGGCAATGGGTGTTCCAGTTGATTTTCCTTCAAACACACCTGAGAGAATTTTGAAAATATCGCTTTCTCTTCGTTGCGTTGTTATCTTTGACTGCCCGGGTTTTCTGCGGTCCAGTTCTGACTGGATGAAATCCTCATCGATAGTAAGTCCTGCGGGGCATCCATCAATGATAACGCCAATAGCTGGACCATGCGATTCACCAAAAGTGGTAATTCTAAATAAATTGCCGTAAGAATTCATAATTCAAATTCAAAATTCAAAACTCAGGTTCTTGAATTTTGACCCTGAAATTTTGAATTACTTTTTAAATACTAGGAACACCGATGCGCCAAGCATCAGCAAGATAAAAATATTAGCGCCAATCTTTACCCAGTTGTCGTTAATAGAGGATTGAAGGGTATTGTCCGCCATATTAATTCTGTCATAAAAGGACCCAGGATCCTTGCTTTCAATGGACTGATTCTTCTGACTTTCCCCAGTTACTTGCACGCTGTACTGCGATTGAAGTGTATCGTATTTGTTGGTTTTAGGATTAAAAAATACCCACGAAAAATAATCTCCTAAATCAAAATTTCCCGGTTCTTTTGGGATCATGTAATAACTGAATGATTTGGCACCGGCAACCCTCCCATTCTCTCGTTTAATACTTTGCTTCATGTTGGGTTCGTAGAAATCAAAATTGTTGTCTTTTTTGAGAATGGGTTTCTCAATGGCGGAGATATTTCCCTCGCCATATATATTAAATTCATAAGAAGCACTCTGCCCCGTCTTTAAATTGACAGACCCTATTTTTTCATCCAACCTATAACTTCCTACCGCCACGGATTCTTTAAGTGGATGCGGAGGGAGCTCTTTGACTTTGATGGTTTTGGGTGACGAATAAAAAGTTTTGTAATCTTCTTGTCTGTTCTGACCAAAGAAAGAAGGATTCTTGGCTACTTTAAATTTGATCATTTCCAATCCAACACTTGGAAACACTATTGGCTGTGTATTTAGTGGATAAAAAGTGGCCTGGTAGATCTTATACTGCGTGTAAAACTTTCCCCCAATCTCAATTGACTCACCTTCGATATTCTCAATGTTAAAATTTTCTTCCCAGCAGTTAGACGGGCGCAATTTTTTTAGAATATCCGACAATTGTTTTCCAAGATCATGAAACTGCATGGGAGCACGATTATTATCGGCTACCAGAAACGACAAGGTGGTTGTAAACCCTTCACCCACGTACACATCATTTTTGCTGGTAGTTAGTGCCAGTAATGCGTCTTCTTTCACATCCACAAATTCTGTTTCGCCCTTTCCAAAAAAATCATCAAATGGGTCTCGTTCAAACAGACTGCGAACGGGGTCTCGTTGTTGAGATTGTTTGGGAGGGCCCACCGTGATTTTTTTTCCAGGAGAAGATAAAATCTTCTCATTCACCTTCATTTTGAAGGCCGGAAGGGTGAATGTTCCTTGCCCTATTGCCAGGTAGGTCATTGTAACACTCTGCGAAGAGCTGATTTGCCCATTGACCATGCTTGTTTGCGACTGGGTAGATGTTCCCCTTTTTCTAAACCCTTCTATATCTGGGAAGTTGTCGTAGCTCTTGAGCCGCTCATTATTGACAGTAATAGTGATGGTCCAGGCCTGATTTTCCCCTATTTCGTCAGGGCCCAAAACTATTTGAATATCCTGCCCAAAAAGGGAATTAAAAATACCCGAAAAAACAACTAAAATGATGGAATAGGAGCTTTTGAAACACATACAACTTCGAACCATAAATCTCGTTCTACAAATGAAGCTTGTTCTTTTTTGACTTTAACTGTTTTTGTATATTAACGGTTAATCAAAAATCACTGCTGCACAAACTTAAATTTAATTTTGCTGATGAGAAAAATGCTTAATTACGTTAAAACCGTCTTGGCGAGAGTAAGTTTTGATGCAAAACTCTTTGAAAAGGAGTTGAGAAAGGCAATTAAGATGTTAATTGCTGATGAAATTCGGGAACTCAGAAATTGGTGTTATGCCAATTATGGGGATGAACATGGGGCGATATTAAATCGCTGTTTTGTAATGACAAGTTAAATTAGCCATTTAAATCCATTTTTAGACCCTGGCTATGCCGGGGTTTATTTTTTTGATTTACCGGAGTTAACAAACTGAATATTCCGCTGTAAACCTCTCAACCCTGTTCGTTTCAGGGCAGATTTTCTGAATACTTTGGCGAAGACCTCTTCACTTATTTCTTTCCAATCGGCATCATTCAGCTTTTCAAGCTCCGCAGACGGACTAAAACGCGGCTCCTGATGTGGGGTTGAAAATCGATTCCACGGGCATACATCCTGGCAGATATCGCAACCAAATATCCAGTTTTCAAACTTTCCTTTTACGCTATTTGGAATTTCCTCCTTGAGTTCGATGGTGAAATAAGAGATGCACTTGCTCCCATCCACAACATAGGGCTCCGGAATCGCATCTGTTGGGCAGGCATCCATGCAAGCCGTGCACGTACCACAAAAATCTTTCACGGGGCCGTCATAGTCCAATTCCAAATCAATAATTAGCTCTGCAAGGAAAAAAAAACTTCCTGTCCCTTTATTCAACAGCAAACTGTTTTTTCCTACCCATCCAAGACCACTCTTTTTTGCCCAGGCACGCTCCATTACCGGGGCAGAATCCACAAATGCCCTTCCATTTACATCTCCAATACTTTCTTTGAGGTGATCGATGAGTACTTTTAGTTTTTCTTTGATTACAAAATGATAGTCTTCACCGTAGGCATATTTGGCAATTTTAAGCTGATCGTGCTGAGACAAATCTTTCTCCGGGAAATAGTTGTATATCAAGCTGACAACAGATTTTGCCTCGGGTACTAAAAGTGTTGGGTCGAGCCTTTTGTCAAAATGATTTTCCAGATAGCCCATTTTTCCCTGATAGCCCCGTTTTAGCCATTCTTCCAAGCGTGGAGCCTCTTCTTCAAGAAATTCAGCTTTGGCAATACCGCAATGGGTAAACCCCAAGGCTTGCGCTTTGGATTTTATGATTTGAGTTGCAGTAATGGGATTCAAGATAATTTATTGAAGATAACGGTAAGAATAATAGTAAATTCGATGTACTTGAATTACGATAAATGTCAATAAAGGTAGGTCTAATTTTAATTTTATTGTTGGCAAAAGCCACTGCCGATGAACCCATAATCTGGAACAAGGAGAAAAGACTTTCCTGGAATGACTTTCAGGCAACTGCTCCTAAACTAGATTCACACATTGCGCTATCCCGGGTAGAGATTCAATATGAGTCTCAAGTAGATAAGGCCGGCAGAATGACCATGGATATCAAAGGAGTTTTTATTAAGGAGCAATCATGGGTAAAGCAGGATCGAAAAAGCGACAACATATTAAAACACGAGCAATACCATTTTAACCTCACTGAGCTGTGGGCCAGAAAACTGAGAAGGGAGGTAGCGTCAAAGAAGTGGAACACTAAAACTTTTGAAAAAGAGTTTACTTCATTGTTTAAGAAGCACATGGCTCAAACACTGAAAGAACAATTGCGCTATGACAATGAGACGAATCACTCACAAGTAAGCGATAAGCAAAAGGAGTGGGAACGAAATATAGATCAGGAGCTGGTTGAATTGAAAGCGCATGCAGCAATCAATGTCCCATTTTTATTCGAATAAACTTCCTGCCTTTCCGGGTCGCGGTATTTTAAGATGTTTATAAGCCAGATCGGTCGCTTCTCTTCCCCTGCTGGTCCTTTTGATGTAGCCCTCCTGAATCAAAAAAGGTTCGTAAACTTCTTCGATGGTTTCTGCCTCATCGCCTACAGCAGTGGCTATCGTAGTTAAACCAACAGGACCTCCTTTGAATTTTTCAATAATGGTGGAGAGTATCCGATTGTCCATTTCATCGAGGCCATTTTCATCTACATCCAGAGCGTTAAGCGCCATTTGAGCAATAGACATCGTGATGACACCATCACCTTTTATTTGTGCAAAATCTCGGGTTCTGCGCAGCAGATTATTAGCAATGCGTGGGGTGCCTCTGCTTCTTCTGGCGATTTCCATCGCGGCATCATCATTCATTGGAGTTTCTAATATACCTGCAGATCTCTTTACGATAGTGGTCAACAATTCAGAGTCGTAATATTCTAATCTGGAGTTGATGCCAAATCGGGCACGCAAGGGAGAAGTTAATAAACCAGCACGTGTAGTAGCTCCAATTAAGGTGAATGGATTGAGTCCAATTTGTACAGATCTGGCATTGGGGCCAGAGTCCAGCATGATGTCGATACGGAAATCCTCCATGGCTGAGTAGAGGTATTCCTCCACAATTGGATTGAGCCGATGGATTTCATCAATAAACAGTACGTCATGAGGTTCGAGGTTGGTGAGTAACCCCGCCAAATCGCCAGGCTTATCTAAAACAGGGCCAGAGGTAACTTTGATTCGCGATTCCAACTCATTGGCAATGATATGACTCAAGGTAGTTTTGCCTAACCCTGGAGGGCCATGGAGTAAAACATGATCGAGCGGTTCGCTTCGCTTCTTGGCAGCCTGAACAAAGATCTTAATGTTTTCTACGACCTTCTCCTGTCCGGTAAAGTCTTTAAAGGACAACGGACGCAGGGCCCTTTCAATCTCTTTTTCGGCCGGGGTCAATCCCTCTTCATCCGCACTTAAGTAATCTTCGCGCATGACTCAAAAGTAAGCAAAAGTTGATGGCTATAGTTGCTCTAAGGCGGGTTGAATTGTTTTAAATCTGCCTGAAAGACTCGGAATCAACTATTTCCTTTAATTTGCAACAATATTGCAAGTAGGATGAATAACCGCGTCAAAAACGCCATTTACTCTGTCGTTTTAGTTTCATTAGTTTTTATCGTTTGGAAATACAGGCAGTCTAACTCCATCCATGAGATTAGGATTGAAGGAAAGACCATGGGTACTACCTATCACATTACTTACTTCGATAAGGAAGGCAGAAACCTTAAGCCACAGATTGATTCGTTGCTGGAGGTTTTTAATCAGTCACTCAGCACTTATTTAAAAGAATCGGAGGTGTCGTTATTTAATACTGGTAATGTTGTTCATTTCAGGCTGCCTTTCTTTTTACCTGTTTTAGAAAAATCCGAAGAGATAACAACTTTATCAGAGGGAGCTTTTGATCCCACCGTGATGCCCTTGGTAAATGCATGGGGATTTGGACCTGGAAGGAAAATGAAAATTGACAGTGTCCAGGTTGACTCCATCATGGAGTTTGTTGGATTTGATAAGGTACAGTTTAACCGGGATAGCATTTGGAAAGAAGACAAGCGCGTTCAGCTGGATTTTAGTGCCATTGCAAAAGGATATGGTGTGGATGAAGTAGCGAATCTGATCAGGTCACAAGGAATCAATGACTGGTTTGTGGAAATAGGCGGTGAAATTTCTGCGTTTGGCAAGAATCAAAAGCTGGATAAACCATGGGAAGCGGGCGTACTTCATCCCAACTCAACATATGAAAACCAAAGTTTCAAAGCTTATGTGCAATTACAAGATAAGGCCATGGCTACTTCTGGGAATTATTTCAATTACTATGAAGAGAATGGTAAAAAGTACGCTCACACCATTGACCCTTCTTCAGGTTATACGATACGGCACGAATTGTTGAGCGCATCAGTATTTGCCAAAGATTGTATGACTGCAGATGCATGGGCAACAGCTTTTATGGTAATGGGAAAAAAGAAGACCATTGAAAAGTTGGAACAACTTTCTGATGTTGATGCATTTCTGATCTACTCGACAGATAAGGGAATTGAGACTTTCGTCAGTGATGGCATGGCTTCGGCAATAAAAATTAACCCATAACCGATGCTGTTGAAATCGCTTATCTTATTTTTCACACCATTGCTGGCGGGTTTACTCATTTATCTGGTTCCCAAGGCTCGCAATACCAGTTTTAAATTATTGCTGGTATTTGCAGGATCTTATCTTTTTGCAATTACTGTTATTCATATTCTCCCTGAATTGTACCGTGAATATGCAGAAGTTGAACTGATAGGACTATTTGTACTAATAGGTTTTTTTCTTCAACAGATGCTTGAATATTTTACTTCAGGCATTGAACATGGGCACATACATACTAACGATGCTCAAGGGCATACACATTCCCATAGTCATGCAGAAGTTTCAGCAATTGTTTTGTTGTTTGCTTTGTGTGTGCACGCATTTTTGGAAGGAGGAATGTTGGCTCAACCACCATCGTTTAATATGCATTCGGATGTTAATGCCATATTGCTTGGAATTGTGCTGCACCGGGCACCGGCAGCTTTTGCGCTGATGGCCGTGCTGTCCAGCCAACTTCACTCCAAACGCAGAGCCCTTCCATACCTTGTAGTTTTTTCATTGGCTGCACCCTTGGGTTTGTTTGTCAGTGAATATTTTGTCGAAATCAATCTCCTTTCCGAATCAGGATTGATTTTTCTTTATGCCATAGTAAGTGGAAATTTTCTTCACATCTCTACCACCATTGTATTTGAAAGCAGTCCTGATCATCACTTCAATGCCAAGAAACTAGCAGTGGCACTGGTGGGCTCACTTGTAGCGGTGGCAGTTGAGTTTATGCTTTAAAGAGTCCTATCTTTAGTGCGTGAAAGTAAATCTAAGCGCAAAGCCATTGGGCAAAAATAAATTACCAAAAAAAATTTTGGTAATGCGCTTTCAGGCATTGGGTGACACCATCATTACATTACCCTATCTTCAAAGTTTAAAAACTAATTATCCTGGAATAATACTTCATCTACTCACACGTTATGAAGTGGCTCAAATTCCATTGGCTTTATCTATTTTTGAAAAGGTTATTACTATTGGTGGTGGGAGAAACGCCAAATTTCAATTTTTAATTTCTATTTTACTTTTACCAAAACTTTGGTTCAATCAATATGACGCTGTTCTTGATTTACAAAACAATAGAATAAGTAAAATACTACGTGTTCTTCTGCGCCCTCCTTATTGGAGTCAGTTTGATAAATATTCTCCAATTTCTGCCGGAGAAAGAACTCGCTTAACAATTGAGGCGCTTGGACTATCAGGGATTAAGATCGATACTTCATTTAAAGTAGTTTGCAGGATTGACATCGATTCAAAATTAAAAAAGAATGGATGGGATGGAACATCAGAACTTGTTTTACTTAATCCGGCCGGAAACTTTAATTCACGAAACTGGCCCATAGAAAACTACATAAAGTTTGCGAAGTATTGGGGAGGAGATTCACATAATCAGATCCAGTTTGTAATCATGTTATTGGAAAAGCACCAATGGAAGGCAAGTTTAATAAAACAAGAACTACAGGATAAATGCATTGATTTGTCGGGAAAAACATCTGTACTGGAAGCATTTCTAATAACAGGCAGTGCTCGGCATGTTCTCACAGAAGATTCTGGATTGATGCATATGGCTTGGGTACAGAGAATACCCACTTTAGCTATTTTTGGATCAAGCAGAAAGGATTGGTCTGCCCCATTGGGTGAATGGTCTGTATGCCTGGACGCATCTGATTTGAGTTGCGGGCCATGTATGAAGGAACATTGTATTTTTGGAGATAATCATTGTCTTACCCGATACAGCGCAGAATTTGTATTCAATGAAAGTCAAAAACTGCTGCTCAAAAAATGAGAATCGCAATCTGGATTTATGGGGGAATCGGAGGTGGCAATTACTCTCAAGGGATACCGGCCCTGAACAATTTTGTACTCAGATTGGCAAACACCCATGATGTCACAGTCTATTCCATCTTACCGGCTAATTCTGGATTTAAACCAGAAAAATATTATTTTAAATCAGCGGGTGAATCAATATCTACACCGATACTACGACTATTTCTTTTAGTCTTTATATTTATTTCTGATCATGTTAAAAAACCATATAAAGTAATTCACGGCATTTGGCTATACCCAGCCGCAACGGTTGCTGTGGTTTTAGGAAAACTTTTGAGGATACCGAGTATTGCAAGTGCCCATGGTGGTGAGGCGGCTGCTTTGCCCGAAATTGATTATGGCAATATGAGAGATGGTTGGGTAAAAAAATTGACACTTTGGACTTGTCAAAATGCTTCTGTTTTAAATTTTATTTCCGCTTTTCAATTTAAGGAAATGCAGCGGCATGGATTACAAAGAAAAGCAGCAAGTATAATTCCATTTGGTGTAGCTACTGAAATCTTTGAACCAAGGCCCAAGCCAATATCTAATTTCATTAAGATTTTGCATGTTGCTAATCTTACTGAGGTGAAGGATCAGTTTTTACTGCTACGAAGTTTTAAGGAAATCATAAAGAAACATCCAGCGAAACTTAGAATTGTTGGAGCGGATTATCTAAGTGGACGGCTTCAATTGTATGCTAGGGAACTTGAAATTGAACAGGATGTTACTTTTATAGGTCCTGTTCCGTATGTAGAAATTTCGCAACACTACAACTGGGCTGACTTTTTGTTGCATACGAGTCTGTACGAAGGGCTTCCATCAGCGATAGTGGAGGCAATGGCAAGTGGCGTAGTGGTGGTGAGTACACCTGTGGGTATAGTAGCTGATCTTGGAGGAGCATATTTTGTTGTTTGCGAAAGAAGGGACGAAAATAATATAGCGTCTCAATTACTTTCAATTTGGAATGATAAGATAGCTCAGAATAGATTGCGTGAAATGAGTTGTAATTGGGCTCATTCGCATTCAATAGAATTGACTGTACAACAATTTGAAAACCTTTATCAAGAGACTCTTAATGAAAGATCGTAGAAAGGTTGCAATACTGTGTGTTGGAATGGTGGGTTCTGGACCTATGGAACAAGGAATTCCGGCTTTTACCAATGTGCTCCAACGACTCAGTGAGGAAGTCCAAATAACTATTTATTCTTTTATTCCTGTTAAAAGAACCAATGTTTCTAAAGCGGTTAGGGTTAGATCATTTCCAATGAGTTCGGTTTCAAACAGAGTAAAATATATTTGGTTGGGTATTTTGATATTATGGGATCATATTAGAGATCCTTACCATTGCTTTCATGCCTATTCACCTTATCCATCAGGTGTGCTTGCTTTTAATTTGGCAGCCCTGTTAAATAGAAGATATATAATCACCTTACTTGCTGGTGAAATGGCTCATTTGCCAGAAATTAATTTTGGTGACTTATTAAATATAAATATAAAGTCTGCTTCTATCCGTGTTTGTGAATCTGCCAACGGATTAATTGCGTTTTCTGAATTTCAAAAAAGCCACTTACTCAAAAATATTTCTTATCATCAGCATGTACATGTTATCCCATTTTCTTTAGAGGTCCCTTTACTAGGGAAACTTGAACTTTCTTATCCGATACAATTATTACACGTATCACATTACCATCCCATCAAGGATTATGACACCTTACTGAATACAATTGAAATTCTAAAATCCAAGATAGACGTACAATTATCTATAGTTGGTGAACATTATGATGATGCATTCCTGACTGAAATTAGGAATAGGAATTTGCAAAACGACATTATTCTCATAGGATCATTGCCCAATAATAAATTAAAGCGGCTTTATCAATCCCATCATATCTTAATACATACATCAAAATTTGAAGGATTACCAATGGTGGCGATTGAGGCAATGGCAAATGGAACTGTTATTTGCGGAACTGCCGTTGGAATCATTCATGATTTGGCTCCTGAATGTTGCGTTGCTGTTGAAGTAGGGAACCATGTAAAGCTGGCGGAAGAAATTATTAAGTTGGTTGATGCCCCAGGCTCTTATTACAAGCTTCGTGAGCAGGCTTACAGGTGGATTTGTGACCACGATATCAATTGGCATCTTAAAAAGATGACTCATATGTATGATGCATGAATTATTGCCCATATCGGTAGTCATCCCCACTTACAATCGGTCAGCATCATTAGCGCGCACGATAGACGCTATCAACAGGCAAACAAGCAAACCAGGGGAAGTAATAGTAATTGATGCAGGGAATGAACATTCATATCGTGAAAAAATAGCGCTGGATTGGGCGGAGCTGAATGTAATCATTGTCGATTCTGAGGCATCCGTGTGTATTCAACGAAACAAGGGAATAGTTTTGTCAAAATATAAATGGATATTTCTTTGCGATGATGACATCGAACTTCCTGACGACTATTTGACAACTTTATTCAAGTTTGTGTCTGAAAATTTAGAATGCAATGCAGTAGCTGGATTGCTCCTTCAAAAAGAAGGAGATAAGTGGATAAGTCAATATCCGCCTACTAGTGGTTTTGATTTGATATTTAGATTTATTTTTCAACACTCAATATGGGGCAATGTAGAATCAATAAAAGCTAGAGGGCCGTTGAATATTTTGCTACAAGTTTTAAAAAATAATTTTAAGAAGAAAGGTAACACATTTACGAAAGCCGGTTGGCCTTCAGTGACACAATGGAAGGGTGAGGTATGGAGAACTTCTATTTATTCACTGGGCGCCAACTTGATTAGAAGAGAATGGCTCATTCAATCTCCCTACGATGAGGTTTTAGATCCGGGTGGTATTGGAGATAATTATGGTGTTGCGCTGGGGTTTCCTCATGAGAAATCTATTTACGTTCTGTCGAGTGCCTATGCATATCATCACAGGGATGAAAAAAACAGGCCTGAAGCCTCTGTTATTTATTATCGTAGGATAATGGCACTTGATTATTTTAACCAACGATACAGAAAAGGAATATCTTACAAGCTGTGGTTAATATGGTCTTTGTTTGGCAATTTAATTTTATTCTTAATTCGAGGTAATGCAAAAATGTTGCAAGCAACTATCGTTGCAATGATGAAAATAATATTAAGTAAAAATCCATATTGGGTGGGATATAAAAGTGGGATTAGACTAGTCAGTCCTAATTACTAACATTCAGGCTTTCTGCCTTAGCGTTTGTTCAATTTTACCTTCTTTGATCCTTATTATTTGAGTCGCATATTCTTGCGCAGTTGTTTCATGTGTTGCCAGAACGATTGTGATCCCAAGTTGATTAATATCCTTTAATGAATGCAGGATGGTGAGCTTATTTTCAATATCGAGATGACTGGTAACTTCATCTAAGAATAGAACCTTTGGCTTTCTATACAGGGCTCTGACCAATGCAAGTCGTTGACGCTGGCCCCCAGAAATATTGCTACCACCTTCACCAATTAATGTCTGATATCCTTGAGGTAAATTCAAAAGAAAATTTTCTAGATTTACTTTACGCATAGCCTCATTCGCGTCTTTTAAATTAAATGGCTCCTGACCAAAGGCAATATTTCGTTCCAATGTATCCTGAATGAGTACGGGCGATTGAGGGACATAGGCAATTAAATTGTGCCATCCATTTAGATTCAAGGGAGTTAATACTTCATCGTCAACGGACAATTCTCCATTGAAATCATGGATTAAGCCACATAAAATGTGAAGCAAAGTTGTTTTTCCCGATCCTGAAGGGCCTTCAATGACAACAAATTCACCTCTTTGAATTGTTAGATGAAGATTTTCTAGGGTTAAATTGTGACGTGCATGATTGTATTGAAAGCTATTAACTTCCAAAGATAAGTGTCTTTCAAAATGAAAATCTGGTTTTGCTGTCCCCAAAACTTTACCGGATTTATTGAAGCTATTCTCTAATTCCAACATTGTGTAACCATACGCATGAATGTTCATCATGCTGATGAAAACGCGATTTAACAAAGGCATGATTTTGTAAAAAGCGAGAGTAAGAAGACCAACAAGAGTAACGGAAAAGCCATTGACGCTACTAGTGTGACTAAATGAATAAGCCAAAAGAAATGAACCCATGGCAATTAATTCCAGGAGAAGCCCAGGCACCTGGGAGGCAGTTTTAAGATTAGCCAGTTGCTGACCTGTTGCACGTTTTAGTTCTAAAAAATTTTCAATAAAATAATTTTGTTTTTTATAAATTAATGTTTCTGCTAGACTAGCCAATGCCTGACTAAGAATTACCGAAGACTTAGGGGTTAGATACTTGAATGCTTTCTCAACCTTGGTGACCACTTTCGATCTGAATAAATAATAAACCCAAAGCATTGGAATGCTAAATAAGATTATGAGAGCAATGATTCGATAGTCGATAAATAGAATAAAAATTACTACAAGTAGAAGAATGATTGACTCACTAATAAACCTGAGCAACCCGAAAAGTACATGGTTGGAAAAATCGTATGCAGATGTATTAAGTTTACGTATCGATTCAGCTGAATTCTCCTGTAGTTGGTTAATCCATGATTGTTGATAGAATCTACTGAATAAGGATTTTGAAAGACTGAGGCCAATCCTCGATACATAATTAGAT
>DDTF01000031.1:0-85095 GCA_002345965.1 Flammeovirgaceae bacterium UBA2371
AGCCAAAATGAAAGATCAATGTGGAGGTACAGGAGTATGCTTCCTGTGCTTGAGGATCGCAATATAGTGTCATTAGGGGAAGGCTGGACACCTTTGCTAAAGGCCAACCGTCTGGCGGATAAATATGAACTCAATGAATTGCTGATAAAAGATGAGTCGGCCAACCCGACTGGGTCTTTTAAAGCACGTGGTTTAAGCATGGCCGTTTCCAAGGCCAAAGAACTTGGTGTTGAGAGATGCATTGTTCCTACTGCGGGTAATGCAGGAGGTGCGTTAAGTGCTTATTGTGCCAAAGCTGGTATGCAAGCCATTGTGGTGATGCCTCGCCATACACCTGAGGCATTTAAAAAAGAATGCAGGTACTTTGGTGCAGAATTAATTGAAGTGGATGGCCTCATAAGTGACTGTGCCCGCAAAGTTGCTGAGATTAAATTGAAAACGCCATGTTTTGATGTTTCTACAATGAAGGAGCCCTATCGGCTGGAAGGAAAGAAGACAATGGGCTATGAAATTGCAGAACAAATGAACTGGACTTTGCCGGATGTGATTCTGTACCCTACTGGTGGAGGAACAGGGCTTATTGGTATGTGGAAGGCATTTCATGAAATGAGGGAGTTGGGTTGGATCACTGGACCTTTTCCAAGAATGATTGCCGTACAGTCTGAAAACTGCAAACCAATATTAGAGGTGTTTGAAGGAAGGTTAGACACTGTTAAAAAATATGTAGGCAATCCCTCCTTTGCCAACGGACTGGCTGTGCCCACGCCTTTCGCAGAAAAAATGATTTTGAATGTGCTTCGTGAATCAAACGGAACAGTGATAGCTATTACTGACGATGAACTCAAAATGGCAATGAAAGAAATTGCTTCGTTGGAAGGTCTTCTGGTTTGTCCTGAAGGGGCTGCACTTTTACCAGCGATGAAAAGTTTGCTGAACAGCGGGATAATTAAAAGGACTGAATCTGTGCTGATGCTAAATACAGGCTCAGCGTATAAGTACTTATGAGTGTAAAATACCTTCTTTGTCCAGTTCTTTGATAAAGGTCATGTTCTCTTCCCGAATGGCGTCTGGAACAAAAAGAAAGCGTTTATCATAAATTTCTTCACCAACATAATAGCTTACCCAATACTCGTTGTTAAGGTGGAAGACTGCAGGATCGATGGGTTCTATTAATGCGGATTTGTTGGCAGGAATGGTTTGCAAAAAATGACGAAGTACTGAAGTCTTTTGTTTTTCACCTTCTTTCTCTCCATATCCTTTGCTTGATACAAGTGTATTCTCAATCGGAAATTGATTTTTATTGATCAGATAAACTTTCCAGGCACTTTCTTCGCGATCTTCTTTCACTACAGCTATTGTTACATTTTTTACTTCTGGAAATTCGATGTCATTAATCATAGTTATTGCTAAAATTTTTGAATAATATTTCTTCTGCCAGTTTCCCTTGAGGCGTAAAATCTATTTCATGCAGCGCATGTGTGGAGTGGGGATACCATTTCCAAAAATAGGCTCCGGCCATCCATTGCTTTTCCCAAGCAGATTTAAAAAAAGCCTCATAACATCTTGCCTGAGTTACTGTTGACGATTTTGCCGTTCTGTTTTCTTGAGGCCATTTCCAGGGTTCGATGGCAGCATCTTCTGTACTCCGGTACCCGATTTCAGTAAAGATTACAGGTTTTTTGTATTTTTTATGAATTTTTTCTACTGATTCTAAATGACTAGACCAGCTGCTGATCAGTTCCTCAGTAGTTGGATTGTTGATTTTTGCTAAGGAAAAATAAGCTTGAATTCCAATGTAATCGAGAGCGTCCCAAAACTTTATATTCTGATATTCTTGATTAAAGTTGGCAGCGTAAGTTAGTTTGCCGGAGTAGACTTTACGTATTTCCTGAATAAGAATTCTCCACTGTTGTTCATGCGAAGAGGCAATGGACAGCTCGGTGCCGATACAAAATATTTCAATGTGATTGGTTTCAGCCAGTTGTGCATAGTGAACAATGAATTTTCGATAGTTGGCGAACCACTCTTCCCAACTTTTATCATCGATCATTTTGACTTCTCCCGGCCAGCTGTTTCTGATCCAAAGATGAGGTTTCAGTAAGGTTCTGATATTGGACTTTCTTGCCAGCTTGGTAGTTTCCGAAATGCCTTCATCTGATTCTCCCCACCAGGCGTGATTGCTATGGGTATTCATTGTAATGACTGGGTCGCTGGGACTACTTTGCCAGGCGAAAGGGGTTTGAGAGATCCAATCGATATTATTTTTTAGGAGTGGAATGAATTGGTTTTCGGTTACAATTTGTCGCCCTCCAACCCAGCATACTCCTCGTTGCTTATGCTCTTTGGGTGAGTCCGAGTTTTCATGGAATGGTATTGCAAATCTGGCAAGCAAGCCAAAAGAAACTAATGCTGATCCGAAAAGTAGGAGTTTAAACTTCACTAACTCAATTTACGATCTCCATTTGAAAAAGCGATGTAATATTTTTGAGAAGTGATGCTTTTACCAAACGTAAATCCTGTGGGCTCCCTAATTCGAATTCCATGGAGGTGACAGCTTTGTCATCTATTCCACAGGGTACGATATGTTTAAAATAGCTCAAGTCGGTATTTACATTAAATGCTAACCCATGCAACGTCACCCATCTGCTTGTTTTCACGCCCAAGGCGCATATTTTCCTGCTTTTTTCTGTGTTATCAGGATCAATCCATGCTCCAGTAAGTCCTTTTATTCTTCCTGCTTCAATTCCGTACTCTCGTAATGTTTGGATTACTGCTTCCTCTAACAGCCGCATGTATTGGTGAATGTCAGTGAAGAAATTTTCCATGTCGATCACAGGATAAACAACAATCTGACCGGGTCCATGATAAGTAATGTCCCCGCCACGATTAATATGAAAGTAACTGGCATTGATGGTGTAAAGTTTATCCTTGGGCACCAACAGATTATTTTCGTCTCCACTTTTACCAAGTGTAAAAACATGAGGGTGCTCACAAAAAATCAGGTAATTAGGAGTTATCTCCTGCTGATCATCGGCAATATCTCTATTCCCTTTTTTAATTTTGAGAATTTGATCGAATAACTCAGTTTGATAATTCCAGGCTTCGGAATATTCCTTGAGACCTAAATCAATAAATTGTGTTTTTCGATTTATTCGTGGATTCACTTTATCTTTTCTAGTTCACCTTTGATATAGGTGATAACATCAACAGGGTCTGGATCAACGTTGTTTTCTTTTGCCACGTAGTAAGATATCCAATCCGTAAGGTGAATCAGATGGAAGTATTGTTCAAGAAGTGAAGCACCCTCTGCCACAATGTCTATGATTGGATTGGATTTCTTCTCAAATACCTCACGACAAATTTCCATTCGCTTTTCCACCCTCACATGGTCGTGATCGGTATATAGGTAGATAACCTGACACTGAGATAACACATTGGCTGGATTAACCCAACCTACAATTTCATTATGGTTCATTTCAGGGAATGTATTCACATGAGCCAAATGCTTAGCATTTTCATTAAGCTGATTTTGAAAGCGCACAGCCATGGCTTCAAGTCGTCCGTCACAATAAATGATTGGGAGTTTACCAGTGATTTTTCTGGCAATTAATTCAGCCTGCGCCTGAATAGCCTTTTCTCCCCGATCAAGGTATTCAATGGCGTTTTGAGTTTCTTTTATAAAAGCTGCTCCAATGTGGTTGGTATGGTACAAGGCGTAGAGCAACGAAATCATGGAATAACCCAACATGGCTCTTGGGCTAGACGAACCAGCGGGCATCTGAATATAGTGGAGGTTATACTCTTTAGCTACCTCGAGCATTTTGCCCCCCGAGGTGATACAGATAATATGAGCTCGTTTCAATAAAGCCTTTTGTATGGCTGCTAGTGTTTCCTCTGTGTTGCCACTGTATGAACAAGCTATGAAAAGCGTATGAGGGCTCACGAATTGCGGAATATTGTACCCCTTGTTGACCGAAATGGGTATTGGAATCCTGCCAAAAGTAAGCGATTCGATAAGGTTGGCTCCGATACCCGATCCTCCCATACCCGAGATAAGAATATTCCGAATATCACTCCCTGGCCTTACTAAATCTACGGCTTCACCAATGCGTAGGGCATCTGCAAGTTGAAGTGTAAAGCCCTCTATCAATTTTTTCATTTCTCTTCCTAACTTAAGCTTCAAATGTAGCTGCATGACAGATAAAATCAAAAGAGGAAATGAGGGTGAAAATTTGGCAGCAGCCTTTTTAGTACAAAAAGGTTATAAGATAAGGGCGCGCAACTACAGGTATAAACGCTCTGAAATTGATTTGATTGTGGAAAAGGACGGCTGGCTGATTTTTGTAGAAGTAAAAACCAGAAGTTCTGTCGCTTTTGGCTATCCCGAAGAGTTTGTTGATGAGAAGAAGGCTGAAAAGATAATGGAAGGAGCGGATCACTATTTGATTGAGGTAGATTGGAATTCCAATGTTCGCTATGACATTATTTCCATCACCTTAAAAAATGGAACTCATGAGATCGTTCATCTTGAAGATGCCATTCACTGACCTTTGCGGTTGATGTAGACCTCTTTTCCCTTCTCATTCCATTCACTGCGAACAAAGGGAGTGAGTTGGTGATCAAATGGGTCTTCAGGAAAAATAATGATCTTTTTCCGTCTGCCTGTATCGTAATTCTCAATCCACTCACCCACCTTATTGTCCCATTTGTATTCCCCTGTAACAGCTATTGTTCCGTTTTCGTGGAATTGGTAGTAGTAGCCTTCCCGTTCACCAAATTCAATTGGAATGATTTCTTTAATTTTTGTTCGCTCCACGGGATCGTAGTATACAATCAGAGATTCCTTGGGCCAGCCCTTGTAATACTTTTCCTTGTCTACTAATAAACTTTGTCTGTCGTATTGCATCCAGCGGCCATGTTTGGTGCCTTTGTAATAGATGCCTTCTTCCAGTAATAGATCACCTTGCATTTTTCTGTAGGGTCCATGCAATAGCACCCCTTTAGAAGGGTCATAGTTATTGGATTTTCTAATTTCCCTTCGAGTAAAATCATACCAGTAAATGTCTCTTACAAACCGGTTTGGCTTGTCAGGAGTCTTGAGATAATAGAATAATTCTACTGTTACCCTGTCGCCATATCCCTTACGGGTAAATCCCTTTTTGGTCTTTATACCGTAAAATACTTTTTTCTTGGGTTTTTTCTTTTTGGTAACGATAGGCTCATCAATTTCTTCATCCAATTCCAACAGTTTGAAGGGTTTGTCGGTGTCAAAAGTAAATTGACCTTCCACAATGCGCGCCTCCTGTCCGGGTTGACTGAATGCCAAAAGTGGAAGCAAAATGCCAATAACTGAAAATAAAAAGGGGGATTTCATTTAAACTTAATTTCTCTACCCGATTGGAGAACGAAGTTAATAAAAAAATATTCTTATGTTCTTCAAAAAAAAAGGTCTGCATTTGAAGCAGACCTTTTATCCATGTGATTAATGATTATGATACCAGCTCTACACTTCTTTTTATAAATCGGGTAAGGTCAGCGCCAGTCAACATATTTTGCGAAAGCAGGGCAAGATCGTAAGCTTGTTTTGCCAATTTAACCTTTTGATCTTCAGTTTCTGCCTTCAATACTTTTTGGATTACATTGTGATTGGCGTTGACTGCTACGTTGTAGCTATCAGGCATACTGCCCATAAAGGGCATTCCACCACCGCCAGTTTTGGCCATGTCTTTCATTCTCCTCATCCATTCACTCATGGTAACGGTGACGGGCAATTCTGCTGGCGACATGGACTCCACAGCAAGCGTCATGGCTTTGTTATTAATGGCTTTTTCAAAAATTTCCTTAATCTGTTCTTCCTCCTCTTTTGAAAGCACGCTATCAATTTTTTCATCTTTAGCAATCAGCTTATCTATAGTATCGCTGTCTACTCGCTTAAGCTGTGTGTTTTCAAATTTCTGTTCAAGGTTGCTTATGAAATGACTATCCAATACACCATCCATTAACAGCACATCGTAATACTTGTCTTTGGCCATTTGAATGTAAGTATCCTGTTTGCCAGCATCTGATGAGTAGAGATAAACGACTTGCTTGTCTTTGTCTGTTTGGTTGTCCTTTACTTTGTCTTTGTATTCATTGAAAGTAAAATAAGAACCATCTACGTTTTTCAACAATGCAAAGTCTTTTGCCTTTTCATAGAACTTCTCATCGCTGATCATTCCGTATTTCACAAAAATATTGATATCATCCCACTTCTTTTCGAACTCTTTGCGATCTGCTTTGAACATCTCACTGAGTTTGTCAGCTACTTTTTTGGTAATGTGTTGACTGATCTTCTTTACGCTGGAATCGGACTGTAAATAGCTTCTTGAAACATTAAGCGGGATATCGGGTGAATCCAGTACACCATGCAATAGCATCAGGAAATCAGGAACAACATCCTTTACTTCATCGGTAATAAAAACCTGGCGAGAATACAGTTGTATTTTATTTTTCTGAAGCTCAAAGTCATTCTTTACTTTAGGGAAGTATAGAATTCCTGTAAGGTTGAATGGGTAATCTACGTTGAGGTGAATCCAGAAAAGAGGATCTTCAGAAAACGGATAAAGCTCTTTGTAGAATTTCAAATAATCTTCATCCTTGAGATCTTTAGGAGACTTTGCCCAAAGTGGAGAAGGATTGTTGATGATTCTGTCAACTTTAACCGATTTGAATTTGGGTTTGCCCTCTTTGTCTTCACCATCGGGCACACTTTCTTCTTTGGTTCCGAATTTTATTTCTACAGGCAAAAACTTGCAGTATTTTTCAAGGATACCTTTAATTCTGAACTCATCTAAAAACTCCTCAGAGTCTTTGTTGATGTGAAGGATGATGTCGGTTCCTCTTTCTTTTTTTGTAGCCGGCTCAATTGAAAATTCGGTAGAACCATCACAGGTCCACTTGGCTGCCTCTGTTTCACCAGCAGTGTAAGAGCGCGAAATGATTTCTACATTTTCGGCCACCATAAATGCCGAGTAGAATCCCAATCCAAACTTTCCAATGATGTCTTTTGCGTCTCCTTTGTCTTTGAATTTTTCAACGAATTCGGTAGCTCCGGAGAATGCGATCTGGTTGATGTATTTCTTTATTTCTTCCGCGGTCATTCCAATACCGCGGTCGCTAACTGTAATTGTTTTCTTCTTTTTATCAAAACTGACCTCTATACGCGTTTCACCTAGTTCTTCTTTAAACTCACCCAATGATGCCAGTTTTTTGATTTTTTGAGTAGCATCAACTGCGTTACTCACTAATTCCCGCAGAAAGATCTCATGATCTGAGTAGAGAAATTTCTTGATAATGGGGAATATATTTTCGGTATGAATAGAAATGGTACCTTTTTCCTGCATGACTCGTTAGTTGTTTAAATGAAGCAGTTATTCCAAATATTATTCCATTCACATAAAAGGTGACAGGATGGCAGATATTTTGGGCTTTTAATAATTTACCTACTATTTGGCATAACGTCCAAATTGCCTTTTGCTTATACGCGTCTCAAAAGCATAAACAGCAAAACTCCCCCACTCTCCTAATGGCTGTTTTGGAGGTGAGTGTTCTCCCTTAAAATTTCTTTGTTTACTTTCCATTTGAAATATCTTGGGACCTTTCGTGATTTCCGATTCACTTCAAAAATTGTCGAATAGTAGAGCAGGAATTTCTGTTTTGATCGCCTTGTGGGTGATCATCCAGATTGTTGCTTTCGTACATTTTGGTGTACGGCATGGTGTAGACTCGGAGCGTTATATTCAGGTGGCACAATCAATCACAGTCGGAAACTGGCCAAAGGGAACGGATATTTTTTATACAAGTTACTGTTTGCTGATTGCAGGATTTCAACTGCTGGGGCTAGCTCCTTCGTGGATTGTTTTGCTGCAGCTCGTTTTATCAGCGGTTTCAATAATAGGCATATATGCTACTGTAAAATCAATTAGCACCAATAATTTGGTGCCATGGATGGCATGTCTGCTTTATGTAATGTGGTTTAAGTTTCAGCAGTGGAACCTGATTGTTTACACCGATTCACTTTTCACCAGCATGGTTATTCTATCCGTTTGGGTTGTAATTACAGCGGATAGCAGACTGAAGTATGCAATAGCTTTGGCAATGATTGTATTTACTACATTCATAAGACCAACGGGGATTGGTTTTTTGTTGGCTATTTCATTTTTTCTTTTGTATGATAAACTCATTCAAATCAGGAGTAAATATTTTACCAGACTTGCCATTTTATTCCTTTTTCTGGTACTCGGGGGTATAATAATTAATGTCGTTCTGAAAGATTTTATCCATTCCTTTCTATTGAGCTATTCAAATGCAGAAATAATCTATCCCAAAATTAGTTTGGGCATCCTGCCTCCGGATGATTTGATTATTCCGGGAGATCATTACGAACCATTGCTTCAGCTTTTGCTTTTTGCGATTTATAATCCAATTTATATGATTAAGATTTCTGTGATGAAGGGGGTTCTCTTTTTTGGTCATGTTAAGCCATACTATTCAGTATTTCACAATTTACTTGTAGCACTTTATCTTTTTCCTATTTATGGATTTGCGATCTCCGGTGTTAAACAGATTAGTGAGAAAAGAATAGTGCTCTTCATGATAACATTTGTTGGGTTTAATTTTCTGATGGTATCGATTACAAGTGAGAATTGGGATGGGCGTTTTTTGTTGGCAATATTGCCGTGGGTCTTTATACTGGCGGCCTTTGGGATTACGCAGTGGCTGCAAAAAAAAAGGACCCTCGCGGGTCCAAATGATATTAATAAATAAGATTGCATTAAGCAGTCAGTACTGGCTGGCTTAATTCAATTTCTTCACCGTCTTTGTTTAGATATTTACACTCAGTCACTCCAAGCGATGTATCCTGTACCAGTTCTACCCATCGTTTGTATTTAAATAACCACTTGGTTCTTCTGGACAAGATTCCTGCGGTGAAGTAAGCAAAGAGATAAGGATGCAGCGCAAGCACTAGGTGCTTTTCATTCTGTTTCACCAACAAGAACTCAATGTTCTTTTCAATGATATCAGACACCAAGATAGAAGCGGTGATTGTTCCTACTCCATTACAAGTTGGACAAACTTCTTTTGTTGCAATATCCATTTGAGGACGTACGCGCTCCCGTGTGATCTGCATCAGTCCAAATTTGGAAAGCGGAAGCACAGTATGCTTGGCGCGATCAGCATTGGCCATTTCATCCTTCATGGTTTTGTGAATGAGACGCTTGTTCTCAGCACTCCTCATGTCGATAAAGTCGACCACGATGATACCACCCATATCGCGCAGGCGAAGTTGTCTGGCTACTTCTTTTGCAGCCTCCAGGTTTACTGATAAGGCAGTTGTTTCCTGATTTTCTTCCCGATTGGATTTGTTTCCGCTATTGACATCGACCACATGAAGGGCTTCTGTATGCTCGATGATCAAATAACCTCCCCCTTTTAGGCTTACTGTTTGGCCGAAGGCAGATTTGATCTGCTTTTCAACGTTGTAATGTTCGAATATTTTAGCCTTGCCGGTGTAGAGTTTTACAATTTTCTCTTTATCGGGGGCAATGGTCCTAATGTAATTACGAGTTTCCTCAAAAATCTTTTTATCATCTACGTGGATGTTGTCAAACGATTCGTTGAGGACATCGCGAAGAATTGATGAGGTCTTGCTGATCTCTCCAATTACCTTGTCGCGAGGGTTGGCTGTTGCCAGTCGTTTAATTCCCTCTTCCCAGGTTTTAGTAAGATTGCGAAGGTCTTTATCCAGTTCGGCCACTTCTTTGCTTTCGGCCACGGTGCGTATGATGACACCGAAATTTTCTGGTTTGATGGATTGTATCAGTCGCAGCAGACGTTTGCGTTCATCGCTGCTGGTGATTTTTTTAGACACGCTTACCGTGTTGCTAAAAGGAACAAGAACCAGGTAGCGGCCTGGTATGGATAACTCGCACGAAAGTCGCGGCCCTTTGGTGGAAATGGGTTCTTTTACCACCTGTACCGGTATGACCTGACCTTTGGAAAGCTGCTGGGATACTTTCCCGTGCTTGTCAATGTCTTTTTCTAGTTGGAGTTTGTCCAACCGGCCACCGGTAATCTTCTTTGCCCGGACTAGTTTGGTGAATTTTTGAAGCGAACCATATTGCGCGCCCAGATCCAGATAGTGAAGGAATGCATCCTTTTCGTACCCAATATCTATAAATGCAGCGTTAAGTCCCTGAACGACCTTTTTTACGGTGCCCAGATAAATATCACCAACTAAAAACTTGCTTCCTTCCTCTTCGTGATGGAACTCTGCAAGATTCTTATCCTTGAGAAGTGCTATGCGACATCCGTTCTGAGTTGCGCTAATAATTAGTTCGTTACTCAAAACTTTAAAATTGGATGTGTTAAAAAATTACATCAAATACGGGGATGTATTACTTCTTCTTGTGTCTGTTCTTTCTCAAACGCTTTTTGCGTTTATGAGTAGCCATTTTATGCTTTTTTCTTTTTTTACCGCTTGGCATACAAATTTCTTTTTGTCCCTACGTTTCGGAACGGTTTAACATTATTTTAAATCCTTCAGATAAGAATCGGCAGCAGCTTGTACTGCAGGGTCGTTATCTAATTTTTTCACCAGCTCAAACTGTTCTCTGGCTTTATCTTTTTCCTTTGTGTTCATATAGGCCACACCTAATAACAAATGACCTTGTACGTGGTTGGGGTAGACAGCCAAAAGTTCTGTCAACCGCTCCACAGCTCGATCATATTGTGCCGACTGGATCGAGAGCATGCCCATGTTGAACATTGCCAGTTCGTTAGTGGGGTCCTGTTCCAAAACCTCCCTAAGCATCATAATCCCTTGCATGGGGTTTTGTGAACTCAGGTAAGTCATTGCAATCTTGGTCTTTGCATCCAGATTTGTCGGATCTGCTTCCAGAACCTGGCCAAGAAAACTCCTGGTTTTTTCGGCCATTTCGTTTTGCTTTTTTGGGTCTAGGGCAAATGTGTAGGCGTCATAATAGCTATTTCCAGCTTTTATAAGGCTTTCCTTGTTTTTAAAGAACGATGCGGCTTTCTCAGCAAACCACGCTGCGCTGTCAAATTGGCCCGCCTGAGTATACAGGTTTGCCAAAGAGTCGGCAAAGATAGCACTTTTTTCATTTCCAGATACTTCTAAGTATTGGGCATTCAAGGAATTAATGGATTGTCTTAAAGCTGCAGGTGTAGTGGTATGAGGGTCTTCAGCAGTTGCAGTGCCTTCCTCAGTATCCATTTGACTCTCATTTTCAACTACCACTTTGGGCAGTAAAAATAAAAGCCAGATAACAACCGCACTGGCTACTACAAGGAGGATACGTGTTTTTAACATTACTTTAATTAGTAGTTAATGGACAAGGCCAAGCCTTGTGGAGTGAAGCTATTTCTCTGCAAGTTGTTTTACTTTCTCACTGTTTTTGATTTTGTTGACGAAAATCTTGGCAGGTTTAAAGCTGGGAATATAGTGCTCATCAATGATGATGGCTGTGTTGCGGGAAATGTTGCGAGCAATCTTCTTTTTTCTCTTTTTGTTTACAAAACTTCCAAAGCCTCTGATGTAGATATTTTCACCGGAAGCCATTGAAGATTTTATAATGTTAAAAAAGGCTTCTACAGAATGAGACACATCAGCTTTGTCTATTCCGGTCTTTTCAGCGATTTGTGCGATAACGTCTGCTTTGGTCACGTGGGTAACGTTTAAGTATTCTCAGTTTTCAGGATCGCAAATTTAATCCAGAAAGATCAATCACAAAATGAAATCTTTGATAATCACCTAGATGTGAATTAAAAGTGCTCAACTTTCACCAAACATTAGGATGTTAAATGCGGTTTTAAAGACCTTCGCAGGGCGAATAGTTTACCTTATGGGCAGTAGAGATTTTTCTAAAAAAATTATCGATTGGTACCTTCTTAACCCCCGGGATTTGCCATGGCGCAAAACAAAAGACCCATACCGAATATGGTTGTCAGAAATAATCCTTCAACAAACACGTGTAGCCCAGGGGCTGCCTTATTATCTGCAGTTTGTTAGGAACTTTCCTAACGTAAAGGCACTCGCCAACGCTCCACTAGAGAAAGTGTTAAGGACATGGCAAGGGTTGGGTTACTATAGCCGCGCCCGCAACCTCCATGCCTGTGCCAAAGAGATCGCTTTCAAATACAATGGTAAATTTCCCGATACCTATAGCAATTTGTTGACCTTGCCCGGAATTGGCAGCTATACTGCGGCAGCCCTATCTTCCATTGCTTTTGATAAACCCGATGCTGTCGTAGATGGCAACGTTTTTAGGGTTTTGTCCAGGATATTTGGCATTCAGGAAGATATCAGCTCTTCAATCGGCAAGAAAACTTTCTACAACAAGGCACAAGCACTTTTGGACCCCAAGCAACCTGGAACATTTAATCAGGCAATTATGGAGTTTGGGGCATTGCATTGTACGCCCAAATCCCCAGGCTGTGTTGATTGTATTTTTGCATCGGGTTGCTATGCCAACAAAAACCAGATGCAGGCACTGCTGCCTGTAAATAACAAGAAGGTAAAAGTTAGAAACCGATACTTTACCTATTTTATTCTTATGAAAGGCAATAAAATGGCTTTAAAAAAGAGAGAAGGGAAGGACATATGGAGCGGTTTGTATGACTTCTATTTGATAGAAGGGTTGAAAAGGAAAAAACCGGAGTCGATTCTCAGTGAAGACCATGTGCTAAAGACAATTCGTAATAAAGCAACAATTGTATCTCAAAGCGAAGCATATAAGCATATTCTCACCCACCAGCGGATTGAGGCAACATTTGTAATACTGTCACTTTCAAGGGACTTTTTAATTAAAGACCTCAAGGGGATTAAAGGATTGAAGTTTTACTCCTCAAAGGAGATTTTAGCTTTGCCAAAACCTGTGCTGATATCTCGTTTTTTATCAAAAAACGGCATATTAGAGTAGCCGGAAGAAATTTGGTATTTTTGTAGTCCGGCTTTAAAACATATGGCAAGAATCCTATTAAATTGAGGATGACCTGTCAAAGGCGGAAGCAAAGCGTAAATTCTTCAATAATATGTCAGGAGTAAACAAAGTGATTTTGGTAGGACGACTCGGTAAAGACCCTGAGGTGCGTCATCTGGAAAATGGTGCAACGGTGGCCAATTTTAGTATGGCTACATCAGAAACCTACAAGGACAAAACGACTGGAGAACGCAAGGAAATAACTGAGTGGCATAATATCGTACTGTGGAGAGGGCTTGCTGATGTTGCAGCCAAATACCTTCACAAAGGCGACATGGTATACATCGAGGGTAAATTGCGCACCAGATCCTGGGAAAAGGACAATGTAACCCGCTATACTACTGAAGTAGTGGGAGATAATATGACCATGCTTAGCCCGAAGTCTTCCGGGGGGTCTTCTGATTACTCTCCGTCAGCTGCTGGCAGTCAGCAAGGAGGAAATGACGATTACAGACCATCGGATACTTCCGATGATCTGCCTTTTTGATGTTGTACTCATCTCCCTATTTTGGAAACACCTGCATCTTTAGACGAACCTCCGAGTAGCACGCTGCTGGCAGAATTACTATCCAGCTCCCCGGATCCATTTGTAGTGGCTAGCTTCATAACCATTGGGGTACTTCTATTCTTTTCAGCAATGGTGTCCGCTTCAGAAGTTGCTTTTTTTTCGCTTAAGGCGGATGACCTGGATCGATGTCGTGAATCGGATGATCCCAAGGATAAAAATATAATCTTCTTGCTGAGCAACCCTAGGTTGCTCTTGGCCACGATACTGATTATGAACAATTTCGTTAACGTGGCCATCGTAACGTTGTCTACGTTTTTGATGTGGGAGTTGGCGGCTACGCGCACACCTACAGAGATAATCGTGCTCATTGTCACCTTCAGTATCACCTTTGCCATTACATTTTTTGGAGAAATTATTCCTAAGGTGTATGCCGCCCAGCGCAATCTCTTTTACTCGCGGCTGATGAGTGGAGTATGGAAGGTTCTCCAGCGAGTTTTTATTCCCATCTCCTGGCTATTGTTAAAAATGGGCAATGTGGTGGAAAGAAGATTTGAAAAAAAGGGATACAGTACTACTGTGGAGGAACTGAACCAGGCTTTAGAGCTAACGACCGAGAATGACGAGACCACGGCTGAGGAGAAAGACATATTAAAAGGTATTGTGAACTTCGGGACCCTTACCGTAAAGCAGGTCATGCAGTCGCGGATGGATCTTTCTGCCGTAGAGTATGATCTTAGTTTCAAGGAGTTAATGGATCAGATAAATGAGTCGGGTTTTTCCAGAGTGCCGGTATACAAAGAAACAATTGATAAAATAGAGGGGGTATTGTACATCAAAGACCTGCTGCCTTTTTTGGAAGAACCTGAAAATTTCAAGTGGCAAAAACTCATTCGACCGGGCTTGTTTGTGCCAGAAACAAAAAAACTTGATTCTCTATTAAAGGATTTCCAAAATAAACGAGTTCACATGGCTGTGGTGGTGGATGAATACGGTGGAACTTCGGGACTGATTACACTGGAAGATCTGATTGAAGAAATAATTGGCGATATCAATGACGAGTTTGATGAAGAGAATGCATCTTTTGTAAAAATTGATGAAAACACTTTTGTGTTTGAAGGAAAAACCTCTCTGCATGATTTCTGTAAATCTATCGATGTAGAATCAAATAGTTTTGATGCAGTAAAGGGTGAAAGTGAGTCATTGGGAGGTTTAATTCTTGAACTGAACAGCGCCATGCCCAAAGTGGCCGACCAGATCACCTACGACCGCTTTGTATTTACCATTGTATCGGTAGATAAAAGACGGATTAAAAGAATAAGGGTCCTGATTAACCCGCAACAACTTCCAAAATCATGATTATTCTTCGCAGGCTTTTACTGATTATTATTTGTGGAATATTAATGTGTGCCTGCGACACAGAATATCAACCAAAACCAAAGGGCTACAACAGACTTGAGTTGCCTGTAGCTGCTTACGTAAACACACCAGACACTCTTCCTTACTTTTTTGAATATTCAAAACACGCAAAACTGCTAAAAGATACTTCATGGGTACGCGAAAAACATTGGGTGGAAATTTCTTATCCAGAATTTAAAGCAACTATTCATATTACCTACAAACAACTACAGGGAAGCCAGGAGCTATTGAAAGAATACCTTAATGATGCCTACGTCCTTACAGCCAAGCATCAAATTAAAGCTTACGCCATTGATGAGAGCATTACCAAAACTGAAAGTGGTAAAACTGCAGTAATCGCTGAGATTGAAGGTGAGGTACCCAGTCAGTTTCAATTTACCATGACGGATTCATCAAGAAATTTTCTGAGAGGAGCTTTGTATTTCAACGTTAAGGTACAAAATGACTCCTTGCGGCCTGCCATTGAGTATGTGAAGAAAGACATCATGCACATGATCAACTCTCTTGCCTGGAGAGAGTAATTGGAAAATTAAAATTGACGTGCAGATTTGCCTGTCAGGTGTTAATTTGTAAATCATTCTGCATTTATTTTGGCTAATTTTTTTGATACTTCCATTGAATTCCTGAAAGGCGTTGGCCCTCAACGTGCGACACTATTGCAGAAGGAATTAAAGCTTTTTACCTATGGTGACCTGATTCAACAATATCCATTTCGCTATGAGGATAGAACCAAATTCTATGAAATCAAGGAAGTAAGCGAAGCCATGCCGCACGTTCAAATCAAAGGAAAAATCATACGCTTTGAAATGATTGGGGGAGGCAGAAAAAAAAGACTGGTGGCCCATTTTGAAGACGGTACCGGAAAACTGGAGCTGGTATGGTTTCAGGGTATCAACTGGATATTGGATAAGATCAAGCCCGGAATTGAATACATCGTTTTCGGTAAACCCAACCGATTTGGAAGAACAATTTCCATTGCACACCCGGAAGTAGAACCCGTAACTATAAGCAAAGAAAAGAAGGGATTTCTGCAGCCGGTATACCCGCTTACAGAAAAGTTACGCTCAAAATACCTGGACAATCGCTTTTTGGTAAAGTTGCAGCGCGAATTACTTACGATGGCGATCAATCACATCAGAGAAACCCTACCGGATGAGCTATTAGAGAAACAACGACTGATTTCAAAAAAAGACGCGCTGATCAACATTCATTTTCCCAAGACGCATCAACTGCTAGCGGCAGCGCAACAACGATTGAAGTTTGAGGAGTTGTTTTACATTCAGTTGCGTCTCATCAAAATGAAACTGGTGCGACAAGAAAAATTCAAGGGCATAGTGTTCAACGATGTAAGCATTCTTACCTCCTTTTACGAAAAGCATTTGCCCTTTCCTTTAACGGGAGCACAGAAAAGAGTGATTCGCGAGATTTATGCAGACATGAAATCGGGCAGACAAATGAACCGACTGCTGCAAGGTGATGTGGGAAGTGGCAAAACCATTGTGGCCTTTATCTGTATGTTGCTGGTGATTGGCAGTGATGCTCAAGCGGCATTGATGGCTCCCACAGAAATACTGGCACAGCAGCATTACGCTAATTTAAAAAAGTATGCAGACCTGATGGGGCTTTCTATCTCTTTGCTTACCGGCTCTACCAAGAAAAAGGCAAGAACAGAACTGCACTATAGACTGGAAACGGGGGAACTGAAAATTTTAATTGGTACGCATGCTCTTATAGAAGATGGGGTGAAGTTCAATCGCCTTGGTTTGGCGGTTATCGATGAGCAACATCGTTTTGGTGTTGCTCAACGATCTAAACTTTGGCAGAAGAATAAGAACGTGTATCCTCATGTATTGGTGATGACAGCTACACCTATACCCCGCACATTGGCCATGACCCTGTATGGTGATCTGGAAATTTCAGTCATTGATGAATTGCCAAAAGGCAGAAAGCCCATTAAGACTACGCATCAATACGATTCTCATCGATTGCAAATCAATGAATTCATGCGTCAGCAGATTGCTGCTGGCAGGCAGATCTATATTGTATATCCTTTGATAGAAGAATCTGAAAAATTGGATTTGAAACACCTAATGGATGGTTACGAAAGTGTAGCACGTGCCTTTCCTGAAGTGCCCATCAGCATTTTGCATGGCAAGATGAAACCGGATGCCAAAGAATTTGAGATGGGACGTTTTGTGAAAGGAGAAACAAAAATTATGGTGGCGACTACCGTTATCGAGGTTGGTGTTGATGTGCCCAATGCTTCTGTGATGATTATTGAAAGTGCGGAGCGATTTGGACTTTCCCAACTACATCAATTACGAGGAAGAGTTGGACGTGGGGCTGACCAATCTTATTGTATACTTGTGACAGACTACAAACTAAGTGCCGACTCCAAGATCAGATTGAATACCATGGTGAAAACCAATAATGGGTTTGAGATTGCAGAGACTGACTTAAAACTACGTGGCCCGGGTGATCTGATGGGTACACAACAAAGTGGGGCATTGGATTTGTTGATAGCGGATTTAAGTAAAGACGGACTGTTACTTCAACAAGCCCGTGATCAGGCAACTTGGATATTGGAAAAAGACCCAGATCTGCAATTACCTCAGCACCATGTGATTAAAACTCAAATTGAATCACTGCGCAAGACAGTTGTGAACTGGAGCAGGATCAGTTAATTGATTCAAAAATCCCCATATACGGTTCATAAGTACTCATAATTGGGTTATTTTCATTAACTTGATATACCCAAAACTGGATTATGAGAAAAGATTACAGAAGATCGTTGCTCTGGCTGATTGTCTATTCCTTATTGAGTTGGCCCCTTTTAGCTCAAAATGTCCAGATTTCAGGTATCGAATTGGTTGGTGAAGAGATCATCGTTCACTATAACTTGCAGGATTCTAACCCCACCAATGAATATTCCCTGGACCTGTATGCATCTAATGATAACTTTTCTGCGCCATTAAAGCGGGTAAAAGGTGACATCGGAAACGAAATCAAACCTGGAATTGACAAAAAAGTAATTTGGAGACTGCGAGATGAATTGGGTGGCTATTCAGGGAAAATAGCGTTGGAGATAAGGGGAAAAGTTTTTACGCCCATAGTAAAAATTCAGGAGTTTAATGTGGACAAGAAGTACAAGCGTGGTAAATCTTATCCACTCAGTTGGAAGCCCGGAAATACCAATCCCATCAACATTGAACTATTCAAAGGCACACAACGCATTTCCGGTGAAGTTAACCACCCCAATTCAGGCTCATCTCTTTTGTCCATTCCCGCAGATGCGGTCAAAGGAGATGATTATAGAATTAAAATTACCGATACCAAAAATCCTACAGGGATAGTGTATACCCAGAATTTTATGGTTGTGCCCAAACTTCCTTTGTTGATTAAGGTGATTGGCCCTTTGGCCATAGTGGGAGGTGCTGTAGTTGTATTGGGTGGTGGAGGAGGCGAGAGTGCAGGCACAACTGCAAATACTGAGTTGCCCTATCCGGCTTTTCCAAGTGGCAATTAACCTTTTTAGGAAAGAAGTATGAAGAGATTTTTTTCAACAACGGTACTAATTTTCAGTGGGATCATTTTCTCTTTTGGGCAGGGCATTTGGACTGCCGCCAATGGACCATTTGGAGGCAATGTAAATGATGTAGTTTATCTCACCGGAGATGTAATGCTGGCGGCCTCAGCAGGAGGGATTTACCGTTCTACTGACAATGGAAGTTCCTGGGCTAGAGTAACAAGTGGGATTAATCAGTTTGATGTAAGTTTTACTGATTTAGAAGTTGATGCAGCAGGCAAAGTATACGCTATCACCTATTCGTATTTGTATACATCCAACGACAGTGGGACCTCATGGACAAAAGCAAATACAACTCAATTTTTTGGAGGAAGGATTTTAAAGGTTGCTCCAGATGGCGATTTATATTTGGCAACAGATAACCAAGTCTTAAGATCCTCAAACGGTGGAGTATCATTTGCAAATACACTTTATGTTGCCGGCAATTATATTACAGGACTTCAGGTGAGTGCCTTAGAGTCAGTTTTCGTTGCAAGACAAAATCAATCCATACAAAAAGGCACCAACAACGGGACTTCATGGTCGGATGCTGGATCATCGGGATTTCCTGCTATTGCAAATCATACCTACAGAATTGCCTTGGATAATGCTTCACCCAACAACCTGTATGCATTGACAGAAGTAGGTCCTTACAAATTATCGACCACAGGCAGTGCATGGACATCAGTGAAGAGTAACCTGGCAGAAACCAACTTTTATGGAAATATCTTTTATAGTTCAGGAAACTTGATTCTTTTCAATAATGATGTTAGCAAAATGTTTACATCAACTGATGGTGGTGCCACCTGGAGCTCAGGGAAAGATTACTTTCGATCTGAAATCATTGCGTTTACATCAAAGTCGGCAACTGAATTTTTTAAGATCAGAGGCACCTATGGAGTTTATAAATCGGTAGACGCAGGTATTTCCTGGAATAGTGCCAACAGTGGCATAAGGGCTGTTAATCCTAGAAGTCTTTTAATTACACCAAATAATAATCGACTCCTGATTCCTGCTAATGACAAAGGGTATCAAATTTCATTGGATGATGGAGGCACCTGGGATTTGGTAAGTTCAGGCACGACTGACCGATACATAGCGGGAATGTTAAAGCTTGCAGACAATTCAATAATTGCTCACGGTGAAGGACTAATTAGATCTGGTAATGACGCAACATCTTGGACGGTACAAAACACCAATGGATTTTATAGCCCTATGGCAGTGAGTGGTAATGTGCTATATACATTACAGGGGACAAACCTGATGGTGAGCACAAATTATGGAGTTAACTGGACCTCCACCGCCATCTCTGGTATTTCGGGAAATTATGACAAAATTCTTGTGGACAATTCGGGAAATGCATACATAAGAGAATGGAGCGACAACAGAGTTTATAAAATTCCAAATGGCTCTTCTACAGCAACACAATTATCTCCCAATGCGAATGACTTTACTCTGGTGGGAAATACTCTTTTTATTCTTTCTTCTTCCACCGCGATGCAGAAATCTATTGATGGTGGCAGCAGCTTTACGCAAACGACTTGGTCTACTAATAATGCGGCCACCAAAATCTGGGCTTATTCAGATAAAGATATTTTTGCCATGCGCAATCAGAATGGCAAATTTCAAATTTCAAATGACGGAGGCAGTTCGTGGACTACACGTGATCTGGTGCATACGGATGCATTTGTTAATGATGTGAAGTGGGTGGAAAAAAATCACCTGACAGGAGGCGGCAAAGACCTATTCCTATACCTGGCACCAAATTCATCAGTTGTACATAAAAGCACGAACGGAGTAATCCCACCAAAGGCACCCTCAAACCTGACTTTAAAAGGAACTACTTATAATCAAGCTACAATTATTTGGGATTTTGATATTACTAATTTTAATACCGAGTCTTTTGTAATAGAATCATCAGAAGGCAATAACACCTCTTATTCAGAATATACTGAACTAAACTATCTCTATCCCAATACTTTGGGGAAGTGGGATTTTCCAATTGGAGGTGAGCCTGGAACACAACTTTATGTTAAAGTAAAGGGAGTAAACAGTGCGGGAAGTTCTCCTTACAGCAATGAATTAGTCATCAATTTTCCCGCACAATGTACTTCTGATATTCCAGATAACAGAAGTTGGACAGCTGTGGCAACAGCCGATCCCGGATTTACGGCAACAGGTTCTTCCCCTCCATTTATAAATACGGCAGCCTCAATCAGACTAAGAGCCGGCACCGTCAATACCTTTGATATTGACGACTATCTATTAGGCATTGACAATACAAATAATAATGCCATTATAGATGAAAATTGCGGGCAAATTTACTTGGCACAAAATGGGTATCACCTGACAAGTAGCAATGGAACATGGGATCCAATTACGGGTAAACTAATTTTAAAATGGGAGACTACACCGTTTTACGATCCATATTTTAAAGGAACAACTGAGTTTACTTTAAACGCATCAGACCCCGTTCCCAACACCCCGGACATTCAGATTTACCTTTATTCTGGAACTGAAGTTTTGATAAATTGGGGGCAAACTAATTTTGCGTCAGATTTTACTTTGCAAAGAGCAACCAATGCAGGCGGGCCTTATACCACTGTAGCCAACATTACTTATCCGTCTGTTTTTTATTTGGATAAAAATCTGACAACCGGGGCGACATATTATTATCGCCTCCTTGCCAATAATGCCACTGGATCTTCAGCGCCATCTTCGGTAAAATCAATTCAGGTTCAAAATGTGTTGTTCCGACCTGTTGAGAATGATATCCAATTGAATTTTGAAAATCAACAAGGGGTTTCCTGGGGCGACTTGGACGGAGATGGATGGGAAGATATCGCATCCCCGTCATTTGTAAATAATGCCGGACAAAGTGTTCCCCCTGTTTTTTACAAAAACCTTGGCGCGACAAATCCAGGTCAATTTGAAAGAAAAACCATCGCTGTGCTTGCCAATGAAAATACAGCAGTAAGCAGAATGATTAACATCTTTGACTTTAATAATGATGGCAAGCTAGACATGTATATTGCCAGAAGCGGAACATTAGTGTCCGATTTACTTCTTATTAATAATGACAATGACTGGACCTTTACAAAAACAATAGTTCCTACAACAGATAATTATCTCACAGGTTTTAGAGGTTCTGCTGTACTTGACTACAACAAAGATGGATATGCGGACATTTTTGCTGGCCAGGACAATTCCAACAGAGCGATACTACTAAGAAACAATAACGGCTCTTCATTGGTGGATGAACCAATTGGCACTGTCGTGCAGGATGTGGGGCTGGAGAGAACTATTAGTACGATTGACTTTGATAATGATAATGATCTTGACATTTTCATTTTCGATTATGCCAATCCCGCAAAAGTTAGAGGATATAAAAATAATGGAGACGGGACTTTTACAAAAATAACGGGCTCTCCTTTATTTGATAGCGATTTGATTATCAACATGAGAACTGCCAGTTGGGGTGATATAGATAATGATGGCGACTTTGATTTGTACATTGGCACTCAACCAAGTTCGATAGCCAACCGGCTATATGTCAATAATGGGAATGGAACATTCACCAGTGCTAGTGGGGGTGATATAACCCAGGTAAGCGCTGCTTATGGTTCTACCTTTGGTGACATCGATAATGATGGTGATTTGGATTTGGTCTCTGCGGGTTTTTTATCCAATATAATATTCCTGAATGATGGTACCGGAAATTTCACAAAGTACGCTCAGGAGGAAATGTTGACACATCCAGATATTTTCAGCATTGGCATAGCAATGTGTGATTTTGATCGTGATGGATTTCTTGACATTTATCCTTCCAAAGGTCAGACCAACGCTATTGACTTACCTAACTTACTTTACAAAAACACCCTTAATCCGAGTGGATCAAGACATTGGTTAGAGGTAAAGCTAGTGGGCACTGCATCGAACAGATCAGCAATAGGCGCAAAAGTTAAAGTAGTGACCAGTTCTCCAAGTAGAACTCAGATCAGAGAGATTTCTGCACGAACAGGGTATGGAAGTGCCAATAGTTTGATAGCCCATTTCGGTTTGGGTTCAGCTACGATAATTAGTCAGCTTATCATTACATGGCCATCGGGGGCAGTTCAAACATTGAATAATTTAACTACAATTGATCAGGTACTTACGATTGAAGAGGATGTGGCAGGCCCAACGTTTACATTTAATCCATCACATAATAGTACATCGGCTCCCATTGGAAATAAATTAGACATCACGCTTAATGAGAATGCTACTCCAGTTGCGGGCAAGTTTATTACAATAAGAAAAACATCAGTTGGATCTACCCCAATCCAGACGATTGCCGTAACTGCTGGAACCGTTAATGGCAACACATTTAGCTATACTTTGTCTGCAAGTACAGAGTATGAAAAAGATTACTTCATTAGTATTGATGCGGGGGCATTTGTGGATAAGTATCAAAACGGATCGTTGGCTGTAGCACCCACTGAATGGACTTTTAAAACTGAAGAGGCGCCTGACTTGACTTTTCCCATAATTACGTTTAATCCTAATGATTACATTTCATTGCCAAAAGGATTTGGCACAGGCAACAAAATTGTGGCACTCGCATCTGACAATAAGTCGGTCACTTCCTTTTCTATGTATTATAGAAAAGTTACAGCAACACAATACAATCAGGTGTTTGGAAGTTTCACTTCAGGGTCTTCGTATGAATATCCATTGTTGGAATCCTTTTTTGATGATATGGGAATGGAATTTTACTTCGAGGCAAAGGATGCTGCCGGTAACACTACACGATCACCAGCTACAGGCAATTACCGTATAATTTTAGAATTCGATGACACCAATACGACTCTATCTATAGCAAGTGGAGCAGGAGCTAATAATTACCAAATAAGGAGTGTGCCATTTGAAAACTTACCCTCCAATGAGATAAGTGTGCTATTCGATGAATTAGGTCAACCTGATGGGACCAAATACAGAATATTGAGGTATAAAAATAATCCGGAATCATGGTTGGAATACCCCAACGGATTCAATTCAGTAGCAAGAGGTGAAGGGTACTTTATGCTGGTGAGGGAAGGCGCTAACATCAAGTTTGGAAGTGCAAGTGCCCCAACAAATTCTCAAGGAAATTTATTTACAATCAATTTGGTGGCAGGGTGGAATCTTATAGGAAATCCATATACGGTAACTGCAAGTTGGAATGAATCTATTGCTGGGCTTACGGGTGTAGGAGGTTTAAAGGCTTATCAAAATGGGGCTTATGTGGATGGAAATGACATGCCTATTTTCAGTGGTGGATTTGTGTTTGCAGATGTGGCCCAGCCTGTTTCAGTTAAACTGAAGACTTCATTAACCGGAGGGAGATCCAAGAGTGAATTTACCTCGGAGTTAAATCAACAGAAATGGATTGTGCCTATTAAACTGGAGCAAGCTGGGTCTGAATTTTTATTGGGAGGGATTGGGATGCACCCGATGTCAAAAGTTACATATGATGACTTTGATGACTTAACACCTCCTGCTATTAATGGCCGTTTGGAATTAGCATTTAAGCATCCTGAACATTTTATGAAAGTGTTCAGTAAAGATGTTGTGCCCACTGCTGATAATGGAGAATGGACCTTTTCAATTATCTCTGATAAAGAAGGTTTGGCCACTTTGTCGTGGGATCCAATGAAGTTTGGAGACAATTCAAAGGAATTGATGTTGTTCGATTTAGCAATTCAAAAGGTTGTGGACATGAGGCAATCCAATGCTTATGTTTTTGATCCCAAGGCTTCAACTGAGTTTAAGCTTTATTTTGGAGAGGATTTACAAAGCAAAATATTACCTAATGGTGTAGGTTTAGCATACCCCGTACCAAATCCAGCCAGGGAAACTTCAACTATTTCATTTACACTTTCAGAGCAGTCATCGACATATCAAGTGGGCTTGGAAGTATACGATATGATGGGACGCTTTGTGAAGCGTTTGGAAAAAAACACTTTAGGTCCGGGTTTTTATACTTATCGCTGGGATTTGGACAAGGATGTTGCTAATGGATTATACACTTACAGGCTATCGGTTTCTTCAAATGGGAATAGTGTAACACATGCAAGAAAAGTAGTTGTCAATAGATAGACACCTCAACATTTTAGATTATGAAAACATTAATATCATTTTTTCTTTTTGTCGCCTCTGTCAGTTTGGTAGTTGGTCAAAATGTGAGTAGTCGTAGCGATGTTTTTGTTGTGGATTATTCTGATCCGACTAAGCTGGTAGCATCTTCATTTATTCCTACCATTAAATGGATTGAGCCATTGGCGGAAAATTTATATTCAGAAACGCAAAAGGTAAAAATCAAATTTGAGGTAACTTCCAAAAAACCCATCAAATCGATTACCTTATCTGCAAGGGAAAATGAAGAATCTGAGATCAGAGGTGCCTCTCAAATTACACCCCCTCAAGGTGAAGAATTAAAAACCACGGTTGAACGAACTTTAACTTTATTGGATGGGAATCACTACATCGAAATAGGAATCGAGAATGTGGATGGGGTTAAAACTGTGAGTCATCGGGTTATCAGGGTAGGCGCAGCAGCCCTGGCAGATGCATCTAAACTTGACAGAACTGATTATGCCATTCTGTTTACAAGCAATGACTACGACAACTGGCCAGATCTTGTGAACCCTATTAACGATGGACGAATGATTGCTGAGGAATTAAGGAAAAATTACGGATTCAAAGTAGAGATCATGGAGAATGGATCTCAGATAGACATCCTAACAAAAATCAGGGAGTACTCTGAGCGAAAGTATAAGCCATTGGATCAGCTGTTTATTTTTTTTGCAGGTCACGGTCAGTATGACGAAACCTTTGGGGAGGGCTTTGTAGTTACGAAGGAATCATTGGCCAATGATGTAGCCAAAACATCTTATCTATCTCACAATCGATTGCGTTCTATTATTAACAACATTCCTTGTGATCATATTTTTCTGGGTATGGATGTTTGCTTTGGAGGAACTTTCGATGCTGCCATAGCACATCGAGGCATGGAAGAGAGTTTTTACAAGGAGCGAGAAGCTTCTCAATCGGAAATGGTGAACAGAAAGCTTACCTACAAAACAAGAAAGTACCTTACCTCTGGTGGCAAAGAGTACGTGCCTGACGGACGCCCTGGAATGAACTCTCCATTCACCCGCAAATTTCTAGAAGCACTCAGGACAAGAGGGGGTAAAGACTTAATCCTTACTACCGGAGAGATTAATACTTTCGTTGAAATATTGAAGCCACAACCACGAATGGGAGCTTTTGGGGATGATGCTCCTGGCAGTGATTTTATTTTCATCGCCAGATAATAAGATTTACCGAATCTGCGTAAAGGCGAAAATGATTAACTCTTTTTTTAAAACCATTAATTGTAAATTGGCCTCTTTCTTTTGATGCTATGAGAGGCTTCTCTGTAATTTTTTACATTTTCTGTCAATTGGGGGTATTGCTCACCTACGCGCAACCGGGCAATTATTTCCTTTCACACTATGCCCCTACAGATGAAAACATTGATTACCTCAGCTTTGACATTGCACAAACAGATAAAGGCATAATTTATTTTGCCAATAAAGGTGGAGTAGTGGAATTTGATGGTAGAAATTGGGATGTGATTGAATCACCTGGAGCAATTTATTCACTGGCAATTGCTAATGGTAATGAAGTTTATTTCGGGGGCTTGGCAGGTTTTGGTAAACTGGAACTCACTGATAAAAATAATTTAGCCTTTCAATTGCTTTCGAATGAGGTCAATGCTAGAAATATTTTTAAGTGCAAAGTCATCAATGGCAATGTTTACTTTTTGAATAGCACTAATCTCTATGGATTAGATCTCAAGACAAGTAAGGTTAACCTGAGCATTCCTGCCAAAGACAACTTTACCGGCATGTATGAATTGGATGGATCACTTTATGTTTCCCTGGCCAACTCATCCCTTATGCGCCTGGAGTCTGGCCAACTCGTGCCAACAGCATTCAGCTTTTTAAATGGTGATGACCTTTTGTTCGTTGATAAACTGGCTGGATCAACTCAGTACCTTGTTGGAACGGCCAGTAATGGCGTGTTTGTTCATTCTGATAAGGGAACCAATGAAGTTATTATCAAAGATCGGAGCTACCTGGAAACCAATGTCGTAATTACAGGCAGGTGGGTTAATGAAAAGTTAATAGCATTAGGCACATTGAGTGGTGGAGTAATATTTATAAACCCTCAAACAGGGACAACTGAAGAAATTATCAACTATTACACGGGCTTGCCCGACAATGAAGTTTTCTCCTTGATGACTGATCGCAATCAGGGTGTATGGGTGGGGCATGATTATGGATTTACACGTATTGCACCTTACCTTCCATTTAGGACCTACAATCATTATCCTGGATTATCCGGCAATTTGCTTACAGCATATTCGGACAGTAGCCAGGTTTATGCAGGTACTTCCGTTGGTTTATTTAAGCTGAACAAGGAAGAAGTATATGGCGAGGAAACATATTTTGTCACACGATTAAAAAAAACGACAACAACATCGGCTACAGAAGAAAATGAAGAAAGGACAAAAAGTAGAAAAGGATTATTTGGCTTTTTAAAACGAAATAAAAGCAAAGAGGAACCAAAGCAAGAAGACAAACCACCAAGTAAAGATGAAGTCAAAAAAGTGGTTGAAAAGAGAACCAGAAAAGTATTGGAGGCCCTGGACTATGCATATAAAAAGGTAAATGGAATAGAAGGTAAGGTAATTCAAATCATCAATGTAGAGGATAAATTGTTGACTGCTGGTGTAGCAGGCGTTTTTGAAATTAACGAGTTGGAAGCCACCCCCTTGTTGAATGTGCCTGTTCGAACCATTTTCTACTCACCCACTTTAAATCAACTCCTGGTGAGCACCTATAATGATCGGGTAAGAACCTTTCAAAGCACTGACAATGGATGGGAGGAGACCCATCTGCTTGATACACTCAGAGATTATGTTGGGGATATATTTGAAGATAACGCTCAAAATATTTGGTTGTGTGGAAGGGCTGATGTGGTGAAAGTAGAGTTATTAGAAGGTGAAGTAAGTACCATCTCACATGTTCCATTTGTTACATCCATTTTGGATGAAACAATGGGATTTTCTCTAGGCCCTGATGTATATATGGCCGCCTCGGGATCCTTTCATAAATATGATGTGATCAAGCACCAGTTTGTAAGATACGACTCACTGCCAGGACCACGAAAGTATTTCACTTCAATGGAGACGTTTTGGTACAACGATGGGCACAGATGGACTACCGTTGATAATCGATTGAAAAACAGACTTAACCTTCAGTGGCTAGGGCTTTTCCCGGATATCAGATCGCTTACAACTGCCGACAACGGAAATAGCCTGTGGCTTATTACCTCAAATAACGAACTGTATAAGTTTATAAAATCTGATTACACTGAAATTGTAAAAAACTATCCTCTCTTTTTAAAGGAGGTTCGGGGGCCGCAAAATAAACTGGCGCGCTCCAAATTGCTTAGCATAGACCAGAATGAGAGTGCGCTTTCGTTTGAATTCATTCAACCCGAATACACTAATGCTTTTGCTGTAGAATATCAGTATATGATCGAGGGGATAAGCAAAACATGGTCTGAATGGTCAGCAACCAACAACATTGTGAATTTTCCATTTATTGCTCCGGGCAATTATAAATTAAGGATAAAGTCCCGTGATTTATTTGGAAAAATTTCAGAATTGGATCCGATTAATTTTAGGGTAATACCTCCCTATTGGAAACAAACGTGGTTTTTCGGACTTGAATTTGTGTTTTTTGCCCTACTGGTTTACCTCTCCTTGCGACTAAGTGCAGGAAACAGAAAATACCGACATATTAGTCAATTGTTATCCATTCTTACTGTTATCATGCTTATCCAGCTTGTTCAAAATACAGTCGAATCTTTCGTTAGCATTCAAACAACACCAGTTTTTGATTTTTTCATTCAGGTATTAATTGCATTGCTTATACTTCCTTTGGAATATTGGATGAGGAGAGTTATGATAGAGGCAGCTGAAGGTAAGTATGACCTGAATAAATTAAAAATACCCAAAAGCAAGGACTGATTTTAATCGGTTAATTTTAATTAACTTCACCCTATTAACCCTCTCTACGTTATGAAAAATTTACTCGCTGTAGGCATTGTAGCTATAGTTGGGTGGTCGTGTCAGCCAGCTAACAATGAGGCAATTGATTATGGAAACCCTCCTTCTGAAGGATTTAATATGGCGGAATCTGATCCCGCTGCCATCGAGTTGGCCGACAGTATTATGGTAGCAATCGGTGGACGAACCAACTGGGATGCCACGCGATTTATTTCATGGAATTTTTTTGGCAGACGAAACCTGGTTTGGGACAAGGCAACTGGCAGGGTACGCATTGAAAGTATTCCTGACAGCACCACCTATTTAATAAACGTGAATACCATGGAAGGAAAGGTGCAAATAAAGGGGAAAGAGTTAATGGCTTCAGATTCTGTAACCAAGATGTTAAATAAGGCCAAAAGTATCTGGATCAACGATTCTTACTGGCTGGTGATGCCTTTCAAACTCAAAGACTCCGGTGTAACATTGAAATACATGGGCGAGGATACGCTGGTAAATCAAAATTATTACAACCTGTTGCAGGTGACGTTTGAAAACGTGGGAGACACCCCCAAAAACAAATATGATTTGTATGTAGATGTAAAAGATAATCTCATTAAGTATTGGTCTTATTACAGTGATGCGGAACAGGATTCAGCCAACTGGACACGACCATGGGATAACTACCAACAATACGGGAATATTTTATTATCAGCAGATCGTTCTGACGGGCTTGGTCCAAAAAACGTAAAGGTGGACAAGGAAATGCCTGATGATGTTTTTACTAAATTCTAAAAAATAAGTTATGCTGCTTAATCTCGATACTGTTCCGCCATTTTACAAAAACTATGTGAAGTTGATTGAGGAGACCGATCCTATTCAGGCTCTTCGCATTTCAGGGAATAGAGCACAAGAGTTGTTGCATTCCATTCCGCTTGCCAAACAAGACTTCAGCTATGCATCAGGTAAATGGACTATCCGGGAGTTGCTGTGCCATATGATTGATGCGGAAAGGATCTTTGCTTACAGAGCATTACGATTTGCCAGAAATGACAAGAAGGAATTGGCTGGATTTGATGAAAACGCATATGCTCCAGAGTCCAACGCATCAGGCAGGGAATTAAAAAATATACTTGCTGAGATGGCACACTTGCGATCATCAACGATAGATCTTTTTACCGGATTTTCCGCTGAAATGTTATCAAGAAAAGGAAACGCAAATGGAACAGAACTTTCTGTGGCTTCACAGGGATTTATTATTGCCGGTCATGAGACGCATCATCTGAAAGTTTTGAAAGAGAGGTATTTCAGCGCTTGGAATGGGTAGAATTGTTCTTTGTCTTATTCTTTGTTTTTTGTTCGCTTGTTCTCCGCAAGTCAGAATAAAAAAAATACTTCACACCTCTGAAGACACATTTCAGGATCACATAGGACTGTTGGTTTATGACCCCGACAAAAGAGAAACGATAGTCGATTATAATTCAAATCGGTACTTCACCCCTGCTTCCAACACCAAGATTTTTACTTTGCTGAGTAGCCTGCACCTGATAGGTGATTCCATTCCTGCTTTTCGCTTTGAAGAAAAACCTGATTCATTGATAATCTGGGGAACAGGAGATCCGTCTTTTCTGAATTCAAAAGTTTTTCATAACAACCGAACTTATGATTTTCTAAAAAATCATGAATTGCCCATCTATTTTTCTTCTTCCAACTTTCATCAGGATCATTTTGGGCCTGGCTGGGCATGGGATGATTATAATTATAGCTATTCACCTGAAAGGTCATCTTTTCCTGTTTATGGCAATCTGTTATCATTAACGGATAGCTTAGGGGACGGGGTGAAAGTATTTCCCTCCCTGTTTCAGGATTCCGTAATAATTAAGAAGACGGAGAGTAAAATGAAAAAGGCAAACCGAAGAGTAGGAGACAACTCTATTAGCTTTAACCTTGGAGCTGATAGTGCTATTTTCAATCGTGAGGTACCCTTTCATGTATCAGCAGATTTAATAGCCAGGTTGTTGCAGGATACCTTGCGCAAAGCAGTAACTACAGTAAACAATCGTTTGCCCACCCACTCAAAAACTTTTTATAGCATTCCGTCAGATAGTCTTTATAAGGTAATGATGCAGGAAAGCGACAATTTTGTTGCGGAACAATTGTTGCAGATGTGCGCTGGTATACTTAGTGATTCTTTGGCTTCTGAAATTGCGATTGAACATGTAAAGAAAAACTTCCTTTTCGATTTACCTGATGAACCTCAATGGGTAGATGGTTCAGGACTATCGCGATACAATTTGTTTACACCAAGATCCATTGTCAGGTTGTGGGAAAAGATTATGTTGATGGTACCACAGGAACGGTTATTTCAATTACTAGCTGTTGGAGGAAAAGCTGGCACGATTAAAAATTCTTATCGGTCGGACCCCCCTTATATTTACGGCAAAACTGGCACGCTAAGTAATAATCATTGTTTGAGCGGTTTCCTTCTCACCAAAAAAGGGAAAGTGCTGATATTTAGTTTTATGAACAATAATTATACGACTCCAACTAATCTTGTGAGAAAAAACATGGAGGCCGTTTTATTTGAAATACATGAACGTTTTTAAGAAAGCAATTATTACTGTGATTCTCATTTTTGTGTTGCATCCCAACCTAAGTGCACAACACAGAGATAGCCTGGATATTAAAATAGGGCAAATGATACTCATTGGGGTTCCGGGAACTTCTGTGGACCCTGTTGTACTGAAGGAGATACGAGATGGTAAGGCTGGGTCTATTATTTTCTTCGAAAAAAATATTGCAAAGAGTAATTCATTTACCCAACTCAAAAACATGGCTTGGGCTTACAATGCGGTAGCTCCCTTTCCATTATTTATTTCTATTGATCAGGAAGGAGGTAGAGTCAATCGGTTGAAGGAAAAATATGGCTTTCCAAAATCCATTACTGCCGCTGCTATGGGCAGGTCGATTGACTCCGTTAGGTATTATGGCAAAACCACAGCGGCTACACTGGTGAGTTTAGGCATCAATGTTAATTTTGCACCCGTTGTAGATCTGGCTACTAATCCTACTAATCCAATCATTGCTAAAGTTGAAAGAGCATTTTCTGCTGACCCTGATACAGTGGCATTGTATTCAAAAGAGTTTGTAAAAGCACACAGAAGTGTTGGGGTAGCTACGGTACTAAAGCATTTTCCCGGTCATGGTAGTTCTAAAGATGATACCCATCTAGGAATAGCAGACGTTACCAATACCTGGGAAGAAAAGGAGTTGCTGCCTTATAAGTTGTTGATTGATTCAGGGTATGTAGATGCCATAATGACCGCCCACATTGTAAATCGGAGTTTGGATAATAAGGCCTTACCTGGTACCCTCTCGTCACGTATTCTCGATTCTTTATTAAGAAAGGAATTAAAATTTGATGGGGTCGTATTTTCGGACGACATGCAAATGCATGCCATCACCAAACATTTTGGATTGGAGGAAGCAATTAAGTTAGCCGTCAACGCAGGAGTGGATGTACTTACCTTTTCGAATAATATCCAGGGAAGCGAAGACCGCACGGTTGATCGTGTACACGCTATTATAAGGAACTTTGTAAATGATGGAACCATTCCCGAAAGCAGAATCAACGAATCTTTTCAGCGGGTGATAAATTTGAAAAGGAAACTGAGTGCCAGCCAAGCAGATTTTTATCGAGTGGAGTGGTTGAAAACGCAAGAAGAACTGGATGCCTATAAAATGAAATTGATTCAGCTTGAAACCGAGTTAAAAGAATTAAGAAAATCTGAGCAGACAGAAAAAGAACCATCGAAAAAGAAGAAGAGAAAAAATTAATTTGAATCCTTTTAAAGTCATATCACCACAAGGACAACGTGTTCCTATTTTACTGAGCATTCCACACTGTGGGGTTTCATTTCCAGATGAGTTGGTTCATCAATACAAAAACGACTTGTCTAAACAACCAGACGACACCGATTGGTTCGTAGATCAATTATATGATTTTGGCTCGGCAATGGGAATTTCTACCATTAGTGCTGTATATAGTCGTTGGGTGATTGATTTGAACAGAGACCCTGAGAGTAAGCCACTTTACACAGACGGACGGATTATTACCTCCCTTTGTCCGACTACAGATTTTTTTGGGAATCCTATTTACATAGATGAGAGAAAGGAAGTGCCAAGTGAGGAGACACAAAGAAGATTAGACAGGTATTACCACCCCTATCACCAAAAGGTAGAAGAGCTGCTATCATTATTGAAAAATGAATTTGGCCAGGTGCTGCTTTGGGATTGTCATTCTATAAGACAATTTGTGCCCACCATACATAAAGACCGATTTCCAGATCTCATTCTTGGTGATGCAGATGGTACTTCAGCCTCACCCGGCTTGATAGAAACTGCACTGTTGGGATTAGAACATTCCGAGTACAAGGTTTCCCACAACTATCCATTCAAGGGAGGTTATATTACCAGAAACTTTGGCAAGCCAACGGAAAACCAACATGCGCTTCAATTGGAGATGAGTAAGCTGATGTACATGGACGACAATGAATTGAACTACAGTTCAGCAAGGGCGTCCAAAATGCAGGGGGTTTTAAAAAACACTTTTGAAAAGTTGATTGATGCAATCGGTTAAATATTTCAAATTCAAAGCATTACTTCTGAACGATCATTGGCTTAGTAATGCTTATGTAGGGGTCGACATTAACGGCAATGTTGCTTACTTGTCGGCAACACCTCCTTCAGCCGGATTCAGTGTGGATGTTGTTGATGGGTTTGCGCTGCCGGGTTTTCAAAATGCACACTCGCATGCTTTTCAATATGCTATGGCAGGTCTTGCTGAAAACCATCCTGCGGGCACGCGTGATGATTTTTGGAGCTGGCGTGAGGCCATGTACCAATGTGCTTTGTCAGTTGATCCTGAACAGGCTGAAGCCATTGCTACCATGCTGTATTCCGAAATGGTACGTCATGGCTATACGCATGTAGCAGAATTCCATTACCTGCATCATGATAAGGATGGCGGCCATTATAGCAACATGGCTGAGATGGGCGCACGCATGGTAGCAGCAGCGAAAACAGCATGCATAAAAATTACTTTGGTTCCTGTTTTTTATCAGAAAGGAACATTTGGACAAGATCCACAACCTCGTCAGCGAAGGTTCATCTCAAAGTCTGTTGATGAGTATTTTAAACTTTTCGAGGCTTCAAAAGAAGTAATTAAATATTACGATGGAGCCTCCATTGCATTTAGTATACACTCCTTGAGGGCTGTAGATTTTAATGACATTGTAACAACAGTTGAGTCTATGCCGGCTGACTTACCTTTTCACATACATGTGGCTGAACAAAAAAAGGAAGTAAAAGATTGTTTCGATCATTGTGGTCAAAGACCTATGCAATGGCTACTGAATAATCTCCCTGCAAACGAAAGATTTCACCTGGTGCACTCCACGCATCTGGATGATGACGAGCTTGGCCGGCTCGCTAAATCCGGGGCTCGCGTGGTGTTGTGTCCTTCCACCGAAGGTAATCTCGGAGATGGCATTTTTAGAATGAAAGAATATGTGAAGCTGGGAGGAAGATGGTCGATAGGGACAGATAGTCATATAGGAATCAACCCACTTGAAGAATTTAGAATGATTGACTATCGCCAGCGGTTGGTCACCAACGAACGCAATACTTTTGATGGGGATGCAGCTCACTACATGATTAATGAAGAGGTGCAATCTGGTCGAAAAGCAATGGGTATATCCGCAGGTAATAATTTTGAAATCGGTCTGCCTTTTGATGCTTTAGTTATTGACGCAAAAGCACCGTTGTTGTCAAGCACTTCAATACATAATTTAACCTCTACAATTGTTTACTCCGCTGACACTAATTATTCTCTGGGCACGATTGTAAATGGAAATTGGATAGTCAAAAGGAACAGACATATAGCCTCGCAGTCTATCCGCACACAGTTCCAGAGTGCAGTTAGTCAAATCAACAATCGGTAAATAATCTTCCAATTCTCAAACCAAAGCTTATCGGGGCTAGCCGATCAAATAATTTGTTTAGGATTGATTGTTGTGTTTTGTGTACTTAGTAGGTTCCTAACTTATTACATGTACTATGAGAAAACATTACCTATTACTTTGTCTGAGCCTAATTCTCAGCGTTTCACTATTTGCACAAAGGCGCTCTAAGGAGGCCGTAAATAGCCCCTTGCCTTCTACAACCAATCAGGACTTATTTAAAGGATTGAAATGGAGAAATATAGGTCCATTTAGAGGTGGCAGATCCAATGCCATTTCAGGTGTTGTTAACAATAACATGGTTTATTATACGGGTTATACTGGTGGAGGCATCTGGAAAACGGAGGACGCTGGCGCAAGCTGGAAAAATATATCTGATGGGTTTTTAAAATCAGGTTCTGTGGGTGAAATCGCTGTTTCTGAGTCTGACCCTAACGTCATCTATGTGGGAATGGGGGAGCATGCTGTACGTGGCGTGATGACGACCTATGGAGATGGAGTGTACAAATCTACAGATGCCGGTGCCACGTGGAAAAATATTGGCTTGGAGAAAACCAGACATATTTCTGAAATCGCTGTTCATCCGACCAACCCTGATATTGTACTTGTAGGGGCACAAGGTGCTGTTCATGGCCCAAGTTCGGACAGAGGAGTATATAAGTCTATTGATGGAGGTGCCACATGGAAACGAACCTTATATGTAGATGAAAACACCGGTGTATCAAGCCTTAATATGGACATGAATAACCCACGCATATTGTACGCAGCCACTTGGGACCACAGACGCCTTCCATGGAAAGTTGTTAGTGGAGGATCAGGATCAGCATTGTGGAAGTCTACTGATGGAGGAGATACATGGAAAAAGATTGTGGAAGGGCTTCCAAAAGATTTAGGTAAGATGGGAGTTGCAGTTTCAAGGGCCAACTCCAACAGGGTATATGCTATTGTAGAAACAGAAAAATCCAAATCAGGTCTTTACCGTTCGGATGATGGTGGCAACAAATGGACATTGCTCAGCAACAATCAGGATATCAGCTCGCGCTCATGGTATTACATGGAGGTTTTTCCCGATCCAGTCAATGAGGATATTGTATATGTATTGAATGCCCCTGTCATGCGTTCCATAGATGGTGGCAAGAATTTTACCAGGGTAGCTGTTGGCCATGGTGATACCCATGACCTCTGGATCAATCCCAAAGACAATAACAATATGATATTAGGTGATGATGGTGGTGGAGAAATTACTTTTAACCGTGGGGCTACATGGAGTACACAAGGCAACCAACCCACTGCACAGTTTTACAGAGTGGCTGTTGATAATGTGTTTCCTTACAATGTATACGGAGGTCAGCAAGACAACTCATCTGTTGTGATTGCAAGCCGGACCAATTCTGCAGGTATTACAGAAAGAGATTGGTTCAATGGACCAGGCTGTGAAAGTGCATTTATTGTATTTGATCCGGAGAATCCTGAAAAGCTGATGGGTGGATGTTATCAGGGAAATATTGATGTGTTGGATATCAATACACGCGAGTCAAAAGATGTAAGAGAGGATCCGGCAACATACCTAGCCTATGAAGCGAAAGACATGAAATACAGGTTCAACTGGAATGCACCGATTGTTTCATCAATACAAGATAAAAATACTATCTATCATGCAGGCAATGTTGTTTTTAAATCAACAGATTGGGGACAAAGCTGGAAAGAAATCAGCCCTGATTTAACAAGAAATGAAAAGGCAAAACAAGGAGTAGGCGGTGGGCCGTTTACCAATGAAGGCGCAGGAGGAGAAAATTATAACACCATTAGTTATCTCGCTGTATCCCCTCATGAAAAGGATGTAATTTATACAGGCAGTGATTGTGGACTCGTACATGTGACCAGAGATGGCGGAGCCAACTGGACCAACATCACACCTCCTGGATTACCTGAGTCATTGGTAAGTGCTATTGAAGTTTCTCCTTTTGATAAAGGCACAGCATATGTTGCTGTAACGCGTTATAAGTTTAATGATTTCAGCAACATGGCGTATAAGACAACCGATTATGGCAAGACCTGGACTAAGCTAGGGGGCGGTATAGATCAGGATGACTTTATTAAAGTAATAAGGGAAGATAAAAAAGTAAAAGATTTACTTTATGCTGGAGCGGAAAGAGGATTTTACATTTCTTATAACGGAGGAACTTCATGGAGTAAATTCCAGCTTAATTTACCTGTCGTGCCTATCACTGATTTAGTGATCCATCAAAATGATCTGATAGCTTCTACACAGGGCCGTGCCTTTTGGATACTGGATGACTTGGGTGCAATTCAACAGTCAAAAGGAAAGTTTGGAAATGAAAAAGTAAAATTGTTTACGCCAAAGCCTACTTATCGGTTATCAAGTTTTTCTCCATCATGGCAATCCTTACCGCCAAATATGGGGCAGAATCCTCTCAATGGTGTTATTCTGGATTATTACTTAAAAGAAAAAGCTGATTCCAATGTGGTGACACTACAAATTCAGGAAATGAATGGTAAAGTGATCAGATCTTATACTAACATCAAAGACAAAAGTTTCAAGCCTTATCCAGGAGGTCCTCCCGCGCCAGTGGTTATCCCATCGGAAGCCGGAGTAAACCGTTTTGCATGGGATTTCCGCCATGAGAATATCACTGATGTACCGAATGCTTTTGTGTATGGAAGTTACAATGGTCATCGTGTTGGCCCTGGTAAATACAAGGCGGTGATGACTTACGGAGGAGAAACGTCAGCCATAGAATTTGAAATTATACCCGATCCAAGAGTAAAAGCAACTCCTGCAGAATGGGCAGCTCAGCAAGAATTTCTCACTGAAGTTGAATCTACAATTGAAGACATTCATGGTTCTATCAATTCCATTAGAAATGTGAAAAAGCAGATTTCACTTCATAATGAAGTATTAAAATCTAAAGGGGATGCCAAGCAAGTGGTTGAAGCGGGCGAGCAGCTCCTGAAAAAGATTGATGACTGGGAGTCTAATGTTATAGAGACAAGACAAAAGAATGGGCAGGATGTAATCAATTGGCCAAGTAAACTAAACGCTGAATTTTTCCAACTATTGGGAGTGGCAGATAGCCATGAACCTGCATTAACGAAAGGAGTTAAAGACAGAAAGCAGGAGATAGATGGTCAATGGTCAAATTATAAACAGGAGATGAATTCCATAATTGATAAAGATGTGGCCTCCTATAATGAAATGTTTAAATCCCAGAACATTCCTGCGGTAGTGGTGAAGTTGAAAGACATGGAAAAAATGTAATCAAGAAAATGATTGATCTGAAAAAATTATAAACGATAAGGGAGGTTGCTTTAATCAGGCACCTCCCTTTTTCATGCGATAATTAATTAATAACCTACCTATGCAAATCAAAGTAATACTAACAATGGTGCTTGCAACTTTTATTGTTGCGGGCACCTCGGCTCAAAAGCGGAAAAATAATCCTGTTTCTTCGGTCGCTAATTCAGGCCTATCTTTTAATCAAAAACTGTACGAAGGAATGGTGTGGCGTGAACTGGGGCCATTTCGTGGTGGTCGATCGGTGACGGCTACCGGTGTAGTGGGTGATCCTAATACCTATTATTTTGGTGGAGTAGGTGGAGGCGTATGGAAAAGCACAGACGCGGGCCAAACCTGGTTCAACATCACGGACAAATATTTTGGGGGAACGATTGGCGCAGTAGCGGTTTCAGAAAGCGATCCCAATGTAATTTATGTAGGTGAGGGTGAACAAGGCGTAAGAAGCAACGTATCTTCCGGTTGGGGTGTGTGGAAATCAATGGATGCGGGTACAACCTGGAAACACATCGGACTCCGCGAGTCCAAACACATCGGAAGAATAAGAATTCACCCTAAAAATCCTGACCTGGTGTATGTGGCGGCAATGGGCAATTTGTGGAAGCCTAACGAAATGAGAGGAGTATATCGAAGTAAAGATGGCGGAGCCACTTGGGAAAGAGTACTATACATCAACGACAAAGCAGGTGCGGTTGATCTTACTTTTGATGCCAACAATCCAAGGATATTGTATGCCAGCACCTGGAACATTAAGCGCAATGGATACAGGATGGATAGTGGTGGTCCCGATTCCAAACTCTGGAAAAGTACCGATGGGGGTGATACATGGGATGAGTTGACGGACAACCCAGGTATGCCTAAAGGAACAAATGGTATAATCGGAGTTGCAGTTTCTCCTGTCAATTCCAATAGAGTATGGGCTATAATTGAAAATTTGAATGGAGGCGTTTTCCGTTCTGATGATGCCGGTGCTACCTGGAAAAAAGTAAATGAAGACAGAGCCCTTCGTCAACGTGCCTGGTACTATACAAGAATTACTGCCGACACACAAAATGAAGACAAAGTTTGGGTAATGAATGTGAGCTATGGCGTTTCTAAAGATGGAGGTGTTTCTTTTGAACTGAAAAATGCTCCACACGGAGATCACCATGATTTATGGATTGATCCTAATAATAATCAGCGGATGATTGTTGCTGATGATGGGGGCGCTCAGGTTTCTAATGATGGTGGTGAAAATTGGACTACTTATCACAATCAACCCACAGCTCAGTTTTACAGAGTGACAACCGATAACAATTTCCCTTATCGCATTTATGGCGCGCAGCAGGATAATTCGAGCGTAAGAATCAATCATCGGGGCACAGGGGGCTCAATCACAGAAAAAGACTGGATTGCTTTATCGATTGGAGAAAGTGCTCACCTGGCCCCTGATCCTTTGAATAACAATATCATCTATGGAAGTGATTACAAAGGTTACATGAGTATGCAAAATTTGGAGACAGGGCAGGAAAGATCAACTAATGTTTGGCCAGATCTGCCGGCAGGATCCGGTGCAGAGGTAATGAAGTATCGTTTTAATTGGAATTACCCTATTGGATTCAGCCCGCATGATCCGAAAAAATTATACGCAGGCTCCAATCATCTTCATGCAACAACCAACGGAGGTCAGAGCTGGGAAACCATAAGTCCTGATCTTACCAGAAATGATCCTGAAACCATAAAATCATCAGGTGGACCTATTACTCAAGACAATACTGGTGCAGAATATTACGCCAATATTTTTGTGATTACAGAATCGCCTTACACAAAAGACGAGATTTGGACAGGTTCAGATGATGGATTGATATATCTCACCAACGATGGAGGAAAAACATGGAATAATGTTACTCCTTCAATAGCACCTAAAAACAACATGATGAATAGCATCGATGTGAATCCTTTTGTTAAGGGTGGTGCTTATGTGGTAGGTACATCATACAAGTTTGGTGACAACACGCCTTACATTTATAAAACAACAGATTATGGAAAAACATGGTCTTTGATTACTAAAGGGATTCCTTCAGAGGAGTATGTGCGCGTGGTGCGCGCTGATCCAAAACGCCAGGGCTTATTATATGCCGGCACAGAAAAGGGAATGTGGATTTCTTTTGACGATGGTGCAAGCTGGTCCAAGTTTCAATTGAACCTTCCGCCTGTACCAATTCATGATCTCGCTGTAAAAAATGATAACCTTATTGCAGCTACTCATGGTCGAAGCTTTTGGATGATTGATGATCTCACGCCATTGCATCAGTTATCAAAAGAGATTGAAGCAAAGAAATCATTTCTTTTCAAACCCATGCCAAGTTATCGAATAGCTGGTGGACCAGGTTGGAGTAGCCCCGATAGAAGGCTAGAGGGAGAAAATCATCCTGGTGGTGTAATGATGCATTATTATGTAGCGTCAGCTGGTGAAAATGATGAAATCACCATTGAAGTAATGGAGGCGAGTGGTAATATCATTCAAAAATTTTCCAATAAGGCCAATGAGCGGAATCAGCGACTGGATGTAAAAAATGGGGGTAATCGATTTGTCTGGAACATGCGCTATCCAGGTTACAAGACGTTTCCAGGTATGGTTTTTTATTCTTCACCGAATTTGGGTCCTAAAGCTGTCCCTGGTAAGTACAAAGCAAGGCTCACCGCCAACGGACAAGTATCTGAGCAAGAATTCGAAATTTTAAAAGACCCCAGGTTGTCTACTACAGCTCAGGAGTTTCAGGATCAGTTTGAATTCTTAATGAAGGTTAGAGATAAAGTAAGTGATGCGCATCAGGGCATTCTCGATATCAGAAAAATTAAAACTGATTTGAATTATGTAAAGACTAAAGTGGAGGACAAGCCTGAGAACAAAAATTTGCTTGATGCCATGAAAAAGTTTCAGAGCGATCTCACTGTGATTGAGAATAATATTCACCAGACAAAAAATGAAGCACGACAGGATCCATTGAACTATGGTATCAAGCTCAATAACAGGTTAGCGTTCTTGATTTATGAACAGGGCATGGGCGATTTTCCTCCTACCAAACAAGCTGAGGAAGTAAGGGTTGAGCTCACCAAGCAAATTGATGATGAGTTGAACAAACTAAACACCTTAATTGACAACAACGTCTCTACCATTAATGAAATGATTAAGGAAAAAGGCATTGAGATGGTGATGATGAAGAAAGAGCCTAACAAAATGTAATTAAGATTTGAGACTAATAAATAAAAAAACCTCGTGAATTTCACGAGGTTTTTTTATTAGTCAGGTTGAAGTAATATTAATCTTCCCACTTCCAATCACCACCAATCTTAAGAGGTTCTTTCAGATTATTTTCTATCATAAATTGCTTTGTGGTTTCACTGTCCATTTTCTTGGCCGGAAGGGTTTCTGCATTGGCAAGACCATATAGGATCATTGTGCCAAAACGAGCAGTGTTCACCATGTGCGATTCGTTTACCAGATCGAAGTCATCACAGTCGGAGTGATAACAACCATAAATAGAACGATCCAAATTGCTGATCACACCTACAATAGGCACTCCTTCTAACATAAAGGGTTGGTGGTCGCTGTGTAGTCCGGAGCGATTAGTAAATTCATTCTTAAACACACTGTCTATTTTTTGAATTTCAGCGCCCAACTTAGTGAAGAAATCAGGGTCATCAAGCTTGCCACCTGCGTTAATCCCAATTGGATTTCCACTCATGTCCAGGTTCATCATGTATTTGATGTTTTCAATTGATCCGTTTTTAATTTCCTGCTCCACCAGATATCGTGACCCCAATAGGCCTTGCTCTTCGCCCATAAACATCACGAATTGTACAGTACGCTTTGGTTGTAGATTGTTGGCTTTAAAAGCTCTTGCGATATCAAGAACTGAAAATGAACCTATGCCATTGTCAATGGCTCCAGTTGCCAGATCCCATGAATCGAGATGGCCTCCGATGACGATTCTTTCTTCAGGGATTTCATTACCCTTAAGTGTAGCAACTACATCACGGGCTTTAATGAGATCACTGTTGTTGGTCATTTTGATGTGTGCAGTTACCGACTTGGCCTTTAGTTTTTCTTTTAGGGCCATACCATTTTCCTTTCCAATGCAAACGGCAGGTATTGGAATTAACTCACCTGTTACAGAGGCGGTTCCGGTTAACAGTACACCATTTGCAACCTGATTGATGATTACTATTCCTTTAGCACCATACTTTATGGCCAGCGCTGTCTTTTCACTTCTGTGTAAGTTGTTTAATCCTTCTGGACTTCCTTCAAGAATACCAATGTACACAACAGCAATGTTGTCTTTTACTGCGTTGGGATTTGAAGTATAATCAACCTCGAGACCGTTGCCCATGTCAACTAACTTCCCGGTGATGTCAGCTTCAAGGGGTGAATGACCCAATGTAACAGCAGGAACTGGTGCGCCATCAATTTCAACAGCAATGTCGCCTCGTGACCATGCCTTTACTTCAAACTCAAGGTATTGTACATCATCAAATCCGTATTCTTTGAATTTATTGTAGGTGTATTCTTCAGCTTTGTAACCATTTTCTGATCCTGTAAGCCGATGGCCAATGGTGGAGGTAGCTTCACCCAACGTTGCATAGGCTTTGGAGTTTTGAAGTACTTCAGAATTAATACGTGTAAATGTTTCTGATAGCGTTTCTTCCTTTTTAGGGCCACAGGAAAATAAGAAAATACCGACTAGCAGCAAGAGATAATTATTAAATAGACTTTTCATGGGTTGATTTAAAAATTTTGAATTGCAAGATACCAAAGAATGGGAGGCACTCATTAAAATTTATGCAAATGGCTCCTTTGCACACAATCGATTGATAGATCAGTTCTAAATGGTTTGTGTTGAAGGGGCAGAACGTGCCCAGAATGAGGCTATGGCAAGTCCTGATAAAATATGCCAAATTCCCCACCACCCGGCTACAATAGCCATTCCGCCTAATCCTTGAAAGAAACCAAAAATAAGAACAAGACCAAGGCCCGAGTTTTGAATTCCGGTTTCAATAGCCAGTGTTTTTCGGTTTTCTTTACTCAGACCAAATAGTTTAGCTACGTAATAACCCAATGAGAGCGCAGTCAGGTTATGAATAAATACTACTAGGACCACAAGATGAATGTACTCTGTAAAGGCATCCACATTGTTGGCGAAAGCAACAATTACAAAAATTGCAAAAATTAAAATTGAAATAGGTTTTACTCTTTTAGAGATGCGTGAAGCTATGATCGGGTACCGCTGGCTCATGGTCATACCAATTACTAATGGAATGCCAATCAACACACAAATCGTCTTAAAAACTTCCCAGGGATCTAAACTAACCTCCGTCAGAATGGCTGCTGTAGGTGGATACAAGCTTCCCCACACTTCAAGATTTAAAGGTGTCATCACAAGGGCAAGCAGTGTGCCTAAAGAAGTGAGGCTGACAGAGAGCGCGGTATTACCTTTTGACAGATGGGTAATGAAATTGGAAATATTGCCTCCGGGACAAGCGGCTACCAACATCATGCCCAGTGCAATGCTTGGGGCAGGTTGAATAATCAATACCAGGAGAAATGAGGCCGCAGGCAACAACACAAACTGCAATAGCAACCCCACAAAAGCTGCTTTGGGTGCCTCAAAAACGTTTTTAAAATCTACCCATTTAATATCCAGCGCAACACCAAACATGATGATGGCAAGGCAGATATTGAGTACCCACAATGAGTCCTGGCTAAAATTAAGATGAGCAGCGTCTATCGACAAAATTGTTTATGATTATAGGACTTGAGAAGTAGCAGTGGTTCCATCTGCTTTTTTCAATGCCTCCTGCAGCAAACTTTCTGTTTCCTTTTGCATGACTTCGTTATTCAAAGCTTTTGCCGCAGCAAGCTTTCCTTTTAAGGACAAGATTCTTTTCGGGGCGCGTTGCAGGCTGTATTCAAATTGAGAGAGCGCCTCTTCAGGCCTATTATTTTTCAAGAGCCATTCGCCATAAAGTTCAAAAGAGGGTTTTACTACGGATGGAGGGCCATAAGAATAGCTAATGCTTTGTTCCAGTTCGGCAGCTTGTTTAAACCAAGCGTTGGCCTCCGATTGATTATTTTTCAAATCGGAAGCTAAACCTCGTAGCTCCATTTCCATAACTTTCGCCTGATCTACGTCCAATTGATTCGCCTTTTGTGATTCCCAACCTACCCCACTACACAATGCAATTCCTTTATTTTCTAATTGAATGGAAACCTTTAATCGTTCTTTTTCAAGTGTGTTGATTTGCTCATCTAATAATGCAATATTTTTTTGTTGATAGGCTTTCANNCGGATTCCACCAGATATGCCCCTTTAATTACGCTCATGTGAACGCGAGCACGCGCTGAAGGAAGTTCACTGGTATATTGTGCCATGTCTTTTACAATTTGCCTGGCCTCTGCCATTCTACCCTGCTGCAAATAGCCATACAAGAGCCATTGAAATGCATGATAACCTCTTGCATCATTGTCCAATTTTTTTTCAATCATTCTGTCTACACTGGCCTGGTAGGATTGTTCGTTGGACCTTACCACATCGTCCCACATTCCCATTGCCACATAAATATGAGAGGGCATATGTAAGGCATGGCCGGCAGCAGAAGCTACCTGCATGTATCGGTTTGCAGCCTCAACAGCGGCACTTGCATGTTGTGGATCATCATAAGAATGAATAAGATAATGAAGTGCCCCTGGGTGATTGGGATTTTCTTCCAATATACCCTTAGCGATAATAGCACCTCGCTCATAAATTTCTTCATCGCGACCAACAGGCACTGAGCCCAATAGGGAAAGGGCATAGAAAGCAGCGGCTTCCTGGCTTTTTGGATATTTATTATGCACCTCCGCCATAAATTCTGAATAGGCAACATCTCTTTCATATTTAGTGCCCTCACCATACAATATGTTTACTGCCCTCATAAAATCTTTTTCAATGGGAGTTGAAGATAACTCAACTCTTTCTTCAGGTGATTCGCTTAACTTATTTAAAGCTGCAGTGGCTTCTTCATAAGACTGCTCAGCCCACAAGGGATGATTGTAGGTCATTGCTTCACCCCAATAGGCCATGGCCATGGTAGAGTCAACTTTTTGTGCATTAATAAACGCTGCAGCTGCATCATCAAATTCAAAACTGTGAAGTAGAAGCAGACCCTCTTCAAAATATTTTACAGCGTCCTCTGAGCCAGTTACATCAAAATAAATGGCCCCAAGTTTATTATCCTCTTTGGGTGCAGAGCATGAGAAGATAGTCAACAAGAGGATACAAAAAACAGTAAGTGGTTTGTTGAATGGCATGTGCTTATTATCAATTTTGGTCAATAAATATACAACTATTTGAGTTGAGTCTAAAGACAATGCCACAGTGCCTTTAGGCATAAAAAAGGCTTCCCCATCGCTTTGGAAGCCTTTTTAAATGCAGGAAATTCAATTATTCGCTTCTTAAAACTTTAACCGGGTTGGAACGGGCAGCATTGAATGATTGATAACCTACAGTGACAAAAGCGATGACAACCAATACCATTAATGCGATTACAAACACAAGAGGACTGATTTCAATTCGATAGGCGAAGCCGTTCAACCAACTGTTAAACAGGTAATAAGCCAGTGGGCTGGCAAATACCGCAGCGATGATTACTAAAATCAAAAATTCTTTGTAGAGTAAAAGTATTAGGCTGGGTTCGTTGGCGCCAAGCACTTTTCGTACACTTATTTCCTTTAGTCTTCGTTGCGCACTAAAAGAGGCCAACGCAAACAGTCCAAGGCAAGCAACAAATATGGCAAGTCCGCAGAAGTATTTAAAAATGGTAGCCAATCTTTCTTCAGCTTCATAAGTTTGATTGAGCGCTTCATCAAGAAAGTAGAATGAAAATGATTTTGTGTTAATCATTTCGTTCCAGACGCTTTCAATGTTTGAAAGCGTAGCACTGTATTCGCCAGGTTTGATTTTTACCGCAACATTGCTGAATGCGGAACCAAAACTCATTACCATGGGGCTGACGCTGTTGCGCAAGGGATCAAAATTAAAATCCTGGATCACCCCAATTACTTTTGTGTTTGGGTTACCTCCCTCTCCAGAAGTTATTCTTCTGCCAATAGGGTCTTTCCAATTCAAAGCTTTTGCGGCTGCTTCATTAATTACTACTGCCAGCGTGCTATCGGAATGAATGTTGATATCAAAAAAACGACCCTCAATCATTTTCAAGCCAAATGTTTCCAAAAAGTCGAACCCAACCGACATGATGGGGAACATTTGCTCGTCTTCAATTCCTTCCACCCTCATTGGCAAATACGGAAGATTCTTTTGACCCAGGTCGTGTGATAAGTTGGTAACGGATACAACGCTGGATTCTCTTAAAATTCTTTCTTTGAATGTGCTGTATTGCGCAGGCATGCCCGCTCCTGCAACGGGTACTACAATGACCTGCTCTTTATCAAATCCAAGGCTTTTATTTCTCATAAAGCCCAGTTGATCAGAAATAATAATAGTACCCATTAATAAAACCAAAGAAACAGTAAACTGACCCACCACCAGAACTTTCCGTAAATCAACTCCTCGTGTCATTTTTTTATGCAAACCTTTTAATACTTTGATTGGATGATAGGAGGCCATTACAAAAGAAGGATAAACCCCTGCCATTATCCCTGCGGCTATAGTTACTAATGCGGCAATAAGGAGATTGCTTGGTTGAAGAAGTTCATCAGGGTTGATATTAGAGGAGGCCAGATCATTAAATATTGGCAGAACGATCCAAACGACAAACAGGGAAACAACTCCAGCGATCAAGGCTATTATCATGGATTCGCCAAGAAACTGAAAGACAAGATTAAACTTCTCCGCTCCCATTACCTTTCTGATGCCTACTTCTTTGCCTCTGTTGGAATACCGTGCAATGGAGAGGTTCATAAAATTGATGCAGGCAATGACCAACACAAGAACGGCAATCGATGATAAAGTGTATACATATTTAATGTTGCCATTTACTGACATGTCAGCATTACTAAAATCTGATTTGAGATGAATGTCATGGATTGGCTGAAGTGTAAGGGCTGCGTTATTTTCGGTATAACGAGGGAGATAATGACTGGCGACAAAAGCAGGCAACTTTGCTTCTGTTTGTTTTGGATCGGCCGTGTTGGTGAGTACCACGTAGCTATAGTACCACATGCCTCTGTAGTCGTGATCAATTCTGAAGCCAACCAATTGATTAATTAATAATTTAGAGTGAGCTAAAAAATCAAAATCAAGATGTGTTTTTCCTCGGAAGGGCTCAAGGACACCAGTTACTTTAAAAGAAACTGTATCCTGAAAAGTAATGAGTTTGCCCAAAGGATTGGAGTCTCCAAAATATTTTTTGGCCGTCTCACTGGTCAAAACTACGGAGTTACTATTTTCAAAAGCCTTTACGCGATTGCCATACTTAAAATCAAAATCAAAAACAGAAAAGAAACTGGAGTCTGCCAAATAGAATTTCCTTTCTTCATAAGCATCATCCTGATACCTGATAGTAGGCAGCAGATTTGAAAAGAAAAATGGCTTGAAAACAGTGGCTGCTGCAATCACTTCGGGGAAGTCAGCAACCATGTCAAATGATGCAGGGTAGTGCGCCATGCTATAGCGATTCTGAACTCCGTTTACATCCACGTGAGTATTTAATCGGTAAATGTTTTCAGAGTTGGTAAAGAATTGATCGTACCCAGTTTCGTTTTTCACATAGATCCCTATCATCACAAAACAACCAAGGCCAATGGCAAGGCCAATAACATTGATGGCACTGAACAGTGAGTTTTTAAGAAGGTTTCGAAAAGCAATTTTGAGATAGTTTTTGATCATAGGGCGCTACTGTGGATTTAAGTTCTCTTCAAAGAGTTTATAAATGCGTTTGTATTCGTCTGTCCAGCTGCTTGGTTCTACAAATCCATGATTTTCTACTGGATACACGGCCAGCTCCCAATTGTCTTTACCCAATTCTATCAGCCGTTGAGACAACCTGACAACATCTTGAAAGTGAACATTGGTATCTACCATTCCATGGCACATCAGCAAGGCTCCTTTCAATCCTTCTGCATGATAAATCGGGGAACTTTTTGCATAGGCGATGCTATCCGCATAAGGTACATTGAGGATGTTCGCGGTGTATCGATGGTTGTAATGCGCCCAGTCTGTTACAGGTCTGAGTGCAGCACCTGCGGCAAATACATCTGGTGTGGTAAACATACCCATCAAAGTAATAAAGCCTCCATATGACCCTCCGTAGATTCCAATGCGTTTTGGATCAACATTGTACTTGTCAACAAGTAATTTTGCGGCATCAACCTGATCTGTCAGATCCTTTCCGCCCATAAACCGGTAGATGCCAGTGCGCCAATCGCGGCCGTATCCCGCGCTTCCCCTATAGTCAACATCTATTACCGTGTAGCCTTTATCAACCAGCATATTGTGAAACATGTATTCACGGAAATAACTACTCCACCATTTGTGGGCATTTTGTAAATAACCTGCTCCATGCACAAAAATTACTGCAGCACCCTTGTTAGTTTGAGCTTTGGGCAAATACAATCTTGCAAAAACTTCTGCCCCGTCTCTTGCCTTAAAGGTGACTACTTGTGGATCTTTCCATGGGTAAGAATTAAACTCACTAGACGTGGATTTTGTGATTTGTTCCGACTTAGCCTTGACTTTGTTCTCGCTTAAATAAAGTTCCCAGGGTTTATTACTATAAGAATATAAATCGGCTAACCATTTTTCATCCGGAGACAGCACAACATCATGTGATCCGGTTGCTGATGTTAATTGTTCTGCTTTGCCACCCTCCACAGAAATTTTGTAAAAATGCTTTTCTCCTGGATGAATTTCATTGGTGGTGACGAAAAAATATTTTTTGTCTCGGGAAAGTTGTGCGTTTTGTACCTCGTAGTTACCCGAAGTAATTTTTTGTTTTTTACCTGTTGTTATGTCTACCGTATATAAATGAGAATACCCCGTCTCTTCAGAATGAAACCAAATTCGCTTGTTATCACTGAGCCAACCCGAGTTGCCTGCACTAAAGAAAAATCCGATTCCCGGTCCGCCTATCCATGCCTCGTCTCTTTGTCTGTCAAGCAATTGGAGTTGGCGAGTCGTAAGGTTGAGTGACATGATCCAGCGGTCCTTATTATCTGTGGAGCGCACTACTACGAAATTGTTTTTTCCGTCATCTGACCAGTAGGGGCCATTGATGATCACAGGCCTTATTGCCTTTTCTTTTGGTTGTGTTGGATAATCTTTGGTATAATCTGTTTCATCAGTAATGCCGGGGATATCGTCTGTTTTTACAATATAGGAGGTGTCTCCTTTGATGTCGTATATCCAAAATTCGTAGGTGTCGAGGTTAACGCCTACTTTGGCGCGGGCAGGAATATCCTCCGTAAAACCAGATTCTGTAACGTAATTGGGAACGATAGTGGACTTTGCGTTTGCAGCCTCTTTGGTAATTCGATAAGTGATGAATTTTTCATCGGGGCTTACTACTAAGTTGTCTGCACTTTGATCGTTGAGGTAAATGGTATAGGGGCGATCAGGTCGGTTAGCTTCGTTTATTTTATCCGCAGCCTTTTTATTGTCATTTCTTTCTCTGAGTATTTGTATGTATGCCAATTGATCTTGGCGCAACCAGTCTTCATGGGCACTGCTTTTGGGCTCAGCTTTTTTCTTTCCTTTTCTAAAGTCAGTTAATTGACTGAATGATCCAGTGCCAACACTCCATGAATACAGGTTGCCACCTGAGGTAAAGAAAATTTTGGATTCATCCTGAGAAAAATAGGGAGCAAATTCTCTTTCCAGGGTATTGGTGATTGCTATTGTTTTGCTGGTAGGGATGTCTAGCAGAAATAGGTCTCCGGATTTTTCATAGACCTTTTTGGTGCGCGCCCGGTTGTAAGATCCGTTATTGGCAGGTAAAATTCTTCTTGTTGCAGGGCTTACTTTTTGGGGTATTTTATTGGAGATAGAAATAGCATATAAAGAATCGCCAGCAGCATTGGCAGGGTTCCAATTAAAGTAAATGGTCTTGCTGTCTTCCGACCAAAAAACATCAGATGGTGCAACCCCTATCCACTTGGGGTCGCGCATAATTTTTTCAACGGTAAGTTCATTCAATTGCTGACCCCATACCGGAGTCGTTGCAAACAGAAGCAGGATAAGTTTATTCATAAGGTTTTTCCAGGTAGAAGGTATAACGAATTTGGATGGCCATTGGCCATGAAATTTCTATGAGCGGAGCAAGGCTAAACCAATCGGGCTACTGTCTTCTTGGTTTAAGCATTTCGGCAAACATGCTGTTGAAAACGGATAAAATAAGGCTAAATGCCATTGCCCACCAGAATCCGTCTACATCAAACTTCGGTACAAAGTAGTCGACCATCAGTATGATCAGCGCGTTGATCACGAGCAGGAACAAGCCCAGCGTGAATACTGTTATAGGGATGGTCAGCACTACCAGAATGGGCCTAACCAGGGCGTTGGCAAAAGAAAGCACCGCAGCAACCAGTAAAGCGTAACCATAATGTTCGACATTTACGCCAGGGAGCAAATAGGCTGTGAGTAAAACTGCCAGACCTGATAGCAGGAAACGAATAATTCCATTCATAATAACAAAATTTGATTGAAGTTGCGCTTTTAACTGCAAAACTCAAACTCTAATTTTGAACAAGGAGTATGTACGCAATTGTTGACATTGAGACTACGGGAGGGTATGCGGATAAGCACCGGGTGACAGAGGTTGCTATTTATCACCATGATGGAATGCAAATCACCAATCACTATCATACACTCATCAACCCCGGAAGAAACATTCCCTATTTTATTACTGGGCTTACGGGAATCAATTATGAAATGGTGAAGGAATCGCCATCTTTCGCGGATGTGGCGGAAGAAATATTTGAACAGCTGAAAGACCGTGTATTTGTAGCTCACAACGCGCACTTTGATTACAGTTTTTTGAAAAAGGAATTTGAGGAGGCAGGTATCAGCTGGAATTCGAAGAAATTATGCACCGTTAGGTTGAGCAGAAAAATTATTCCTGGGTTAAGTTCCTATAGCCTGGGCAGACTCGCAGCAAGCCTGGGCGTTGAGATCCGCAACAGACATAGAGCGGGTGGTGATGCAGAAGCCACCTCCAAGGTATTTGATTTGCTACTCAAGCGTGACACCGAAGGAGTAATTGTAAAAGCCCTTAAAAGAAATTCTGGAGAAACTATACTACCTCCCAATTTGCCAAAAGAAGATTTCGATAAACTGCCTGCGAAAGCCGGAGTTTATTATTTTCTGGATGCACGCGGACATGTTATTTATGTAGGTAAAGCGGTCAATATTAAGAAGAGAATTGCAGGACACTTCACAGGTGATGCGCGCGAATGGAACCGATCCAATATTCGGAATGAAATTCATCACATCACGTATGAGCTTACGGGCAGCGAATTGATAGCGTTGATTTTGGAATCACAGGAGATCAGGAGACTATGGCCTAAATACAACCTTGCCCAAAAAACAAGAACTGAGGAGTGGGGCATCTTTGAATATGAAGACCGTGCTGGCTTGCTTAGATTTTGTGTAAATACTGTAAGCAGAGGCGCCAAACCTTTAATTAGCTTTAGCTCAAAGGGAGACGCATGGAATTTTATGTGGGAAAAAGTAAGAGAGTTCAATCTTTGCCCCAAGTTATCTGGCTTGCAGGTAGCCAAGGGATTGTGCTTTAGTTATCAAACGGGTGAGTGTAAGGGTGCTTGCATGGGGGTAGAAACGGTAAAAAAATACAACAACAGAATTCATAAAGCCATTGATTCATTTTTTGATGGTGGAAATTCGCTAGCTATTATTGGTAAAGGCAGAAAAAACAACGAGCGTTCATTGGTACTAGTGGAAAACGGATCCTATCTGGGGTTTGGCTTTATCCACAAAAATGAAACACTCGCTGACTTTGAGGCAGCAAAGGATTTTATTAAAATGAGTAAGGAAAACAGGATTGTTCAAAACCTGGTGAATTCTTATTTAGTGAACCCTCGGGGAGCTGAAGTAATAGCATTCTAAAATTTCTTTCTGCCTTCAATACCGGGATACAATTCAGGTATTGGGTCACTCACAAAACATTCAAACGTATCAATGTTCATCATGCTGAGTCTACCCGACCATCCTGCGCCAGTATCCATCATCCAAACTTCACAGAATTGAATGGGTTTTGATTCTTTAATGGGGGTATGGCCGATGTAGACAGTGTCAAACGTGGTTAGTTGAACGTGTTTGTGTGGATCATGCTTTTCCTGAGCCTGCTTTGCTAAACTTCTGTCCCATAAAAAAGTCTGAATCCCCTGCTCAGTCATTGGTTTATTAACATTGATGCCAGCATGCACAAATAATTGATTTTGACTGATATGGTAGTTCTGTGCATTTCTAAGCAGCTTTAAATGTTCGGCCGGTATTTCGTTGCCATAGGAGTCAACCGTAGCCTGCCCACCTTGACTAAGCCAGATATCGTTGGCATAGCCCGTTTCCATCCAGTCCAGGGTCCAGAAATCATGGTTGCCCAGCACATAAATGAGATTTTGAATACGGAGCAGCTCATCCATTGCCTGACGGGTTTCTGGCCATCCATCAGCTACATCACCCAGGCAGATGAGCGTATCGTTGTGATAATCGAACCCAGCATTTTCAATACACTGCAACAATGCGCGATAGGAACCGTGAATATCACCAATAACGAAAGTTTTGGGCATGTTAAGCATTTACAAATTTGACAATCGGACTTATCTCCCTAATAACCAGTAGAAAGGGCTTTAAATCCGTTTCCTTCCATTTGTAACTAATTTTAATCCTAATTCTTTATTATTGCGCTAAAATTAAGGGTAAAAGCAGAGAAATATGGCGTTCGAGACGGCAACAGAAATTCAGCAAGAGCACAACCAGAAGGTGAAGCAGGTTTATTCAGAGGTAGCCAAAGTGGTAGTAGGGCAGGAATATATGGTCAATCGATTGATGATTGGCTTGTTTACCAATGGACATATTTTGTTGGAAGGTGTGCCAGGATTGGCAAAGACACTTACTATTAGCACGCTTGCTCGTGTTCTGCATCTTGATTTTGCCAGGATACAATTTACCCCCGACTTACTGCCTGCAGATCTGGTTGGAACCATGATCTATAATCAGAAGGACGGAAAGTTTGAAGTAAAAAAAGGGCCTATCTTTGCTAATATCATTTTGGCGGATGAGATTAACCGATCTCCTGCAAAAGTGCAGTCGGCCTTATTGGAGGCCATGCAAGAAAAGCAAGTAACCATTGGTGAGACCTCCTTCAATCTGGATCGGCCCTTCCTGGTAATGGCCACTCAAAATCCGGTAGAAAACGAAGGAACCTACCCATTGCCCGAAGCGCAAATTGACCGATTCATGATGAAGGTTTTTGTCAACTACCCTTCGAAGGCTGATGAGCTTGAAATCATGAGAAGGATTTCAAATATGCAGTTTGATTATCAAGTGAACCCTATTCTCACCAAGGAAGACATCTTTGCCATACGTAAAGAAGTGAATAACGTAAAAATTTCTGAGTCGCTTGAAAAATATATTATCGAGTTGGTGAGCGCTACACGCAAGCCAAAAGAATACAAGTTGGATCACGAGGCACAATACATTCAGTTTGGTGCTTCTCCTCGAGCCAGTATCAATTTGAATCTGGCCTCCAGGGCAATGGCTTATTTGGATGGGCGCGATTATGTACTGCCGGAAGACATTAAAGAGGTGGCATTAGATGTATTGAATCACCGCATCATCTTGAATTACGAAGCAGAGGCAGACAATGTGCGGACAGGGGATATCATCAAAGTGTTGCTAAGCAAAGTGCCCATCAACAAATAAAGATTATTATAAAGATTAGCATAGCATCGATTGCGTTGCAAGTGAAAAAGCATTGAAGCTTCACTTCACAATTTTTTAACATTGAAAAAAGGAATTTTTATTCTTTTAAAATCAGTGAATTAGCGCCAGCGAATTAGATTCCATCATACCTGCGCCTCACAATCCACTCAACATTCCTTCATCTTCTTTAACAATTTGGTAAACCACCATTGTGCTTCATGTAACATTGGATGCTCACCTTTGCGATGGATAAAAAATAATTTCTTAAAAAATCTACGCATGAAAAAATTACTTTCACTAGGAATCATTGCAATCATGATCACCACGTTTTGGGCGTGTAGTGAAGACCCAGCAGCTGACAATCGTGTTACCATCACGGGAATACCAGCAACGGCATCAATCGACAATCTTGGTACGCTTGCACCTGTTGCAGTTACCATTGAAGCTCTGGATGGACTTACCACTCTGTCAATAACAAAAGGAACCGAAGTTTTCGATTCTAAAGCATACGCTGGGGAAACTTCTGCATCTTATGAATTTACTTATACTGCCAACGCGGCTGACGAAGACAAGAACCTTGTTTTTACTTTCATAGCTACGGATAAAGACGGAGATACAGAAACTGTAACTCACGTATTGACTGTGGGTGCAGCCCCAGAACCCATTCCAAACGCAGTAAGAACTGGTATTATTTCTGCGAATGAAACCTGGACCAACGACAGAATCTGGGAAATAGCTGGTCGTGTAATCGTAAAAGATCAGGTAACACTTACCATTCAGGAGGGAACAATTATTAAGGGCAGAGAAGGTTCAGGATCTTTGGCTTCGGCATTGATCATCGCTCGAGGTGCCAAACTGATGGCCAAGGGTACTGCAGAGAAACCAATTGTGTTTACTTCTATCCTTGACAATATACAAGTAGGCGAAAAAGCCGGAACCAATCTAAGTGAAACTAATACAGGACTTTGGGGAGGCTTGATCGTACTAGGGAAAGCAACTGTTTCTGTAGCTGGAGGTGAAACACAAATTGAAGGTATACCTGCCGACATTGTTGAAGGCAAATATGGAGGAGGAACTTCTCCGGTAGACAACGACAACTCAGGTGAATTGACCTACATTTCTATCCGTCATGGAGGCACACTCATCGGAGCCAACAATGAAATCAATGGGCTGACACTAGGTGGAGTTGGATCTGGCACCAAAATCGAAAACATAGAAGTGGTAGGAAATGAAGATGATGGTATAGAATTCTTTGGTGGTACTGTTAATCTAACCAATGGATTAGTGTGGGCACAAAAAGATGATGGATATGACATAGATCAAGCATATTCAGGCACCATCAGCAACATCATTTATATCGCTGGAGCAGAATCCGACCATGGAATGGAAATTGACGGTGCAGAGGGGACTGTAAGCCGTGGCTTTACCATCCAGAATGGTACTTTCAAAGGGATGACAGGCGAGTATGCCGACTTCCGTGACAAAGCACGTGGTACAGTAAAAGACTTGTATTTCTTTAACTATAAAAAGGCAGATGATATAGAGCTGGATGCTGATGGTTCAGTAGATCCTGCTGACGCATCCAAGAAGCTGTCCGACAATCCTGGTGTATCCGATAACTTTAAGGGCTCTGGTTTTGGATTTACTGGAGCGCTTGTATTAACAGGTCTTGAATTCAACTCAACTGTAACAGATGATGCATCGTTGCAAACTTTGTCAGCTATTTTTGGCGATAAATGGTCTAAAGATTCATTCCTTGCTGGAGATACAAGATTGGCAGCAGATGCTACTGCACAGGCTGCAGCTAACAAAGCCACTTTCGAAAGCAACAACAGCATGGTAACCTCAGCAACCAAAACTAAAGGTGCTGATAAGACCAAATTCACCTGGACATATGCCAATGCTAAAGGCAAACTATCCGATTTCTAAGCACATAAGAATGATAAAAACAAAAAACCCCGCAAGCCGGGGTTTTTTGTTTTCAGGTTAAGTAATTTCTTACATCACCGTGCTCACAACAGGTTGTGAGCATGTTTCAATAGGTATGCAAATCAGGAATCCACTATTCCACACTATGAGGAAATTAACGAACTGTTAGTTGCGTGTTATCATAACATTAACTGAATGTGTACTAATTAACATATTGGTAAACCCACTCATCACATCATTTAGGGGCTCTCAGGATACCTTTGCACTAAAATTAAGTAACCCTATGATTAACAGCCTCAAACAATTAAGCATCCTGGTTCTCCTGCTTGTTATCACTCCAGCTTTTGCCCAAAAGGGCATCATAAGAGGTAAGGTGTTTGATAATGAGAATGGTGAAGGTCTATTTGGAGCTACGGCAATCATTTCCGGAACAACCATAGGGGGCGCTGCTGACTTTGATGGAAATTATTCCATTAATAACGTGGAGCCAGGATTTTATGACGTTCAGTTCTCATTCATTTCATATCAAACGCAAACAGTTACAGGAGTAGAAGTAAAGGCAGGCGAGGTTACATTGTTGGATGTAAGACTTTCAAGTGATGTTCAACAATTGCAAGAAATTGTTGTGTCTGCCAAAGTGATCAGAAGCTCAGAAGCTGCTCTTATGACAGTTCGCAGAAAATCTCCCAATGTAATGGATGGCATTTCGTCACAGTCATTTCGAAAGATTGGAGATTCAAATGCGGCTTCAGCCGTTCAAAGGGTACCAGGTGTGTCTGTACAAGGCGGCAAGTATGTGTTTGTAAGAGGTCTTGGTGATCGCTATAGTAAATCCACGTTGAACAAAGTAGATATTCCAGGTCTTGATCCTGATAGAAACTCCATCCAAATAGATATTTTTCCTACCAATATCATTGACAATATGGTGGTGTTAAAGTCATTCACCGCGGATCAGCTTGCTGATTTCACAGGTGGAGTTGTCGATATTGAAACAAAAGATTTTCCTGAGGAAAAAATATGGGCAATCAGCGCCAACCTTGGCTATAATCCAGCCATGCACTTCAAAAAGGAATTTTTGACTTATCAAGGAGGAGGAACAGATTTTCTGGGCTTCGATGATGGAGGAAGAGATCTTCCTATTGCCAGAGACCAGGTTATTCCGAATCCTGTACTAAACAACCCTAAGTTGAGTGAACTAACCAGAAGTCTTAACCCAACTTTATCAACCATGAGAAAAACCAGCTTTATGGATTACAGCCTGGGTCTCTCTGGAGGAAATCAATTTAGCATTGCATCAAAAACGGTGGGCTACAATGTGGCATTGAATTATCAGAACACAACCACCTACTATGAAAGCACGGAATTGGGCGCTTATGTAAAGTCAACAGATCCTAATCAATTCAATCTGGTGCCAGACAGAATTCAGCGAGGGCCCTTGGGTTCGAATAATGTATTGGCAAGTGGCCTATTGGGTTTTGCCTTAAAAACCAACAGATCAAAGTACAAGGTAAACTTACTTAGATTACAAAGTGGTGAGTCAAGGGCATCTACCTTTACAAGAAATACATTTTTGTTTGGATCCAATACCATTGCAGTGACCAATTTGGATTACAATGAAAGTGCAATTACCAACATACTGCTTTCAGGTGAGCATCGCATAGGCCCAAAATCAAATTTTGAAATTGACTGGAGACTTTCCCCTACATGGTCAAGCATCGATGATAAAGATGTAAGACAAACCCCTTATCGATTCGAAGGAGGTAACTACACTATTGAGCCTAGTGAGGCCGGAGATCCAATTAGAATTTGGAGATTTCTTGATGAAGTCAATTATGTAGGCAAGCTGGACTTAACAAAGAACTATAAGTTTAAAGGGATTGAGGCCAAACTCAAATTTGGAGCAAGTGAAACCTACAAGCAAAGAGATTTCAGCATCGATCAATACCGGATAGGACTTTTGGGAGGATCAAATTTTAATCTTACCGGAAATCCTGATGAACTTCTTTCAGAAAGTTTATTATGGACGCCACGTCAGGCTGATGGAAGTGGAGGAATGGGTACTTACTTAAGAGGTAACTTTGAAGTAGCGAATACTTTTGCAGCTTCTCAAAACATTTTTGGAGGCTATGTTTCTAATGAGATGAACATCTCTGAGCGCCTAAAGTCGATTTTGGGATTGAGGGCAGAGCAGTTTGATCATCGCTATACCGGACAAAACCAGGCTTATGCTTCAGGAGATCTGGTGAATGGTGTCAATTATGAAGACGAAAAGTTGTTAAGCACACTCAACTTCTTTCCATCTGCTAACATCATCTACTCCTTCAATGCAAATATGAATTTGAGGGCAGGTTATTCACGTACCATTGCAAGGCCTTCTTTTAAAGAAAAGTCGATCGCTCAAATATTTGATCCTATAACTGATAGAACTTTTATAGGTAATATCAATTTGGTTGAAACAGATATTGATAATTATGACCTGAGATGGGAGATGTTTCAGGAGAAAGGACAGAATATTTCATTCAGTGTATTTTACAAAAATTTTTCAAACCCCATTGAGTTGGTCTCATTTCAGTCTGACCCGAGGTCTTCTCAGCCTCGTAATGTCAGCGGAGCTAAAGTGTATGGAATTGAATTGGAGGCAAGAAAGGGTTTAGAGTTTATCGCCAGCGGTTTGAAAAATCTTTCGGTTAATGCCAATGTTTCATTTATTAACTCCGAAGTACAGATGAGTGAAGAGGAGTTTCAGGCACGTATGACCTTCCAGCGAACAGGAGAAGTAATAGAGAGAACACGACAGTTGCAAGGGCAATCTCCTTATCTTATTAACGCAGGTTTGCAATATGATACTCAAAACGGGTTTGAAACTGCGCTTTCCTACAATGTGCAGGGCGAGCGTCTTTCAATAGTGGGTATCAATTCCAATCCTGATGTTTTTGATCAACCATTCCACAGTCTCAACTTGAATGTAAACAAAACATTAGGAGGTGCTGATGGTAAAATGAGATTAGGGCTGGGAGTGGAGAATATTCTTGCAGATAAAGTCGAAAGTTACTCAAAGAACTATCAAAGTGAAGACAAGGTGTTCTCTACCTTATCACCAGGCACAAGGATTAGATTCAGGTTTAATTATACGTTCTAATCCCTGTAAAAAGTAAAACAACTTTGCGCTCTTAGTTAATTCACTTTTCGTTGTCTTTCCTTATGCATCTCAATTACCTTCTTGATTTGCTCAGTGGCCTGTACAACTGAATCCTGAGCAAGTTTGTTATTCTCTATTTTCTGAATCAGCACTGCATGTTCAAGGTTATTGGCTTGCAGGCGTTCTTCCAATTTTACTTTTTCCTGCTCATTATTGCTGAGCTGAATCGTTAGGTCCTTATTCTGATTAACTAGTCGCTGAGATTGACGTGTAGTGGCATCGTGGGCGCGTTGTGCTTCATCAATTTGAGTTTGTATTTTGTCTTTGTAAAACTTGATTCCAAATCGATACACTTCTTTCTCCAAATCTTTTTTTACAATTTCAATATCATTCACTTGCCATTCATTTTCCTTTATGCCCAGCCACACCTGAATGGCTTCACCTTTGTCTTTGATGTCAGCATAGATAATCCCGGTTTTATACACTGTTCCGCCCAGAGCTGGTTCGCTGATACTGGTGTAGCTGGTGCCCTGTTTTACCTTGCCGAATTCCTTTAAGTACTTACTCCACGAAGTGGCCACTTCATCTTTTTTAGCTTCCAAAGATGTAGCGAAACCCTCACTTTCTTCCCCATTTATCTTTTGTGATTGTTTTTCTGTTGTTACCTTTTGTCCTAACGCTGTCAGGCTTATCAGCAGGCAAAAAGCAATCAATTCAAACTTATTTCTCTTCATGATGTTAACAGTTATAATGAATCAAAGCTACTAATTATCCAAATGCATAAAAACGTCCTAATAACCGGTGCGACAGGTCTTGTAGGCACCAGACTTACAGAAATGTTGATGCAAAAAGGCTACCAGGTTTCTCATTTGTCCAGAAATGAGCAACCTGGCCCAATTCCCACCTTTCAATGGGACGTAAAGACGGGTAAGATAGATGATAAGGCAATTGAAGGGAAAGATTGCATCGTTCATTTGGCTGGAGCGGGTATTGCAGATAAGAGTTGGACCGATCAAAGGAAGAAGGAAATTCTCGAAAGCCGAACTAAGTCCGCTGAGTTGCTTTATCAATCTTTAAAAACAAAAAACCATCAAGTGAAGACTTTTGTGTCAGCTTCAGCAATTGGCATCTACGGCTTTGCTGGTGATGAAAAATATTTCAAAGAGAGTGATGCAGCTGCCAATGACTTTCTTGCAAATGTGGTAAGTCAATGGGAGGCAGCAGTAGATAAAATTGCATCGTTGGGTATACGCGTGGTGAAGGTTCGTATTGGAATATTGTTAAGCGAAAAGGGAGGTGCATTGGCTGAAATGATTAAACCAATAAAGTGGGGGATTGGATCTCCATTGGGAACAGGAATGCAATACATGAGTTGGATACACATTGACGATGTATGCAGTTTATTTGCCATGGCTATTGAAAAAGAATCAATGAGTGGGGCTTATAACGCTGTAAGTCCTCACCCTGCCACTAATAAAGCCTTTACAAAGGCTGTGGCTCAGGTTTTGAATAAGCCGCTGTGGTTACCCAATGTGCCTGGATTTGTTTTGAAGTTGCTTTTGGGAGAAATGTCTGATTTGGTTTTAAAAGGAAGTCGTGTTTCTGCTGAAAAAATTCAAGGTGCTGGATTTGAATTTGAGTACGCAGAATTAGATGCGGCTCTCAAAGACTTGTTAAAAAAATAGTCAAAAGTTTTATTTCCAACTGCTTTGCACTTGCAGTGGCCGCTTTGGTTTTCCGCCCCGCCTCTTTCCTTTTACGGGAAGGCGGATTATGATATAAAACCCTCAAAATTATCGCGTAGCAGGCATTCCGTTTATATTAGCATTTCAAACGCGAATAACATGGCGAAGGAAAAAATTAATAAAGGTTCATCTGAAGATGAGGAACTCAAGATCAGAAAGGCATTTGTAGACAAGGATTGGGCCCAAATTAAAAGCTCAGACTCCTGGGTGATTTTTAAGGTGATGTCTGAATTTGTTGAAGGATTTGAAAAACTGGCTAAAATCGGACCATGTGTTACCATTTTTGGATCTGCACGTACCGATCCTCATCATTCTTACTATAAGATAGCGGAGGAAATAGCTTTTGAACTGGTGCATCACGGTTATGGGGTGATTACCGGAGGAGGGCCAGGAATTATGGAGGCTGGAAATAAGGGAGCCCATCGTGCTGGAGGTAAAAGTGTTGGGCTGAACATTTTTTTGCCCCACGAACAAAAAGGTAACATCTACATTGATCCGGAAAAGCTGATCTCTTTTGACTATTTCTTTGTTCGTAAAGTAATGTTTGTTAAGTATTCGCAGGGATTCATAGTGATGCCCGGAGGTTTTGGCACCATGGATGAACTCACAGAAGCACTTACTTTAATTCAAACTAAAAAGATTGGCCGTTTTCCAATCGTTTTGGTAGGTCGAGAATTTTGGGGAGGAATGATTGACTGGTTTAAACAGGTATTGGTAGGTGAAAAAATGATTGATGCAGATGATCTTAACTTAATCAATCTGGTAGACTCCCCTGATGAGGCCGTTAAGGTAATTGATGATTTTTATTCAAAGTATTTACTCTCTCCAAACTTTTAGAATCATATAGCTATGGAATATTTTCTAAGGAAGTATCGTGTTGAAATCATTGTAGTAGCAGGACTCGCTTTCCTTATGTTTTTAGTGGGTTTTCTCAGCAATCGAATTGATAGGCTCGAAGAGTTAGTTGGGTTGACGAATGCGCCAACCGTTGTTTATGAACAGTTGCCGCAAGAAGACGGCCCACTTCCCGCCATCTCCTATGATCTTCCCGGACAATTAACTTTTGCCGGAGAGCCAGTGCCTTTGGACCGATCGGATTTAAGGGAACAGATTGATAAAGAATTACAAATCAATATCTATTTCCACAGCAATACCATCTTTTTAATAAAGAGAGCCAATGAATGGCTTCCTCAATTTGAGCCCATCTTAAAAAAACATGGGATCCCTGATGATTTCAAATACTTGCCATTGATTGAGAGTGGATTGCTTAATGTGGTTTCTCCCGCCAATGCAGTAGGCTTTTGGCAAATTGTAAAAAGCGCAGGAAAAGAAAATGGCTTGGAAATATCCAGAGAGGTAGATCAACGATACGACCCTATCAAATCTGCTGAAGCAGCTTGTAAATATTTGAAGAAAGCGCATGCAAAATTTGGGAACTGGACTTTGGTGGCAGCCTCTTACAACAGAGGAATGAGCGGTCTTGATCGCGCTATCCAAAAACAAAAAGTCGACTCCTATTATGACTTATTTTTAAACGAAGAAACATCGCGGTATGTGTTCAGGATCTTAGCAATTAAAGAAATTATTGAAAATCCGCAACGGTATGGTTTTAAGATTAACCCTCAACATTTGTATCAAAAAGATTCTTTACGATTTGTAGAAGTGAATTCAACCATTCCTGATTTGGTAGAATTTGCTTTACAGCATGGCTCAAACTATAAACTGCTCAAACGTCATAATCCATGGCTTCGAGATGATCGCCTCACTGTGCGTAAAAACGAAATATACACCATAGCGTTTCCAGCCATCTGATAATGAGACCTTATATACTTGCAGAAAGCAATTGGAAAGGCATTAAAGATGGTGTCTATGATGTGGCAATACTTCCATGGGGCGCAACTGAAGCGCATAACTATCACCTTCCTTATGGTACTGATATCATTGAAGCGGAAGCAATAGCGGCAGAAGCGGCAAGAATAGCTTTCGAAAAAGGAGCTAAGATCATTGTGTTGCCAGCGATACCATTTGGTGTTAATACTGGGCAACGTGAGGTGATGCTGGATTTGAATATGAATCCAAGTACGCAATTGGTTGTGTTAAGAGATTTAGTTGAAGTTTTAAACAGGCAGGGTATTCACAAACTGATTTTATTAAATAGTCATGGGGGCAATGACTTTAAACCCATGATTCGTGAATTAGGTTTTCAGTTTCCTAAAATGTTTATAAGTAGTTGTGATTGGTTTAAATCTTTGGATCAAAAATTATTTTTTGAAAATAAAGATGATCATGCAGGTGAAATGGAAACCAGCTTAATGCTTTACTTAAGACCTGACTTGGTGTTACCTTTAAGCGAGGCAGGCGATGGAAAATCTAAAAAGTTCCGCTTTGAAGCCATTAAGGAAGGATGGGCGTGGGCAGAAAGACAATGGACAAAAGTAACAAAGGATACCGGTGTAGGTGATCCTCGAAAGGCAACTGCAGAAAAAGGTGAAAAATATTTTAAAGCTGTAACAGTAAAGGTGGCTTCATTTTTTATCGAAGTGGCAAGTTCAAGGCCAAATGATTTTTATGAAGATTAATATTTAAAGGATGACAGAGAAAATTATCGAAGCAGCTAACTATATCAAGTCTCGGGGTGTATCCACTCCTCAGGTGGGAATTATTTTAGGCACGGGCCTGGGAAATCATTTTGCAGAAAAAATTGAGAATGCGATTGAAATTGAATATAAATCAATTCCTCATTTCCCTTTGTCAACGGTGGAGTTTCACAAAGGAAAATTGATCAGCGGAAGCATAGGGGGTAAGCAAGTACTTGCCATGCATGGTCGATTCCATTATTATGAAGGCTACTCTGCTGAGCAGATCACTTTACCAGTACGCGTAATGAAAGCATTGGGAGTGGAGTGTCTTTTGATTTCGAATGCAGCAGGTAACATGAACATGAATTGGCATAAAGGCGAACTTATGCTCATAGACGATCATATTAATTTGCAACCTGACAATCCTTTGCGTGGACCTAACATCGATTCGCAAGGGCCTCGTTTTCCAGACATGAGCCAGCCTTATGATAAAAATTTGAATAACAGGTTAAAATCAATTGCCAAAGCAAAGAACATAAAGCTTAACGAAGGAGTCTATGTATGTGTGATGGGCCCTAATCTGGAAACGCGCGCAGAATATCGCTTCCTAAGACAAATTGGGGCTGATGCTGTCGGTATGTCTACAGTGCCAGAAGTGATTGTGGCCAATCACATATCTCTTCCCTGTTGTGCCATTTCAGTGCTCACAGACGATTGTGATCCAGACAATTTGAAACCTGCCAACATTGAAGAAATCATAGCAATAGCCGGTAAAGCAGAAGTGGCGCTCACTGATCTTTATGTTGATCTGATCAGGTCACTGTAAGGGCAATCATGTTTTCCAAAATGAATGCATAACGGGACAGTCAGGATTGAAATCAGGGCTTATTATGCAAGCATGAAACTGATTAAACTGGATAAGAAATTACTTAGGGTATGAATAGTGTCCTATTATTTTATAATCGAAGAGACAATCCGAGATTTCCTGCCCACGACCAATGTTATGTACAACAAGGGGTCTTATGCCATCAGATGACCTTTTCTCAATGAGAATGCCGATGTGGGTGGTTCCCCCACCGAGATCCCAAGCTACAACATCACCAGCTGAGTAGTCTTTAGGGTTCAATGATTTCTTTTTCACAGTTCCGTACCGACTAAAATAAACCATAAGATTTGGAACCCTGCGATGATCGATGTTGCGATCAGTTTTCTTCAATCCCCAATGGTTGGGATATAATGAAAAGTTTTTTGACATGTCTTCATGCACTTCTTTTTGTAAGTCAATGCCAAGCTTTCTATATGCACGAATAATTACATCGGTACAAACGCCTTTGTCGGAAGGTACATCACCATTGGGATAAGGTATGCTGAAGTAGGTGGGGTCATACTGAACTTTGTGCGAGGTAAGCTCAACAGCGGCATCAGACAATTTTTTAGAAAAAGAATCTTGTGCTCTGCCAAGAGAAAAGACAAATGAAAGAAGTATTGTTACTGCGTACTTCACTTTATTTTGAGGCGATTACTGTTTATAGATAACCCCATCCTTCATCACAAAGGAGACCTTTCTAAGGTCTGATATATTTTTAGTCGGATCACCTTTTACAGCCACAAGGTCAGCGAGAAACCCAGATTTTATTTCCCCGAGATTTTTCAAATGGAATGTTTTTGCATTTACAGAGGTGACGGATTTTAAAATAGACATAATATCCATTCCATAATCTCTCATCAACTCCAATTCAATTACATTTTCGCCATGAGTGTATACACCTACATCCCCTCCAGCAACAAGCGTAACTCCTGCATTCATGGCACTTTTAAAACTAACTTTCTTATCAGTGATCCTTTCTGGGTCGGGGTCAATACCTTTCTTCCACCCATTATACTGCGTGATAGCATCGCCAGCGGCAAGCGTTGCACAATAAGCAACTCCTTTCTCTTTCATTAATCGAAAAATCTCTTCATCACCCTGGTCGCCATGTTCTATGGTTTCTACCCCTGCAAGGGTAGCCCTTCGCATTCCTTCTTTGGTAGAGGCATGTGCCACTGTGGGGCGCCCACTACTTTTTGCTGTCTCTACAATTAATTTCAACTCCTCAATGGAGAAGGTAGGTGCCGCCTCACCATTGACTCCCCAACGGTAATCGGCATATACTTTAATAATGTCGGCTCCTTTACCGATTTGGTCTCTTGTAACACGGATCAGGTCATTGCCATCAGCTGGTTCAGCACCCAGCATGACGTCAAAATCAGTATCAAATCCTTTTGGTCCGTAACTTCCGGTAGCCACTATGGCTCTTCCTGCCACCAGCATCCTTGGCCCAGGAATCACACCATCTTCAATTGATTTTTTTATTCCCACATCTGCATAACCTGCCCCTTCCGAACCAAGATCTCTTACAGTGGTGAATCCTGCCATTAAGGTATTTTTGGCATGTACAGTAGCGCGGGCCACGCGATAAGCATCCGATTCTTTCAACACCTGATCATTCCAACTCGTTTGGTTGTAAGGATACAACAGCAAGTGTGAGTGACCTTCAATCATGCCGGGCATCAGGGTAGTGCCGTTCAATGAAATGGTGATGGCGCCACGTGGCTTGGTAATTTTATTGGGTGCTCCAGCATCAGTTATTTTGTTTCCGGATACAACAACCACCCAACCCTCATGCATCTCTGTACCATCAAACACCCGATCGGGTTGCAGGTAGTAGGTGTTGGATTGAGCAAATGCAAAACTACAAGCTGCGAGAAAGAATGTAAACGTAGAGAGAAGCTTCATAGGAAGGGGATTTGATGAAAAGAAAGTTAGGAAGAAATGGACTAGAATTCAATTCTGGCCCCCAACCCTATACCTGAAAAATCAATGCTTTGAACCTTACCAGGAGTTGTTGTTGAAGTATTTTGATTTGCGTAATCATACATAATAAAAAGACTATACATTGCATCGTCTAAAGATCTAAATCTAAGCCCAGATTCAATACGCCCTCCAACCCCGTTCGCTGGAGTATTTTCAAATGACATGAAATGGTATTGGACGCCTGCTCCTGCAAAAAATTGTTTTTTGTCGTCAATACTGAAGGAACGATCGAGTAATAATCCTGGTGAAAACCTGATCATTGAAAATCTTTTTTCTTTGGAGTTAATGGTTACTGATTTACTGGCGATTGCAAAATCCGCCATCGCTCTAAAAATGAATTTGGAAAACTTAATTGTTGGAGAAAAATTGAAATTTACTGCACTACTAATATTTTCATTTCCAACATCCAGTACTACAATACCATTGCCAATTTGAGTTCTTACGTAGTTATTGATAAACTTATTAATATCTGTCGGACTAGCAAGCATTACGCCTAGTTGAAAGGAAGCGCCAAATCTACTTACTTTAGGATTCTTTTCATGGGGTAAATCAAATATGACTTGAGCATTGAGCAAGCTAAAGGAGGATAGCAAAACAAGCAGGAGCACCCTAGCTTTCAATCTATGGAAGTTTTATATAGTTAAAAACCAATTCTTTACTGGATGGATTCTGTTCTGCGTAAAGAGCATACCCTTTACTTAAGAATATAATGGATGGAGCATTTAGATTTGGGATTGTTCCTATGGTTTGTTCGGTCTTGTCCGTAGGGTTGTATTTTTTAATGTCTCCACTGCTAATGTTATATATCTCTCCATTTCCGTTACTCCCAAAGTAGTGTGCTTTACCCCTACTGTATGCATAGCGAGCAAACCGGTAGGGATGTAAATACTTATTTACTGAAAAAGCTCGTGCGGCAACACTGTATGATTGGAATTCATGATCTATAATTTTGTTGAGTTTAACGAAAACTATCTTGTTAAACCTCAACGTACATGTATATGCTGATGTCGCAATGCTGTTAGCGATGACACCAGCAAACCCACCTAACGGGATATAAACTGGTGGGTCACTTGTAAAAGTTTCTCCTATGAGATATTCACTTTGATTGCTGGGTGATTTCAATAAACTCATCCAATAAATATTCCCCTCTTTTGTCTTGATTTCCGAAAAATTGAAGGACCCAGTTGCGTGATTTACTAAAGCAAAGTAGGGAATGCCCGAACTTGATTCATTTCTCTTTAAGTTTTTAAATGACCTCCCTGTTAATACAACTTCCTTATCTGAATAAGGGATGATATTGTCGATTGTTAATTTTTTCGTGCCGTAAATCATGGGTAAGGAAAATGACTCATTGCCTGTTATAGGGTCAATTACCCTTAATTCATTTTTTGTTTTATTTGTTCTGGGGTTATAAGTAAAAGATAAAAAAAGAAGGCTGTCGACTGCTTTCATGAAATTAATCTCAAGAGTTGAACCTGCGCCAGTAAATGACCTCTGCCATATTGCATTCCCGCTAGGAGCGATAGCAATTAATTCAGAAATTTTTCCATCTATAAGTAAATAAAAATTGTTCTCAAGAGTTTCTAGATAGCAAGGTGTGCCGTCTGTCCATTTAAATTGCGATTTGATCCTATGATCAATTCCTATTCCTGTTTTGTTGTCGATGATGTGAAGTACTAAACTTGAGTTAGAAGCAGAACCTAATAGGTAAGCGGAATTCTCCTTTGTAGATGCGACACCAAGAATATGGTAATTGCCGAACATACTTATTTTGCTGGTATCAGTTACAATAAGCAATGAGTCAAATGTCACTATGTTGAAATCCGAAAGTCGTTCATCTTTAGAGAAGATCTTGTAAGCAACTCTAAAATTGTTTCTATCAAAATTTTCAACAAAGTAAGATCCTTCAATATTGATGTCCCTTATAATTATGCCTTGACTGAAGCCTTTGAAGAATGTAAGGAACAGGAGGGCAACTGCTATGGCTATTTTTGACTTCTCCATTACCTGTAAAATGAAAATGACCATCAAAGATGGCCATTTTAACAAGTATTATCCTAGCACTAGGATAAATCAATTTTTATAAGACTGCCAAAGCAGCTTCGTAGTCGGGCTCTTGTCCTATAGAAGCAACTACTTCGGTATGTTTTACTTTTCCTTGTTCATCAATTACAACGATGGCTCTGGCAAATAATCCTCTCATGCCGCCTTCGATCATTTCCATACCGTAGTCTTTAGCGAATTCAATGTCTCTGAAATCGGAGAGTGTCACCACCTTATCGATCCCCTCGGCTCCACAAAAACGCCTGAAGGCGAAAGGAAGATCTTTTGAAATAGAAATAACCACAGTGTTATCCAGTGATGTTGCCCTTTTATTGAACTCCCTCACCGAAGTGGCACATACGCCAGTGTCAATACTTGGGAATATATTTAGCACAACGTTTTTACCTTTAAACTGATGCAACGAAACGTTTTTTAAGGTAATGTCAGCCAATGTAAAATCAGGAGCAATCACTCCTATTTTTGGTAAATCTCCAGCCGTGTTTACGGTATTGTCTCCGAGTTTAGTTTGAGCCATGAATTCAACTTTGATTGAAGAAGAAACAGCAGTAGCAACAAATTGTTTATCGCAAACGGTCTGAATCCCTCACCAACTTCTCGTCTTTTTTAATAAAGCGATTGGCTACCATGTTGCTGATCATGGCTGCTATGGGTAAGTACAAAGCGAAACCATACTCTCCACCCTCCTGGTTGGTTTTAATTAGATCTGTGGCGAAGTAAACGGCAGAGCCAATACTTCCGGCCATAATCAAAGAGTTGAGCGCGCCTAGTTTGATTTGCAATAGGCGGTTATGAAATTTTCCGATTGAAAAAAATGCCAAAGTAGCGGCCGCGATAGCAAATATTGCTGTAAGGCTGTATGGAAAGTATACCGTTGTTTTGACTTCACCTTCTGTCACGGAATAATGAAGGGGGAATAAAGCTTTTTCAAGACCATCGGCATGCGATCGCCAAATGGGGAAGAATATGCTGAAGGCCATGCAAGCGCCAACAATCACCAGAAATACAGTTTGTTTCCTTTGCCACATAGGGGGGTTGATTTAAATTGCAGCAAAAGTAATGAATTCGAGGCTTTTTGGGCCCAATTCCAACCCTAATTCAAATGAATAGCACCTACGTAGTAGATATTTTAAGAACCCCTATTGGTAAATATGGTGGTACACTTGCAGCTGTAAGGCCGGATGACTTGGCAGCGCATGTTATCCGCAAACTGATGGAGCGAAACCCACAGGTAGATCCGAAAATGGTGGAGGACGTTGTATTTGGCGCAGCCAATCAGTCGGGTGAGGACAACAGAGACGTGGCAAGGATGGCTTTACTCCTTGCCGGGCTTCCTGTAGAAGTAGGTGGAGTTACAGTAAATAGATTATGTGCCTCCGGATTGCAAGCCATTATGGATGCTACACGTGCCATTGCTGCCGGGGACGGGGAAGTTTACATTGCAGGAGGAGTAGAAAGCATGAGTCGTGCTCCATTTGTAATGGCGAAAGCTACTGAAGCTTTTAGCAGAAAGGTGGAGGTTTATGATACAACGATAGGATGGCGATTTACTAATTCCAGACTGGCGAAAATGTATCATCCCTTTAGCATGGGAGAAACAGCAGAGAATGTGGCTGAGAAATGGAAAGTTTCCAGGGAAGAGCAGGATGCTTTCGGCCTGCAATCTCAGCTTCGCTATTTTCAGGCGGAGCAAAAAGGAAGATTCAAGGAAGAAATTGTATCCATATCTGTTCCACAAAGAAAGGGAGATCCAATAGTTTTTAACAAAGATGAAAACCCAAGAGAAACTTCTTTGGAGAAGTTGGCAGCACTGAAACCCGCCTTTAAGGAAGGAGGCACAGTAACAGCAGGAAATTCTTCAGGTATAAATGACGGGGCAGCAGCCTCCCTTTTGATGAATGAAAAGATGGTAAACCAACTCAACCTGAGTCCCAGAGCGCGAGTGGTTTCGATGGCAGTGGCTGGCGTTGATCCAGCTATCATGGGGGTAGGGCCTATTCCTGCTTCTCAGAAAGCGATGAAGAGAGCAGGTCTTTCATCCAAAGACATTGGTCTGGTAGAACTGAACGAAGCCTTCGCATCACAATCAATTGTGTGTACAAGAGAACTTGGGTTTGATCCCGAAATTGTAAACGTAAACGGAGGAGCTATTGCAATAGGTCATCCTTTAGGTTGCAGTGGGGTGCGCATCAGCGCAACACTTATTCACGAAATGCAAAAACGGGGTGTACGTTACGGGCTTGCTACCATGTGCATTGGTGTAGGCCAGGGCGCAGCGGTGATATATGAGAATACGGCAAGTAGTAAGTAAATGCGCTACTTCTTCGAAATCAGCTACAATGGCAAACAGTATCATGGTTGGCAATCGCAGGCCAATGCAGTGGGAGTTCAGGCTGTGGTGGAGGAAGTATTTGAAAAACTCTTTAGAAAAAAAATAGACATAGTAGGAAGCGGGAGAACAGATACTGGTGTGCATTGCGTTCGACAATACTTCCACGCAGACTTCGACCATGAATTGGATTACCCAATTACACTACAAAAGCTTAACTCTTTTCTGCCCAAAACCATTGCCATTAACTCCATTCATAAGGTGAAACCGGATGCACACGCACGCTACAGTGCAACCGAAAGAGCTTACGAATACAGGATTACGAAAGTCAAAAACCCATTTTATCAGGACTATGCTTATCATTTCTTCAAGGAGGTGAATGTCAAAACCATGAACGAGGCTGCTGCGTTATTACTCGGAGAACATGACTTTCAGTGCTTTAGTAAGGTAAAAACAGATGTAAATCATTTTATTTGCGATCTGAAAAAAGCCCGTTGGAATCAAAAAGGGGATTTGTTGGTTTTTACTATCGCTGCCAATCGATTTCTAAGAGGAATGGTGAGAGCAATAGTGGGCAGTTTACTTGATGTAGGCACTGGCAAAACATCAATCATGGATTTTCAAAGGATTATCAAGAGCAAGGACAGAAAGAAAGCCGGAATGAATGTGCCTCCTGATGGCTTGTACCTCGTAGATGTAAAGTATCCCAAAAGCATATTTTTAGACTAGCAATAATAAGTGGAGAAAGAAAAGATCAGTAGCGGTAACATCATAGACTTTAATGTCCTAAAGCGAATTCTCCAGTTTGTAAAACCTTACCGAGGCAGATTCATATTTTTGATTTTTTTAACAGTGATTTTGGGGGTGCTTACACCCTTAAGGCCATTGTTAATCCAGTATACACTTGACAATGATGTGGCCAATGGTGATTATACAGGGCTTTTGCAAATCATGCTGCTCATTTTTGGGTTGCTGATTGTTCAATCAGTATTTCAATATATACACACTTATATCTCTGGCAGAATTGGGCAGTACGTTATTCGTGATATTCGAATAAAACTCTATAAACACTTGGTTGGATTTCGGTTAAAGTTTTTTGACCGAACTCCGATTGGAAGATTGGTTACAAGAACCATTTCTGATGTTGAAGCCCTTGCAGATGTATTTAGTGAGGGATTGGCCGCATTGGCTGGTGATTTATTGCAAATCGTTTTTATCCTGATTTTCATGTTTTATACCGATTGGCGATTGGCACTGGTTAGCTTGTCAACCATTCCATTGATGCTTTTGTCTACCTATATTTTTAAGGAGAAGATCAAGGTTACTTTTAATGATGTGCGGAATGCGGTAGCCAATCTGAATTCATTTGTTCAGGAACACCTTACGGGCATTAGCGTTGTTCAGATATTCGGAAGCGAAAAACGCGAATTCGAAAAGTTTAAAGAGATCAACAAGGAGCATCGTTCGGCTCATCTCAAATCTGTTCTTTATTACTCCATTTATTTTCCGGTAGCGGAGATCATCTCTGCCATGGGCATTGGATTGTTGGTATGGTATGGGGCAAAAGGTGTAGTAGGTGGAAATACCGGTATCACGATTGGAACACTTACTGCATTTATCATGTACATCCAGATGTTCTTCAGGCCTATACGTATGATTGCAGACCGATACAATACCCTGCAAATGGGCATTGTGAGTTCTTCGCGTATTATGAATTTGCTCGACAGCGATGAACACCTGGTAGACAATGGCTCTAAGGTATTAACCGAATTTAAGGGTAAAGTTGAATTCGAACATGTATGGTTTGCCTACAATGATGCTGAGTATGTACTTAAGGATATAAACCTTAAGATAAAACCAGGAAAAACTGTTGCATTGGTAGGCGCTACAGGTGCAGGTAAATCCTCTATCATTAATTTGCTCAATCGATTCTATGAGATTAATCGTGGTACAATAAAGGTAGATGATGTAGATATTACTGACATTGAAATTTCCTCATTGCGAAAAGGAATTGGTGTAGTGCTGCAGGATGTATTCCTCTTTAGTGATACCATTAGGTATAACATTACGCTGGGGGCTCCAGAGGTAACGGACGAAATGATTATGCATGCAGCAGATTTGGTAGGTGCGAGAAAATTCATTGAAAGATTGCCGGGTGGCCTGGAATACAATGTAATGGAACGTGGCGCTACCTTGTCGGTAGGGCAACGACAACTCCTTTCTTTTATTCGTGCCATGGTTTACGATCCTAAGATTCTTGTGTTGGATGAGGCAACCAGCTCGGTAGATCATGAAACAGAAGAGATGATCCAGGTAGCNNTCAACAATACAAAAAGCCGACACCATCATTGTGTTAGACAAAGGTGAAGTCAAAGAAACGGGAACACATGATGAGCTTTTATCTCAAGATGGTTTTTATGCTCATCTGCACAAAATGCAATACAAAGAAGTAGTTTAACATTCTACCTTCAAAATCGACTGCTTCAGCAGCGATAATCCCAAAACCATTATATTTGTCTTAATGCCTTCTAAAAAGACATTATTTTTACTCGTTGCACTGGCTTTGGCTGGGGGCTATTCCCATGCCCAAGTGCGTAAAAGCGTTAAAAGCGCCAAGTTTAAGGTGCCTCAGGTTTCCCGAAGTAAAATGCGCATCATGTGCCCCATTTTTGAAACCAGTGCCTATCCTTATCAAGGCATTGGCATTAAAATGGGCGACCCATTTGCTTTGACTTATAAGTTTTATCCTAATAAAAACTGGTCGTTTACTGCTGACGCAGGAAAGGCAGCCAGTGGCTTATACAATAAATACTATCGTAACCTCTATAATACCTATTTGCCCGACACATTAGGGGACGATAAGCGCATTACTTATCTGGCTCACAAAGCTACCACCGATTGGTTTTTTCAAGCCAAATTTCTATACCAGTGGAATTTGGACAAAGTGTCCGAGGGATTACAGTTTTATACTGGCCTGGGATGGCAATGGAGAAGCACCACCATAGAATACGATTATCTTTATGAAGACGGCCTCATCGTTAATGTGGAAAGCAGATTTGATAAATTTAGAAGAAGTCGTTTTACTTATGGGCCGGTTGCTGTCATCGGATTTGAGTATTCCTACTTCACCCTACCCGTTTCGGCTTTTATTGAAATCGAATGGTTTACAGACACATTACTGGATCCAGGCTATCAACGCTTTCAAGGGGGAGTGGGTCTGCGTTACGTGTTTTAAATTAACCTTCTTCTACCTCTGTAGCATGCATTTGCTTTTCGTATAGCTCTCGGTAGACACCCCCTTTGGCAAATAGGCTTTCATGAGTTCCTTCTTCAACAATTTCAGCGTCATTCAATACAATAATTTTATTGGCTAGTTTTGCGGATGATACACGATGTGAAATAATGATGCTGGTTCTCCCCTTCATTATTTTTTTCATACTGTTGAGAATCGTGTTCTCAGTTTTGGTATCTACAGCCGATAGGGCATCATCTAAGACCAATATTTTTGGTTCACGGGCAATCGCTCTCGCAATGGAAACACGTTGCTTTTGACCTCCTGACAAAGTAATTCCACGCTCCCCTACCCTGGTTTGGAACCCGAGCGGGAAACTCATGATATTGTCATACACATCGGCATCGATAGCTGCTTTCTTCACTTTCTCTTCATCCGATTGCGCAACCCCAAAACCAATGTTATTGTAGATGGTGTCGCTGAAAAGGAATACATCCTGAGGCACAAAGCCCATTTGACTTCTAATGGAAGTTAGTTCGTACTTTTTGATGGAGATGTTGTCGATCAACACAGTGCCTTCAGTAGCATCGTACAATCGCCCTATAAGATTGGCAATAGTGCTCTTTCCAGATCCAGTTGTTCCTATTATCGCCAGGGATTCTCCGGGGTTAATGCTAAAAGAGATATTTCTTAGCGCGGTGATTCCTGTATCAGGATATTGGAATGTCACGCCTCTGAACTCTATTTTACCCTGAATTTCCCGTTCAAGATTTTCTTCAGAGACTATGTCTGTTTTGGTTTTCAAAAACTCATTGATTCTCTTCTGAGAGGCCTCGGCACGTTGCACCAAACTGCTGGTCCATCCTAGTGAAGCTACAGGCCATGTGAGCAAGTTGACGTAAATGATGAATTCTGCAATGTTACCGAAAGTGAGTGATCCGCTGATTACTTCCACTCCACCCGCATATACAGCCAGAATTGTACTTAATCCGATCAGGCCAGTGATCAATGGAAAGAAAAGTGACTGCACTCTTGTTAGTTTTAAGGATTGCCTTTTATACTCGTCACTTTCTTTGGAAAAATTATTGATGGATTCATTTTCGCGTGTGAAAGATTTGAGGACACGAATGCCTGAGAAGGCCTCTTGCACAAATGTGCTTAATCGCGATTGACTACGCTGGATTTCCTCAGACCTTCTCTCAATAATATTGTTAACAAAATAAATTGAAAACGAAAGTAAGGGTAAAGGAATCAAGGAGTACCAGGTGAGCTTTGGGCTAATGCTAAACATAATTGGTATCAGCATGGCAAACAAAGTCACCAGTTGCAGGCCATACATAATAGAGGGTCCAAGATACATCCTCACACGACCTACATCTTCAGAAATTCTGTTCATTAAATCCCCTGTATTGTTTCTTCGATAGAAGCTTAAAGGGAGTGTTTGGTAATGTTTAAATATTTCGTTTTTGAGATCAAACTCTATCAGCCTGCTCATTACGATAAGTGTTTGTCTGACGAAGTAAAGAAATATCCCGCGGAGCAAGGCCATGATCAGAATCAGAGCCGCATACACCAAAATTCCGAAAGTGAATACTTCGAAAAAATTATCTTTTACGCTCACACCTTCAAAAGAATTATAGATTCTGATGTTATCGAGCACTAAATCGATCGCATGCCGCACCATTTGTGCGGGCAGAATTTGAAAAATATTAGAAATGATGACAAAAACTGATCCCCAGATGAGATGCCATTTGTATTTTATCAGGTATTTATTGAGGTATCGGAGTTCCTTCATGAAATAAAAATTAGCTCGATTTACTAAAAACGAAAGAATATTGCATTAGTTCAATTTCGCTAAATATTAGGCGTTGATATAAAAGAAGAAATAAGATAGTTTTGCCACCAACTTACAGTCTTTGGAGTCCGTTAAGGATCGGGCAAAAGTAGGTATTCAAAAATTTAAATCAGAAAGTGATGGAGATTAAAGAAGTACAATCGGCAAAGCAGGAGGGTGTATTTGCCATGGCAGCAGAATTTGGGCATGAGCAGGTGGTACATTGCTACGATGAAGCAACTGGCCTGAAAGCTTTAATCGCCATTCACAATACAGCACTCGGGCCTGCGCTTGGAGGAACACGCATGTGGAATTACGCTTCAGAGCAGGATGCCCTTATTGATGTGCTTCGACTTTCCAGAGGAATGACCTTCAAGGCTGCCATTAGCGGACTTAATCTTGGAGGGGGTAAAGCTGTACTTATTGGTGATGCCAAAACCATGAAGACGGAAGCCTACCTTAGACGATTCGGTAAGTTTATCCAAAGTCTCAGCGGAAAGTACATAACAGCCGAGGATGTAAACATGAAAACTTCAGACATGGAGTTTATCGGTATGGAGACACAGTACGTAACAGGTCTTCCTGAGTCTATGGGAGGAGGAGGAGATCCCTCACCTGTAACTGCCTATGGCGTATACATGGGTATAAAGGCAACAGCCAAGAAGGTATATGGAAGTGATGACCTGGGCGGTAAAAAAATTGCAGTTCAGGGAGTTGGTCAGGTGGGCACGTATTTATTGGAGTATTTGGTAAAGGAGAATGCGAAGGTGACCATTACAGACATATCTGAAGAAAAAGTAAAAGAGGTGGCCAAGCGCTTCGGAGTAGATGCCGTTGCACAGGACAAAATTTATGACCTTGATATGGATATTTATACCCCATGTGCACTGGGCGCTACATTAAATGATGATACCATTCCAAGACTTAAATGTGCTATTGTTGCAGGTGGTGCCAACAATCAATTGAAGGATGAAGTAAAGCATGGATACATGCTTTTGGATAAGGGGATAACCTATGCCCCTGATTTCTTAATCAACGCAGGTGGATTGATCAACGTAGGTAATGAGTTTTACGGCAATTATAATCGCGAACGCGTTTATCATCATGCTGAGAAAATTTACGATACGTGTCTCAATATTCTCAATCTGGCAGAAAAGGAAAAAATAACCAGTCAGGAAGCAGCAATACATTTGGCTGAAAAGAGAATTGCTGAAGTAGGAAAGGTGAGAATCCCCCGATAAAAGGCAAATTCGATCTGACTTTTACATATTGCGACATTCATTGTAATTTCGCGCTTTCAACGTTCATTGAGTCATGCTAAACAGACGTACCCTTCGTGTTAAAATTATGCAGACCTTGTTTGCATACGATCAGTGCATTGAAGCGAACAATACGCTGGCACAAGATTTAATCAATGAACGATTTGCTCCGGATCTCAATTCAATGGAGGTTCAGGACAAAGCATTACTTAAAGAAAAGCGAAAAGAGGCCCTCGAAAAATATATCCAACGCTTCGAAGCTAAGCAAGTAAAGGAAAGCGAAGATCCTTTGATCAACAAAGTTGTTGATGAAGCACTTAAACTCTATGAGACTAGTAGCAAAAAGGACTTTAACTTCCTGAGAAAGAACCTTGTTGTAGAAGTAGAAAAAATCAACAATAGGTATTTTGAAGTGTTGGGTTTGCTGTTGGCTTTTGTAGAAGCTGCCAAGACAGACAAAAAAGAGAATCACGCTCACTTTATCAATAATAATTTCCTTAATGCTTTAAAGAACGATGCATCGCTGCAGAGTTTGTTGTTAAAATCCAATGCAACCTGGGAGCATGATCGATTGCTTGTTCAGGGTTGGTTCCGCGATGTAATCAAGTCTGATAAAGTATATTCTGATTATATAAAAGAAACGGCCGTAGATGATGTTTCACAAAAAAATGTCATCAAGCACATCATCCGGAAACTGATTTTAGGCGACACGGTGATCAATGACCATTTTATGGAGATTAACATCCGCTGGGCAGAAGATCACGATATTGTTAAGAGTCTTGCTGACAAAACACTAAAATCCTTTGATGTTGTAAAGGGGACTTTTCAGCTGCAAAAACTGTCAATGGACTGGGAGGATGATCTCCTTTTCATGAATACACTTTTTGAAAAAACTACTCAAATCGAGCAGGCCAATAAGGACCTGATTGCCAATAATACCAAAAACTGGGAAGTGGACAGGCTGCCATTAACGGACAGAATTATTCTGGAAATGGCTATCACAGAACTCATCAACTTTCCGGCTATTCCGGTGAAAGTGAGCATCAACGAATACATAGAGCTTACCAAGCATTACAGTACACCAAAAAGTGCCAAGTTTGTTAATGGTATTTTGGATGTAATTGCCAAAGAGTTGGTGGCATCTGGTGCTGTGAGAAAAAGCGGAAGAGGCCTAATAGACAACAAATAGGCACTCAGGGCTAAAAAAGGCTTAATTGGCCCCAGAACTGGACTTCTTACTATTTCGTTGTATCTTTACAATCCCAAAATTGAAATTGAATATGAGTAAAAAAAGTGGTGCATTAGTGGCCTTTTTGACAGGTGCAGCGGTAGGAGCTGTTTTAGGAATACTTTATGCTCCGGATAAAGGATCGAATACGCGTGAGAAGCTTACCTATAAGCTGGACAAGTATAAAGGAGTATTGGAGCAATTTCTTGATGATTTGATGAAAGGCAAGGAAACGCCACTAACATCTGAAGCGAAATCTCAGGGAGCAAAAGTGGTGTCAGAAGCTAAAAATAAGGCGGAACGCCTGCTGGAGGATGTAGATGAATTATTATCGCAAATCAGGGGTTCTGAGAAAAGTTAATGAGAAAAGTTAATGAATTGTTAATTGATACGAATGGCTAGCGATCGCAGCGTATAGAATTTATTTTTGTTTAATATAATTAATGAAAGGAATATGAAAATCTTAAATCGTTTAGGACTAGTTGTTTTGGTGAGTGCAGCTTTAGTTAGTTGCAAAGACCGTGCAGCGGAGAAAAGAATAGCTGAATTGGAGAGTAGGTTGGTTCAATTAGAAGGCAATGGAAACGCAGTGAGTAGCCCTGTAGCAACTCCTGATGCCATGCCAGTAGCAGAAACCAAACCGGAAGGTCCTTTACCCGCGTTTGAATTTACCAAAACCGACCATGATTTTGGTACCATTAAAGAAGGAGAAAAAGTAACTTATACTTACACCTTTAAAAATACCGGGGAGGCACCACTGATTATTCAAAACGCGCAACCGTCTTGTGGTTGCACCGTGCCTGAATGGTCTAAAGAACCTATCCCTGTTGGTGGAACTGGTTTTGTAAAAGCTGAATTTGACAGCAATGGGAAACCTAACATTCAGAATAAAACCATTACTGTTACTGCCAATACATGGCCGAAAGTAACAACATTAAGATTTAAAGCCATGGTGACGCCCAAGCCTACTGGCGATAACGGCCCCACACGCTAATCACATTTAATTAATGATTTAACAAACATCCCATTCCCTGACGGGTTTGGGATGTTTGCTTTTAATAGGATAACTTTGCCGCCTAAAATTTTAAAATAATGATGCACACAATTTTATTACAAGCACAAGGTCAGGGAGGAAGTGGTTGGACTTCTATGGTGTTTATGCTCGCCATCGTGGTTGTATTCTACTTCTTTATGATTCGTCCTCAACAGAAAAAGGCCAAAGACCAGAAGAAGTTCGTTGAAGAAGTAAACAAAGGAGATCAAATAGTTACCATTGGGGGAATGCACGGAAGGGTAGCAGAAGTTGAAGGAGACACCTTTATCTTAGAAGTTGAAAAAGGTGGTCGCATTAAGTTTAGCAAATCTGCTATTTCCATGGAGTCAACTAAGGCATTGATAGGCAAAAAGTAACAAGTCAGATGTGAATTTTTTCCGTCTTATAATTAATCTTTTTCATTTCAATCGTACCAATTGGAAGGCAGTAACGCTATGTCTTCTTACTGCGCTTGTCTTTTGGTTTTTTAATGCACTCAATAAGGATTATTCTACCAATCTCCGCTTTGGTGTCAATTTTCTTTATGATGAGGAAAAATATGTCCCTGTAGATCCATTGCCCAAAGATGTATTTATGAATGTGAGTGGCAACGGATGGGACCTGCTTCGCAAAAGCCTGGGTGTGAACTTGCCAGACATGAATATTCCTCTTGAAAGACCAGCAGAGGTAAAAAAAATTGTTGGTAGCACCTTACCTGCATTACTGGCAGGTCAGTTAGGCAACCTTCAAATCAATCATGTGGTTACAGACACACTTTATATCGAGGTTGACCCGAAGGAGAAGAGAAAAATAAGAATTGCTATAGACGCTCAAAAGATCTCATTTGCAGATGGATTTGGAAGATTAAGCCCGATAGTGGTTTTGCCAGATTCTATTTCTGTTGAAGGGCCTAGTAGTGTAATCAGGCAACTTCCAGATTCAGTTTTGTTAAAAGTAGATCAGGAAAATATTAGTAAGGATTATAGAGATGAAATTGAAGTAAGATTTCCTGGTGATGATTTGATCAAAAGAAATCCCGCACTGGTGGAAGTCATATTTGAAGTAGTTGAATGGATAGAGGTTAAACAGAAAATAAAACTGGAAGTCAAAAATGCTCCCGGTAAAGTGAGGCTAAATTTGGTGAAAGACAGTGTGGATTGTCTAGTGCAAATTCCCAAAAGTCAATTGGAGGATTTTGGTAAAAATGTTGGGCAAGTTGCTGTTTTAGATTTGCAGAATTTAAAACGAGGTGATAAAAAGTTATTACCTCAAATTCAAGGTCTTCCTGTGAATGCTCGGTTAATTCAAGTAGACTCTGTGTCGGTAAGACTTTACTAATACCGTTAATAGCGTTATGGAGAGGCCATTTCAGGTAGGTATTACTGGCGGTATTGGATCGGGAAAAAGCCTTGTATGCCGAATATTCGGTGTTCTCGGAATTCCCTTATACGATGCTGACAGCCGAGCGAAAATTCTAATGACCACTGACAGAATACTGGTGGATCAAATCAAAAAAGAATTCGGAAACTTGTCGTACCATCCGGATGGGTCGCTTAATCGGGAACACTTGAGAAAAGCCTTTAGCAACACATCCGAGCTTAATAAGCTAAATGCAATTGTTCATCCAAGGGTTGCGATGGATTATAAGAAATGGGTCGATCAACAAATTGGATTTAAATATGTTATTAAAGAGGCAGCTTTACTTTTAGAATCCGGATCTGCGAAAGAACTGGATCATCTAATTGTTGTATTTGCTCCAAAGCCTCTTCGGATTCAGAGAGTTTTGAAAAGAGATCCCCATCGTAGTCAGTTGGAAGTGGAAAACATCATCAATAATCAAATGGATGATAAGGAGAAGATGGCTTTGGCCAACGATGTAATTGTTAATGATGAAACATGCCTGGTGATTCCTCAAGTTCTGGAATTACATGAACGGCTTAATTTGATGAACTAATTATTAGATTCCCTTATTCTACTGTTGATGAAAAAATGGATTTTTTACACACTCATTGGTTCTGCTATCTTGTTTCTTTTAGCTCTGCCAAAGCTTAATCTGTGGGGAGAGAAAGAAGGCCCCAGCACAACCGCAGCTCAGGGTACCAGAGGGCCAAGCTTATTGCCGGTGGAAGGCATGGTTGTGACAGCTTCACGATTGGAGAATGTGGTAGTTGTAACCGGCTCAGTTCAAGCAAATGAATCTCTTGAACTGAAAAGCGAATCGGGTGGAAAGATCACAAAAATATATTTTGAAGAAGGCAAAACAGTAAAGAAAGGTGATTTACTGTTGCAGGTAAACGATGAAGAAATTAGAGCGCAACTCACCAAACAGCGCTTTAACAAAAAGCTGAATGAAGACATTGAATTCAGGCAACGAAAACTTCTTGAGAAAGATGCCATCAGTCAGGAAGAATATGACAATGCACTTAATCGATTAAATACAGCGCAGGCAGATATTTCTGTCTTAGAAGCACAATTGGAGAAGACAAAAATAAGAGCGCCATTTGACGGCATTATTGGTTTACGGTATGTAAGTGAAGGTGCGCTTATTGCCACAAGCACACCGATAGCTAACCTTTATAACATTAGTCCTGCCAAAATAGAATTTGCTATTCCAGGCCGCTATAGCATGCAGGTGAAGCCTAAACAAAGAATCAAATTCACGGTTGAAAGTGACACCAGTATTTTTGAAGGCATGGTTTACGCAATTGAGCCGCAAATTGATGCCAATACAAGAACGCTAAAGATCAGGGCAATGGCAGAAAATACGAAAGGGCTATTGTTGCCCGGACAATTTGTTAGGGTGGAGCTGATTTTGGGAACAACCGAAAATGCTATCCTTGTTCCGACTGAAGCTGTTATACCGGAATTAAATGGACATAAAGTGTTTATAAGTAAAAATGGCAAGGCAAAAGAGGTAGTAGTGCAGACAGGTATCAGGAGTAATTTAATGTTAGAAATTATTTCCGGTTTAAAACCTCAAGACACACTTATCACAACAGGTATTCTACAATTGCGACCAGGAATAGCGGTTCAGATTACTAAAATGAATTAAAATTATGGCAAGCTTATCAACCATCAGTATTAACAGACCTGTGCTAGCGATGGTATTTTCGCTAGTCATCGTGTTGTTCGGTTTTATAGGGTTTAGTTATCTGGGAGTAAGAGAGTTTCCAAGTGTAGATCCTCCTGTTATTTCGGTTTCTACATCCTATGTTGGTGCCAACTCCGATGTGGTTGAATCTCAAATTACAGAACCCCTCGAAGATGCCATCAATGGCATTGCAGGAATTCGCACCATTAGTTCGTCCAGTCGCGAAGGAAGAAGCAATATTTCTATTGAATTTGAATTAGGTGTGGACCTCGAAGCTGCTGCTAATGATGTGAGGGATAAAGTTTCAGGAGCAGTAAGAAATCTTCCTCCAGATGTAGACCCTCCCGTTGTGTCAAAAGCTGATGCCGACTCTCAGCCAATCATTTACCTTACCGTGATGAGCAACAAAAGAAATCTATTGGAGCTCTCCCGGATAGCGGGCATTTATTTTAAAGAACGACTTCAAACCATCCCTGGAATCAGTACTATCAATGTTTGGGGCGAGCAGAAATACTCTATGCGTCTATGGATGGACCCTATAAAACTTGCTGGTCTTAAGCTTACACCAACTGATGTATTTCAAGCGGTATCGCGTGAAAACGTGGAATTACCAAGTGGTAGAATTGAAGGACAAAATACAGAATTGACCGTGCGAACCATGGGTCGCCTCAACTCTGTGGAAGATTTTAACAATCTAATAGTAAAAGAAAATGGAGATCAGGTAGTTCGTTTTCAGGATGTCGGATTTGCGCAACTCTATGCGGAAAATGACAGGACTTTGATGAGAAGAGATGGCGTGCCGGGAGTGGCTATTGCTATAGTGGCCCAACCGGGTGCCAACAATATTGAGATTGCAGATAACTTGTACAAAAAGTTGGAGCAAATTGAAAAAGACCTTCCTGAGGATATCACCTGGGTGGTAAGCCATGACTCCACAGATTTTATACGCGCTTCTATTAGCGAGGTACAGGAAACTGTCTTTATTGCATTTATACTTGTTCTCTTCATCATTTTTATGTTTTTAAGAGATTGGAGAACTACTCTTATTCCGGTTGTTACCATTCCTATCTCTTTAATTGGATGTTTCTTTGTGATGTACCTGTTGGGCTTTACAATCAACGTACTGACCATGTTGGGAATCGTGTTGGCGATTGGTTTGGTGGTGGATGATGCTATCGTGGTGCTGGAGAACATATACACCAAGGTGGAAGAAGGTAATGACCCCAAAGAAGCTGCAAGAAAAGGATCAATCGAAATTTATTTTGCTGTTATCTCCACTACAATTGCCGTGGTTGCCGTTTTTCTACCAGTAATATTTCTAGAAGGGTTGACAGGAAGACTTTTCAGGGAATTTGGTTTGGTAGTAGCGAGCGCAGTTGCCATATCTTCTTTTGTATCGCTTACTCTCACCCCGATGATGAGTTCGAAATTATTGAAAAGAAGAGCGGTGCAACCTTGGCTGTACAGAAAAACTGAACCATTCTTTAATAATTTATCGGCCGGTTATGCACGGGCATTGGCAGGCTTTATGAATTACAGATGGCTGGCTTTCGTTATTATTTTTATTTCAGGATTTCTTATCTACTTTTTATTGGGATCGTTGCCATCTGAGCTTGCTCCGCTAGAAGACAGAAGTGAATTTAGATTTCAAGCACAGGCCCCGGAGGGAGCCACTTTCGAATACATGGATAACTATGTGAACGCCATGTATGAATTTGTAGCCGATGAGGTGCCTGAAGTGATGGGTGTACTTAGCATTACCTCACCGAGCTTTGGAGGTGGTGGGGCCGCCAACAGTGGTTTCTTAAAAGTAATGTTAAAAGATCCATCTGAAAGAGACCGAACTCAACAGGAAATAGTTGATGATTTGACCCCAAAAGCCAGAAAGTTTACCGGAGTAAGGACATTTATATCTCAATCTCAAACCATCGGTGATCGAAGAGGAGGTTTCCCTGTTCAGGTGGTAGTGCAGGCATCGGACATCGAAAAGCTGAAAGCGGTTTTACCTGCATTTCTTGAAAAAGCTAACGAGAGCCCCAAGTTTACATTTGTTGATTTGGATTTGAAATTCAATAAGCCTGAAATCAACATTATCATCAACCGTGAAAAAGCCAGAAACCTCGGTGTCAATGTGATAGATATTTCTCAAACACTCCAGTTGGGTCTTAGTGGTTCCCGCTTTGGAAACTTTATCATGGATGGTAAACAATACCAAATCATTGGACAGGTGGAAAAGAAGAATAGAAATGAACCGCTTGATTTGAAAACGCTATACGTTCGAAACAAAAGAGGCGAGATTATTCAGCTGGATAATCTGGTAACGGTGGTGGAGCAAAGCAGCCCTCCTCAACTTTATCGATTCAACAGGTATTCATCGGCCAAGGTGAGTGCACAACCAGCGCCAGGAGTTGCCTTGGCAGATGGAATTGCAGAAATGGAACGCATCGCAGATGAGGTATTGGATGAAACATACAGCACCAGTCTATCGGGAGCCTCCAGGGAATTTGCTGAGAGCTCATCCAGTATTTATATGGCATTTTTGCTGGCACTGGCCATTATTTATCTGGTCTTGGCAGGCCAATTTGAAAGTTTTAAAGATCCGCTGATCATCATGTTTACGGTACCATTGGCATTAGCAGGGGCGTTGGTCTCATTATGGTATGCCAATCAAACCATGAATATTTTCAGCCAGATTGGTATTATCATGCTCATTGGATTGGTAACTAAAAACGGAATTTTGATTGTTGAATTTGCCAATCAGAGAAAGTCGCAAGGGTTGTCAGTAATGGATTCGGTAATTGGTGCAGCCGAGTCAAGATTCCGTCCAATTATTATGACCAGTCTTTCAACCATATTAGGAATTTTACCCATCGCTTTGGC
>DDTF01000031.1:85204-142098 GCA_002345965.1 Flammeovirgaceae bacterium UBA2371
AGTCTTGCCCGTGCAATTTCTATAGGATTGAAAAATAATTTTGATGTTCAAATTGAGCAGCTTAATGTAGAAATCGCTCAGAGCAACAATACCTGGGGACAGGCTGGAAGATATCCCACTATCAGCTTTGCCGCCAATCAAAACAACAGTGTGGTACAACGCAAACCGGCCAACCCATTTGCTGTTGCTGGTCGAAATATTTCAGACAACATCAACGGACAGTTGGATGTACAGCTTATTCTATTTGATGGTTTTTCAATAAGAGTTAATAAGCAAAGATTAGATCAACTGGAGAAACTAAGTTACGGCAACTCCACTTTTGTGATGGAAACCACCCTTCAATCCATCATTTTGGCCTATTATCAGGCATTATTGGAGAAGGAAAGACTCCAGATTTTGGAGAACAATATGTCCTTTTCCAAGGAGCGATACGACTACGTGAAACTGAGAAAGGAGCTGGGAGGGGCTATTTCCTTTGATGTTCTCCAGGAACAAAATAACTATCTCACCGACTCAGCCAATGTACTGCTGCAAGGAATTGTTTACAAAAACTCATTGCGACAACTTAATTTATTGCTCAACGAGAATATGCAAAAAAGCTATGAGCTCGTTGACTCGCTATCGTATAAACATGAAGTTTATGATTATGATGACCTGAGGTCTAAAATGGTGAGCTCTAATACAAACCTCAAAAACCAATATATAAATCAGGAAATACTAAGGAGCAACACTAAACTTCAGGAAGCCAATTTATACCCGACTATTTCGATAAATGTTGGCGGAAATGGAAGTCTGGATCAGCTGAATGCAAATTTCAGAACGCCTACTGGAAATACCGTGACCAACACTGTAGGATTTGTCAATGGAAACTCTGCTGAGCCTGTTACCAACACAGTGAATGAAACTGCACTCATGCCACTAACACAAACAGGAAATTCTTATGGAGGCTATGCTAATCTTTCCCTCAGGGTTAATTTGTTCAATGGCGGTCAAATCAAAAGGGCTATTGAAAACTCAAGGGTTCAGGAGAAAATTGCCGAACTGAATACCGACCAACTTAAGTTGTCGCTGGAGAATGACCTTCTGGCCAATTATGATATGTACAACCTGCGCAACCAGTTGGTAAGCATCGCGCTCACCAAATTAAAAGCGGCAGACCTGAACCTAGACCTCGCCAATGAAAGATACCGGAATGGAGCGCTAAGCGCCATTGACTTGAGGATTGTTCAGGAGAACGCCCGAAATGCTGCCCTGGATGCCTATCTGGCTATCTTTAACAGTATATCCTCCAAGATAGGATTGATTAGAATTACAGGAGGGCTGATAGATCAGGCTCCCAGAAATTAATCTATTCTGAAACAATTTCTGCTTCCGGTTTTTTGATCCAGAAGTTATTGTACCCTTCACCCACTTGTATGTCCAACAGACCGTTGGCGAGCATTTCCAGAATTGCCAGAAAATTAAAAATCAACGAAATGCGCGTTGGCGCTTCTTTAAAAAGTTCGGTAAAGGCAATTCTTGATTTAGTTTCCAACTCCGATTTGATGTATTGCTTCTGGCCATCGATGGTAAAAGGATATTGAATAACCTGATGTACAGGTTTATTTTTTTCTTCTTCCTGTCTTTTTAAAACTTTTTCAAAAACAGTGAGCAGCTTGAATAGATCTACATCCTGAAGCTCAGCCTCCACGTTGGTACTTTCAGCAAGCGAACGAAGTTCCTTCATGATGTTTCCGCGCTTCTCCTTCATCAATTCGTTCTCTTCCATTTTGTGGAAGTCATCAATCACAGATTTGTACTTTTTGTACTCGAGCAAATGTTTGATGAGTTCTTCACGAGGATCTACTTCATTGCCTTCTGCATCTATTTGAGGACGAGGAAGCAGCATCTTTGATTTGATTCTCATCAACGTAGCAGCCACAAGAATAAACTCGCTGGCTACCTCCACATTTAGGTTTTCTAAATGATGCATGTACTCCAGAAAGTCGTTGGTTATGGTGGCAATGGGAATGTCGTAGATATCCAGCTCATCCCGCTCAATAAAGAACAGCAGCAGGTCAAAAGGGCCCTCAAAAAGGGGCAATCTTACTTCAAATGTCTCTTTGGTCGTCATCGCTGCAAAAGTATTCAAAACTGCACACAAAACCTTTCAGCTTGAAAAATGGCATCTTAAATTAATCCGGTCTTCCCGCGGTATTTTAAGGATAAAGGCGCTACAATGGGCAAAAACATATTTTGCGTTAAATTTGCCTTTGGTTTTGAAAGAAAATACCCAAAACACTTACCTTAAGTAATTGTTAAGGGATAAATACGTTTCAAAGTAATGCTGATAAAACCCGGAAAATTACTCAGTCAAATAAACAGCCCTGATGACGTCAAAAAGCTTGATCAGGCTCAATTGGTTAAGCTGTGTGAAGAGCTAAGGCAGTTTATCGTAGACAATGTCTCTGTCTATGGAGGCCATTTTGGGGCAAGTCTGGGGGTCACGGAGCTTACTGTGGCGTTGCACTATGTTTTTAACACGCCCAACGATCAGTTGGTTTGGGATGTAGGTCATCAGGCCTACGGGCACAAAATTTTAACAGGAAGAAAAGACGTATTTCACACCAACAGAATGTACGGTGGAATTTCCGGGTTCCCCAAAAGGAAAGAAAGTGAGTATGACGCTTTTGGTGTTGGTCACTCTTCAACATCAGTTTCGGCAGCCCTGGGGATGGCCGTTGCCTCCAAATACAAAGGTGATCACGAAAAACAGCATATTGCTGTAATTGGCGATGGTGCGCTAACGGGTGGCATCGCGTTCGAAGGGCTGAACCATGCTGGAGTTTCAGATTCCAATATCCTCATTATCCTCAATGACAATTGCATGTCCATTGATCCTAATGTTGGCGCGCTTAAGGATTATCTCACGGACATCACTACGTCAAAAGCTTATAACAAACTCAAAGATGAAGTTTGGAATTTGTTGGGCAAACTTTCCCACTTTGGAAAGAACGCGCAGGAGATTGTCTCTAAAATTGAAAATGGAATTAAATCCACCCTGCTAAGTCAAAGTAATTTATTTGAATCTCTTAACCTGCGATATTTTGGACCTGTTGATGGTCATGATGTAGATCATTTAGTAGCTGTTCTCAATGACCTGAAACAAATAAAAGGACCAAAAATACTGCATTGCGTAACTGTTAAAGGCAAAGGTTTCGGGCCTGCCGAAAGCGGAAATAAAACTACCTGGCATGCACCCGGTACGTTTGATAAGATAACTGGTGAAATCTTTAAAAAAACACACGACAAGCCCCAGCCTCCAAAATACCAGGATGTGTTTGGCCATACGTTGGTGGAACTGGCCAAATCCAATGACAAGATTATGGGTATTACCCCTGCAATGCCATCCGGGTCATCCATGAACATCATGATGAAAGAAATGCCTGACCGCGCCTTTGACGTAGGCATTGCTGAGCAGCATGCAGTAACTTTTTCTGCAGGATTAGCTACTCAGGGCTTGATCCCTTTTTGTAACATTTACAGCTCCTTTATGCAGCGTGCCTATGACCAGGTGGTGCATGATGTATGTATTCAAAATCTACCCGTTAATTTCTGTTTGGACAGGGCTGGCTTTGCAGGGGCTGATGGACCTACCCATCATGGAGCTTATGATATTGCGTATTTCAGGTGTTTGCCCAATATGATTGTGGCCAGCCCTATGAATGAGCAAGAGTTGCGTAACCTGATGTTTACGGCAGCAAAACCAAGGGATGAACAGGCTTTCTCCATTCGATACCCCAGAGGACAAGGTGTGATGCCTGAGTGGAGAACTCCGATGGAAGAAATTGAAATTGGCACGGGCAGGTTGATTAAGGAAGGTGAAGAATTAGCCATTTTAACGATAGGCCACATTGGAAATTACGCAGTGGAAGTTTGCGAAGAGCTGTCTTCCAGGGGAATCGAGATTGCCCATTATGATTTGCGTTTTGCCAAACCGTTGGACGAAGCTTTACTTCATGAAGTATTCAGTACCTACAAAAAGATAATAACCATTGAAGATGGTTGTGTGCAGGGAGGTGTAGGCAGCGCTGTGTTGGAATTTATGGCAGACAATCGTTATCACGCGGAGGTGATAAGACTAGGAATTCCTGATCGTATTGTTGAACATGGTGAACAAATTGAACTTCACCGCGAGTGCGGTTTCGACCCAGAGGGCATCAAAAAGGTGGTGATGCAAATGCTTGAGCCTGTAACAAGGCCATCTTAAGCCCATAATGTCCCCCATCAATTATAAAATAAGAGGTAAGGGTTTGCCGGTTATCCTTATACACGGATTTTGTGAAACCGGAGAGATTTGGGACGCACTGGCGAAAAGTCTTGTTGATCATTTTCAAGTTATCACCATAGATCTGCCTGGGTTTGGCAAAAGCCCTCTGCCTAAAGGCAACTTTACTTTGGATGAAGTTGGCCTCCTCTTAAATGGATGGGTCGCTGAACAAGGATTTAAAAACCCTATCCTTTTGGGTCACTCACTTGGAGGATATGTGACGCTCGCTATGGTAAAGCAAAACTCTGAATTATATGCTGGTTTTGGACTTATCCATTCCACTGCCCGACCAGACAATGATCTTAAAAAAGTCAATAGGGATAAGGTCATCGAGTTTGTGCATGAACACGGGGTGAAGCCCTTTGTCAATTCATTTGTTCCCAGCTTGTATTACACCAAGGATCATCCATCAATGGATTTCGTCCATAAAATAGCATCTTCAACCTCAGAAGTGACATTTTTATCATACACTGCTGCCATGCGTGATAGACCTTCCAGTGAAGAGGTCATCAGAAAATCCACCATACCAGTGCTGATCGTGGCTGGGCAAAATGACACAGTAGTGGAGTCGGAAAGCCTTGCAGAACAGGCTAGGTTAAATGATAAAGTCATCTTCCACAACCTTGCCCATGTTGGCCATATGGGGATGTTCGAAGCGGAACCTGAACTCACGTCCGTTATTATTGAATTCGTTTCCAGGGTTACCAAGCCTGGTGCAGGGTAGGGTTACCCTTGCTTTTTACGCTAAAACTGTGCTAAATTGTATTGTTTTCTCATATATTTGAGTTACCAGTTGGCCGTAGTGAGGTATAGATTATTATATTTGTTATCCTGAATAAAAGAAACGATAAAAAAATAGCATTATGAATGAAGGCGCTTTACCCTCTTATGATTCGTGGAACAGTCTTGCTGCGAATATCGCTATGGCGTGTTGGGCAGCGGGGTTGCTCATAATTTTGGGTTATTTCCTGAAATTAATGACTACTTCCGATAGTAAGACTAAGTACGATTTCATTAACAAGTATGAGATTAAAGTGCTATGGATTGCAGCACTTATCATAGTAATTGGCGCGTGCTTTTTTGCCAATGCAAATATCATCGAACTTAATGCGCTGTGGATTTTTGTTAGGGTGTTCACTACCGTTTCCATGGGTATGATTGTGGCTTTGATTATTCAAAACCTACTTAAATTCTACTATCCGTTCTTTATCGAAAAGAGACTGAAGGTGTTGCGTTATAAGCCAAGGATTTCCCCTAAAACTGGCAAGCCAATGAAATTGCTAAGTGAAGAGGAAGAAGATGCTTACCTGGATGAAGGTATGCAGGCGGAAGAGAATTTGTTCTCTATGGACTATGATGTTTGGAAAGATGATGAAACAGGATATATAAAAATTGAAAAATATTCTGGTCACCTTCATGCTATACAATGTCCTGAATGTAATTACCAAACATTTAAAGTGGTACGTGAGGAGATTGTGCGCGAGCCAACAGCCACTGAGGAAGGTGAATTGTTAAAGCATTATCAGTGTGGATACTGCGGCAACAAGGCCAGAAAAACAGTTAATCTTAAAGTTTCTTCAAAACTTCAGGAAGAATCTCAAGCTGCAACGGCCTAAAGCATTTGCAAATGATATTATAAAAAAAGCCCCAGCAGGGGCTTTTTTTATTGTGTGATGACTGGGAGTTTTATTTGATCGTAATAAAATTTCATTCGGCTGTGTGAAGTGTCAAGTCTGGTGATTTTTTCTATGCGCGCTTGTTTGTGGTTGAAGAAAACCTCAACGTAAAACCCACCCAATAAATACAGATTAACCTTGAAGCCATAATATCGAATGGCCATTACAAAATTTCCATTGGTGTAGAGCGTATTGATTTTTTGATCAAACGAATAGTCGTTAAATTCTTTCCAGGTGATCATGATTCGAACATACCTAAAATATACTGGATGGTCAATGAGGCAGGATGTGCAAAAACTTGAGATGGAGGAAAGCAAAAGCGAGGATCTAAATTCATTTTGCAAATTGTTTCACCCTGCCTACCTTTGCGGTTCTAAAAACGGTGGATGTAGCTCAGTTGGTTAGAGCACCAGATTGTGATTCTGGGGGTCGCGGGTTCGAGCCCCGTCTTTCACCCTAAAGTAAAAAAGCCCCTTCTTGGGGCTTTTTTTATGGCTATTGGTTAACACCAGTTTGAATCGAAGAGTTGGTTGTCCACGTTGGACTATCGAGCAAAAGTCATCCTCATCCCCATCTTGCTATCGTTTAATTTCCCCTCCTGGTAGGCCAGATGGCCAGAGACCCATGTAGAGTGGATAGAAGCGTTAAAGGTTTGACCCTCAAAAGGTGACCAACCGCACTTGGCCAAAATATTCTGCTTTTCTACTTTCCACGGTTTATCCATGTCCACCAGCACCAAATCAGCATAGTAGCCTTCCCTGATGTATCCGCGTTTTTCAATCCTGAAAAGAATGGCAGGATTATGGCTCATTTTCTGAACTATGGTTTCAATCGAAATCTTGCCTTGTTTGTAAAATTCCAACATGGCAACCATACTGTGCTGCACCAAAGGACCGCCTGAGGGCGCATTGAAGTAGTCATTTTGTTTTTCTTCCCAGGTATGGGGCGCATGATCAGTAGCGATTACATCAATCTTGTCATCCAAAACGGCTTTCAGAATTGCCTCCTGATCTCTTGCTGTTTTTACCGCAGGGTTCCACTTGATCAGCATACCTAACCGGTCGTAATCTGAATCATTAAACCAAAGGTGATGAATACATGCCTCAGCCGTAATTTTCTTATCCTTTAAAGGAATAGAGTTGTCAAAGAGATGTGTTTCCTTTTCTGTTGAAATGTGTAAAATGTGCAAATACGTACCATGCTTCTTGGCAAGGTTGACCGCAAAGGAAGATGACAAATAGCATGCTTCATGATTTCGGATCTCCGGGTGCATCTTTGCGGGAAGGGCATCACCATATTTCTTCCTGAACAGTTCCGTGTTCCGATTGATTGTAGCTTCATCTTCGCAATGAGTAGCAATGATGGATGGAAATTTGGAAAAAAAACCTTCCAATGTTTTAGGGTTGTCAACCAAAAGATTGCCTGTAGATGAACCCATAAAAATCTTCAAGCCACATACCTGTTTAATATCAACCTGAAGCACTTCTTCGAGGTTGTCGTTAGATGCGCCCATGAAGAAGGAGTAATTGCCAAGCGATGATTTGGCGGCAATTGAATACTTGTCCTCCAAAAGCTGTCGTGTAAATGCTGGAGGTTTGGTGTTGGGCATTTCCATAAAAGAAGTAACGCCTCCAGCAACAGCTGCTCTTGATTCAGAGTGAATGGTTGCCTTGTGGGTAAGGCCGGGCTCACGGAAATGAACCTGGTCATCGATGGCGCCAGGCAAAAGGAACTTACCCTTCGCATCTAGTACGGTATCCGCGGGAGTAGATTGAAGATTAGCACCAATTTTTTCAATGTGTTGTCCTCGGATGAGAACGTCATTTTCTACAACGGCACCTTCGTTTACTATTTTCGCGTTAAGAATAAGAGTTGAATTCATACCTTGCAAAGATAACACAGAATGGTGGAACCTAAGGATTTGTCGAATGAGTGGCTAAACTTTCAGCTTAATAAGCAATTGTTAACAGCAATTGCAGAAGCAGGATATTCTAGTCCTACTGAGATTCAGAAAAAGTGCATTCCGCTCGTTTTAGGAGGCCAGCAGGTAATTGGCATCGCACAAACGGGCACAGGAAAAACCGCTGCTTATCTGCTACCAATTCTGATGAAGGTAAAATTCAGGCAAGAAAATGGTCCTCGCGCCCTCCTGCTGGCCCCCACAAAAGAATTGGTGGTGCAGGTCACCAAGAATGCCCAAGCTTTGGCTGCTATGACCGATATACGCATTGTATCGCTTTATGGTGGCGTTGGACCAACAAGTCAAATCGAGGCCATAGAAGCAGGTGTAGACATACTGGTGGCTACGCCTGGAAGGTTTATGGATCTTTATCTTAAAAATCACATCTCTGTAAAGCAAATTAAGACTTTGGTTATTGACGAGGCGGATAGAATGATGGATATGGGCTTTATTCATCAGCTGAGAAAGATATTTGAGGTACTTCCGCGTAAGCGCCAGAATCTGCTCTTTTCGGCCACTTTTCCTGAGAAAGTGGAAAAGCTTTCGGAGGATTTTTTAGAGTTCCCACACAAGGTGGAGGTCACTCCTCAGGCAACACCGGCAAAACAGGTAGCGCAGCAGTACTTTTCGGTACCTAATCTGAAAACAAAAATTAATTTTCTTGAGTACTTACTTTCCAAGCCTGATGACTTCAACAGGGTGATCATTTTTACAAGAACGAAGGAATCGGCAAACAATGTGTCGAAGTTTATTGAACGAAAAGGCCTGGGTCCGGTGCGCGTCATTCATTCCAACAAAGGACAGAACAGTCGTCTCAATGCGCTACAAGAATTCAGCGAGGGGGGTGCCCGGGTACTTGTGGCTACGGATGTCAGCTCGAGAGGAATTGACGTAACTAAAGTGTCGCATGTGATCAACTTTGAAGTGCCCAGCAGGTATGAGGATTATGTGCATCGTATTGGAAGAACCGGACGGGCAGCAGAAAAAGGGAAAGCCATAACAATGGTTACTGAAGCAGAACAATTTCACTTGGATAAAATTCAGGAGCTCATCAGGGAAAAGATACCCCTCAAAAAATTACCCCCCAAAGTCAAAGTAGAAGAGACGTCATTTGAAGAAGCACAAATGATGGCACGCATACTGGACAATCAGAGAAGAAAGGCTGACCCAACCTTTAAAGGAGCCTTTCACGAAAAGAAGAAGAAATAAAAAAGGCGTGTTGCCACGCCTTTTAAATAATTATTGTGGTTGATGTTATCCGTTCATAGATACCAGGAACTCTTCGTTGTTTCTTGTTCCTTTCATTTTTTGAAGCAGGAATTCCATTGCTTCATTGGAATTCATGTCGCTCATGAATTTACGGAGTATCCAAACACGCTGTAGTTCTTCTTCCTTCATCAACAAATCTTCTCTTCTGGTTCCGGAAGCAGGCACATCGATGGCCGGGTAAACTCGCTTGTTGGATAGCTTGCGATCAAGAACCAACTCCATGTTACCGGTACCTTTGAATTCTTCAAAGATAACTTCATCCATTTTAGAGCCTGTGTCAATTAGGGCGGTGGCAATGATGGTCAATGATCCACCATTTTCCACATTACGTGCTGCTCCAAAGAAACGTTTAGGCTTGTGCAATGCATTGGCATCCACACCACCTGACAGAATCTTGCCAGATGATGGCACAACGGTATTATAAGCACGGGCAAGTCGGGTGATAGAATCCAAAAGGATAACCACATCGTGACCGCATTCTACCATACGTTTTGCCTTTTCCAGCACAATACTGGCCACTTTCACATGGCGTTCAGCCTGCTCATCAAAAGTAGAAGCGATTACTTCGGCTTTTACATTACGAGCCATCTCAGTAACCTCCTCCGGACGCTCATCGATCAGTAATACGATCAGATAAACTTCTGGGTGGTTTTCAGCAATGGCGTTGGCGATTTGTTGTAATAAAACAGTCTTACCTGTCTTAGGTTGTGCTACAATCATACCACGTTGCCCTTTTCCGATAGGAGCAAACAAATCGAGGATACGCGTAGACATGTTGTCCGGCTTTGTGCTAAGTCTTAATTTTTCTTCCGGAAACAGTGGGGTAAGGTATTCAAAGGCAACTCGGTCGCGTATCTCATCAGTAGTTTTTCCATTCACGCTTTCGACTTTAAGAAGCGCAAAATATTTTTCTCCTTCCTTGGGGGGGCGAATCAACCCTTTGGTTGTATCACCTGTCTTCAATCCAAATAATTTAATTTGTGACGGAGACACATAGATATCATCGGGACTTGCCAGGTAGTTGTAATCGGAAGAGCGAAGGAAACCATATCCATCTTGCATGATCTCAAGGACACCCTCATTGGCGATTACGCCATCAAAATCTTTGATTGAGTTTTCGCGCTTTGCAGCCTGGTTTCTGTCTTCCCGCTGTTCTCTTGGTTCTCTTTGCTCGCGTGGTTCTCTTGGCTCACGTTGTTCTCTCTGACCTTCTTTGTGTTCTTTGGCCTCGGGCTTGTTGTGTGGCTTTGGCGCTTCAGGTTTTTGTTCAAAACTGGTTACTGCGCTGTCTAATTCAAGATCGATTGACTCCAGCAACTCTTCAGATGATAATTCCTTTTCTGGTTTCCCAGGCTTTGGTGTAGGGGCCACATTTTCCCTTCTTCTGGGTCGAGGCTTATTCCTGTCATTGGTGTTTGCCTGTGCCTTCTTTTCAGAAGGAGCTGGCTCAGTAATGGCCTGCTGATCTAAAATTTTATAAACAAGATCTTGCTTGGCTAATTTCTTGGCGTTTTTCACACCTAACTGTTCTGCAATTTCTTTCAGTTCTGAAAGTAATCTGACATTCAAGTCGTCAATTGTGTACATGCGGGATAAAAAATGAGGGGTTAAAAAAAATATTGATTGTTATAAATATCTGTTCGATTGTGTGCAAAATCAGAACTAAAATTCTGAACCATTCAGTTATTAGAATAAGGTGTAGCTTGCAGGAATTGGGTTATCTATAAATCAAGTAGCCTGGGTAGGCTGTGATGACAATGCAAGTATACCCCAAAAATGAATATAATCAAATCCAGACCAAAAATTTTTGCCTAAGGATGACTAATTTTGATCATCAAAAATATTCCCATGCTACAGATAAATGTCATCCGTGAAGAGAGAAAAGAAATCATAGCCAGCCTGCAGAAGCGAAACTTCAAGGAGGCAGAAGAGCTGATCGACAAAGCCATTGATTTGGATAAAAGCCGAAGGGAAAAGCAATTAAAAAATGACGATATCCTGGCGGAGTCCAACAGGCTTGCCAAAGAGATAGGTGCCTTGATGAAGGAAGGGAAGAAGAAAGAGGCTGAGGAGGTAAAGGTGAGAACAGCTGCGCTTAAAAAGACATCGGCAGACCTGTCTGCAGAGCTGGAAGCCGTTGAGCAGGAACTAAAGAAGGTGCTGTACCTTATACCTAATGTTCCACACGAAAGTGTGCCCAAGGGCAAAGGGGCTGACGATAATATTTCCGTGCACGAGCACGGCAGTTTACCTGTTCTGGGTGAAGAGGCCCAACCACATTGGGACCTTATCAAGAAATATGACATTATTGATTTTGATCTAGGCAATAAAATAAGCGGTGCCGGATTTCCGGTTTACAAAGGGAAAGGAGCCAGGTTGCAGCGTGCCTTAATTAATTTTTTTCTGGATAAGGCAATCGAGCAAGGGTATCTTGAAATACAACCCCCCATTGTTGTTAATGAAGCATCGGGGTACGGCACTGGCCAATTGCCAGATAAAGAAGGTCAGATGTATCATATGACCCTCGACAATCTTTACATGATTCCAACGGCCGAAGTTCCTATTACCAATCTGTACAGGGATGTCATTTTAACTGAAAGTGAGTTGCCTATCAAAAACGTTGGTTACACTCCATGTTTCAGACGGGAAGCTGGTAGCTGGGGTGCCCACGTAAGAGGTTTAAACAGATTGCATCAATTTGATAAAGTGGAGATCGTCAGGATTGCCAAGCCTGAAAATTCTTATGCCACGCTGGAAGAGATGTGCAACTATGTGCAAGGTTTGTTAGAGCAGTTGGAGCTTCCCTATCGAAAATTGCTTTTGTGTGGTGCCGACCTTGGTTTCAATTCAGCACTTACTTACGACATGGAGGTATATGCGGGGGCACAGAAAAGATGGCTTGAGGTAAGCTCTATCAGTAATTTTGAGACCTTCCAGGCCAATCGGCTAAAACTCAGGTATAAAAACAAAGAGGGGAAAACCCAATTACTTCATACCCTCAATGGAAGTGCGCTTGCCTTGCCCAGGATCGTAGCAGCAATTCTGGAAAACAATCAAACAAGCAATGGCATTAATATCCCTAAAGCCTTATGGGAGTATACCGGATTCAAAATCATTAATTAGCGTTCACGTAGCAGTAATACTTGCAGATGAAGGAAATTACCATAAGGAGTGGCCGGGTTAAAGACCTTCCTCAAGTGCTTGAGCTGATTAAAGAGTTGGCGGCTTATGTAGGGTTGTCTGATCAGGTTGAAAATTCTGTTGCACAAATGGAAGTGGATGGCTTTGGAGATAATTCTGTGTATGAATTGCTTGTTGCTGAACGGGATGGAGCAATTCTTGGTACTTCTATTTACTATTATCGTTATTCTACCTGGAAGGGTAAACGGCTTTATCTAGAAGATTTGGTAGTGAAGGAATCTGAGAGAGGGAAGGGTATCGGCAAACTGTTATTCGAAGCCACAATGAAAAAGACATTGTCTGAAAAATGTTCGGGTATGATGTGGCAAGTTCTTGATACCAATAAAACCGCAATGGATTTCTACAAGAAATACAACGCCAAATTTGACAGGGCTTTTATCAATTATGGTCTTGAATCAGAAAGTATAAGGGAAATCTTAAAATAGCCTAGACCTCTTCTAATAGCGTACGAAAGGCGACATGCTTGCCATTGAATCTCGAACGGTGCTGTTCTATCAGGCCAGGCGCATGGTCTTTAATATAAAGATTGAATTGTTCTATTGAAGGGGTAAAATACTGCACGCAATAGGAAACAGTACCCTCATCATCGTGAGAAAGCACTTTGTAAAACTTGTGATGGACAAAAATTCCTGTTTTTAACACTTCAGGAATATGATCACTTTTCATCCACTCTACCCATTCCAATTCTATTTCCTTGTCGATACCGACTGTCACGTTGTACAAAATCATACCCAAAATTAGGGTTCCATTTAATCTTAACAAATAAGTAAAACAACATGGGGAAATATCATTGTTTTATAACACCGTTAAGTCATAAATTATATAAAAATCAAACAAATATATGNNTAGGACAATAAGTCATAAATTATAGGAAAATCAAATAATTATATGAGCTATTACACAACAATAAATGGAAAGAAAATGGATAAACGCCTGATTGAAATGGCTGAAAAATCAATTAAAGGTCAGGGTGACGGTAGGATTTCTATTGAAGATGCTAAAAAATTGATGGACGCTGTGAAAGACGGTGGGATTTATACCGAAGTTGAAAAAAATACGATGGAGCATATTAGAGACAACTTCAAATGGACGGAAGGTGCAGACAGTTGGTTCCGTGGTGAAATTGCAAGTTGGGCCTCCAGCAAATAAAACTACCCGTAGGCGTAATCGGATAAATAAAGGAAGTGCTCTGTGAGCTTGCCTCCCTTTGTTATACTTCCTCGTTTTATCACTCCGTCTTTGTCAGCGATCACTAACGCAGGCAGTATTTTATCAATGAGATCGCGTCCAAATTCCTCGGAGGCACTACGGGGCAATTCGCAAGGAAGATTGTCTACGGCCATTACGGTTACTAAATCGGGGTTGCTCATTGGCAGCTCTACCTGATCGGTCACAGGATTATAATCATATATAGGGTCCACAATAGTGCTTGGCCTTTTGGTAGCAGGTATGGAACCCTCGATGTCGCAGGTGACATCGGCAATGATTTTAAGTTTGAAATCTGGCTGCGTCATTTCTTCCCTCGTGAATAATACTGGCGCTGTTGGATTCCAAAATGCCCCAGCTATTAGCAGGTCTGCTACTTTTGCAAATTGTAAAAAAGTGGATTTATAATGTTGAGGGTTTTGATGGAACTCCTCACGATTAAATTGACCACCTTCCTTTCTTGCATGGTAATCAGCACTGCTTAATTGAACATAAACTGCTTCATCAAAAGTGTTGGATAGAAAATCTTTAGGGTTTACTTTCCTGATGCCCACAGTATCCAATGTTTCCATTGCTCCTTTTGCTACTCTCCCACCCCCTGTAAGAATGATTTTAATAGGTGGTAGCTTAACTTTCCTTAGTTCAATTTTGAGATCGTTAATGTCAAAGCATTCACTGGCTTTACGCAGCGAGAAAAGATTATACCTTCTGCCATAGGTAAGCAACCCATTGTAAGCACCAACTATTCCGGCAAATCGACCAAATGCTACCAAACGATTGTTGAGTTTGTCTTTTAGCGCTTCGTAATCAACCAACCTTATTTTTTTTTCAAGTATAGCCTGTATTAGCTTTTTATTGTATGGTTGTTTTTTGGTGGTGTGCGAAAAGAAAAGATAAGTTTTTTTTGGAACGAGGTTGGAAATGGGGACCTCCTTTATTCCCATAAGAATATCACAGTCGCTGACATCAGAAGCCACCTCAATTCCCTTTTCTCTGTATTCATCATCGGTGAAAGCTCTTATGGGGCTTTCCTGTACAACCACTTTTACATGTGGGTAACGTTGTTCTATTTCTACCACCTGTAGAGGACTAAACGGAACTCGTTTATCTGGAGGTGTTTTTCCTTCTTTAATGATTCCAAGCCGAATGGTTTCCATAACTTTCGTAAGTTTTCAAATGTACTCAGCTTATATGATATTCTTAATAAGCGACTTGAATAAATTATGCTGGGGAAAACATATGAATTAACCTCAAGGATAAACTTGTATAAAAATGGAATTGGTAATTCTGGCGTTGGCGTGGATGATCTATTTTTTACTGCATAGCCTTTTGGCGACTGCCGGTATAAAGAATTTTTTTAGCCGAAAACTTGGAGTGAATTTTCGTTATTATCGATTAGCCTATGTGATTTTTTCTACAGTGGGTCTGCTGTTATTACTTTTCATGAATGCAAATATCCCTTCCAGGCTCTTTATTAATAATGAAGGCGTAATTAGGTACTTGAGCTTGGTTTTTGCAGCATTGGGGGTGATCATTATAAAAGGGGCATTCAGGACCTATGACTTTGGTTCTTTTATTGGGATGAAGGAGGAAGATGATCCATTCTTAACAGCGGGGATACTTGGAAGCGTACGACACCCTATTTACTCAGGCACGATTTTAATTGTAATTGGATACTGGTTGTTCAGCCCTAATTTACCAACTTTAATTTCCGCCCTATGTACTTTTGCCTACTTGCCCATTGGCATTTATCTGGAAGAAAAAAAGCTGATCGAAAAATTTGGTGAGCGATATCTCGAATACAAGCGAAAGGTTCCTGCAGTTTTTCCGAAGCTATTCTGATTTATTTCTTTTTCTTCTTTTTCTTATTCTTTAAGGTTTCCTCCCGCTCTATCAGTTTTTTGTCTTCTACATTTTTATCTAAAAATTCATTCAATTTTTCTATATCCATGTTGGACTTGATTTCTCCAAATTGATTAATAGATATTTCCAAACCTGATAAATCTTTATGAACGCGAGGTTTGCCTTGTTTTTTGCTTGGTTTGTCACTTTTCTTTGCCATAATGTAAGTTAATAGTTTTAACTCATTTTCTTCCAAGTGTTTTTAAGGCGTAATCCAATCGTGTACTTACTTCGTGATTACCAAGTATAGCCATCGTAATCATCAAATCCGGCCCTGAGGCCCCACCAGTAAGAGCCATCCGAAGTGCCTGCATTATCTTTCCTTGTGGAATGGCCAACCGCGCAGTCACTTGCTCCAATATGGAGGCAGCTGCTTCTGCTGTCAGGTTTTCGATAATAGCAATTTCATCTTTAAGACTACTGATCACTGCAACAGCCTCATCATTCCACTTTTTAGCGGCTATCTTTTCATCAAAGGTTTCTGGGGCTATGAAGAAGAAACGGCCGAGTTCAATCATATCACTTGGGAAAGTAATCCGTTCACGAAGGGCATTGGCAATAGACGCTGCTTTTTCTTTGTCACAAACGATGCCCAATTCCTTTAAGTCATGTAATAGGTATCGAGCGAGCTCCTCATCAGTTTTGGCCCTAAGATATTGTTGGTTGTACCATTTAGCTTTTTGGATATCAAACTTTGCACCTGCTTTACCAATGCGCTCAAGTTCAAAGGCACTAATTAACTCTTCAACAGAAAACAACTCTTGTTCAGTGCCCGGGTTCCATCCTAAGAATGCCAGAAAATTGATTAAGGCTTCAGGCAGATAACCGCGTTCTTTGAATCCCTCCGCTAGTTCATTTGTTTTTGGATCGGTCCAGTTCAAAGGAAAAATAGGGAACCCCATTTGGTCTGCATCGCGCTTGCTGAGTTTACCATTGCCATCGGGTTTTAACAACAATGGCAGATGAGCAAAAGCGGGCATTTCTTTTTCCCAGCCTAAATATCTATAAGTAAGCACATGCAGTGGCGCTGAAGGAAGCCATTCTTCTCCTCTGATAACATGCGAGATTTTCATCAGGTAATCGTCTACAACGTTTGCCAAATGATATGTGGGCATCCCGTCTGACTTCATCAGCACTTTGTCATCAATTTGAGAAGAGTGAACCACTACTTTTCCTCTGATTAAGTCATTCAACTCCACTTCTTCAGATGCTGGTACTTTTAGTCGAATGACAAAATGATCACCTGCTTTTATTCTTTTATCTACTTCTTCTTTAGAAAGTGTCAGTGAGTTTTTCATCTCCATGCGTGTAGTACTATCGTACTGAGGATTGGCCCCTTTCTTTTCCTTTAGCCGATTGCGCATGGCTTCCAACTCTTCTGTATTGTCAAAGGCATAGTAGGCATGCCCGTTTTCAATTAGTCTTTTTGCATATTCTGAATAAATGGTTTTTCGCTCGGATTGTCTGTAAGGGGCATATGGACCGCCTATATCCGGGCCTTCATCGAGCTCAATTCCAACCCAAGACAAAGCTTCTTTAATGTATTCTTCTGCCCCGAGCACGTACCTGTTCTGGTCGGTATCCTCAATCCTTAATATCATTTTGCCCTGATGCTTCCGGGCCAATAAAAAATTGTATAAGGCGGTGCGAACTCCACCTATATGAAGAGCGCCAGTTGGACTTGGTGCAAAACGAACTCTTACTTCTCTCATCGGCTATTTATGTACTATGTCGAAATTTGGATGTCAAAGGTATGAAATCCAGCGTGGAGATTATGCGATAACCTCCAAAAGCGTTTGGCGGGTTACTTTTAACTGAATCTTGAAATTGGACCATGTAACCCAGTGTACAACTCCCAGGAGTATTGCAGAAAACAGAAAATAGATAATGGACTGGTACTGATAGGATGTGAATATCCCGATCATAACAATAAAAAAGCTCCAGAAAATTAGAAACATTTTAGTAACAGGAAACAATTTGTATTTCACAAGAACAATGCAGCCGCTTGAGGTACTCTCTACCCGGCCAATTACAAGAGGGATATAATTGTTAGGTCGATTGATCTTTATGGCTATTCTAAAATGGTCTCCTTTTATCCATCCTGAAAAGAGATAATGAGGGGCTTCCCGGTTTTGTAATAGTAGTTTAGAAGATGTTACACTGGAGACTTTACCTAAAATCTCCAGAGCGGGTTTTGTAAGTACAAATGTTTCGTAATGTTCAGGGAGTAACGTCACCTCACTGCAATACAGGATATCTCCACATTTACATCTTTGGGAAGTCTGCTCACTTGAACTGTTTCTCTGGCGGGAGGGTTGGTCTTGAAATACTGACCGTAAGCTTCATTTACTTTTGGAAAGGTATTCATGTCGCTTAGGAAAATGGAACATTTTACAACATGTGAAAAATCCATTCCAGCGGCTTCCAACACTGCCTTTAAATTTTTCATTACCTGATTCGTTTCTGCCGTAATATCACCTGACACCAAGTTTCCAGTGGCACTATCAATTGGAATTTGACCCGATACAAACAAAGTATTGCCTGCCATGATGGCCTGGCTATAAGGACCTATTGGTTCGGGTGCGTGGGATGAATAGATTACTTCTTTTGCCATAGCGTTGGGTTTGTTACTTTTGAATTCAAATATCATAAAAATTGACCCAACTGCATTAGCTACTATGAATATTCTTGTAATTGGTGAAACACAACATGTAGAGGAATGCAAGCAAAAATTTGGTAAAACGCATACTTACCAGACCACAAAAGGGCATCAGGCAGCTGAAAAATTTTTTGCAGGTAGTGAGGTTATCTTTGATTTTATAATTGATGAGGCTCCTGAGCAAATGGAGGTGTATCGGGATCACCCTCATGTGGTCGCGTTTTTAAATACCACCAAAATTAGTTTGTTGGAATTGGTAACCGGTTTTGCAGGAGCAATCAAGTGCACATTGTTTGGTTTTAATGGTCTTCCAACTTTTCTTGATAGAAACATTATTGAGGTGTCATTGTTGAACAACACTAAATCAGAAGTCCTTAAAAGCATTTGTGAGAATCTGCAAACACAATTTCTGGTGGTAGATGATCGAGTTGGCATGGTGACACCTAGGGTGATTTGTATGATTATCAATGAAGCTTATTTTACACTGCAAGAGGGTACAGCCACTCGAGAAGACATTGACAAGGGAATGAAGTTGGGAACCAACTACCCATTTGGTCCGTTTGAATGGTGCAATCGTATCGGCATCAGACATGTGTACGAATTGCTGGAAGCTGTTTATGACGACACCAAAGATGAGCGGTATAAAATATGCCCGTTACTTAAAAAAGAGTATTTTCTGGCAACTCAAGCATTGCACTAGAGCAAGCGATATTTACATTCCGTCCTTTTTAATCAACAACTCAGAGGTTATTTTTTCCCCAGGTGCTTCAGGATAGTCAGATTTACTAAAAATTTAAAGCGATGAATCAAATCCAAAAACTGAAAGTATCAATTGCAGCTTACTTTTTGCTTGCTGCGCTATCATCAACTGCAACAGCACAGACGGCCAAACTTGAGTTAGACATAACTAATATAAAAGATGTAAAGGGTTCAATTCTCGTGAGTTTTTTTAAGGATGAGTCTACATTTCTAAAAAAGGAATTCCAGGGTAAAAGGGCAGCAGTAAACGCCAATTCAATGAAGCTGGAAATAGACCTCCCCCCGGGAGAATATTCTGTAAGCGTTATTCACGATGAAAATGATAACGGAGAACTTGATTCCAATTTTATGGGGATACCCAAAGAAGGCTTTGCTTTTGGAAATAATGCGCTGGGCACTTTTGGGCCACCTGACTTTGCTAAAACTTTAGTCAAGCTTAACCCTGGTACCACAAAGCACTCCCTAGCCTTAAAATATTACTAATAAGGAATTCTGCTGAGATTTACTCTACTGTAACAGACTTTGCAAGGTTTCGGGGTTGATCCACGTTGCAACCGCGAAGTACAGCCATGTGATAAGACAAAAGCTGCAAAGGGATGACAGAAATCAATGGTGTAAGAGGCTCCAAAGTAGCTGGAATCTCTATCACGTACTCTGACATTTTCGGGATGTGGGTATCACCTTCCGTGATTACGGAAATGACTTTTCCTTTTCTGGCTTTAACCTCCTGTATATTTGAAATTATTTTTTCATAGGAGCTATCCTTAGTGGCGATAAAAACCACAGGCATTTCTTCATCAATCAACGCAATTGGTCCATGCTTCATTTCAGCAGCAGGGTACCCTTCTGCATGAATGTAGGAAATTTCCTTCAACTTTAAGGCGCCTTCTAATGCAACAGGAAAATTGTATCCTCTACCCAGGTATAAAAAGTTAGTTGAGTCTTTAAAGGTCTCTGCTATCTGTAAAATTTGAGGGTCATGTGCCAAAACTGTTTCCACTTTACCAGGAATGTTTTCCAGTTCAACCAAAAGTTCACGGTAATTTTGTTCAGAGATCGAGCCTTTCTTATGGGCAACGATCAAGGCAATCATGTACAAAACGGTAAGCTGTGCAGTAAATGCTTTGGTACTGGCTACACCTATTTCCGGGCCGGCATGTGTATAAGCGCCTGCGTGAGTAGCACGCGGGATAGAAGAGCCTACAACATTACAAACTCCAAAAATGATAGCTCCTTTTGATTTGGCCAGTTCAATGGCAGCAAGGGTATCTGCTGTTTCTCCAGATTGTGAGATGGCAATTACTACGTCACCTTCATGAATCACTGGGTTTCTGTAGCGAAACTCAGAGGCGTATTCGACCTCCACTGGAATGCGACAGGTTTCTTCAAAGAAATATTCTGCCACCAGGCCTGCGTGCCAAGATGTTCCGCATGCAATGATTACAATCCTGTCAGCATTTACCAAGGCGTTTACATAATCTCTCAGCCCACCCAATACCAACCGACCGCTTGCTGAGTCTAGACGACCCCTCATGCAATCCATGATAGAGCGAGGTTGCTCGAAAATTTCTTTCAGCATGAAGTGTTCATAACCACCTTTCTCAATTGCTTCCAATTCCATGTCCACTATTTGCACATAGGGTGTCAAAGGGAGATTAGAAGTATCTTTAATGCTTAGTTTATTGTCCCTTATTACGGCTATCTCTTGGTCGTTTAGATAGATTACCTCATTGGTGTATTCTATAATTGGTGTAGCGTCTGAGGCCATAAAAAACTCATCCTTGCCAACACCAATTACAAGTGGACTGCCCTTTCTCGCTGCTATCAATAGATTCGGTTCTTCCAAAGACATAACCACGATGGCATACGCCCCCACCACTTTGGTCAAAGCCAAACGTACAGCTTCCTCAAGGGCACACTGTTCTTTTTCTTTAATGTCTTCAATAAAATGGATGAAAACCTCTGTGTCAGTATCACTTTGAAAGGAGTGCCCTTTACTAATCAAATCCTGTTTCAGGGCGCTATAATTTTCTATGATGCCATTGTGAATAATGGCAAGTTTTTTAGTGGCAGAGTAATGAGGGTGAGCATTGCCATCATTAGGTTCGCCATGAGTAGCCCATCGGGTGTGTCCCATACCAATATGGCTTTCCAGGTTTAAGCCTTTAAGAGTTGATTCCAGCTCTGAAACTTTACCTTTCTTTTTGTAAACGTTAAGGCCACCATTCATCAAGGCAATACCAGCACTATCATACCCTCGGTACTCAAGTCTTTTCAAGCCTTTTATAATAACTTCCTGGGCTTGTCTAGGCCCCAAATAAGCTACAATTCCACACATGGCAGTTCAGGTTATTTTTTTGTTGAAGGTGTTGTATAGAAGATTTTCAACTTAACATTGTTCTTATTGAAAATAGTTCTGTTTACAGATCTGCCAATAGCAGGAGATGATCCAACTAAAGCAAAGTCGGTATATCTAAATTCAGCATCTTTAATATTGTACAGGGTCTGAAAGAAGTCGGTCAGATCAGCGGTATACCTTTTGTCTTGTGAATTGTAAATAAGATCGAAGAAAGTCCCAACAAGCTGAGCGTTAATTCGCTGACCTATTACAAAATAACCATCCTCATCATAGGTCATTGATGAATACAAGGGGAGTGTTGCTTCAGCATCAATGGCGCTATAATAGTTCACAAAATGATTGGATGAATTCAAATACCGAAGCCTTAATCCACCCGGGGGTGAGAAATTATCTGCATCACTGACGTCAATACTGAGTTGTACAGAGTTAAATATTAGGTTTGGGATCGTGTCAGCAAAATTTAAAAACTTACTAAAGTTGACCTTTGTAACAACAGGATTTCCTGATTGATAATATCTGTTCCCGTCCAGTTCAGCTTCAATATCAGGTCCAGGTAATGAAGCAAGCGGGGTGGCCGCTCTGTCAGCTGAAATGTTACTAAACCCAAGAAGACCGGTATTATAAAGTGAGTACTCTAATCTTTTAGTGATTGTTCCACTAGAGTTTGGATCTGGTTCCTCATAGGTTAATACAATTCTGGATTTGGTAAACTTCGTTGAATCAATATTTGGATTAAATCCTACAATCTTAGAGTCAGTAGCTCCCGGCCGGATAACCAAGCCTTTAAATATTCTTCTAAATCGGCTTAATGTCTTATAGTCGGAAGTTTGGCTTTTTGCCAAAGCAAACAGACTGCTTGTAAAAGTGGAATTCAACTGAATCCTCAAAGTATCTATCGTTTTATGACTCAGCTTAGAGGGATTGTTAACGATATCATCAAACTTTTGATTAAAAGAAGAAGGATCGATGCTAAAAACAGCCGAGCCAATAGGTGAAGGGTCGTAGGGTACAGTTGAATTGAAATAATAAGGTTGGTAATTGGGTACGCCTCGTATGTTCTTCTTAAGCTCATTCGTGGGGTCTGTAATGGGCTTAATACTATCAGTCAATTGATGAACCGTAAACGTACTGGTAGTAGAAGCTTTGTCTCCGTATTGATAAAAATCAAAGCTCAGAATAAGATAACCAGACACAAGTGTGGCTGATGGAGAAATCTCTACCGTTGGTTTAATTGGCCCAAATTGAGTGTAAGCTTCTGCTCTCAGCTCCCCAAATTGGTTATCCTGATATCGTCCTACCAAAAGTCGGCTGAATGATTGCGTGCGGTCGGTGAATGTCAATACCGAATCAATCCGCATTACGGAAGAGGTTACGGGCACCTCAGCATAGGCAACCTTAAATTTGTTAGAAGGACCCTTAAAACCCAGACGACTGGTTTCGTCTTCCTGGCAAGCAATCAAAAAAATAAGAGCAAGGAACGCAGACCCCGCAAATCTACCCCACAAGTTCATTATATAAGTTATAATACGATTCAGTGTAATTATCGTCTTTCTCAATAGTTTCAATCTTCTTCTCTTTAATCTTTTTAACTAAACCTTCCAGCTTTTTATTGTCCCCGGCTACTGAAACGATATCTGAGAACTGGGCGCCTAACTTAATGAATCCTTCGTAATCTCCAGTCTTTAAATGGCCAAGCATATTGTCCTCAATATCCATCATTTTTACTTTACCCATCAAGTCGCCTTTAAACTTGTGATTAAAGCTATTATTATAAATAGTGAATACAGTTTTTGTCAGCTTAAATAACGGATCGTTCTTGTAAGTGGTTTTGAGATACAGCGGAATAAAGCTGGTAATCCAGTCGTTACAATGAACAATATCAGGAGCCCATCCCAATTTCCTTACAGTTTCTATCACGCCTTTACAGAAGAAAATGGCTCTTTCATCATTGTCTTCATAAAAGTTGTTTTCCTTATCGTGGAATACCGATTTACGATGGAAATAATCCTCATTATCAATAAAGTAAACCTGTAGTTTGGCATTAGGGATAGAAGCCACCTTTATAATTAAAGGTTTTTCCTCATCTCCAACAGCGATATTGATTCCGGACAACCGTACTACTTCATGCAAACGGTTTTTTCTTTCATTGATCAGGCCAAATCTTGGCACCAGTATTCTTATCTCCATTCCTTTTTCCTGCATCGCCTGTGGGAGTTTTCTTACGAAATCAGAAACCTCACAAGTTTGAAGAAAAGGATTGATTTCACTGGCTACATAAAGAATACGGAGTTTTGACATATTTTTGAGTTTTTACAACAGAATGGAAAATCGAGCCACAAAAATACGCAAAATTTGGCCCTTATTCAACTTATGTAAAATCAATGGCCTACCTTTGTAGTCCATAAAAATGGCCCTAAATGGAGATTTTCGAAGAAATTGAGCCTTTAAGGGCCTTTCTAAAGGGTAAACGAATAGCCTCAAAATCAATCGGGCTAGTCCCAACCATGGGCGCCCTGCACCACGGGCATTTGTCTCTTATTCGTGCTTCCAAGGCTGAAAACGAACTAACAGTAAGTACAATTTACGTCAACCCGACCCAATTCAATAATTCTGAAGATCTGGATAAATACCCACGGACTTTAGAGATGGACACTCAATTGTTAAGTCAGGAGGGTTGTGATGTATTATTTGTTCCCACCAACTCGGAGATGTACTCCGGGGCCCAAAACCTGGCATTCGATTTCGGAAACCTGGATAAGGTTCTAGAGGGTAAATTTAGACCAGGCCATTTTAGCGGTGTGGCTTTAGTGGTATCCAAGCTATTTAACATTATTCAGCCAGATCGAGCCTATTTTGGTCAAAAAGACTATCAGCAATTTCAGATCATCCACCGATTGAAAGAAGAACTGAAGTTTTCTTTGGAACTTCAAAGTGTTCCTATCGTTAGAGAGGATTCAGGCCTTGCGCTATCCTCGAGAAACCAGCGACTTGATGCTGAGGGCAAACGAAAGGCACTTTTGCTTTATGAAAGCTTAAAATACGCTTCCGCTGAACTATTGAAGGGTATTCGGTTTGATATAATAAGAATTGAAGTGGAAAAAAGATTTAGTCAGCTGAAAGGGGTAAAACTTGAATATTTTGAGCTGGCACACCGAGCAACATTACAACCCTTGGACGAAGCTGATAAAATAGGTGAAGCGATAATTTTGATAGCTGCATTTGTTGATGAGGTAAGGTTAATCGATAATATGTTGATAGACATTAATTGAATGAGAATCGAAGTTTTAAAATCAAAAATACACAGGGCCAAAGTCACTCAGGCAGAACTTCACTACGTGGGGAGCATCACCATTGATGAAGAATTAATGAATAAGGCCAACCTGATTGAGGGAGAGAAGGTGCAGGTGGTCAATGTGAATAATGGCGAACGGTTGGAGACTTATGTGATAAAGGGCGAACCCAGAAGCGGCATTATTTGCTTGAATGGACCGGCTGCCCGCAAAGCCATGGTCGGTGATTTAGTAGTAATTATCTCCTACGCATCCATGGAATGGGAAGAGGCAAAATCATTTAAACCTTTTATAGTATTTCCAGACTTGGACAACAGGCTAAACTGATTCGGGTGCATCCAAAAATAAAAGGCTTACTCCAGTATTTAGGTATGTTCATTTTAGCTGCAGTTTTGCTGTGGCTCTCTTTGAGAAGTATCCCTACAGTAGAAGGAGAAAGCAAAGGTGATTTTATTTGGAAAACCTGGGGAAGGTCCAATAAGTGGTACCTGTTTGCCATGGCAGCAGTAGCTATATTTAGTCATGTATTGCGGGCCCATCGATGGAGAATGCTGCTGGTGCCTACAGGAAATCACGTGAGTCTGGGCAACAGCTTTCTGTCGTTGATGATAGGTTATCTCGTTAATCTGGCTGTGCCTCGTGGCGGAGAAATTTCCCGATGTTATAATCTTTTAAAACTTGAAAAGACGCCAGTCGAAACTTCCTTTGGAACTGTAGTAGCTGAGCGTGTAATCGATGTGCTTTGTTTATTCCTATTAATAGCCATCTCCTTTTTTGTAGAGTTTGATAAACTGATGGCTTTTATTGGGACCTTGCCTATTTCTTCATCGAGCGGAAGTGGTATATACAAATGGTTGATCATTGGAGTGCTGGCATTAAGCATGTTAGCTGGAGCCATTTATTTTTTCAGGAAAAATGAAAAATTCAAAAAGATTGCAGCTGGATTTAAGACCGGATTGATGGCTGTGTTTAAGATAGAACAGTTTACTTTTTTTATAGTGCTTTCACTCATAATTTGGGTGCTTTATTTTGTGATGAGCTATTTTGTGATCATCGCTTTTCCGGAAACCAGGGAATTAGGGTTTAGTGCGGTATTAACTCTTTTTGCGATGGGAGCAATTGCCATGGCAGTGCCTTTGCCCGGTGGTGCCGGATCTTATCATACCATCGTGCCGTTGGGATTAGTAATGTTATACAATCTCCCTCAAGGAGAAGCAATCGCTTTTGTCTTTATATTCCATGCCTGGCAAACCTTTATCATGATTGTAGGAGGAATAGTATCTTTGATAATCAGCTATTGGATACTTAGATGGAAGAAATAGTGCATAAAATAAAGGGTTTGGAAAGCGCAAAAAATCTGGTGGCAGAATGGCGCAGGCAAGGTCAAAAAATAGTCTTTACCAATGGGTGCTTCGACATACTACATCTAGGTCATGTAGACTACCTGGAAAAGGCAAGGAAATTGGGCGATCGACTTATTGTTGGGTTAAATACCGATGCTTCGGTGAGTAGGTTTAAGGGAAATGACAGGCCCATTCAGGATCAAATTTCACGTGCGAGGATTTTAGCCTCACTTCAGTTTGTAGATATGGTGGTATTTTTTGACGAAGACACCCCATCGGAATTGATTTCTGCCTTGATTCCGAATATACTTGTAAAAGGCAGTGACTATTTGGCAGAAAATATCGTTGGCGCGGAAGTTGTGCGAAAGCACGGAGGAGAAGTAAGGACCCTGGATTTTGTGCCGGGATATTCCACTTCACGGATAATAGAAAAGATTAAAAAAACATAAATATTAATATATGGGATTTGGAGCAATTTTGATTACAGGTTTCTTCATGCTGGTAGGATGGATGGTAAGCTCCCGATTGAAGAACAAATTCAAGAAGTATTCCGAGATCAGACTATCAAAAGATCTTACAGGTGCTGACATCGCAAGACTGATGTTAGCCGATAATGGAATACACGATGTTAAGGTAATTTCAGTTGAAGGGCAGCTTACCGATCATTATAACCCTGTTAACAAAACGGTCAACTTAAGCCAGGATGTTTACAATGGAAGGAATGCAGCAGCAACCGCTGTGGCCGCGCATGAATGCGGTCATGCAGTACAGCATGCTAAAGCATACAGCATGTTGGAGTTTCGTTCTGCCATGGTGCCAATTCAAAACATTAGCGCCAAGGTGATCAATTTTGTTTTCCTGGCAATGATGTTTGGCGCTTTTGCAATAAAAGGATTGTTCTCTTTTGACACTGCGCTATTGGTTATCATAGCATGTTATGGAGTATTTGCTCTTTTTGCACTAGTTACGTTACCGGTGGAGTTTGATGCCAGCAAGCGGGCCCTGGCCTGGATTGAAGATCGAGGCATTGTTACTCCTCAGGAGCATGACATGGCGAAAGACGCTTTGAATTCAGCTGCCATGACCTATGTGGTTGCGGCCATTGGTGCCATCACCATGCTTCTTTACTATGTCATGATCTTCATGGGAAGAAGAGATTAGATTTCAAGACAAGAAGTTATAAATTGCAGGCCTGAGGTTAACCTCAGGCCTGTTTTTTTGTTAAGGTTATAAACCCAATTCAATGAATTTTCAACTTACCGAAGAGCAAATTGCAGTAAGGGATGCAGCACGCGAATTTGCCAACTCAGAATTGCTGCCAGGCGTGATAGATAGAGATACTGAAGCCAAGTTCCCGACTGAGCAGATTAAGAAAATGGGTGAACTTGGATTCATGGGAATGATGGTGAATCCAAAATACAATGGCGGAGGAATGGACAGTATCTCGTATGTACTGGCTATGGAGGAGATTTCTAAAATTGATGCTTCTGCTTCGGTTTGTATGTCCGTTAATAACTCTCTTGTCTGCTGGGGGATAGAGACTTTTGGGACGGAGGAACAAAAGGAAAAGTATTTAAAAAAACTAGCTACAGGTGAAAAGATTGGGGCGTTTTGTTTATCAGAACCAGAGGCAGGATCTGATGCCACCAGCCAGAGAACTACAGCCGAAGATAAAGGAGATTATTACCTGCTAAACGGAACAAAAAACTGGATTACCAATGGCAGCAGCGCTTCCATCTACATCGTAATTGCACAAACGGATGCAGCCAAGAAGCACAAAGGGATAAATGCATTGATTGTGGAGCGCGAAATGGAGGGTTTTGTGGTAGGAAAGAAAGAAGATAAGATGGGCATCAGGGGATCGGACACTCATTCGCTGATGTTCACAGATGTAAAGGTGCCAAAAGCAAATCGTATTGGAGAAGATGGATTTGGATTCACTTTTGCCATGACTACTCTCAATGGAGGGAGAATTGGGATTGCATCTCAGGCTCTCGGAATTGCCACTGGTGCATACGAATTGGCATTAAAGTATTCTAAAGAGCGCAAAGCTTTTAACAAGCACCTTTCTGAGCATCAGGCAATTCAATTCAAACTCGCTGACATGGCCACAAAGATTGATGCAGCAAGATTATTGATATGGCAAGCAGCATCACTCAAAGACCAAAAGAAGAATTTTGTAAAAGCTGCAGCGATGGCAAAATTATTTGCTTCTACCATAGCGCAGGAGGTTACTTCAGAGGCTGTTCAAATTCATGGTGGATATGGCTATGTGAAGGAGTACCATGTAGAGCGATTGATGCGCGATGCGAAAATCACACAAATCTATGAAGGTACTTCGGAGATACAGCGAATGGTGATTTCCCGGGAATTATTAAGATAATTACTTGGCTTCGATGGCTTGGTTCCAATCGTAAACTCGCTCAGAAATCTCAATCAGCAAGTTGGGATCTTTTTCAAGTGCGTTACCTATTACGATCATATCAGCACCAGCCTCCAATGCGGTAATAGCCTTTCTCGAAGAATCAATTCCTCCACCAACAACCACAGGGGTTTTTACAGCTTTTCTGATGGCGGAGATCATTCGCGAATTGATTTCTTTTTCAGCACCACTGCCTGCGTCCAGGTACATGAGTTTCAACCCTAACATCTCGCCAGCCATAGCGGTGCAGGCAGCCAACGAATATTTATCGTCTGGAATAGGTGTGGTATTACTAATATAGGCCACCGAAGTTGTACGTCCGGAATTGATTAATAAATAGCCTGTAGGGATGATCTCCAGGTTGGTATTTTTAAGTATAGGTGCAGCAACAACATGCTGTCCTATAAGCAGGTCGGGATTGCGTCCTGAGATTAACGATAAAAAAAGTATAGCATCAGCACCAGGGTCTATCTGAATGGAACTTCCGGGAAAGATGAGCACTGGGATGGTAACTGCCTCTTTGATATGGGCGATTACTTCAGAAAGATTGGTAGAGGTGATAAGGCTTCCTCCAACTAAAAAGTAGTCAACACAATTCTCATTGGCTAAATTGATGAGATGGGTAAGTTTGCTGTTGTCTTCAACTTTATCCGGATCGATTAATACAGCAATCGATTTCTTTCCTATTCTACTTTTTTCAGTTAGCGAATCAAGAATTTTCATCGTCAGATTTTCTGTTGGCCAAATAATCTGCAAGTCGTTCTTTTGCGAATTCCAATAAAGCCATGGTAGCCTGAGTGACTACTATTTCTCCAATATGTGAAAGCACACCTGGTGAAGATGCTTCCTGAATTTCACTATGGTTTTCCTCGTTGTCAATCTCCTTTTTGGCACTCTTCTTCTTTTTGCCTTTTGAACCCGCAATTTGAGATACAGCAAAATAAGTTAGCGCCAGGGCTCCTCCGATAAACAACGCATTGGTAACAATTCGTTCGGTGCTTTTGGAAATGGATTTCATTTCGTCTTCCAGTTCCTTCTTATAATGTGCTGAGGCCTGTACTAACTTTTGTTTTTCGAGGTTTTCTTTCTCAAGAAGTGTCATGACTATTGCTCCTCTATCTTATTTATCAAATCAGAAAAATACTTCGCAAACATTCTGTCTATTTTTTTTCTGAAAGCAAAAAATAGCAAAAACAGGATAAGGTATACACCAGAAACGATCATATACCCCTCAAATGAATTCGCAAAAAAGGTATTCAGGTATTCGGATAATCCGATACTAAAAAACAAAAGAAAAAGAAATGCGAATAAGACAATAGTGGCGTGAGCTAAACCCTTGGAGAGGACTTTAGCTACGTCTTCCTTTATCTCAATTTTGAGAAGTTTTACCCTTGTTTCCACATAACCGGTTAGGTTATTGGCCAGGTTATCTATTCTCAAAAACTTAAAAATTGTGTCTTTAATTCCATCCATAACTTAGAAAGGCAATATAGCAATTTAGTGACTTTTAGGATTAGATATGACTATAACTATTTAATTTCCAGTCTAATCAATTCATCTGTTTCTATAAGAGCACCTTTTTGGTCAAAGCGTTGCTTCTTCACTAAGAGGCTTTTGTCCAGGCTTATATACAATAATGCAGAGGTTGAATCGGGTCCGATGGCGTTCAAGGGAGTTTGACTAAAAACATATACTGAATCGAAGTGAATGGAGTGAGTCTCATAGGCAGGGACAATCTCCTGAACGCATAATTGATAGATTTTGTCATTTATTTCATTGTCCCTACAATATCCTGGAGACTTAAACTCAAACAATTCATTATCTATAATGATCATCTTTTTTCGATTATAAACAGATAGGATTTGACTTGGGCTTTTATTCAAACTTGAATCATTATAGACCATCCAAATACTTTCTGACAGATGATTTCCATCTCTTATCACAATAGTGTATTTGGTATTTTTGTCTGTAATATGATCGGTTTTTCTATAAGTAGCTTCGATGACGTTGACCTGCTCTTTGTGGAGGTATATCAGAGAGAATGGAAGGAAAAAGAAAACCACCAAAATATACAGAAAACCTGCTAACCTGTACTTGCGTGTTAGCCTCCCCAATCCCATCGATAGCTTCAGTGGCAACTCTTTTATAAAGGGAGTAAATAGAAACAGAATTACACCGAACAGATTGATTAAAAAGTGAGCCACAGCAATGCTAATGGCAACATTCGAATTAAATGCAGATGCAATAAATGCTGTAATGGTAGTGCCGATGTTTGCGCCTAAAATAAATGGGGCTGCGTCCTTTAACTTGACTACTTTTTTGGCGACCAATGGAACAACAAGGGAAGTGGTAATAGTACTAGAGCGAATGGTTGCAGTAGCAACCAATCCCCAACCAAAGGATTTGAATTTATTTTGAAAGAAAAATCGCTGAACGGAGTTCTCGGAATCAAAGCCCAATAGATCCGTTAATACTTTTCTAAAAAACAGGATTGATCCAAAAAGCAATCCAAAAGACAAAAGGGTGAGGACAAATCCATTGTTGATACCATCAACTAACAACTGAATAATAGCCGTAAATCCCGTGCCTAAAAATGAGATGTTGTTTGTCGAAGATGCGATTGGCTCGTGAAAAAAAGTTGTGGCTAAATATTGAGACAGACTGGACACGAGACCATAGTAGTACTCAATCGGGAATAAAAGGGTAATGGTTAAAATATTAAAAAAATCATGATATGTGCCTGCAGAGACCGCTCGGATAAACTCTTTTCTTTTGGCAATAAATCCCAGCGATACGATAGTACTGGTAATGGTGGTGCCAATGTTTGCACCCATAATGATAGGCAATGCACTTTCCAAAGAAAGAGATCCGGATGCTACCAGGGCCACAACCATGGACGTGGTGGCCGAACTACTTTGAATGATGGCAGTAATAAGCAGGCCAATAAACAAAGCGGTGAAAGGGTTGGATGTAGCTAGAAGAATAGTTTCAGCGGCTGTTTTACCTAGCTGCTGAAATGAAGAGATCATTAGGTCAAGGGCAAAAAGAAAAATGAGCAATGCCAGTAGAATGTAACCTATATTCTTTGCATAAACCCCCCATTTCAAGTGACGATCATTTGTGTTTTCTACTGATGACATACGTAGTAAAGATAATGAAGTATGCCGTCCGGTGTATAGAGCCGTAAATTATTGGTGCAGATGTTCCAATTCACGTACTGCCATCCATGCCATCAATCCCGGGGCAATTTTCAAGGCGTCTTCATCGATATCGAATGTGGGAGTGTGCACGTAAGAAGTTATTCCTTTAGACTCATTTCTTGTGCCTAATCGGTAAAATGAGGCTGGGATTACCTGAGAGTAATAGGAAAAATCTTCTGCTCCAAGTGTAATGTCAATGTCAACTATATTTTCTTTGCCTACATATTCCTCTGCAGCTTTTTTTATTCTGCGGGTAAGCTCTGGATTGTTTTCAAGATAGGGGTAACCTTTTGATATCTCCACTTCGCATTTACCACCCATTCCTTCGGCAATGCTTTCAGCCATTTTTTTAATTTTTAAAAGGGCTGATGCGCGCCACTCCTCGTCCATAGCTCTAAATGTACCGGCTATCTTTACCTCGTTGGGAATAATATTGGTAGCTCCTTTGCCAATGATATTACCAAACGTAAGTACCGTAGGTTGTTTTGGGCTTGCATTTCTACTTACAATTTGCTGTAGTGCAATTATGATGTGGGCAGCAATCACAATAGGATCGATAGCAAGTTCTGGGGCAGCGCCATGCCCCCCCTTACCGATAATTGTGAGATAGATTTCATCACAACTGGCCATGTACATCCCTTCTCTAAATCCTATTTTCCCTACAGGGATCAATGGCATTACATGCTGACCAATGATATGAGATGGTTTTGGGTTTTCTAATACGCCATCTTTAATCATTAATGAAGCACCTCCTGGATTTTTTTCTTCTCCTGGCTGAAAAATCAATTTTATAGAGCCTTCAAATTGATCCCTAAGTTCAAAAAGAATTTTGGAAGCGCTAAGCAATGAGGCGGTATGCACATCGTGCCCGCAAGCATGCATAACACCGGGTGTTTTTGACTTATAGGCTACCTCATTGGCCTCTTCAATGGGAAGGGCGTCCATGTCGGCTCTCAATGCAATGGTTTTTATTGATGGATTTTTACCTTCAATCATAGCAACCACTCCAGTCTCAGCGATTCCTTCGGTAGGAGTGAGTCCATACTCTGTTAATTTCTGGGCAACAAATTTTGCGGTATTGAATTCATTGTATGATAACTCGGGGTGAGCATGCAGGTGTCTTCTGATTTCCTGCGTGTGGCTGAAATATTTTTCTGAAAGCTGCTTAATTGAGTGAAGTAGGGGCATGCAACAAGATAAAATTAAAACTCAGGAATTATGCACTAAAACCTTTACTTAACCTGAATTTTTTCTGGTAAAAGTATGGCATTAGGGAAGTAGTCTTTTAACCTCATCAAATCCTTTTGAGCCTCTAGTTTAGAATAATATTTTCCTGCTGTTACTCTAAATTTAGGCTGCGTGTACTGAATATCGGCTTCGAGGTCGCTGATGGCTTTTACCATTTTAGCTTTTGTACTGATGGCATCTTCCCGATTTGGCCCTGAATAAATTTGAATTGTAAAACCATCAATATAGGTCCGAAGACGGTTCAATTTATCCAGGCTATCGAGTACTGTGTTTACCTTCGAGTTTACGGTATGTGTGGGCGTTGCTTGTGGAGCCTGTTTAATTACTGAAGGGCTATCCTTAACAGAGTCTGTTTTTTTGACTTCGTAGGAAGGCCGAACCTGAGTCAGGTCCTCCATATAAACATCGTTCAATGTTTGGCTTCCGGTTTGCTGGGCAATACAGGATGCCTGTAAAATCAGCAGCGTAAAGCTGAGGTACGATGCGTGTTTCTTCATTCCATTTAATAAAGTATTAACGGTCATGGTTATTGTTCTATTACAATGCACTTACCATTTTTCACATCATCCTCCACTTTTTTGAATTTCACGTCTTTCAACACCTTTCCATCTGTATATTGAACGCTTACTTTATCATTGCGTCCTGCAATTTTTTCTGATTTCACCGGCAAAACCTTTTCTTCAACTTCTCGCTGCTGAGCTTGTCCTTGTGGCTGACCACCTTGTAATAAGGAGCGTGACTCGTCTTTTTGTTCTCTAAGTCTTTCTCTTCTTTGAGATCTGGCTTCCTGTACTTGTTCTGGTTCGCGCACAGGGATGTCAGCTTTCATCAAAAACGAAATTGTTTCTTCATTTACCTTAGCAATAAAACGTTTAAAAGCTTCAAATCCTTCAAACTTATAGATTAACAATGGGTCCTTCTGTTCGTAAACTGCATTTTGTACCGACTGTTTCAAATCGTCCATATCACGCAGATGCTCTTTCCATTGCTGATCAATGATGGCCAGGGTAATCATTTTCTCCATGGCTTGTATCAATTCTGTGTTCTTACTTTCAACACATTTCTTTAGGTCTGCGGCAACACCAATCTGTTTAACGCCATCTGTGAAGGGTACGAGAATATTTTCAATCGTTGCTCCTCTGGTCTTAAATATTTCAGTGATCACCGGCATGGCCTTCTCGGCAACACTTTTGTTTTTTTGCTGATAGTGCTTAAGTGCCTCGTCATAAAGCTTTTCTGACAAAATGTTTATATCAGATTTTTTGAATTCCTCTTCGTTAACAGGAAAATCAAATCCTAAAACGCTTACCACATTTAATCGGAAGTTCTCTACAGTATCCCCCGTTTTTCCATTGGCAACAATGTCCTCGCAAGTATCATAAAGCATGGTAAGGATATCCAATTGAAGGCGTTCTCCAAATAATGCGTTTTTCCTTCTTTTGTAGATTACCTCACGTTGCGAGTTCATTACGTTGTCATACTCAAGCAATCGCTTGCGTATACCGAAGTTATTCTCCTCAACTTTCTTTTGTGCTCTTTCGATTGAGTTAGTTACCATGGAGTGAGAAATCACTTCACCTTCTTTTAGTCCGAGGCGGTCCATGATGCGTGCAATTCGCTCAGGCATGAACAAACGCATCAGGTTATCTTCAAGCGACACATAAAATTTGGAAGATCCGGGGTCTCCCTGCCTTCCTGCTCTACCTCTCAACTGACGGTCTACACGCCTTGACTCATGTCGTTCGGTGCCTAAAATGGCTAATCCGCCTGCAGCCTTGGATTCTGGCGCCAATTTAATGTCGGTACCACGGCCTGCCATATTGGTGGCGATAGTAACGCTTCCTGGCTTTCCGGCCTCCGCCACTACTTCTGCTTCTTTTTGATGCTGTTTGGCATTAAGCACCTGATGTTTTATTTTTTTCAATTGAAGCATCCGGCTGATCAACTCTGAAATCTCAACAGATGTTGTTCCAACCAAAACAGGTCGTCCTTCTTGTGTGAGCCTTACAATTTCTTCAACTACAGCATTGAATTTTTCTCTTACCGTTTTAAAAACCAAATCATCGTCATCTTTTCTAACAATCGGTTTGTTAGTGGGGATTACCACTACATCCAACTTATAGATATCCCAAAGCTCGCCTGCTTCTGTTTCGGCTGTACCAGTCATACCGGCCAGCTTGTGGTACATTCTAAAGTAGTTCTGAAGGGTGATGGTGGCGTAGGTTTGAGTAGCGTCTTCTACTTTTACATTTTCCTTCGCTTCGATAGCCTGATGAAGTCCATCAGAATATCTTCTTCCGTCCAGTACTCGTCCTGTTTGCTCATCTACAATTTTCACTTTTCCATCTACTATGATGTATTCGGTGTCGCGCTCAAATAAGGTGTAAGCCTTTAGTAGCTGGTTCACGCTATGGATACGTTGCGCTTTGGCTGTATAGTCGCGGATTAATTCCTCTTTTTTCTGAAAACGCTCTTCGCTGCTTATAGAAGAATCATTTTCAATTTTGTTGAGCTCTACACCTATTTCAGGAAGTATAAAAAACTTGGGATCTTCTCCTTCTCCGGTTATCAGATCAATACCATTGTCTGTTAGGTCAATGCTATTGTCCTTTTCGTCAATGGTAAAGAAGAGCGGCTTGTCGGCCTCGGGCATCATTTTCTTATTGTCCTGAAGGTAAAAATTCTCAGTTTTTTGGAGAATGTTTCTAATGCCAGATTCGCTAAGGTATTTGATTACAGGTTTGTGTTTGGGCATGCCCCGGTGTGCCCTGAATAATGCCAGTCCTCCTTCTTTCTCATCCCCTTCGGCAATTAATTTCTTGGCATCGTTCAAAAATTGAGTCACCAATTTTTTTTGTGCCTCAACAATCTTATGTACCCGTGGTTTTAGGTCGTAAAATTCATGCTCATCACCTTTCGGGATTGGTCCGGAAATAATCAGTGGAGTTCTGGCCTCATCCACCAATACGCTATCTACCTCATCCACCATGGCATAGTGATGTCCTCTGCGTTGTACAAGCTCTTCGGGGTCGCGGGCCATGTTGTCGCGCAGATAATCAAAGCCAAATTCATTGTTGGTGCCATAAGTAATGTCGGCCTCATACGCCTTTCTTCTTTCAGGTGAGTTAGGCTGGTGTTTGTCGATGCAATCAACAGTGAGACCATGAAACTGAAAAAGTGGGGCCATCCATTCGCTATCGCGTTGCGCCAGGTAATTGTTTACCGTTACTATATGGACACCTCTCTTAGCCAGGGCATTCAAGAATGTGGGGAACGTAGCTACAAGCGTCTTACCCTCACCTGTTGCCATTTCTGCAATTTTGCCTTCATGAAGTACGATACCGCCAATGATTTGCACATCGTAGTGAACCATATCCCATTGTATAAGATTGCCAGCGGCCATCCATTGGTTTTTCCAAAGGGCTTTGTCTCCTACAAGTTTTACGTTTTCGTGCGTAGCGGCCATTACCCTATCAAAATCCCGGGCAGTTACTTCAAGCACCTCGTTCTCCTTAAAACGTTTTGCGGTTTCTTTCACAATGGCAAAAGCCTGAGGCAAAACTTCTTTGAGCACCCCTTCCAGTTCAGTGTTGCGCTCTTTTTCTATTTTATCGATTTCGGCAAAGATGGCTTCCTTGTCATTCAGATCGAGTTCGGGTTGATCTACAATTTTTTGATGTAGTTCAGCAAGTCGGTCATCAGTATGTTTCAGCTTCTCATTAATAAAAGCTTGAATTTCAACCGTTTTATTTCTCAGGTCATCATTTGAAATGGAGAGCAGTTTTTCGCCTTCGGCTTTGGTTTGCTCAACCAAGGGCATGATGCTTTTAATGTCTTTTTGTGACTTTGAACCGAGGATCTTGGCAATGAATTTCAGCATAGAAAGAAAATGTAAATAAAACAGTCCAGAAGCTTTGACGACCATTAAGTCAAAGCATCAAAAGGATTGCAAAGTTAAGGATTTAGAGGGTGCAATTATAGTTCCAAATCCCCTTCAAATACCATTTTGGCAGGTCCAATAAGGAAAATATCGATAAATGTGTCTGATAGTTGGTTGTGCCCTGTCAAACTGGTCAAGTGAGATCCAGCCTTAAACTCAACAGCCAAATCTCCGCCCATTACTTTCACCTTCACGGGAGAATGGTACCCTCTGAAGGAAGCGGCCAGAGCGGCCGCTGTTACTCCTGTTCCACAGGATAAGGTCTCATCTTCCACACCCCTTTCAAAAGTCCTCACAGCTATAGTATTTTCGGGGAGTAGCTCAACAAAATTGGCATTCGTGCCACCGGGTTTAAACAAATCGCTGTTTCTGATTTTTCGTCCGTCCTCTACCACGTTGATATCTGCAAGATTTTTTACGAACCGAATGTAATGTGGTGAGCCCGTATTAATAAAGTAATCGTCATTAAGTTTATTGATTCCTGAAACATCATTCATTTTCAATCGAATGGTGTTGTCATGCTCTATCGATGCCAGATGGATGCCATCAAAAGCCTGGAAAGTGGTATTTTTATTGATAATTTGTAAAGAGGAGGCAAAATCAACAGCTGACCGGCACCCATTGCCACACAAGCTTTGCGATCCATCGCTGTTGTAATAAATCATATTGAAATCTGCATCTTTTGCTTCCTCAATAAGTATCAAGCCATCCGCTCCAACTCCAAATCTGCGGTCGCATATTTGCCGGATTTCAGTTGCAGAAAAAGACCTTTTGACTTTGCGATTGTCAATTAAAACAAAATCATTGCCGGTTGCTTGATATTTATGAAAGTGAATCGACATACAAATGGGTTACTTCACCTCTTCGTAGTCTATGTATTCACCACCTTTAACGGTAGGTTTATTTTTATTTTTTGCGGAGGAGTTGTTTACATTAACGTTGCCTCCGGTAGGTTTATGAAAGGATCTGTTTTGAGATGCAGTCATGCCCATACCAAAAAAGAACCTGCCAATCTTTGACAAGATGTAAATCGAAATCGCAATAATTAATAAGAATTTCAGCATTTCCCTTATTCTGTCTGTTGTTACAACTGATTTTCAAAGGTAATGGTTTCAGCCGAAAAAGAGTTTTTTAGCTAAAAGAACCTAATTTAGGAGGCAACATTATAGTGGACTAGGGTGCAAGCTGAGATGGCGCAAGATTTGAGTAATGCAAAAGAATTGCCTGTAAAATGGGTTTGGTGGGCATGGCCTGTTTTGCTGGCTTTTTTGGTTTCTATTTCGTACGGATCCTATTTTATAAGGAATTTTACTGACTCCGTACTCCTCTACCTTCCTACCCCGTTTGCCATCATATTGCTTTATTGGTATGGCCCCAAGCTGCTACCAATCATATACATTAACGAGGTAATTACGCTTTTGCTTTGGAACGCTCCGGGAGGAATCTTGAGAATTGGTTTGCTGGCGATGCACGCCCCAGTAATGACTTACGCTTCCTGGTTTTTATTCAAAAGAACCAATAAGGAAGGGCTCAAGGATCTTTTGAATTCGACCAATTCATTTATACGATTTACACTTTTGGGTGTGTTTGTACCGGTACTGATCAACTCCATCTTTACTTACAACTACACTTTTGTAAATCACGATCTGGAAGTTGTTACATTAATTTTTCTCGCTGATTTTCTCACGATATTCACCATAGCCACTCCCATCCTTTATTTTTTAATGCCAAAGGAGAACAAATTTAGTTTTAGGATTTCCAAGTCTTTTAGCTCAATAACTCTGGAGCAGCGCAGTCCGGGTGCCGTTCAGTTTTGGTTGATTGTTGCCGGATTTATTGGGATGATTTTCTTTGTTGATTTTGACGCTTATTGGTATGTATATGGTGTGGTGTCAATCATCGTAGGAATACAACGAGGATTTGCAACGGTGATTTTGATCAACGCCATCATTTTCCTCCTCAACTACATACTTCCTTTGCTCGATTTTGCCGATGTTTTACTTGCCTCAAAGGGATCAACCAAGTCCATAAGTGTACACCTTGGCATGTTGGCCATGATCATTTCCTCTTCTTTGATTGGACGTGTGATTTCAGATTTGTGGAGAATAGAGTACAAGCTGACTGATCAGAAGAAAGAGTTGGAAAAAGCCAATAACCAGCTTATTAAAACTAACGCAGAGTTGGATCGGTTTGTATATAGCTTATCGCACGATATCAGCGCCCCTCTAAAATCAATCAAAGGTTTGGTAAATCTTAGCCGTATAGAGAATGACCATGACCAAAGCCTTCTCTATTTATCAAAAATTGATTTAAGTATTAAAAGGCTGGAAGCCTTTATTGCCGAGGTTCTTGACTACTCCAGAACAAACCGCAAAGCATTAAGTGAGGAGGAAATTCACCTTGAACATATAGTGCGTGAAATCATTAATGATTTGGAATATCTCGAGAATTTCGATTCAATACAATTTCACTACTTCCTAGAAGTAAAAAAGTTTGCATCGGATAGATTTCTTTTGAAAGTGATATTGAGCAATCTTATTTCGAATGCCATCAAGTACCAAAAAACAGATAAAGGACATAAACCGTACATCAAGGTATCTTCCTACAAACAGGCGGGATTCAATAAGATCGAAATTGAAGACAATGGTGAGGGGATTCTTCCTCAATCCAAAGAGAAGATATTTGAAATGTTCTACCGGGCGTCCAGCAATTCTACAGGTTCGGGGTTAGGCCTTTACATCTTAAAGGAGGCAGTCGAAAAGTTATATGGAACAATAGAGGTTAGCTCTGAATATGGAAAAGGAGCCAAGTTCACCGTTTCGATTCCGTCATCTACTTAGGTAGAGGTTTCTCTCCGAATAAATATTTAAGAAGTAATCATCCAAAAGATCATCTATAAAATAAATGGCCTCACCTGTTGATTTCATTTCAGGACCCAATTCTTTATTAACATCCGGGAATTTGTTGAACGAGAAAACAGGAACTTTAATCGCATAACCTTTTTTGGTTGGGTTAAACTCAAAGTCAGTTACTTTTTTCTCTCCTAACATGATTTTAGTAGCGAAATTCACATAAGGCTCATCGTAGGCCTTGCAAATAAAAGGAACCGTTCTGGATGCCCTTGGGTTAGCTTCAATAACATACACCTTGTCGTCTTTTATGGCGTATTGAATGTTAATCAACCCAACAGTCTTTAAAGCGACAGCAATTTTATGAGTGTAATTTTCTATTTGCTTGATCACAAAATCGCCCAGGTTATAGGGGGGCAGTACCGCATAAGAATCACCGGAGTGAATTCCTGCAGGCTCAATGTGTTGCATGATGCCTATGATGTACACATTTTCACCATCACATAATGCATCCGCTTCGGCTTCAATTGCTCCATCAAGAAAGTGATCCAACAAGACTTTATTTTCAGGAAGATGTTTCCAGATATCAAGGATATGGGTCTCTAGCTCTTTTTCATTGATCACAATTTTCATGCTTTGACCACCCAATACATACGATGGTCTCACAAGGAGAGGGAATCCTATACTTTTGGAGACTTCAAGCGCTTCATCTGCATCCGTAGCCACTCCAAATGGAGGGTAAGGGATGTTCATCTCCTTTAACAGGGAAGAGAAGCTACCGCGGTCTTCCGCAAGATCCAGGGCTTCAAATGAAGTGCCCATGATCTTGATACCATACTTGTTAAGTTTCTCAGCCAGTTTTAATGCGGTTTGCCCACCCAATTGCACAATTACACCTTCTGGTTTCTCATGTTGAATGATGTCATAAATATGTTCCCAGAAAACAGGTTCGAAGTAAAGTTTATCAGCGATGTCAAAATCGGTTGATACAGTTTCCGGATTGCAGTTGATCATAATGGTTTCATACCCGCATTCCTTGGCCGCCAATACGCCATGAACACAAGAGTAATCAAACTCTATTCCTTGCCCGATGCGATTAGGGCCAGAACCCAACACAATTACTTTTTTCTTGTTGGAAGGAATTGACTCATTTTCTTTGTCGAAGGTGGAGTAGTAATAAGGCGTTTTTGCTTCAAACTCAGCAGCACAAGTATCAACCAGTTTATAAACGCGGTTGATATTCATTTCTTTTCGCTTTTTGTGCACTTCGCTTTCGAGGCATTTCAGGAGATGTGCAATCTGGCGATCGGCATATCCTTTTTCTTTAGCAGTGCGCATGAGTGAGGCTGGAATAGTGTTAATCTCGTACGTTTCGATCTCTTTTTCCAGCTCTATCAGTTCTTCGATTTGTTGCAAGAACCATTTGTCGATTTTGGTGAGCGACAAAATTGTTTTCATAGAGATGCCAAGTTTCATGGCATCATAGATATGGAACAGCCTATTCCAGCTTGGGTTTTCAAGGCTGTACAGTAGCTCTTCTTGTTTGGTTAGTTCTTTACCATCCGCTCCAAGACCATTTCTTCTTATCTCCAACGACTGGCATGCTTTCTGAAGGGCTTCCTGGAAGTTGCGTCCGATACCCATCACTTCACCCACTGACTTCATTTGAAGTCCTAGTTTGCGGTCAGCGCCCACAAATTTGTCAAAGTTCCATCTGGGAATTTTGACGATCACGTAGTCTAGTGTTGGTTCAAAGTAAGCGGTTGTAGTTCCGGTGATGGCGTTGCTGAGCTCATCCAAATTGTAGCCAATCGAAAGTTTAGCGGCAATTTTGGCAATGGGATAGCCAGTGGCCTTAGAGGCCAGGGCAGAGGAACGGGACACACGAGGATTAATTTCAATTCCGATGATGTCATCATTTTCAGGGTTTACCGAAAACTGCACGTTGCACCCTCCAGCAAACATTCCAATGCCGTTCATCATTCTGAAAGCAAGGTCACGCATTTTCTGATACACGGTATCAGAAAGGGTCATGGCTGGCGCTACGGTGATACTATCCCCCGTATGAACACCCATTGGGTCAAAGTTCTCAATCGAACAGATGATGATGATATTGCCGGCACCGTCTCTCAATAATTCTAATTCGTATTCTTTCCAGCCCAGGATGCTCTGCTCTACCAATACTTCATGAATGGGCGAAGCATGCAATCCACGGTTAAGTGCTGCATCAAAGTCTTCGGCTTTCTTTACAAAACCTCCTCCAGTGCCTCCGAGGGTGTAGGAAGGCCGTATTACAAGTGGGAAGCCGATCTCCTGTGCTATTTCTTTACCTTCCAAAAACGAAGTTGCGGTTGCTCCTTCACAGACACCCACTCCCAGCTCCTTCATTTTTAGCCGGAATTTCTCGCGATCTTCAGTTGTCTCAATGGCTTTGATGTCAACCCCAATGATTCGGACGCCATAGTGGTCCCAGATACCTGCATTTTCGCAATCAATACACAGGTTTAGTGCGGTTTGTCCACCCATTGTAGGCAGGACAGCATCTATATGATGCTTTTCAAGAATTTCTTTAATGTACTTTTTTTCAAGGGGCTTCAGATAAACATGATCTGCAGTCACCTTATCCGTCATAATGGTGGCCGGATTGGAGTTAATAAGGATTACTTCTATGCCTTCCTCTCTGAGCGACCTGGAGGCCTGAGAGCCAGCGTAATCAAATTCACAAGCTTGACCAATAATAATGGGACCGCTCCCTATGATGAGGACGGACCGTATACTTCTATCTCTTGGCATTTGAGGGAGGATTAGGTAAATCGGGTGCAAAAATAATCATCCTCGGCTGGATATGCGGCTCATTCCAAATAAATTCTGGGATTTTTTAGCAACATACCTTGGGTAACCAGTTTTCTACTAAATAAGGCTCCTTGCCTTCAACTCAAGATACTTGTTGATGGTGTTTACGGTTAGGTTTTCTGGGGGCGTAAGTAACGCCTGTATGCCGTGCTTGGTCAGCTCTTTTACGATGAGTTTTTTCTCAAAAAGAAGGCGCTCTGCAATGGCTTTATGATAAATGGCCTTTAGGTTTTTTGCTTTTCTTTCAATGAGCTGGCTTAATTCCGTGTTCTCAAAAAAAATGACGACAACCAAATGTTGCCTGGCAAGGCTCAACAAGTAAGGAAGCTGGCGTTGGACAGCGAATACCGTTTCGAAGTTGGTAAATAGCAGTAGCAGACTGCGTTGAGAAATTTTTCTTTTGATGGTTGCGTGCAATGCCGAATAATCAGATTCCACAAATGCAGTTTTCTGATTGTAAAGGCTCTCCAGAATATTATTCATCTGATTACTCAATCGGTTGGCAGGAACTATCGTATTGACCTTGTCCTGAAAGGTAATCAAGCCTGCCTTGTCGCTTTTTCTCATGGCAATGTTGGAAATTACAAGGCTGGCGTTAATGGCATAATCCAACAGACTGAGTCCGTTAAATGGCATTTGCATTACTCTTCCTTTGTCAATTAGCGAATAGACCTGTTGAGAGCGCTCGTCCTGGTAGTGATTGACCATAAGCCTTGACCTTCGGCTGGTAGCTTTCCAATTGATGGTTCTAAAATCATCCCCGGAAACATATTCCTTTATCAACTCAAATTCCTGATTATGTCCTATCCTTCTTATTTTTTTTATTCCGGTTTCTGAAAGCCGGTTGGAAATGGCCAGCAACTCATACTTTCTCATCTGAATAAACGATGGGTATACAGGCACCATTTTATNNGGTCGCAGATGATAGGGAATTGTTTTTCTCTCCCCTGCTGCAAGTGTGATTGTAAATTCTAAATTTCTTTTTTGAAACTGATGAGGAATCTCATCGAAAATTCTAATTCTGGTTTTGAATACATAAAGATTTTCAAGGTAGATTCTAATTTCATTTTCATCACCATTCGAAAGTTTATCAGGCGTAAACCTCTTTCCATAGAGCCCCTTCTTCACTCTATACAATAGAATGATGTCTGTGATTATGAGTCCTCCGAAACAAAATAGAACCAATTTTGGTATCCAGATCAGGTATGGAAACAAAAAGCTGACAATGAATAGCACCACCACCAAAGCGGCAGCCTGGAAGAAACGATTGTTTAGAAATAGGCTCTTAACAAGCTTCATCTTGGCACTTCTATCTTGTCTATAATCTGTTGTACAATAGTGTCGGGGCTTATTCCTTCCATTTCTTTTTCCGGACTTAGAACGATTCGATGTCTCAATACCGGCAATGCAATTTTCTTGATGTCTTCCGGATTGATAAAATCACGACCTTGTATTAATGCGAAGGCCTTGGCTCCATTCAGGATGGCTACCGATGCCCGTGGGGAAGCTCCTAGAAATAGCATAGGGTTATTTCTTGTTTCCTGTACAATCTGGGCGATGTAGCGGATCAGTGGTTCTTCAACATGTACATGTTGAGTAAACGCTTTTATACTTATAATTTCTTCTGCTGAGATAATTGGATTAACCTCTTCTACCGCCAAAGATCCCGCCCGATGGTGCTGTCTTGAAATGATGTTTACCTCTTCGTCCAGGTTAGGATATTGTACAACGATTTTGAAAATAAAGCGATCGAGTTGCGCTTCAGGCAGTCTATAGGTGCCCTCATGTTCAATCGGGTTTTGGGTGGCAAGCACTATATATGGTTTTTTCATAGGATGGGTTGTACCATCCACAGTCACTTGCCTTTCCTCCATCACTTCAAATAATGCAGCCTGGGTTTTAGCGGGAGCTCGGTTGATCTCATCAATCAAAACGATATTGGAAAAGATTGGTCCAGGATGAAATTCAAAGTCTGATTTTTTTACGTTGAATACAGAGGTGCCCACAACATCAGAGGGCATGAGATCTGGGGTAAACTGAATACGTGAAAAATCTACAGAGATGATCTTGGAAAAAAGCTTAGCCGTTAAAGTTTTTGCAACACCAGGAACGCCTTCTATTAATACATGGCCGTCTGCAAGCATTGCAGTTACGAGAAGGTCAATCATGTCTTCTTGTCCTACTATTACCTTTCCGATTTCCTCTTTTATTTTCTTTACCTGCTCGCTCAGCTTTGTCAAATCGACTCTGCTTTTAAAAATTGATTCGTCCATAATTTTTTATTTTATAAAATTCTCTATTTGTTCGTTCAACGAAATAAGTTCATCGACAGTGATCTGATCCTTTTCTTGTATTTTTTTAATGAGTGCAAACAGGGCAGCTGTGCCGTCTTCATCATTTCCTGTTTTTCTCGCAATAACAGACACATCTGTTTCGGCCATCGGATCAAAATGGTATTTACTGCGGAGGGTGTCCATTAGAAATATTATTTTCTTATCAGCAATATTTTTATGGTCCCCTTGCTGATAATATAAATTGCCGATAGTAGCTACAAATTCGAGCGTTGTATTTTGTACAGGTGGGATTATTGGAATAACGCGTTGCTTTCTTTTTGATTCAAACAGGATAAAGAGCAACAGTGAAAAAATAGTAATGTAATAGGCCGAAGAAAGTGAATCTTGAGAAAGTACAAAGCGAAGGGGTGTACTTGCTTCCATTCGTCCCAAGTGATAGTACTCTGTCCAAATTAATTTTTGATTGCCTAAGTACGATAAAGATTGGGAGGCGAAGGCATGGTTTTCACCATTCAATAAATTGATGTTGGTAAAAGCAAGGGGTGTGCTATTGACGATTAGCGCTCCGTTCCCAATGGCTATTCTTAGAGTTACTGGTTTGTCAGAATCATTTTTACCAATGATGGTTGTTTTGAGTGTGTCAAAAGAATTGAAGTAGTTGTGTGCGTTGTCTTTTCTGTATTTATAGTTGGTGAGTGTATCCAAAGATGAATTCAGAAAACGGAGTGAAATAGAATCTCTCAGATCAATGAGGCTTTGATTATTGAAAAGATAATCAACTGTATTCAGCTGAAGCGTATCAGCAAAGTGTCCGTTAAAGTAGTGAGCGGATAGAAACGCTGTATTCCCCTTTGAAATATAACTGAAAAGTGTTTCTGTGTCAGCCTTGTCAAGATTAAGTGTGGTTGAAAGGCTAAAAAAGGCAGTGTTTGTGTTTTTACTTTTGAGTAATTCGTACAATGTTTCATTGACGTGGGTTATTGAGTCAAACAATGCCGGCATCATCTCATTAAGTGCGTAAGTGCCATAAGGATTTTTGTCAACATGTGATAAGGTTATGGACCAGTTGTGCTGTTTTGGGCTCAATAATTGAACGGTTGCATATATTCCAATGAAAAGGGAAAGATAAATAATGTATTTCCAGTCCTTTTTCATTTTGTTATGCGGAAGTTTTTTGTTTTAAGGTTTCAAAAAGTTGTTGCGCTTTTTTAAATGCATCTTCTTCAATGAGAAAATTGCCATACCATGCATACTCAAAATAACGGCTAAGTTGATTGTAATTTGTTTTCAGTTCGCCTGCGCCTAATTCATCGGAATAGTCATGATTGGTTTTGCCGGCCTGCCATTGGATGTATTGCTTATCTGCCAGCATTTTCAAAGCGTATAGAAAAATCAGGCGAATGCCATTTCGGTATTTTTTATTATTAAGTGCTTCTTGAATGAGCCTCTCAAAATCCATTTCATGGATGTTCTCGTGAAATACGGTAGTTTTTATCGCTCCCCGATCTGCGCCTGAATAAAAAACTTTAAAAGCATTAACTTTTAGGATCATCATTAGAATAAGGATGAAGCCAATTAAAGCGGCTGAATAAACCAGTACACGGCCCCAATTGGTAGTGGAGGCTCCATCAAAAAGGGCACTAAAAAATTGACCAACCCATTTCCAAAATCTATCCCAAAGGCTTTCAGCTACAGTTGGTGGTTCTTTGTATGTAAGGTCCGGATTGGATTTTAGTTCTGTAATTTTTTCTTCTGAAAAAAACCTGGCTACAACACGAGAGGTGTCTGTGGCTGCACGATAGTCAACTTCATTGAATGTCTCCTCATCGTAATAGAAGGCAGAGTCATAATCAGTAGCATCAATTTGCGCTAGTGCGAAGTTGAATTGAATGAGGACTATGCATATAATCCCGAGATATCGAAATGAGCTTATCAAAAGTCTTCCTTTCTTTCGGTGGACGAATCTAAAGGTTTGCCAAGTGATTCAATTTCATTCATTAAACCTTTTGCTTCTTTTAATTCTACCAGGTTGAAATATTGTAAGGCAATACCAATGTTGGGTATGGCGCTGAGTACCATCTGCGAAAGATAATAGACAGCAAAAGAAAGAATGGTAAAAAGCTTCCACTTAAAGGAGGGCTCCTGAAAAATATCGGTGGACACATTGTGCATTGCTGAAATTATCGTGGTGATATACCACGGCATAATGAACAAATACGATAATGTAGAAACAATCAGACTAAGGACCATGATAAGGCCAAATGTACTCCACCATTTACCTCGAACCAGATTAAATGATCTGCTAAGAGCTGGGAAGAAACCACTCTTCTCATAGGCTCTAATAAAGAACGTAAGGGACGCGCCAAAGATCAGATAAAAAAGCACCACGATAATACCAATTACTCCGAACACTATTAGAAATGGAGAGATTGTGCTAAGTAAAACCATAGGAATCAACATTAGCATGTAGGCTAGAATAAAGAGAATGGCGAAAAAAAGCATGGTTCCCAAGTACATCCAAAAAGTGGATTTAACCCTTTCCCAAACTTCATTTATTTCTATTTGATTGGATTTTTTCTCACCATAGAGGATTATGTAATTATTAATGGTAGCCATTGAAGCCACACCGCTGACCAGCAGAAAAACCAATGCAAAGATAATCTGTAGCCAAAAATTTAGGGAAAGAAAATATTTCTCCATGGCTTCGCTGCTTCCGGTATATGAAGATTGAGAAAAATTAAAAAAATCTCCTATGAAAGAACCCATGAGAAGACTGCCCATTAGTACAGGGGGCCCTGCAATGAATAGTACACTCTTGGTTAAAGGTTTGAAATTCTGTTTAAGAAATTCGAACGTGTCATTTATCTTTTTGCTAAAATCCCTTGCCTTATGAAATTCCAGTGGTGTGAAGGTCTTCATTGCGTTTTAATAAAATTGGATAAACAATAAAATAATAAACCATAAGTAGTGCAGAGGCACCAATGATAAATGTTTTGAAGCCCCAGTGCATAAAGGCATATCTTGTAATAAATGACTCAATGAATCCGGCTAAGATGAAGAAGGGGACCAGCCCTATTACAATTTTCAACCCCTTTAAAGCCCCCATCTTAAATGATGCCAGCCGAGAATAGGTTCCTGGAAATAAAATGCTGTTGCCCATTGTAAACCCTGCGGCTGCAGCTATAACAATAGAGGTAAGTTCTACTGTACCATGCAACATAATTACAGGAAGCGCCTGAGCCAATTCACTTTCCTGATAGAAAAACATAAGAAATGTACCTACCATCAGGCCATTGTAAAACAGATAAAATCCTGTACCTATTGACGCAAAAAATCCATACACGAATACTTTGAAAGAAACCAGGATGTTGTTTTGGGTAATCATAAGAAACATTTCAAGTGGGCCTGATTCAGAATAAACTTGTGTTGGGTTTCCGTTCTTGATGTTTTCCAAAGTCATGTTTACATAACCATCACCCAAGATTAATCTTACAAAAGTGTCGTCATGGCTGACAGAGACAGCGCCAATCATACCTGCTATCATGAAAATTATAAATGAGTAAAGAAGGGGCTTTCTCACTTCATGCAGGATAAGGGGCAATTCATATTTCCAAAAGGTTACAAATCGGCTCTTTTCCTCTTTTTTATTTTTGTAAATCTCCAGGTGAATCTTGCTGGCAAGTGCGTTAAGGTATTGCGTGGTGCGACTTTTTGGATATTGCGTGTTGGCAAATGATAAGTCATCTGTTATTTGAATAAACAGCTCTGCAAGTTTATCGGGTTGGGCTTTTGGTTGGCCGACTATTTTTTCAAACTCCTCCCACCGTGGTTTATTTTGTTTGATAAAAGTTGCCTCTCGCATGTTCAGAAACAATTAAGGCTGGAAGTTAGAGGTTAAGATCTTTACCTCCAACTTCCAGCCTTTATGTAAAATAAAGCCTTTGGTTTTATCCCTTGTTCTGGAGTTCTTTGGCAACTTCGGTTACCTTGTTCCAAACCCTGAAAACATTTTTAGAGCAGATTTTCTCGATGTCTTCCTCGGAATATCCTCTTTTCAATAATTCAACAATAAGATTAGGGAAGGAGGAAACATCTTTTAGTCCTGTGGGTAAGCTGTCGCCTACTCCATCGTAGTCCGATCCAATGCCAACATGATCAATACCAGCCAATGTTACAACATGGTCGATATGGTCTACTACGCGCTCCAGGGTGGCGTATTGCTTAGGGTTTTCTTTATTAAACTTATCTATCAGGGGCTTTGCTGCATCATCTGTTTCATTGAGGCCAGCTTCTGCTAACATGGATTTTAACTTTTGATCCCTTTCTTGATTAGCCTGCACAACTGCTGAATCGAGAAAAGATGAACCATAGTTAATTTGAATTACACCGCCATTGGCACCCAACGCTTTGATCATATCATCATTCATGTTTCTTTCAAACCCAGGTGTATAAAAGCGGCATGATGAATGAGAAGCGATGCAAGGCGCTTTGGTTAGTTCCATTACCTGATAGAAAGTGTCATCGTCCACATGAGAGATATCGACCATTATTCCTACTTTATTCATTTCAGCAACCACTTGGCGGCCATACTCACTAAGTCCTCCATGTGTACCTGTAGTGTCGTATGAAGAATCGCAAATTTGATTGTCTTTACCATGGGTAAGGGTTGCATATCTAATGCCACGATCAAAAAAGTACTTTACATTTGATAAATCATTTCCAAACGGGGCAGCATTTTCCATACCCATAGGTAATGAAATCTTTCCCGCTTTGAAGTTCGCCTCTACATCCTGAGGCGAATTGGCCAAGGCAAACTTATCAGGAAGGTTGGTGGTGATTGCAATTACATTGTTAATTAGCGAATCAGCCAATGCTTTACCCATATCTTTTTGTTGTTGATACTCAGATGGAATATAAATAGACATGAAAGGAGCATCAAGTCCGCCTTTTTTGGCTCGCTCAAAGTCAAAGTCACCTTCTGTAGTACTTACCAATACGTTAGCGTTTTCAGCATTGATATTAATATTTTGTTCTTTCAACCTGTAGGGTACATCTATGTGACCATCGGTAATGATAAAGCGATGGGCCAATTCTTCGGCATAAGTACGTAATTCTTCATCGCTCATGTTCTCAACTGTCTTTTTTTGCTGACACCCGCTAAGGGCTAAAACAAAAATGCAAAGTAAGGGGTAAATGAATTTCATTTTTTTTGAATGGTTTTTAGTAATCAATCAATGAATTGCCTGATATTTCATTAGGCTTTCCAGTTTTAAAGAACGCCCAATCTACTTGATTGGAGCGAAAAAATCATCAGAAAGTTCCATTTCATTTGATTGAATTAACTTTAACGCAGTTTAATATTTTAGATTTTCTATCCTATACTTGCTCAAAACAAGATAAAAGGAGAAGAACCGGTCAGCCTACTATGCAAACGATAAAGGTAAGAACCACTCACAATGTATTTATCCAATATCCAATCGCCAGTTTGGGAGATCGTATTCTTGCATTTCTGCTTGATTATTTGATTTTGATCGCCTACTCCCTATTTTTCATAGTCTTATTTATAAATACAGATGTAGCAGTTCCATGGATTTGGATGGTGATACTAGGTTTACCCTGGTTGCTTTACCATGTGCTGTTTGAAATCTTCATGAATGGACAAAGTCCTGGAAAACGCGTGATGAAAATTCAGGTCGTCCGTTTGGACGGTACCCCGCCAACCATAGGGAATTACCTCATGAGGTGGATATTCAGTTTTATTGATTATTATATTTTCTCAGGATTAATCGCAGTAATTGTTATTGCGGTGGGAGGCAAAGGCCAGCGCCTTGGAGATTTGGTGGCCGGGACTAGTGTGGTGAAGTTAATTGAGGAAAGAGAGATTGCGTCAAAGGAAATTTTTGTAACCGCTGAAGAAGCATATACTCCAACTTTTGGTCAGGTGATACAATTGAAGGAGGCTGACATTGAATTAATTCAAAGGGCTTTAGAAGTAAATCGTGATCAGGGTAACTCCGAACCATTATTGGTTGTTACTGAAAAAGTGAAATCCTTGTTGGGGATTCAGACGGACCTTCCTCCCGTTAAGTTTTTATATACAATCATTAAGGATTTTAACCACCTCACTTCAAAGTGAATCAAACACTCCCAACTGTTACGTTGAAACAACTGGCGTTAAGAAACGGGCAGGATAAACCTGATGTTTGGATCGCTTACAAAGGGTTGGTTTACAATGTGAGCAATTCCAGATTGTGGAAAACGGGCACGCATTATGAGCACTGGGCAGGTCAGGACCTGACAGATGAATTGGTGGATGCGCCTCACACCGATGAGGTTTTTAGTAAATTTGAACCCATAGCAAAATTGATAAAGGATGATACTCATTGCGGATAGTGGCGGATCAAAATTGGATTGGAGGATTTTGCATGAGGATGGAAAGATTGATCAGGCCAGCGGACCGGGGTTTAATCCATATTATCAGCCAGCTTCCGATTTGGAGAATTCGATTGAGGAGCAATTGGCTCCAAAAGTTTCAGGTAGAGTAAAGAAAATATTTTTTTATGGAGCAGGACTTTCGTCACCTCAAAATCATGAGATTGTCTGCAAAGTTTTACAGCGATATTTTGATAAAGCTGTCATTGAAGTGAATCTTGATTTGCTTGGCGCAGCCAGGTCACTTTGCGGTGATGAGCCAGGGATTGCCTGTATCCTGGGCACAGGATCTAATTCTTGTTTCTACGATGGGAATGAAATAAGCAGAAATGTAGCAAGCTTAGGATGGATACTTGGCGATGAAGGGTCAGGGGCCCACATGGGCAAACAATTAATTAAGGATTATATTCGTAATGAAATGCCCGATCAATTGAGTGAGCAGCTTAAGGCCCGCTTTCCTTTGAATCGGGAAGAGATACTGAGTAAAGTTTATCAACAGGAACGGCCAGCTGCTTTTTTGGGAAGTTTTTCAAGATTTATTTTTCAGCACATCAAAGAGCCTTATTGCTATCAGTTGGTGTATTCTGGGTTTGAAGATTTCTATAAAAGGAATGTGATGCAATACGAGGACCACCAACATTTAAAAGTACACTTTACCGGGTCTGTGGCATTTTATTTTAGCAATGTGCTAAGACAGGTAGCCAATGATATGGGCATTGTTGTCAAAAATATTGCTGAGACACCCATCGCGGGATTGGCACTCTTCCATAAAAAAGATTTAAACGATTAATAGCTTGTCAACAACTGAATCATCATCCAATTACAATGATCTGGAAAAAATGAGTATCCATGATCTTTTGGTCAGTATAAACTCTGAGGATGTGCTGGTGCCCCAGGCGGTTGAAAAGGTAATTCCAGCTATCGAGAAACTGGTAATTGCAGTTGTGGAGAAAATGAAAATAGGAGGCAGATTATTTTATATTGGAGCCGGAACCAGTGGAAGATTGGGGATATTGGATGCCTCGGAAATACCACCTACCTATGGTTTGCCACAAGGCAGAGTAATTGGTTTGATAGCGGGAGGCGATCAGGCTATTCGTCAATCAGTGGAGCACGCTGAGGACAACACTGAACAAGCCTGGAAGGATTTACAATTACATCAAATTAATAATAATGATGTGCTTGTTGGGATTGCTGCCTCTGGAAAAACCCCCTATGTATTGGGTGGTGTACGGGATGCAAAGAAAAATGGCATTGCGACCGGATGCATTACCTGCAATAGTGGAAGTCAATTGGCACAAATGGTTGATTATCCCATTGAAGTAATTGTTGGGCCCGAGTTTGTGACAGGAAGTACCCGAATGAAAGCAGGAACAGCACAGAAGTTAGTTCTCAACATGATTTCAACCTCTGCAATGATTAAGCTGGGTAGAATCAAGGGCAATAAAATGGTGGACATGCAACTCAGCAATCGTAAACTTGTGGACAGGGGAACAAAAATGATCATGGATGAGTTGGGTATTGATGAAGAGAAGGCTGCTCAATTATTAAATAAATTTGGAAGTGTGAGAGCAGCCATTGATAGCACAAAATGAATGCATGAGTTAGAGCCCCATTACAATTGGTTGCAATACTACGATGCCGCACAAGATGAACTTTCTCCTTTCTACGGCAAAGAGTACAACTATGACCAGTATAGCGAAGCCATCTACGGTTATTATATTGATCCCGCCTGGGATTCGTTTGGTTCGGAAACCCTATTTGTCAAAATCCTTTTTGCTGATTATGATCTTGGGTACGCTGTCCTTGAATTTATAGGCGAATGGAATGATACCTTGTACAATGATATTATGTTGCTTAAGAGAAACCTGATTGAGCACTTGTCAATGCAAGGGATCAACAAGTTTATATTAATTGGAGAAAACATTTTTAATTTTCATGGGTCTAGCGATGATTATTATGAGGAGTGGTTTGAAGAAGTAGAAGATGGTTGGATAGCGGCTGTTAATTTTCCTGATTTTATTCAGCGCGAATTCGAACGCTACAGACTTGACTCGTACATCAATATGGGGGGCACTTTGCAAATCCCCCAATGGAGGACTTTACAGCCAGCACGATTTTTCGAATTGGTAAATTCGTTGATTCAAAGAAGACTTAATTGAGCCATACTAATGGGCACATCGGCAGGTACAAGGTAACTTAAACGGGTTTTTATCTCTTTACATTCTACCCGGGTTCTTCTGAGCTTGCCCTTTTTGAACCATTTCCCTTGAAAACCGAAAACCGTACCTTCAGGAATTTGTGAAAGCAGGACTACATTTTTTTGACGGTCATCGTAACTGCGCAAAAGCTGCGTGAACTTGCCGTCTGAAAATGTCGAGGCTTTTGGGTTTTTCATGTGCTTTTTTAAGCCATCAAGCAATGGTTTTGGAAAGACTTCCTCACTCATTACAGGCTCCATTAATTGCTGGAAAGATTTTTTCCATTCTTTTCCATGCGATTCAATACGATTGCCATAATGTAGATGAACTTCCAAATGAGCAACCTCATGAACATAAGTAATCAAAAACAAATAAGGATCAATGTCATGATTGACAGTGATGCGGGCAACTTTGCCCGGATAGCAGGTGAAGTCTCCCACTTTGGTTACTCGGCTCTTTCTAACCTTAAACTCAAATTGGAATTTCTTCCACAGCTGAAAGCAATAGGCATAGGCAGCCTCAGGGACATGATTGGTGAGCAGGTGTGATATCGAATTGGCATTCATAGAAAAAAACAGAGGCTTTAGTTACCTAAAGCCTCTTTCCAATCTTTAGATTGAAAAACGTTCATTACTGCATGCTGGTGGTGTCAGACGCTACACTGTCCGTGGCTGGCTGCTCCATTGCTGGCGCTTCTTCAGTCATTTCAGCGTTCTCTGTTTCAGTAGATTCGGTTTTACCGCCTCCACAAGCAACAAAGGCAAAAGCGAAACCGCACACCATTAATAATGCGATTAATTTTTTCATAGTTTACAGGTTTTAAATTCGGGTGCAAATATACTATGATAGGTATACTTATGCCCCAGGAAGTAATAAAAATTTATTTTTTCCGGAAAAACAGCCGTATCGGAGCCCCCTCAAAATCAAAATTTGCCCTCAGTTTGTTTTCAAGAAAACGCATGTATGGCGTCTGTATGTACTGCGGAAGGTTACAAAAGAAAGCGAACGAAGGGGTTTTTGCCTTTACCTGAGTAATGTATTTGATCTGAATCATTTTACCCTTTAATGCAGGAGGAGGGTATCTGGCAATTTCAGGTAGCAAAGCATCATTCAGTTTTGCAGTAGGTATCTTCTTGGTTTTGTTGTTATATACCTCTACCGCCTTTTCAATCACCTGAAAAATCCGCTGTTTAGTAAGCACGGAAGCAAAAATGATCGGAATATAAGTAGCAGGAGAGAGCTTTTCCATCATCGCCTTCTTAATCTCATCGGCTGTTTTGGTGTCTTTGTCAATGAGATCCCACTTATTGACCATGATTACAATTCCTTTCCCCTGTTTCTGAGCCAGGCTGATGATCGAGATGTCCTGGTGTTCTAATCCTCGCTCAGCATCAATAAGTATGATGCAAACATCACTTTCTTCCAATGCCTTAAGCGATCGAAGCACGGAATAAAATTCAATGTCTTCCTTTACCTTACTTTTCTTTCTGATTCCGGCTGTGTCAATCAAGATAAAATCATTGCCGTACATTTTATAACGGGAGTGAACGGCATCACGCGTAGTGCCGGCTTCATCAGTAACAATACTGCGCTCTTCGCCCAGTAACACATTTAAAAAAGACGACTTGCCTACGTTGGGTCTACCTACAATTGCTATTTTAGGAATTCCTGCATCTGGATCCTCTACCCCTTCAGATTCAAAAGTTTTAATTACTTCGTCCAATAACTCACCCGTTCCGCTCCCGTTTTCGGCAGACACAGGGTAGACCTCACCCAAACCCAATTCATAGAACTCAGTCGCAAGCGTAGATTTGTCAGGCGTATCAGCCTTATTCACAGCCACAAAAACCGGCCGCTTAGACCTGCGCACCAAGTTGGCAAATTCTTTATCATAGCCCGTCAGTCCGGCTCTACCATCTACCATAAAAATGATTGCAGTGCAATCTTGAATAGCCGTCTCTACTTGTCTCCTGATTTGCGATTCAAATTTGTCGTCAGAACCTGTCACATAACCTCCTGTGTCAATTACGGTAAAGAATTTACCTGACCATTCCGCATAACCATAGTGCCGGTCGCGTGTCACTCCAGGTATATCATCCATGATCGCTTCCCTTTTTTCTACCAGTCGGTTGAAGAAAGTCGATTTGCCCACATTAGGTCTTCCTACTATTGCTACGATGTTAGCCATTACTTAATCTGTATAACCAAATTGTTTGAGTCGCTGCTTTTGCTTGCGCCAGTTGTCTGCCACTTTCACATGGGTTTCAAGAAAAACTTTTTTGCCGAAAAAAGCTTCAAGGTCTTTTCTGGCTTCGGTGCCTACTTTTTTTAGTGATGCCCCACCTTTTCCAATGATAATACCTTTTTGAGAGTCGCGTTCTACATAGATGATGGCGCGGATTCTTATAATATTTTCCTGATCCTTAAATTCTTCAATACCTACTTCAGAGCTGTATGGAATCTCCTGCTCATAATTGAGGAATATTTTTTCCCTTATAATTTCGGAGGTAAAGAAACGTTCGTTTTTATCGGTCAGATCATCCTTGGGATAGTAGGCAGGATGTTCTGGTAAATTTTCCGTGATCGTCTTTAGCAAAACATCAATGTGATCACCAGTAAGAGCCGACACAGGGATAATGGCCTTTGGTTCCAATTGCGTTTTCCAATAGGTGATTTTGTCTTCCAGTTGAGAGCCTTTTGCCAGATCAATTTTGTTGATCACTAAAAAAATGGGAGTCTTAATACTTTTAAGCCGTTCGAAAAGCACAGGGTCAAACTTCTCACCCAGTTCTACCACCAACAAAATAATGTCTGCGTCCTCCAGCGATACTTGTACATAAGTCATCATCTTTTTGTGCAACTCGTACTTTGGTTCGAGCAGCCCTGGGGTATCAGAGTAGACAATCTGGAAGTCGTCTCCTGACAATATGCCCATTATCCGATGACGGGTGGTTTGGGCTTTGGAGGTGATGATAGAGAGATTCTCACCTACCAGCTTATTCATAAGGGTAGACTTACCCACATTGGGCTTGCCAACTATACTTACAAATCCAGCTTTGTGCGTTTCAGGCATGGTATAATGTCTCTATCGGAGTTTGAGCTTATTTTAAGATGGCAAAAGTACGCCAAATTAGATTAAGAGTAGTATTTGGCAGCTGGGGATCAGTAGCAATTGGTCAAAAGCTGGCGGATATGAGCCCAANNCCCAATGTCGCCAATAAAAAAAGGTGATCAGATCACCTTTTAAATTTTAGTAGCGGGGGCATCCCGATAGTTGTCGGGACGAACTTGCGTCCGCCATCTGGCGGATATGAGCCCAACGATTGGGTGGAATGGGGATAGTAATGAGCCCCCAATGTCGCCAATAAAAAAAGGTGATCAGATCACCTTTTAAAATTTTAGTAGCGGGGCATCCCGATAGTTGTCGGGACGAACTTGCGTCCGCCATCTGGCGGATATGAACCCAATGATTGGGTGGAATGGGGATAGTAATGAGCACCCAATGTCGCCAATAAAAAAAGG
>DDTF01000011.1 GCA_002345965.1 Flammeovirgaceae bacterium UBA2371
ATAAATAAATACGCCAAGTGGAATGAGCGTAAGCAAATAACAAATGTTATACAGTTTGTAAAAATATTCCTTGATTGAGCTGAATTTCATAAAGACACAACTTTTATCAAATTTAATTAATTATCTTAGGGTGTAGATTGATATGGAAGCTGTAATGAATTTATCGCGTAAAGAACAAGTCATTCGTAAGGCGGCTGAATTGTTTAGAGAAAAAGGTTATGCAGCCTCTTCCATGCGAGATTTAGCACAAAAACTCGGTATTGAAGCTGCCAGTTTATATTCACATATAAAATCAAAGGAAGAGATACTGAGAAGCCTCTGCTTTGATATGGCCGCTGAATTCAGAAAATCACTGGAAGAAGTTGAAAGACAAAATGTTTCAGCAAGTGAAAAGCTGCGTCTTGGCATTATTGGCCACATTGGTGTCATGGCCAAAGATCTCACTGCTTCAGCTGTATTTATGAATGAGCACAGACATTTGAGTGGACCCTATCTCAGGGATTTTCTCCTTTTACGTATCAATTACATCAACAGATTCAAGGCCATTATTGAAGAGGGCACAAAATCAGGCGAATTCAAAGAAAATATTGATACCAAACTTTCAGTAATGACACTGTTCTCATCACTGAACTGGATGCCTCAATGGTACAATCCAGATGGAAAAATTGACTCCATCAACATTGGCCAGCAGCTCTCGGATATGCTCGTAAACGGCCTAAAGAAACAAAACGCACAATAATCCTGTTGTAGTCTTAGGTAATGGCTAACGGATGTTAGTGTAAAGCTATTCTGTTGGATTATTTTCCATTATTTTTACTAAAAATTAACAAAATCCTATGTACGGAGGCGGAAATACTTTTGAAGGAATAAAGTCTGATGAGCTTACCGGGGAAGACCCGGTAAAACTAGCTGAATTTGAAGCCCGAATTGAACGAGGAGAGAAAATTGAACCATCCGATTGGATGCCCAAGCTGTACCGCAAGCAGCTCATCCGGATGATCGAACAACATGCTCACAGTGAAATCATCGGGGCGCTACCCGAGGGTACATGGATCACTCGTGCTCCAGGTTTTAAACGCAAAATGGCCTTGATGGCCAAAGTGCAGGATGAAGTAGGCCATGGGCAACTGCTTTATAGTGCTGCAGAAACTTTAGGTAAGTCACGTGAAGCAATGATTGATGACCTGATCAATGGTAAATCAAAATACTCCAATATTTTTAATTACCCCACCTTCACCTGGGCCGATTGCTGCTTTATCTCTTGGCTGGTAGACGCGGGAGCGATTGTTAATCAGCTCGCCAACGCAAAGGGAAGTTATGGACCTTATTGTAGGGCCCTGGACAGAATTTGTGCCGAAGAGTCCTTTCACCTGAAGTATGGCCATCACTGTGTGATCTATCTGGCCTCTGGCACTCAAAAGCAAAGAGATATGTTTCAGGAAGCCCTCAACAGATGGTGGCCACCTATGATGCATTTTTTTGGGCCTTCGGATAAAATTTCAGTGCATACTGAAATACTTATGAAGTGGAAAGTTAAGATGGGAACCAATGACGACATGAGAAATCAGTTCCTTGATATGTATGTTCCGAAAATCTGGGAATTGGGATTTACCATACCTGATCCAAATCTTAAAAAAAATACCGAAACCGGAAGGTGGGACTATACAGAACCCGATTGGGAAGAGTTTAAGCGGGTGATTAATGGAGACGGTCCCTGTAACTCCGAAAGGTTAGAAGTACGCAGAATTGCCGAAGAACGAGGGCGATGGGTAAGAGAGGCCTTGCGTACGGCCAAGACTGAGTATGTTACTCCTCTGGCCTAGTACTGACTTTTGCCTGATTTAAATCATATTGATTAACATGTGATCATGCTAATTTCATTTGAATGATGTTGGCTTTATCACAACAACCAAAATATAAATATACTCGCAGTTGAAATCTCTAGATCCACGTGTAAGTCGTTTGCCTGAAACTGGCAATAGTTCTCCAAAGGTGCCCTTGGATCAATTTGGCACTTTTGAAGTATTCGTTCAGCCCAAAGAAGGAAAACCCTTCCAGCATGAAGGCATCGTTCACGCTCCAAATTTGGAAATGGCATACGTACTTGCCAAAGAAGCGTTTACCCGAAGGTTTACCTGTATTTCAATTTTTGTGACGGAAACAAGGAATGTTTATGTCTCAGCGCTTACTGATGGTGATGAGGATGCCTACGATCACGTTACAAAGGTAGCTTCTACTTCCGGCAAGGAGACCTTCGAAATTTTTCATTTGCTGAAACGTGGTAAACAACATCAGCATGTAGGTAAAGTAGAAGCCGGTAGCCACAACGAAGCCTTGTGGGTGGCAAGTCAACAACTGAGAGGCAATAAGCAGGTATTTAATATTTGGGCTATCAAAACCAGTGGTATCCGTTTCACAAAACAGGAAGATTTAGATTTGTGGAATACACTTGGAGAGAAAAAATTCAGAGATGCTGCTGCCTACAAAGGTGGAGACAAACTAAAATCATTCCTGGAAAAGACAGCCCAACAATAACTAACTTATTCAAAAGATGAACAACGAAGCCCTTAAAGAACTCCTGTACAAAATGGCGGATGACCAGCTCATCCTTGGCCATCGCAATTCAGAGTGGACTGGTTTTGGACCCTTACTGGAAGAAGATATTGCGTTTTCGTCCATGGCACAGGATAAGGTTGGTCATAGTTTGGCCCTTTATACCATTCTTCAGGAACTGGGTGAGCAAGATCCCGATACAGTGGCATTCACCAGAAATGCGGAACAGTTTCATAATTCATTGCTAACAGAATTACCTAACGGGGAGTATGATTTTAGTTTGATTCGCCATTTCCTCTACGATACAGCAGAAGCCTTGCGCTTTGAAATGCTTACACAATCTTCTTTTGAACCTTTGGCGCAATTATCAGCTAAAATAAGAGGAGAGTTAAGGTATCATACCATGCATGCCAATACCTGGATAAAACAATTAGGGAGTGCTACTACTGAAAGTATTACTCGTTTACAGAAGTCGCTTGAATACGCCCTTCCCTATGCTTTGGGTATGTTTGAAAAATCACCCTTTGAAAATGCACTCATCAGCGAAGGAATATTTGCTGGTGAACAAGTGCTGGAAGATAAATGGAAAAGAAAAGTGGAAGAAGTGCTTGCTCAAACACAACTTCAACTTCCTGCGTGGGATACGATAACGCCTCACCTTGGAGGCCGAGTGGGCAAGCATACTGAGCATCTTCAGCCTTTATTGGATGAGATGAGCGAGGTACTCCGGATAGATCCAACTGCAGAATGGTAAAAAGCATGTCAAAACCGTCTTTAGAAAAAGTTTATCAATGGCTTGAAGAAGTCAAAGACCCTGAAATTCCTGTGCTTTCCCTGGTTGACCTTGGAGTGATTACCAATGTGACAATAAGTGATAAAGTGAGGATTGAAATGACACCTACTTTTGTGGGCTGCCCGGCAATCGATTACATGAAAAACGATATAATTGAGACCCTAAACAAGCACGGACAAGAAGCAGAAGTTGACATCAATTTTAAGAAATCCTGGAGTTCGGATCTGATTTCTGAAAAGGGTAAAATCGCACTTAAAAAATTTGGACTCGCACCTCCGCCAGACAGTAAGCTGTTCACCGATCTGGAAATTCTGGAAAACGCGGAATGCCCACGTTGCAGCAAAACCAATACAGAATTAAGAAATCCGTTTGGCCCCACCTTATGTAGGGCAATTTTTTACTGTAATGATTGCAAAGAAGCCTTCGAGCAATTTAAACCAGTATAAAGATTGGCTAAAACAATTTTCCGTGAGTTTCGTAAGTAGGGTCACAAGTAAAAGAAATGATTAATAAGGTTTTATTTATCCTTCTGTTAACATCCGTTATCGGTCTCGCATCCTGCACTACTCAGGAATCGAGGCAAAATAATACATCATTTACCAAGGTAGACTCGCTGACAGAAACCTATCTAATACTGCAAGACAGCCTTCTTCATGCCTGGAATGTAATGATGTGGGACGAACAAGAAAAGACCAAAGCTATGCACGGTCTTATCCATCTAATGCATCAGCAGGAAGGGTTTGATGACGAGCAACTGATTACTCTGGAGCAACGCCTTGATCAGCTGGATCGCATCCGGTTTACACAAAAGTCCCTTACCAACACCTACGTAATAGAGGAATATGATTTCGCGTCAAATTCTCTGGTTTCAGAAATACTTAGCCTGGCGGAGGCAGATCCTGAATTTATTAAATCCGGAAATGCTCAACGTCTCCTTGATAAAGTAAAAATGGCCGATCAGCGGGTAGAGGAATACAGAAACCAATACGACCAGGCAGCTGCCAGTTTCAACAGATTTATAAAGAAAAACGACAGGTATCTCCACGAGATAGATAAAGAATATACGGGAGAGCCAAAGGCCTTATTCAGAATCGAATATTAATCTCTCCTTCTCGGCCTGCTCTTATTTTTTGATCCGTAAAATCGCTCTTTTTTCTTATCTGAGTACTTTGCTTTGTGTGGACTTGTCAGTTCTAAACGAACTGCCCGCCCTCTGACTTCAACCCCCTCAAATCCTTTGAAAACCTGTTCAGTTGCACTTTTCTCCAGTTCAAAAAACGAGTAGGCACCTTTTATGTCAATTTTTCCAATTTGGGCTTTATTGATCTCTCCAAAGTCACAAATCAAACCAAGCAAACTTCCCTTGTCCAAACCATCCATTTTTCCAACATTGATAAAGACGCGATCTCCAGAGGATGAAACTGCTGCACGATCATCTGTGAATCGTTCCTGAGAGCCCTGGTTCAGATCGGGTGCATCTCTGTAATAAGTAAGAAATCGGTTGAACTCAATGGCAGCAAAGCGTTTAATGATGTCCTCCTTGCTTAAACTTTGAAGCTCATGAAATACCTCAGGTAAAAAATAGTCCATTTCTTTTTCATTCACTTCTACTTCTCTAACTCTATGGGTCAAATCCAACAGCTTCTTTTGACAAACCTCGTTGCCTGTAGGAACAGCTACCCGTGTAAACCGTCTTTTTATACTTCGCTCTACCTGCTGGATCCTTCCAATTTCACGCTTGGAAACAATGGCCAGTGAAATCCCTTTTTTTCCTGCACGAGCCGTTCTTCCACTTCGGTGGGTATAAAACTCCATTTCGTCCGGCATGTTCATATGAATCACATGCGATATATTGCTCACATCAATCCCTCGGGCAGCAACGTCAGTGGCTACCAATAATTGAAGTGCCTTATTTTTAAAACTTCTCATCACCCGGTCACGCTGCATCTGTGACAAATCACCATGAAGCGAATCGGCACTGTAGCCATCTTTGATCAGGTGTTCAGCAATCTTTTGTGTATCAATTTTAGTACGGCAGAAAATCACGCCAAATATGCCTGGGTTGTAATCAAGGTGACGCTTCAAAGCCAGATATTTATCTCTTTCAGAAACCACCGTGTATTGATGATCGATGTTTTCATTTCCCGTTTTCTGAACATCCATAGTCAGTTCTACAGGATCGTTCATGTAATTTTTGGCAATCGCCCTGACTTCTCTGGGCATAGTTGCTGAAAACAACCACACCTTTTTTTCCTTAGGAGTGGTTATCAAAATTTCATCAATATCTTCCTTAAAGCCCATGTTCAACATCTCATCGGCTTCATCCAATACTACATATTTGATGGCTGATAAGTCTACCACTTTGCGGGATAGCAAATCAATCAAGCGACCAGGAGTAGCTACAATAATATGCGCACCACGTCTCACCTTTCTGATTTGATCGGAGATACTGGCACCGCCATAAATTGTTACAATATTCAAAGCTTTTACCGACTTACTGAAATTCTCCAGATCGCTGGTAATTTGAACGCTAAGTTCTCGGGTAGGCGCTACAACCAATGCTTGCGTGATCTTGTTGCTGGAATCCACCAACTCAATCAACGGAAGGCCAAAAGCAGCTGTTTTGCCTGTTCCGGTTTGGGCGAGGCCTACCAGGTCGGTGTCTCCTTTTAATAAAATGGGTATAGCTTGTTCCTGAATAGGAGTCGGTGTTTCGAAGCCCATCTCAGTGATAGTCTTCACTACTTCCCCGGATAAACCCAGGGCGTCAAATGATTTCATGTATATATTGTTTAATAAAACTAGTAAGGCCAGACGAAGCACCTTACATATTTGCGCTGCGGTCATGCAGCTTAGGGAGGCAATCCATCCAATCTCAATAACTACTGCAAAGGTAACCTAATTTCCATTAAATCATTTTTTTTACTTTTATCGACCATTACGCCAAACTACTTAAAGGTAAACAAGCGTATGACAATAGAATCTACTGGTAATCTTATTTTAAATCCCTTAAATTAGTAGTTGGCATAAAGTACATCTTGGTGAAAAAATTAAAATTTTTCTATGCTTTTGAAGTGCCAGCACTTGTGATGCTTGGTTACTATTTGGGTGGTTGGTGGAACTTCCTGGCCATTGGATTTGCTTTCCTTGTTCTCCCAGTTGTGGATCAATGGATAGGTATTGACACATCCAACGTGGAAGACAGCAAGGCGAAAATCATCGGAGAACAATTTTATTATCGTTTTGTAACGTACATCTGGACGTTTGTTCAGTTGGCTTTTCTTTTTTGGGGAGTTTTTGTAGTGTCAACAGGAACCTTAATTACCTGGTACGAATGGACAGGCTTTGTAATCAGCTTTTCATTGGTAACAGGTGGAATTGGTATCACTGTAGCGCACGAATTGGGTCATAAGAAATCATCATTAGAAAGATTTTATAGTAAGCTGCTCTTAATGACGGTTAGCTATATGCATTTTTATATTGAACATAACAGAGGCCATCATGTTCAGGTTGCTACCCTGAACGACCCTGCAACATCAAGAAAGAACGAATCATTTTATAAGTTTTGGCTTCGCTCTGTTTTCATGGGTTATGCTCATGCATGGCAACTGGAAATTGAAAGTCTGAAGCGTAAAGGGCTTTCAGCATTCCACCCAAAGAATCAAATGATATGGTTTGCATTGCTCCCCCTGGCCTTTTGCTTTGTACTCACGTTATTATTTAGTCCGCCAGGATCAATCAACTGGCAAATACCAATATTCTTCTTTGCACAAAGTTTTTTTGCTTTCACTTTATTGGAGCTTGTTAATTATGTGGAGCATTATGGTATTCTTCGGAAAGAAAAAGACGGAAGACATGAAAGAGTCAATCCCCTCCATTCCTGGAACTCCAGCCACGTAATCAGTAACTTTTTTCTATTTCAGCTCCAGCGTCATTCTGATCATCATGCCAATGCCATCAAACGGTATCAGATTTTAAATCATTATGATGATAGTCCTCAACTGCCTTTCGGTTATCCAACTATGATCATCATCGCCCTCATTCCTCCCCTATGGTTTCGCATGATGAATCCCCGCCTTGAATCGTGGGAAGGAAAAGTATATCATCAGCAGGCAGCCGCCTGATCTATTCTTTCTTAAACCAGCTGATTTTTCCTTCATCAATTTGATTGCGAAAAGTCTCCCAGTCATTGGAGAAAAATGACGCTGCATCTTCGACAAACTCATTGATTAATTTTTCTGCTACTTCAATGCGTTCTAAATCTTGTGCTGATGGTTTATACAGTCGGGCACGTAATGCCTGTTGCGCATCCGATAATTTAGACTGAGGTGTCACTTCAAAAGAGCTCCAAGCTCCCACCTGTTTGGTTGGACGGGTGCCTCTCGCCTTGTCCATCAATACTTTTAACTTTTCTTTGATCGCTAAAGATGCCTTAGTTAAAGATTCGGTCTTGTCGGAATGATTTGATTTCAACTGATTGATAATCTGATCTACCGTTTCTGTACTGTTATTAATCCTTGTAAGTACAGCACCAAGTTTTTGTGATAAATCGTCCAACTTCTTAAGGGCAGTATAGTGCGCAACTTCAATTTCGTTCGAATAATCAAAACGCGGATCAGGAATTACTTTTACTATGGTTGAATCTTTTCTGCCCAGATAGGTCAATACAACCTTATATTCTCCTGGAAGAACAGGAATGCCTTTTGACTCTTCATTGATATATGCTCCGGGTAACCTCGCTTTATTTTCATCTAATTTCCAAGTAATGTAGTTAAGGCCTGAATCAATATTATCCATTGAGATATTCTGTATCGCTTCGCCCGCGCTATTATAAACTTTCCCACTTATTTGTTGACTCTCTTTTTCTGTCTTTACATATTTTACAAAAAAGGGAATCATAACTTGTCCAAAGGGTCGATTCTCACCTTCAAAAGTAGTGTGAAAACCAGTCCAAATATTTCCTGGGGGATTGATAAAAATCCCTTTCACCTGCACTGCTTCATTTACAGGAAAAACAGAAAAATCATTAGCTGCTCCGTTACGCGCTATTTTTCTAAGCGAAATAAGATCATCCAAAATCCAGATTGATCGTCCAAATGTCCCAATGATCAAAGCAGATTCGCGTTCCTGAATGGTCAAATCGGTTGTTGACACAGAAGAGAATCCATTTTTAAGTTGCGCCCAATTTTTTCCTTCATCCATACTGATCCACAGTCCATTTTCAGTTCCAGCAAATACAAGATTTGGTTCAACAGGATCCTGTAGTACAGTGTGTGCATAACCCTTTACCTTGGTATTATCGACTATACGGGTCCATGATTTGCCAAAATCTTTGGTGCGATAGATATAGGGACTGAAATCACCTTTACGATAATTGTTAACTACAATCCAGGCCTCTTCTTTATTGTAGCGCGAAGCGCGGATCTGAGCGATCCAACTTTCTCTGGGCAAACCCTTTATATTTGCTGTAAGATTCAACCAACTCTTTCCACCATCCGAGGTCAATTGCACATTACCATCATCTGTACCCACCCAAATTACCTGTTTATCCAGCTTGCTGGGGGAAATGCTTAAAATGGAATTATAAATTTCCGCCCCTGAAGCATCAATGGTCAATCCGCCATAATCTTGTTTCTGATGCGCTGGGTTGTTTGTTGTAAGATCAGGTGAAATGATTTGCCAGGATGCACCCTTATCTGTTGTCTTGTGTAAGAACTGACTTCCGTAGTAAGCCGTTGCTTCGTCATTCAAATCCTGAGCAAATCCTGCGTTCCAATTAAAACGGAGTCTTGTTTTAAGATCAGGAGCTGGAGGACTTATGCTCTGATAATAACCCGTTAATTTATCGTATCTGTACAAATCCCCGTTTTGTGAGGTACCATATCCAAATCGAGAGTTTGATGCATCGGGTGAAATATAAAATCCGTCACCACCCACAAGGTATTGCCAATACAACGTACGAATGCCACCACGCTTCCAAACATAACCAGGTCCAGACCAATTTCCATTATCCTGTAGTCCCCCATAAACATTATAGGGCATGTCGTTGTCCACATTGATATGATAAAACTGACCTACAGGAATGGACTCCGGGAAATACCAACTTTTTCCTTTATCGTGGGTAATACCTATTCCACCATCACCACCAATGATAAAAAAAGTCGGGTCATTCGGGTCAATCCAAAAAGCATGAAAATCGGCATGGATCCCTTTCGTTTCATCTGCTGGAATCATCGGTTCCGGATCAAAGCTCTTACCTCCATCTTCACTTACTGAAAGTGGCTGATAAATATTATACAGGCGATTTTGATCAACAGGGTCTACTGCGATGTCTTGAAAATAAAAAGGTCTGTTGTTGGTAAATCTTGGATTGTCATTGATCATCTCCCAGTGCAAGCCTCCGTCATCACTTCTGTAAAGGGAATTTTTTGTGGCCTCCACTTTTGCATAAACTCTGTTGGTATTGCTGCGGGCAATCGCAATTCCGATTCGTCCCAACTCTCCTTTAGGCAACCCATTTTCAACACCTAACTTCTTCCAGTTTTTACCTCCGTCATAGGTAAGGTACAACCCAGATCCAGGACCACCCGAAGTAAAACTGTAGGGAGTACGATGATGCTCGTACATGGCTGCAAAAATTTTGTTTGGATTAAATGGATCCATGACCATATCTCCAACACCCGAGTGATTGTTGGTAAACAGTATTTTAGTCCAGGTTGAACCTCCATCAATGGTTTTGAAAACCCCTCTGTGTTCATCAGGTGTAAAAGGATCTCCCATTACACCTACATAAACTGTGTTGGGGTTGAGTGGATCAATAAGGATTCTGTGAATTGCTTTTGACTGTTCCAGTCCCACACGAAACCAGGTATTTCCTGCATCCAAACTTTTGAACAAGCCCAAACCCAGGTTCATGGAGTTGCGCGGATTACCTTCACCAGTTCCTACCCACACTACACTGGGATTATTTTGCTGCACCGCAACAGCCCCTATATTGATGGTTGGATTATCATCAAAAATACTTTTCCACGCACTTCCTCCATTTTCAGACTTCCACACGCCACCAGATGCAGCACCAAGGTAAATTACCTTTGGATTAGATTGCACCACATCGATGGCTGTGATACGTCCACTCATATTTGCCGGACCTACGTTTCTTATTTTCAGGTTTTTGAATTGGTTGGCTTCAAATTGCTGAGCCACCAATGGATGAAGAATAGCAAAGAAGAAGAGTGTTAAAATGTTTTTGAGAAAGGTGTGGACAGTCATAATCAATCGGGAAATTTTAGCAATTGGTCTAGGTACTGCAAGTAATAAAAAAGCAGCATGTTTCAATCATGAATTAGCTATGATTGGCTTCATCTTTCCATGAAAGTATATGGAATGACAACTCTTTAGACACGTACTTCGCGTTCCGCCACCTGCCCAATTTTTCTTTGTTCTGTTTTTCGTGCTTTTCTAACATCTACGGCCACCACTTTGTATTCGGGGCACATGGCCTCAGAGTCTGCTACACCCGAAGTGAGAATATTCACCAGCACTTCAGGAAAGTGAAAGGTAGTGCTAAGCACACCCGGTTTCACTTCTTCAGTGACTCTGGCCTTTAAATCCACCTTTCCCCTGGCCGAACTCACACAAACGATGTCACCATCCTTAATCCCTTTTCCTTCAGCATCCTGTCGGTTGATAAGCAGGACGTCTTCAGTTAGTATTTCCACATTGGGTGTTCTTCGGGTCATGGCGCCACAGTTGTAATGCTCCAACTCCCTATTGGTGGTAAGTATAAATGGAAACGATTCACTGTTTTCCAATATCTCTGAAGACTCTTTAAAATCGTGGTATTGGATCTGTCCTTTACCAATCTTAAAGGCATCCACGTGCATGATTTCTGTACCCTTTCCGTCCTCCAGCACTGGCCATTGTTTACCATTGTCCCCTAATTCATCCCATTTTACCCCTTTGAAGAAAGGGACAATTTTAGAAATTTCTTCCAGCGCTGTTCTTGGATGATAATCAGGTTGCTTATAGCCCATCCTGTTCATTATATCAACAATGATTTGTCCATCCACGCGGGTTCCAGGCAATGGATCTACTACAGCATTCACACGTTGAATTCTTCTTTCTCCGTTTGTAAACGTGCCGCTCTTTTCAAGGAAGGAAGCAGCTGGAAGCACCACGGTTGCCATCTTGGCCGTTTCTGTCATGAAAAGCTCACTCACAATAAAGATGTCGAGATTGGAAAGTGCCTTCTTTACATGATTGGTGTTCGGATCAGTCTGTACTACATCCTCACCAATAATCCAAAGTCCTTTCAATTTACCATCGATGGCGGCATCAAACATTTCTGGAATTTTATATCCGGCATGCAGCGGAAGATTAACTCCATAAAAATCCTGATAGAGGTGGTGGTACTTTGGATCATCTACAGCAAGGTAACCAGCACCTTGATGCGGTTGAGCACCCATGTCAGCCATGCCCTGCACATTGTTTTGACCGCGAAGAGGGTTTACCCCAACACCAAGGCGACCAATGTTGCCGGTAATCATTGCAAGGTCTGCAATTAAAGTGACAGTAAATGTACCTTGGAAATGTTCTGTTACACCAAGTCCATGGAAAGACATTGCACTTTTTGCCTTTGCATACGCCAAAGCAGCATCTCTAACTAATCCTTTATCTACACCGGTTATGGATTGCAACTCATCCATATCCAACTTTAAAATACTTTCTTTGAATGTTTCAAAACCTTCGGTTCTCTTTTCGATAAAGTCTTTGTCCACCATGCCCTCTTTTACAATGTAGTGCATCATCATGTTGAGCAAAGCGACATTAGTACCCGGCCTCAATTGTAAGTGATAGGTCGCATAACGTGTCAATTCAATTTTGCGAGGGTCAATCACGATCATGGTCGTTCCCTTCATCGCCTTTTGCTTAATCTTGGCACCCGTTACAGGATGTGCATCTGTAGGATTGGCTCCAATAACCAATATACAATCTGTGTACTTCAAATCCTTAATTGAATTGGTTGCTGCCCCTGTACCAAAAGTACGTTGCATACCCAATGCCGTTGGAGAGTGGCAAACACGTGCACAACCATCAATGTTGTTCGTTCCCACTACCGCGCGGATGAACTTTTGCATGAGGTAATTCTCTTCGTTCGTTGCTCTTGCACAAGAAATACCTGCTATGGCATCAGCTCCATTGTTATTTTTTATGGAAGTAAATTTCTCTACAATAAAGTCATAGGCTTCGTCCCAGCTCACTTCTTCAAATTCACCATTGCGTTTTATCAATGGACTTCTCAATCGATCGGGGTGATCATAGAACTTAAATGCATACCTGCCTTTCAAGCAAGTATGGCCTTGATTGACTTCTGCATCGTAAGGAGCAAGAATGGATTTTATTTCTCCATCCACAGTTGCAACATCCAGATTGCAGCCTACTCCACAGTAAGTACACACCGTACGGGTAACTTTATCCGGAACCGTTTGCTTTGAACTAAATACATCTGTAATAGCAGAAGTTGGACAAGCTTGTGCACAGGCTCCACAACTCACGCAATCGGATTCTTTGAATCCCTCATTCATGCCCATTGTAATGGTGCTATCAAATCCACGGCCTGACATGGTGAGCACCATCTCTCCTTGCACTTCATCGCATGCCCGCACACATCTGTAGCAATTGATGCAGGTGGACAAATCAGCACGCATGTAAGGATGGGTGATGTCTGGCTTACGGTTCAAATGATTTTTTCCCAACGGATAGCGGATGTCATCTGGTGTAATCCGTAGCTGGTTGGCCACATTTTGCAGTTCATTTTTACCTGCCTTGTTTTCATACAATCTATCCAAAGGATAATCAGTAAGCACCAACTCCAAAATATTCTTTCTTAATCGTGTAATCCGTTCATTGTCGGTATAGATGTAGGAATTGGGCATCACAGGAGTGTGACAAGATGCAACTGTTTTAGCTTTTCCTTGTTTCTCCAAAGCCACATCAACACTACAAACTCGACATGAACCGAAGGGTTTTAGGTTAGGGGCATCACAAAGAGTAGGTACATTTATGCTTTTTTCTACCCTCTTCACGAAACTTAAAATCATTTCACCTTTTTTAAATTCAAAAGGTTGATCGTTGATGTAAGCAATGTTTTTTTGTTCACTCATAACCCTCTCATTTTATTGTCGTTCAAACAAAATAGGATTTCAATTCTTTGTCAAAATACTTCAGTGCATTTTTTATACCCAATGGCAAACCACCACCCAATGCACAGAGTGATCCGATTTCCAAAGTCTCCAATAAGTCGTCCATTAACTGGCGATCGATTTTATAATCATCTTGCTGTGCTTTCTGAAGCAATTCTTTTCCTCTCACCGATCCGATGCTGCATGGAAAGCACTTCCCACATGACTCTGCTGCTGTAAATTCAAAGAGATGCTCCAAATAGGCAATCATGGGAAAATCTTCAGGTATACTCACGACACCCGCATGTCCCAATAAAAAGCCGTTGCTGGCAAACGATTCGAAATCTAAAGTTAAGGAGTCTATTTTCTCAACAGGCACAATGCCTCCCAAAGGACCTCCAACATGAATGGCTTTTACTTTCTTCTTAAATCCTTTTCCAAAATCATTAACTACTACAGAAAGTGGTGTGCCCATCTCAATTTCATACATTCCCGGATTATTGAACAAGCTGTCCAGACAAACCAGTTTAGATCCAGTAGATTTTCCTGTACCCAGTGATGCATACTTTTCGCCACCGTGCTTCAAAATGTAATACAAAGTTGCACTGGTCTCTACATTGTTAACTACCGTTGGCATACTGAACAACCCCTCCTGAGTGGGATAAGGGGGTCGCACTCTCACTTCAGGCCGTTGGCCTTCAATAGATGACAACAAGGCTGTTTCTTCTCCACATATATAGGCTCCAGCTCCTTCAATAATCTTAAACCTGAAATCAAATCCGCTGCTGTTAATGTTTTCCCCCAATACTCCCTGCTTTTCCCACTTATCGATTTCCTTCTTTATGGCTACTATGGATTCTGGATATTCTCCGCGGATATAAATCACTCCTCTGTTCGATCCGATGATATATCCCGCTATCAGCATACCGAACAAAAGCAAGTGAGGTTGTTTCTCCAGCAGGTATCGGTCTGAGTAAGCGCCAGGATCTCCTTCATCGGCATTGCATACCACAAACTTCTGTTCTCCAGGCACATTTTTACAAGACTCCAATTTAAGGCCCATTGGGAACCCCGCTCCTCCCCTTCCACGCACATTTGATTTTTTGATCTCAGACAACAACTGATCCTTGTCCTTCTTCAAGCACTCACGCACAAAATCAAAAAATAGTTTTTCCTCAGGATATGGATTAGTCAGAATTGGGTCCTTCAGATTTGAACGGACATGGTAAGCATCAATATTGATACCCTTGTTGTTCAAAACCGCTTCAATTTCCAGTCCATGTTTACCGGAATAATTTTTTCCTTCATAATGAAATGCGTTGTTCTCGTGACATCTACCCAAACAACACATGTGCCCAATCTCCTCCTCTTTGAAATGTTTGCTCAACGTGTTTTTTAATTCACCTTGCGTGCCCGCAACAAGACATGCGCTACCATTGCACACATATATTTTTTTCGACTGATGTTCAGCCTTTAAAAAATCATAGAAACTGACAGTGCCGTATACATTGGCATTGCCCACTAAAAACTCCTTGGCCAATGATCTCATTTCATTGGGATCGGGGGTTCTTTTTTCTTTTGAGATAGAAACCAGTTTTTCAAAAAGCGGGTCTTCTAATCCCTTTCTGGCAGCTAACTTTGATAAATTCTCAGACATAAGTTCTATTCCGGTTGATGTCAATCCCAAGATTAGGATTAACATACCTCTAATTTAATTAAAGAATATCAAAGAACCCGTGATTGTTACGCCTAACCTAATTTTATGAGGCAAAGGGAAACCGTTTTGACGTATAACGGCTAAAAAATTCTATAGATGTTGCTGTTCCTTTACAGGAACGGTTTAGTATGATTCGTGATATAACTTGATTAAGAGATTCTCTCTTTTCCAGTATAAACATTGAAACTATTCTCTCGAACAAAGCCCATCAAAGTCATTCCCAAATCGCCTGCCAATGTAACTGCGAGGCTCGAGGGGGCTCCTACTGCGGCCATTATTGGTACGCCAGCACGCAAAGCTTTTTGAACAAGCTCAAAACTTGCCCGACCACTCACTACCATGATGGTATTGGCCAATGGAATTTCTCCTTTAAAAAGAGAAGCTCCGATAATTTTATCCATGGCATTGTGCCGGCCAACATCCTCTCGGGTTAATAGTAGCTTCCCGCTTAAATCAAACAACCCAACGGCATGCAATCCTCCAGTGTGTTCAAAAATCTGTTGCGCTTCTCTCAGCTTGTCAGGCAGCGTGTGAACTACAGCTTTGTCTATTTTTATTCTATCCTGTATTCGGGCACATGTCACTTCCACGGCTTCAATAGAAGACTTACCACACACACCACAACTTGATGTGGTGTAGAAGTTGCGTTGAAGTTTTTTCATATCCAGCTTTACATCTGGCTTCAGTTCTACCCTCACTACATTATCCCTTTCTTCTTGCTTTCCCACATCTTCACAATACTTGATGCTTTCAACTTGGTTATAGGAGTCTATTATACCTTCAGTGAAAAGAAACCCTGTGGCAAGTTCGTAATCATGGCCTGGGGTGCGCATGGTTACCGACAAGCTTTTTTGTGTGCGGTCTCCAATTGGACCGAAACCAATTCTGATTTCCAAAGGCTCTTCAACAGCCATCAAATCCGGTTTCACCTGACTGCTTCCTGCAGTCACTTTTGTAATCTCAACCGGCTTTACTGAAGGACTCATATATCATCAGGATAGGCCTGATATTTTTCCATTATTATCAATATCCATACCCATAGCAGCTGGCACATTCGGTAGGCCTGGCATTCGCAGCATATCTCCCGTTATCGGAATAACAAATCCCGCTCCCGCTGCTACCTCAATTTCGCGAACCGTTATGATAAAGTCTTTAGGTCTACCTCTTTTTTTTGCATCATCAGAAAAAGAATTTTGCGTTTTGGCTATACACACAGGCTTGTTGCTTAATCCCAGTCGCTCGATCTTATTTAAATTCTGTTTTGCCTTTGGCAAAAACTCTACTCCTTTCGCCCCATAAATTTTAACTGCCACTGCTTCTATTTTTTCTTGTATGGAGTCCTGCCAACGATATACAGGCCAGCATTTTCCATCAAATGATTCCGCAGCCTTTACCACCTGTGCGGCCAGATCCTTCATTCCTTCTCCGCCTTTTTCCCATCCTTCTGCCAATGCAATTTGTACCCCTATTGACTTACACTTTTCCATCACCCATTTAATTTCCTCATCGGTATCGGACACAAACTTGTTTAAAGAAATTACCGCAGGCAGACCGAATATTTTGGTGTTTTCAATGTGCTTTTCCAGATTGTCAAATCCTGCCTGCACAGCTTTCAGGTTTGGTTTTGTCAGGTCCTCGCGCTCTACCCCTCCATGGTATTTCAATGCCCTGATAGTAGCCACCAATACAATGGCATCTGGAGAAAATCCTCCATATCCCGAAACAATGTCTACAAATTTTTCGGCACCTAAATCCGACCCAAACCCTGCTTCAGTCACCACAAAATCGGATAGGCTCATCCCCATTCTTGTTGCTATGATGGAATTAGCACCCTGAGCAATATTGGCAAAAGGTCCACCATGAATGATCGCAGGATTGCCCTCCAATGTTTGAACCAAATTGGGTTTGATGGCCTCTTTTAACAACACTGCCACGGCCCCTTGCGCATTCAGGTCGCGTGCAAAGATGGCCTTCTTTCCATATGTATCCCCCACATAAATATTTCCTATCTTCTCCTTCAGGTCATCAAGGTCCTTAGCAAGACATAATATGGCCATGATTTCTGATGCTGCGGTGATATTGAATCCTGTTTCACGAATCATACCTCCGTTTTTCCCTCCAAGACCGGTAATGATATTGCGAAGCGCCCTGTCGTTCATGTCCATCACCCTTTTCCACTCTACTGTTCTAGGGTCAATACCCAAACCTCCATCTGGTTTTTGAATATCATTATCAATCAGCGTGGCCAGTAAATTATTGGCTTTCTCGATGGCAGAAAAATCGCCAGTAAAATGAAGGTTAATGTCTTCCATGGGTACCACTTGCGAAAAGCCACCGCCAGCCGCACCCCCTTTCATTCCAAATACCGGGCCCAGAGATGGCTCCCTTAATACTACCGTTGTCTTCTTTCCAATTTTATTAAGCCCTTCGCAAAGTCCAATGGAGGTGGTGGTTTTACCTTCTCCTGCTGGTGTGGGTGTCATGGCTGTTACCAAAATCAGCTTTGCTTTTCCAATTTTCTTTTCATCACTCAGCTCCAAGGGCAATTTTGCTTTATACCTTCCGTACTGTTCGAGGTCCTCTTCTTTTATCCCCAGTGTTTTAGCAATTTCAGTGATGGGCTTCATTACGGAAGCCTGTGCTATCTCAAGGTCTGTCTTAAAGCTCATTTTCCTAATTTTGTTGTTTTAGAAAGATGCACAGAAAAATCGGCCCAGACAACGCGTTCCATTTTAAACAGTTCCATATTAGCCATGACCGGTGTGCTATGAAGGTGGGCACCGATGGTGTATTGTTAGGCGCCTGGAGTAATGTGCATAATGCCAAACAAATATTGGATATTGGTACAGGCACGGGTTTAATTTCTCTCATGCTGGCACAAAGGTCGGATGAGTTTGCTTCGATCGATGGTGTTGAAATTGATGAAGCCGCATTCCAGCAGGCCGCAGCCAATGCTAAAGCATCTCCGTGGCCTCACAAAGTACATATTCATCACACCTCAATCCAGCAATTTCGTACAGACAAGAATTACGACCTCATCGTTTCAAATCCACCGTTTTTTGCGAATAGTCTGAGGCCTCCTAACGAACAAAGAAATCGAACACGCCACAACGATGAATTACCCTTTTCAGAATTGACCGAAGCCGCTAAGCGACACTTAAAGCCTTCTGGTCGGTTTTGTGTGATTTTGCCACGCGAAGAAGGAAATAGCTTCATCCAGTTGGCCGCCAAATCCTATCTGTTTTGCAACCAAAAAGTTGCGATAAAGTATAAACAATCGAAACCTATCGAACGTTATCTTTTAGAGTTCTCTTTCACGAGCAACAATCGTATTGAATATGAATTGCTGCTTAGTAATGAGGACGGGAATTGGACTGAAACTTACAGGAAAATTGTTGCCCCATTTTACCTGTGGGCATGACTTAAAGTATTCTATATAAGCGGTTTGCATCGATCCTGTCCATACTCCATTCATCACAAATCAACCGAGTTATGGTTGTAGAGGGTGTTAATATTGCGCCTTTAAATTCAACACAGAAGCGTGCGTAGAATTTTTTTCTTAATCTCATCAATTCTATTAAGTCAGGTCGGCTTTTCCCAGCTGCCTGGCATACACATTTACAAAACAGATGAAAAGATAGTAATTGATGGCATTTTGGATGAAGAAGTCTGGGAAAATGCAGAGATAGCAGATCATTTTAAGCAATACTTTCCCTCTGACACCAGCTTTGCTACAGTAAATACAGAAATACGGCTCACCTACGACAAAAACAACATCTACATAGCCGCCAAAATGTACAATAAGACCCCAGGAATGGGTAAATACGTAACTCCCTCGTTACGAAGAGACTACCGCGGAGAGGCCAATGATGGAGTATCCGTAGTATTCGATACTTTCAAAGACAAAACCAATGCGTTCATTTTCGGGGTGAATCCTTTTGGGGTTCAGCGCGAGGGACTTATTTCCAACGGTGGCGGAGGTCGCGATTCATTTACACTCAACTGGGACAACAAATGGCTGGCGGCAGCCGGACAATTTGATGGCTATTGGACGGCTGAATTCGCCATACCTTTTAAAACCCTCCGTTTCAAGGAAGGGCTCAGCACCTGGAACGTCAACTTTTATCGCATCGATAGCCAAACCGGAGAGCGATCTACGTGGTCTCCTATTCCCCGCAATTTTAGTATTTCAGCATTGGCCTTCAACCGGGAGTTGATTTGGGATGTACCCCTAAAAAAACCCGGAGCCAATGTGTCCGTTATTCCTTATCTGGCCACCTCACAGGCCAAAGATTTTGAAGAAGGCACACCGAAAACAGGAAATATGGCTGTGGGGGGCGATGCAAAAGTAGCACTCGGTCCAGCGCTGAATCTTGACGTTACCATTAACCCTGATTTTTCCCAGGTTGAGGTTGACCAACAGGTTACCAACCTTGATCGATTTGAGATCTTCTTTCCAGAACGCAGGCAGTTTTTTCTCGAGAATGCAGATTTGTTTTCCGACTTTGGCGTGGATCGGATGCGGCCCTTCTTTTCGCGAAGGATTGGTATAGCTAAGGATACGGTGAGCGGAGCCAACGTGCAAAATAAAATACAGTACGGAGTTAGACTAAGTGGAAAAGTGAACAACAACCTTCGCGTAGGCCTTCTCAATATGCAAGGAGAAAGGGATGAGTCCCTTGGATTACTTGGAACCAACTATACGGTCGCAACCTTCCAGCGAAAGCTTTTCTCACGTTCCAACATTGGGATGATCTTCATCAATAAACAAGCTTTCAAAGATTCTTTAGATGGTGAATTTACCGTCAATCCTGAAGCTTACAATAGGATCATTGGGCTGGATTACAATCTTGCCAGCGCCAACAACAGGTGGAATGGTAAGTTTTTTTACCATCAATCCATGGATGCCGCAAAGCTGGATTCCACTTTTGCTATGGGGGCTAATATTGAATTCAATACTTTGAAATGGGAAGTTAATGCTTCGCTGCAAAATATTGGCGCCAATTACAATCCTGAGGTAGGATTTGCCAGAAGGGTGGATTATCAGCGAGTATCCTCCTCCACATGGTATAATTTTTATCCTGGCTCGGGAGGCATTCAAAGTCATGGACCTGGATTTGATTTTGACATTTACAGAAACGAAAAATACGGAGTGACCGACTATGATGTGAACCTGATGTACAAAATGAAATTCAACAATACAGGTTCGTTCAACGTGCGTCTCCGAAAAGAATATGTCTATCTATTTGATTCGTTTGATCCCACCAGAACAGAATCGTTGGAATTAGCGGCAGGTACTTCATATACCAATAATGTACTGATGGGGTGGTACAATTCTGACCAGCGTAAAAGGATTGCGTACAGTATGTCTACTCGTCTTGGAGGATATTTTAATGGTACCCGAGTGAATTTTCAAGGTGATATTGGTTATCGCTATCAACCTTACGGGGTATTATCAATGGATTTTTCTTACAATCGTATTCGACTACCACAGCCGTATGCCAGCGCTGACATCCTACTTGTTGGGCCTCGATTTGATTTTACCTTTACCAAAAATGTATTCTGGACCACATTTGTGCAGTACAACAGTCAAATTCAAAATCTAAATATCAATTCAAGGCTACAATGGAGATTCAAACCTGTTTCTGATCTATTTATCGTCTATACAGATAATTATTTGGCATCTTCTTTCGAACAGGGAGACGTTTTCAGGATCGGACAACCTAAATATCGATCTCTCGTATTAAAACTTACATATTGGCTTAATCTTTGAGTTGTAAATCGTATCTTGATTTACAAGATTGAAAAGTGCATTCAACAGCCTTTTTAGTTAAATTTATATATTCTAAAATCTACAGCTATGAAAAGGGGAATATCAATATTGGCATTAATTACGATTACCATTTGCAGTTACGCACAAAGCAAATGGAGTCTTAACCAAGCACACAGTAAAATTGGTTTCATTGTGACACATATGGTTGTTTCTGAAGTCGAGGGTAACTTCAAACAATTTGAAGGAAAAGTCAGCACAACATCAGATGATTTTAATGGGGCAGAAGTAGAATTTACAGCTCAGGTGGCCTCAGTTGATACAGACAATGACAGAAGAGATAATCATTTGCGTTCCGATGATTTTTTTAATGCAGAGAAATATCCCACAATCAAATTTGCAGGAAAGTTGATGAAACAAGGAGAAAAATATCAGCTTATTGGAAAGCTTACCATGCGAGAAGTATCTAAGGATGTTACGTTGGATGTCACTTACGGAGGTACAGTAAATACAGGGAAAGTGAAAAAAGCAGGATTTAAGATTTCCGGAAAAATAAACCGTCAGGAGTTTGGACTCAGATGGGCCAATAAACTGGAGTCTGGCGAATTCGTAGTAGCGGATGAAGTCCAAATTGAATGCAGACTGCAACTGGACAAAAGCGCATAATAATTAGCGATTCTTATCCATTAAGGGCATGTTCTTTAAAGAATATGTCCTTATTTTTATTTTAGACCATGAACATTAAAGAAGAAATAAAGCAATCCCGCTTCCGTAATCACTGCCAGGAAGTTTCCATTAATATCATTTACACCTCAGGCTGGCTGGCCAACAAACACAAGGATTTCTTTTCAGAATTTGGCATCACCTCTCAGCAATTCAACATCCTCTCCATCCTTCGGGGTCAGTATCCGAATAAAATTTCCGGGGCTGAAATCAAATCAAGGATGATGGACAAAAACTCTGACGTCTCAAGACTCCTGGATAGGCTTATTTTAAAAGGACTTATTGTGAAACGTCCTTCCTCCGATGACAGGCGTGCTGCTGATATTGAAATCAGTAATAATGGACTTGAATTACTCAAAGCCATTGACGCACAAGTACATCAATTGGACAAGATCGTTAGTAATCTTACAGAAGAAGAGGCCCATCAGCTCAGTACACTCCTTGATAAAGTAAGAGGCTAAATCTTTTTGATTTCCTCTTTGACGAAGTCCATCAACTCTTTGATATACCCCTTACTAAAATCAAAACGGATATCGGCAGCTGCATATATTTCCGGAATGGTTTTCATATAGCCTAACTTTAAGGCATTCATGTATCCCTGCAATCCTTTTTGAGGGTTATTTCGGTAATTCCTCCAAACCGCTATTGCCCCTAACTGTGCCATGCCATATTCTATATAGTAAAATGGCACTTCATAAAGGTGCAACTGCTTTTGCCAGAGGTAGTCTTTACCCTCCTGAAGACCACTCCAGTCCGTGGTTTTATCCGCAAACTCATTCAGAATTCTGTTCCAGTTGCTCTTTCTTTCCTCAAGTGTGTGCCTGGGGTTTTCATAAATCCAGTGCTGAAATTTATCGATAGTAGCCACCCAGGGAAGGGTCTCTATTAAATCTTCCAAATGCTCTAATTTGGCACGCTTCAAGTCTGCCTCATTGGTAAAGAAAATATCCCAGTGATCCATTGAGATGAGCTCCATCGCCATAGAAGCCAACTCAGCCACCTCCATTGGAGGTGATTTAAAGTCGTTGAGGGGCAATTCCATAGTAAGGAAATTATGTACTGCGTGCCCACCCTCATGCATTATGGTAGTCATGTCGCGCAAAGTAGACGTGGCATTCATGAAAATAAAAGGAACTCCAATTTCAGCCAATGGATAATTGTAGCCACCTGGCGCTTTGCCCTTTCTTGATTCTAAATCCAAATGCCCCATTTCTCGCATGATGGTAAGACACTGTCCAAGGTAAGGATCTAGCTTACTGAAAACTTCTATTGCTTTTTCCGTCAATTCCTTACCGTTTTCAAAAGCTTTCAATGGCTCGCGTCCCTCCGGGTCTACAGCTTTATCCCATGGCCTGAGTGAGGCAACTTTCAGTTTTTCCTTCCGTTGTTTGGCCATTTGATCAAGAATGGGGACTACTTCTGATTGAATGGCTTCATGAAACTGAAAACAATCCTCCGGGGTATAGTCAAATCTTCCATAGGATTTAAACATGTAGTCTCGAAAATTGGAAAAATCTGCATTGGAGGCCACTTTGTCTCTAAGTATTAACAATTTGGAAAACAACTCGTCCAGTGTTTCTTTGTCCTTCAGCCTGCGCTGCACAATAGAAAGATAAACTTCCTCTCTTTTATTTCTATCGGTCGACATCAATAATACTCCTGCCTGCTGCAAAGTCATTTCTTTGCCATCCAGTTCCACCGTCATGGCTCCGGTGATCTGACCATACTTTTGAGTCTGCGTGCTGATTTGTGTAAACAAAGGAATGTTAGCTTCTCGGAAGAGTTCAATTTCTTTTCTGATATTTCTTACCATCATATCAAAACCTTCTTTCTTTTCCAAGGTCTTCAGGAATGGGCTTGACACCAACTTTTTATTCAATGCATCAGACAATGGTGATATGTGCGGTTGGATGTTTTCTACAAAATCCTGATAACTGTTTCTATATTCTTCATTTTCAGTAAAGCAAGTCATTCGAATGTATCGCCAGCCCGCATCTTCTGAGAGTACGGATTCCAGCTCACTGCGATGTTTCAACCACTTTTCCAATTGCTCGGAAGAGTTAATCTCCGTCTGAAGCAGTTTATCAAAGTAAGGTTTTAACTCTTCCCAGTTTGTTACCATATAATTTTCCGGAAGAAATTGTCGCGTTGGCCTTTTTGGAACAGATAGTGAAGTGCTCATGAATTTATTACTTATTAACGAATAGGTCGACAAAATTAGTCAAATTGGCTCCTCAAGCCAGCCGATTTGTTATTTCTCTCCCTCATAATAAAAAATTAATAGGGACAGAAGCGCAAGCCGACTTGTCAATTAATTAAATTTGGCAGTAATTCACTTCCTGTATGGACACTCCGTTGTATCTGATCACACAAATCGGGTTTGCTGCCACAACTATTTTCTTTTTCGGGCTTGTTTTAAAACACTTGAAAAGGGCTCTTATTCAATCCAGCATTACATTAAAAAAACAGCGTTCCATTTTCAATTACACCATTGCGGGACTTATACTATGGATGATTGTGCTTTCCGCATTGTCACTCAAGGGATTTTTTTTAAATTTTTCATCTTTCCCTCCACGCTTTGTAATCATTATTCTCGTACCGCTAATTACCCTCATTTGGGCATTGCTGATTTCTGATACCACCAAAGAATTGCTATCCATCATTCCACCCGAAGTAATTATTAGGTTACAGGTATTCAGAGTAGTTGTTGAGTTGTTACTTTGGTTGTTGTTCATTCAATCTTTGCTGCCTATTCAAATGACTTTTGAAGGAAGAAATTTTGATATCCTGGCTGGAATAAGTGCGCCTTTCATTGCTTACCTCGCTTTTACAAAAAAAGTGATTTCAAAAAAGGGAGTACTTATCTGGAACATTCTCTGTCTCGGACTCTTGCTCAATATTGTGATCACGGCCATTCTCTCCATGCCAACTTCGTTCAGGTATTTTATGAATGAACCTGCTAACACCATTGTTACTCAATTTCCTATAGTTTGGCTGCCTGGTTTTCTGGTGCCTCTGGCTTATGGTCTTCATTTTCTTTCCATTCGGCAACTCCTTCTTCAAAAGGATTGATCTGCCAAAGAAAATTGTATAGTATGCATTATGAAATTATTTATAGATGTAATCGGTTGGATCGGATCCATTGAAGTAATTCTCGCATACGGACTCAACAGCTATCAGAAAATTAATTCCAATTCCCTTTTGTTTCAGATATTGAATCTTACAGGAGCAGGATTTTTAATTGCCAATACAGTTTATTACGGAGCTTTCCCATCTGCTTTCATCAATGTGATATGGGTATTGATCGCAATCCCGGCTATTTACCAGATCTTAAAGAATAGAAAAACAAGCCTGTAATTGTCTAAGTTCTAATTCAGGCATTTTTAGATTCATTAAATTATTATCTTTCTAAAAACTGTAATCCATGAAACGAGTCCTTCCCATTTTGTTTTGCTTTTGCCTGAGCTTTGCCTTTGCTCAATCTCCGCCTAAAGCCGTTGCCAAACAAGTCAAAGAATTTGATGCCTATGTAGAGAACGCCAGAAAACAATGGGGTGCCGTGGGTATGGCCATCGCGGTTGTAAAAGACGGTGAAGTTATTTTAAAAAAAGGATATGGTGTAAGAGAACTGAATACGAATAACCCTATTGATAACAACACGCTCTTCGCGTGCGCCTCAACCACCAAAGCCATGACAGCTACCTGCATGGGTATGCTGGTAGATGAAGGCAAAGTGAGTTGGGATGATCGTGTTATCCAATACCTTCCGGAGTTTCAACTGTATGATCCTTATGTCACCCGAGAACTGACTATCCGTGATCTCTTCCTGCACAACAGTGGTGTGGGGAACACCGATTTTCTCTGGGGCTTCATGCACATCAGCAGTGAAGAAGTGCTGGACAAAATGCGCATGGTGCCGCCCAGTTATTCATTTCGTTCCAGTTTTATCTATCAGAATATTTTTTACCTGGCAGCTGGACAGGTCATAGAAAAGATCAGTGGCCAACCTTGGGAAACTTTTATTCAACAACGCATTTTTACTCCGCTGGAGATGACAAATACCTTCCCCACATTGAAGTCTATCACCAACACCAACAAAACAAAACCGCACCTGAAAACAGACGGAGAGATGATGGTGATTGAAGACATGAGCGCTGATGAGATTGGACCTGCAGGTTCGGTATGGTCTTCAATTGATGATATCAGCAAATGGACTTTGTGCATGCTGGACAGTGGCAAATACAAAGGAGGTCGGCTGGTAAAGCCGGGAACATGGAAAGAGATGATAGCCGTTCACACCCTGGTGCCTGCAAGCGAGTTTTACCCTACAGCACGACTTACGAAACCCAACTTTACCACTTACGGTCTTGGATGGTTTCAACATGATTACAAAGGAAGGAAAGTCAATTTTCATACAGGTAGTTTACCTGGCTCTATTGCCATCCATGGACAAATACCAGAAGAAAGGATTGCGGTGTATGTATTCGGGAATACCGACCACGTAGAAGTACGTCATGCCTTGATGTACAAAGCATTTGATCTTTTTGCACTAGGCGGAACCCGTGACTGGAGTACAGACTTTTTAAAACTGTATACCGATATGACTGCAGCCAATGAAAAAGCACAAAAAGAATTAGATGCTAAGCGGGTGACTGGCACCACGCCCTCCCTTCCACTGCCGGCTTATGCTGGCATATACCGCGATGAGTTGCTGGGAGAAATCGAAATAACCGCTATGGGTAATCAACTGGAAATCGTAATCAACAAGATACTAAAGGCCAACTTAAAGCACTGGCATTATGATACTTTCAAAGGCCCCTTCGAGAATAAATGGGATGGGGACCTTACTGTCTTATTCCAGCTGGATGAAAGTGGAAAAGTGGCTACTATCAATTTGGCAGGGTTTAGCTTACAAAAAACAAGTAATTAAATATAAAATCCCCCCTTTTGCAGAAGGGATTGCTGTACAATAATATTTAGTTTTGCTAGTTATTAAACACTCAAAATGAAAAGAACGATCGTTATTGTGCTGGTGGCTTTATTATCTCAGATCAGTTGCTCAACGCAGCAGCCTTTTTTCCGTCAAGCTACTGTTGAAGAGTATTTGAATCAACTAGTGGATTTCATGCAAGAAAACCACATTAATAGAAAATCCATTGATTGGGTCTCCTTCAGAGCAGCAGTACAGCAAAAGGGTGCTTCAGCAGAAACCATTGCCGATGCCAACGAGAGTATAAAACTTGCACTAGAGTTGCTTAACGACCAAACCTCATTTTTAATAACACAAACAGGCGAAGCCATTACTTTTAGCACCACTTGCACGGATACCAAGCCTCCTGCAGTAACAATACCTACTGACATAGGTTATGTGAAGATTCCCACTTTTGGAAGTCTGGGAGTGAGCGCAGCCATTTTTGCAGAAAAGATGCATGGAGAAATCAGCAGCCAGGATAAAGCAGACCTGAAAGGATGGATCGTAGACTTGCGTGAAAATACTGGAGGCAACATGTGGGCTATGATTGCTGGCATTGGACCAATCCTTGGGGAAGGCAATGCAGGTTTTTTTGTAGATAGCGATGGAGTTAAAAATTCTTTTGGTTATAAAAATGGTGCTGCTATGTATGATGACGGTGCCGTTGTTCAGGTAAGTTTTCCGCACACCCTCTTAAGTACCAATGCCAAGGTGGCCGTATTGATGGACCACTCCACTACCAATGCAGCTGAAGGAATAGCCATTGCCTTTACCGGTAAAGCCGATACCCGTACCTTTGGCGCTTCTACATGCGGTCGTGCCAGTGGCAATAACACATTTTCTCTATCTGATGGTTCTGTACTTTATCTAACCGTTGCCTTTATTGCCGATCGCAATGAAGTAGAGAAACGAGGTACTTTAATTCCTGACGAAGCCGTGAGTGCGGATATGGCTTTTCAGAAAGCTGTAGATTGGATCAATAATTAATTACCCGATTTCAATTACTACATCATCGGTGAGTGGGTGGCCTACGCAAGTGAGTACGTACCCTTCTTCTCTTTCTGACTGAGATAATCCTTCTTCTTCGTCCAGCTTTACTTTACCTGATAGGGCCTTACCCCGGCATGCTGTGCAAAGTCCGCTTTGGCAAGAATAGGGAAGATCGATACCCTGATCCAATGCTGTCTCAAGAATGGTATTACCAGGCTCAACTTTTATTTTGTATTCTTCTCCATCGTAACGGATAGTCACTTCTCTCGTTTTTTCTTCACCATCGGCTGCAGGCGCTTCTTTTTTGCTATCCTTATCAATTGTGCCTTGTACAAAGCTCTCCTTAAATATTTTTTCCTTAGGGATATTTCTTTGTGATAAAAGTGTGTCCACATTTTTCATCATCCCTTCCGGTCCACACATCAGGTAAGTGGTCTTGTCTATGCCCCAGTCAGGAATACGCTCTACCAATTTGGCCAGCATGTCGCTGTTGAGCAGCCCTGAATATCCCTGCCAATTCATCGGTGCGTTATCAAGCACATGAATGACATGAAGCCTACCTTCAAAGGTAGTTTGCAACTGTTCCAGTTTCTCTTTAAAAATAATGCTATCAATATCCCTGTTGCAATAAATCAGGGACACGATACTTTCAGGTTCCTGGTTGATGATACTTTTGATGATCGACATCATGGGTGTAATCCCAGAACCACCCGCAAACATGATGAGATGTCTTTTCTTGGTTTTGTCATATTCAGTAACGAACTGACCCATCGGCTCCATGATCTTCACCTTGTCGCCAACTTTAAGCTGATCCGGGAGGTGATTAGACATCAATCCATTGTCTACACGCTTTACCGTCACCGCAAGGTCTTCGTCTACAAACGGAGAAGAACATAGTGAGTACGCTCTTCTAACCTCTTTACCTTCCACAGGTACAATCAAGGTAAGGAACTGACCTGATCTATAATTTATTTTTTTTTCTTTCGGATGTTCGAATACGATGGTGATCGCATCTTTGGTCTCCTTGATGATATCCTTCACAATCAGGTCGTGGTAATGAGGACCATGACCGGTCTCCTCTTTCTTTTTTTCGCTTTTTTTAAATAATCCAAATGCCATTGCTTCTCAGTCAGGTCAAACAAGTTACCAGTTACAAAAATAGTTTAAAGATGGCATTCCTGCACCTCTAATCATATATTAAACCAGTATGTCCATTTTAGCACCAATGCCCGATTTTTGTTTTTGAAACTATCCGACATGTAGTTCTCTGTGTATACAACAAAAAAATCAGAAGCTGGTTTAAATCTCCACTGAAATCTTGAGTTAATATTCACATTCTGAGAAAGGTCGTTGTATTGCGCAAAAGCTGTCAAAAACAGTTTGTCGGTAAAGGTAACATCCAGCTTTGGGCTAATCAGGAATAATTGTTTTTTGCCATAATTCCCGGGTAAACTAATATCATTGTAATCAAATTGGACAGAAAAGCTTCCATAAGGTTGAAAACGGTAACTTAACTGACCATTGAGGTTGTTATTGGTTCCATTATAAAATGATCCTATACTACCTCCAATTTTATAAGTTATTTGAGGCCGCTGATCGGAGGAATAACTAACGGTGGCACGGTTCCATTCATAAGACTGCCCTTCCAAAAAACTATCATATACATCGACATTCACCGGATTAAAATTTCTGACAAGCCGCTGAAAAGTATTCTCACCACTTACTTCAAAAGCCGATGTGTTTAGAAAGCTGATTTTGTATCCTGCTTTAAAGGTTTTATCTCTGTTTCTCCAACCAGAAATATTGGTAAAATTAATTTCCACAAAAGGTCCCATGTTAGAAATTTTATTGCTCTTAGGGAATAACCTTCCTTCTACGCGACTGAAACCTGAATGGTATCCTGAGAAGACTCCAAGCTTTGGAACAAAACCTACCTCAGCATTAAAATTTTCTCCTGCTCCATTCTGACCAAGTAAAACACTAATGTTCCTTCCATAATATCCCAGGAAGGTTCCAAAGGAATAATTCTTATCATCCACTCCGGCATCAACGGAGCGATGGTAATACATATCGCCTCTCAGTTTGCTTTTCAATCCTCGCAAGTTGAAGTCAACGCCAAACACACGATTGTATCTGTTCAATGTTTTTATTGTATCGCTTCCTACAATATTTTCCTTCACCAGGGTTTCGTGATAAAATTCTGTGGGATCATAATCAGAAATACCCAATGACTCTTTGTTTACCATCACAAAGCCAATATTGGATAGGCCAATGTTGCGCTGAATTACCCCTACGGTATAATTTTGCTTGGGCAGACCAAGAGATCGTTTGTCATCTGTTTGCAGATTCATTAATCCAACCCTCCACTTAGCACCCAGCTTGCCGCTTAGTCTGGCACCATATAGGATGGGTACCTTTTGCAATAGGTTGGAAGTATCACGCGCTAGCCCGATACGTCTGGAGAAAAAAGGTCTGGTGTCGGGAAAACCGGGTTGTTCAAATAAGTCATTGTTCTCCAAAAAAAATTGCCTGCGCTCCGGGAAACCAAACTCAAATTGCGTGAGGTTGATTACCTGTTGATCTACTTCAACCTGCGAAAAATCCGGATTGACCGTCAGGTCAAGGTTGAGACTTGGCGTCACTGCCACCTTTGCATCAAAGCCCACACCAGGGTCATATGCTGATGCTGATCCTTTTTCATTGTCTTTGAATACAGAGCCTGTCAGGTAGGGAATCACAGACACATTCATTCCAGGCTTGGGAGGAGGATCATCCCATATCATCTTTCCTGAAAACGCAAACGAACTGGGAAAGTATTGCAATGGGGTGGCAATCCAGTTTGATCTTTCGTTGCGTTTGGCATCATTGCGAAGGACATTAAAATTCCATGTGCCCTCATTGTACCGTATGGACTTAAAAGGGATAGCCACCTCCACCACCCATCGATCATCATATTGTGCTGCAGCCGTATACCATTTATTATCCCAAAAAGAAGAGTAGTCTCCCGGGTCATTTCCTCCTCCCGACATGAGGCCTTCCCGCTGCACCCCAAATGGGTTGACATTAAAAAAGAAACCATTGGTTTTATCATTATAGGTATCCAGGTAAATACCCATGTTATCATTATTTCCAAACTCAAAATCTCTTCTCAGCGACTGAATGAGCACCTCCCTGTTATTTTCAAATGCTGTGAGCCCGATGTATAAGTTGTGATCATCAAAAGTCATTCTCACTTCCGTCTCATTTTGAGGAGGAATAGAATCAAATGGTGTATTCATAAAAAACCCGGTTGCAACCGCTCCCGCCTGCCAGTCCTCTTCATTCAATAGCCCATCCATTACAATGGTGCCCCTCGCTTTTTTTATGTGAAACTCTGTTCCTGGGCGGTTTTGAGCAGATAAACTCAAAGCGCCAAGAATAACCCAAAAAATCAGAATCAGATGTAGTTTTGCCATTTCAGGCGCAAATAAACAAAACCTTATCCTATTCCTTTACCGCTGGAATAAAGCTTCATTAGAGCTAAAATTTGTAATTTTGCCGCTTACTAAAAATATGCATGTCCACACATTCTCTTAAAGCGATATCCCCTATTGACGGCCGATATGCCAACATAACAGCTCCGTTAAGTGAGTATTTCTCTGAACAGGGCCTGATGAAGTATCGTGTGCTTGTAGAAATCGAATATTTTATTGCCTTGGTGGAAAACGGACTGCCCGAGCTGCAAACTTTCCCAAAAAATAAGGTAGATGCCATTCGCCAGATCTACAAAAACTTTTCGGACGAAAATGCACAAGAGATTAAACGCATAGAAAAAACCACCAACCACGATGTAAAAGCCGTGGAATATTTCATCAAGCAGGAATTTGACCAACAAGGGTTGCAAGCCTACAAAGAATTTATCCACTTTGGACTCACCTCACAGGATGTTAACAACACAGCCACCCCGTTGCTGCTGAAAGAATTCCTACACAAAGAATTTTTACCTAAGCTCAATAGTACCATTCAGCTACTTGAAGCACAATCCAACTCATGGAAAGGTGTGCCAATGCTTGCCAGAACCCACGGGCAACCGGCTTCTCCTACCCGGTTGGGAAAAGAAATAGAGGTATTTGTGGTGAGGCTGAAAGCACAGTTGGTGCAACTTAGCCGAGTCCCCCACAGTGCCAAATTTGGTGGAGCTACCGGCAACTTCAACGCACATCATGTGGCTTATCCGGATATTAACTGGATTGACTTTGGAAATCGTTTTGTTGCTGAGTACCTCGGGTTGGAAAGAAGTCATCCTACCACCCAGATAGAACACTACGACAACATGGCTGCATTGTTTGACAACCTCAAGCGCATCAATACTATTTTTATTGACTACAGTCGTGATGTATGGCAATATGTGGCCATGAACTATTTCAAGCAAAAGATCAAAGCCGGTGAGGTCGGTTCTTCTGCAATGCCCCATAAAGTAAATCCCATCGATTTTGAAAACGCTGAAGGAAACCTGGGACTTGCCAACGCACTCTTTGAACATTTGTCTGCCAAACTGCCTATTTCACGCTTGCAAAGAGACCTCACCGACAGCACAGTTTTGAGAAATATTGGTGTGCCGCTGGCACACAGTTTCCTGGCGCTGCATTCTTTAGAAAGAGGCATTAACAAACTCGAGCTAAACCAGGAAGCCATCGACTACGACCTCAATGAAAACTGGGCAGTGGTAGCAGAGGCTTTACAGACGATACTAAGGAAAGAGGGATATCCCAATCCTTACGAAGCACTAAAGGACCTGACCAGAAAGAACAGTAAGATAACAAGGGAGAGCATCCACAGTTTCATCAATACGCTTGATGTGAGCGCAGACATCAAGGCACGCTTGATGGAGATCACACCTTTCAACTACACTGGTCTGTAGGCGTGAAAAAGTTGATCTCATTTTTGATTCGCTATATCCCGCGCAAATACCTGCAACGAATAAGTGGCATCGGGCTTAAGGTACTTGGCGTCTTCTATGCGGGCAACGCAGTTACTTGTCCAATATGCGATCATCATTATAAAAAGTTTTTGCCTTACGGAAGGATCAATCCACGGTCCAACGCTTTGTGTCCTCATTGCCAATCGTTGGAAAGACATAGGTTGATCTGGTTGTACCTGAAAGAGCAAACCAATTTTTTCAATGTACCGCTGCAGGTATTGCACATTGCACCGGAAGCCTGTTTTATGCAACGGTTCGAAGCGCAGCATGGCAAAGGATACATCACAGCTGATTTGGAGTCGCCTTTGGCCAAGGTAAAAATGGATATTCATCAAATGCCTTTCAATGCCAATCAATTTGATGTGGTATTGTGCAACCACGTATTGGAGCACGTGGCTGACGATATTCAGTCTATGAGGGAAATCTACAGGGTACTAAAGCCGGGGGGCTGGGCCCTTATGCAAGTTCCTTTTTTTTCACCCGTGCCGGACAAAACGTTCGAAGACAATTCCATTACAGATCCTAAAGAAAGAGAGCGGTTGTTTGGACAAGATGACCATGTGCGGAAATTTGGTAAAGATTACACCGAACGTATCAACCATTCAGGATTAAAAGCCGAAGCGAATACATTTGCTTCAACACTTTCTGCTGATGAAATCCAGCGTTATGGTCTTGAGGGTAAAGAGGTTTTGTACTTAGGTAGAAAGTAAAAGACAGCGGTATTTCTTGCTTACTTGAAGATGTTGTAATTGGCGGCCATCTTTTTATACTCAGGGAATATTTTTTCATAGGACGCCTCGTCTACTTTTTTCAAAGTGTTCATCAATCCACCGATACCTGAGTCTTTCAAAGTGACCCGTTGTTTTTTGATTTCTTCCATTTTGGCGCGGATAGTGCCTTCCAGTTTTCTTACTTCTCGATCAGTCATCCAATTATTTTTTTTGTGTAAAAATAAGGCAGCTTTTTGAATTGACCTTAAAATAAAAGAAATCCTTATTGGAGCGGGAGTTTGGGCTTTCATAAAATCCATTCTCTGTTTAATCGGTAACTCCACACCTGTTCCATTTCCTTCAACCAATACGTTCTGAATTCAAGCTGTGACGTTGTTTCGTAAACTAGATAACTGGTGTTACGCTCTGAGAACCATACTTTATAAACATTATTTTCCAAAGTCCATTCCGTTTGACCCTCCTCTCCCAGTGGTGAAGTTCTTATTTGATGACGGGGGATATCCAAACCTGGGTATCCGTTCTTGCTACAATACATATGAAAGTCCTCCATAGTTATACCTGTTATCTTAGCATAACATATGGAATCCCCCTTTTTGATGATATTGTTTTTCATGAGAAAGGAGAACAAATCTCCCTTCACAAATTTTTCAACCCATTGCATCTTAGTGAGGTTGGTACTCATGTTTGCTTTTTTAACCTGATGCAACACCAATAGATTTATCTAGGTGCTTTCAGGGGTTGTCTGTAAAGTTACTGTAGGTTTTTGGGTGTGTCGACAATATTTCTAAAAAAAATAAATCAGTTATTTTCAACTTTATTCATCTGTCGTCTAATCTTCTTACTGTGCATGGCACCCCAATTGTCAAGTGCTATTAATACGGGGGTAAGGGATTGGCTGTATTCTGTAAGTTCATACGCTACGGCCACTGGCCACTGGTCGTACACATGGCGAATTACTAGTCCATTTGCTTCCATTTCTTTTAACTCATTGGACAACACTTTAGCCGATATGCCATTAATGGTGCGCTGCAAATCATTGAACCTGCTGTTTCCTTCTGAAAGGGCAACAATAATTTTCAGCTTCCATTTTCCTCCGATCACATAAAGCGCGTCTCCAATGTTTCTTAAACTTGCACGACAGTCTTCATGGCTAATGTCTTTTTTTTTCATAATTCCTTCAATTTGGCATTCGCTTTACAGAACTAACTTAAAGGTAACCGCTTACCTTTTGTATACCACTTACTATTTGTAACCTAAAATACTAGGTTTGCATTGTAAAAACAAAAACACTTATGAAGAACAAAAAAAATATTATTAAGGTATTAACCGTGTTTGTAGCCCTGTTGGTTATTTTCAGTGGCATTATGAAACTTGTAGGAGATGAAGAAGTAGTACAGGTGATGGCCAATGTTGGCGTAGATCAATATGTACCCTACCTCGGGTTAATGGAAATCACCTTTGGCGTTTTATTCCTATTCCCCAAGACTTTTAAATTAGGATTTATCCTGTTGTCTTGCTATTTCGCAGGGGCCATTGCCACCGAACTTTCTCATCAGGGGTCCATTTACAACCCATTGTTCTTACTTGTACTTATTTGGATAGCCACTTATCTGAATAATCCAGCTGTATTTTTAACAATAACTGATCTGAATAAGCAAGAGGCGTAATTTAAAATCGAAAAAAGACAGCACCTAAGGAAGGGATCGATAGAGCATCAAACGTTGTTCAATTACTTTATCCATACTACTCAATGCATCTAAAAGAACTCATAATTTACCTTTAAGAATGGAATTATTCCATCGGCCGTGTAGAACAACTTACCAGCAAAATCGACATCTGCCACAGTTACTTTTTTATTTATCTTATTGATGATGTAAATGGATTTCAGCTTATAGCGAAGTCTTTCTCCATAGTAATTTTCAGTGGTGAGGTATTCGATGCGCAATCCTGAAGGCTTATGGAACAATGTGACCTCTGACATACGATGCACCTCATCCCTTCCCTTTCTTTCTGATTGCTGATACTCAAGTGAGGTGTAAATGTGAAAATGCTGCTTCTTGAAAGCATCTTCACTGTTGTTTTCTTCCATTTCTTCTCTCAGTCCAATGGAATCAAGGATTTGATTTATTCTTAGTTTTTCCAAAAGGCTTTACCTTATTGCCATCAGCTATCGCGATGTTGATAACATTTGCCGCTGTTGTGGGTAGTCATCCGTTGGCAGCGTTTTCCTTCAGCAGTAGTACCGGAGCAACGCAACTGTTTCTCTCCAGTTTTAGAATTGGGCTTGCAGATGCCACAGGCTGTTTTACCATCTGCTTTGGCCTGGTTGATCGAAACCGGATTGGCTGTTTTGGCATACCGGCAGTCGGCTGTGTGGTATTTATCCCCTTCGTGCGTCACATACACATCTGATCCACTTTCTTGCACGGGCAACTCTTCTTCTTTCGATGGTATGTTTACTTCTTCCTTCACCGGTTCACCTTCAGTTGGCAGCTTTTCAGGAGCAATCACCTCACTTGGTTGGTGCTCTTGTGCATCACCATTTTTATTTGTTGATGGCGCACAGGCGATACACCATAGTAGCATCAAGGATAGGTAGCGGTTCATTTCCATTAAATTTAGAGAAGGTAAAGTTAAGGGATTACCAATAATTGCCACACAAGCCGAGTGTATTTCAATCTCTAATCGTTCAAGGCTCAGTATAATGGGTGGATTCAATAAAGCCAATAGTATTCAGTTAAATCTGAGTGGATGATCCTGGTGTTTAGGATAGTTGCAATTGCAAACACGGACCATAAGAACTAAATTTAAATCATGTTCATTATCAATCTCCATTATATTGTTCCGCTGGAGGAACTGGATGTACACATGTCGGCCCATGTACGGTACCTTAGTAAATACTACAAACAAAACGTATTTGTGGCATCAGGCAGGAAGGTGCCTCGCACAGGCGGCATCATACTTGCAATGGGAAAAACCAAAACCGAGATCAATCAGATCATTGAAGAAGATCCTTTTCACATCCATCAACTGGCTGAATTTACAGTTACTGAATTTTTGACCTCCCAGCAGCACCCGGAGTTGAAAGAATTTATAAAAAAGTATGGCTGAAGTATGAATAATTATTCTTGTTTTCAGCTGAGGCACCGATTTGTATCAAATTCCTAACAAGGGCAGATGTTTTATTTTCTTATAGGATAGCGCCAGTGTAAGGCAACGCTTCAAGGCTAAAGCAGGTATCTGCTCTTTTAAATCTAGTCTGATAGCTCTGTTTGATTCAAACTGCAGCTCATCTCCAAGCATAATTCGGAAGGTATTCACAAGTTCCGTGTTGCAAATAAAATACAGATAATAACTGTCGGGTGTATTCTGCTTCCAGTCCATTCTAATCGTGCTACCCGTTTTGGTTAAATAGCTGGGCTCTCCCCACTTGGTTGTTTCTACCAATTTATCAACACCCTCTGTTTCTTTGGCTGTATCAATGATTAGTTTTCGCAACGCTTTCAGCTTTTGTCTCACACGAGGTGGATAGCGATCCAGCAATTGGGCTACCGTGTCGCTTTTTATAAATTCCATTTTGTTTCTTTTATTCACAATTTAATATCTGCCGGTGATAACCCTATGTCAGCAACCATTTTCTTGACCATCAGGTACAAAAAAATAGTCCTGAGGATATCAGGACTATTCAAATTATTCCAAAAAGGATTGCTAACGTTTTAATGTGTAATTCAATCCCAGCATAATCATGGAGGTAGTCATTTTATAGGAAACAGATGATCCTGGAATGGCACCGTAAGGATTGCCGGAAGCAACCATCATTGGATTTAATAACTGACCCTCTGTACTGCCACTGCTGGTACCATAGTGATACACTCCATTGATGTTTACGCGATCGGAAAATTCATAGCCCATTCCCACCTGAAAAGCATTTTTGATGACCGCTGTGGCAGGAGAAGAGAAGAAGGTAAGCTCACTGTCGATTGGATTGGTGTTGTATGTGTAACCTACTCTCAAAGGAAGTCTTTCTACTCCCTTGTACTGCACACCAAAAGAAACGATGGACATGTCTTTCCAACCAAATCCATTCACTGATCCGGAAGGTGTCCAGCCTTTGGCCTCAAAACCTTCTGTGCCGGAGTAGGTTACGTAACGATAATCCAAAGCCAGATCTACAACCCCTTTAGAGTATCCGGTGCCCACAGAAATAATGGAAGGGTAATCCATTCTGAATGTATTGGATAAAGCAGTTGAGTTATCCAGATAAGTATTATTGAATTCAAAATCACTGAAGAACTGTGGAGACTTGTATGCAGCTCCCAGTTTAAGCCCTGTACCTGAATTATAAAGCACACCTACTTGTGCTCCATATCCAATGGCCGATGCCTGATCGCTTTTAGGATACCCGGCCAAGCCCGGAGAAGAGGTAGGATTAGGTATCAGCTCCAGGCCTGCATAGTTGAATGTAGGTTGAATGCCTATAGAAAAATTATCAGAAAGTTGATAAGCATAAGTGACACCCACTTGCATCAACATGTAATCCGATTGAAGCCGTCCAAAACCACCTGCCTGTTGCGGATAGTTGATGGGGTTGGAGGATAATGTTGGATTGAAGCTTGGACTCAGGGGGTTATTTTGTTCTTCAGGAAAGGTCACACCAAATCCACTGATACCAAAGGCTGAAACACCAAAGGTATGTTTGCTTCCCTCTTTCCCAAATACCATCGAAACGGATGGCATTAGAGAAGTGCCGCGTGCATCTTTTGTGGTTCCACTCACAGCGGGGGCACCTGGTCCCAACATTCCAGCAGGAAGCGATGAACTGATTTCCGGGGAAGAATAGAATGCTCCGGCATTGATACTGATAATACGGGAATCAAAAGTTGAAATTGCGGCTGGATTCCATTGTAAGGCGCCATTAATATCTGTGGGTTGTGCAGTAGCGGCTCCTCCCATCGACATATTGACCGCGCCAACCCCCTGCATGATATGCCCCGATTGTGCATAGGACATAGTAGTTGCCAGCAGGAAAAGAAAAATTTTTATAATGATTTTCATAGTCAAATTTTTAGGTTATTCGTCTTTTTTAATCCATGAAATTTGAGCATTTATTCATGCGAATACCATGAATAAGGTCACGCTGTCAAATGATTACAATCATCTGCTTGTGTGACAAAAGTTACAGACGCTTCAGTTCTAAGATGGCGAAGAAATTCGAAATGACGAGAATATTGTTAAGTCTATGCGGAAGGTACTTTTGGAATGATTTTGAACCTCAACCACCACAAAGTAGTAACTTCAGATAACCAGATTGGTACACTTAACGATGAAGTCATGTAAAATAATCATTTGCTTTTCACCCAACTTTTGCCCGGAATATGCCACCAGATAAAGACTAAGGAAAATCAAAATAAGAATTGGCTCCAACCAGAGAATAGAAGTTGACTTGCCCAACATCCAATAAGAAAGCCCCAACACACCAATAAATAAAATGGCCAGACCAATAATTGAATAAAAGAACACAAACATGGTCCACACGACAGGCCGGGGACCATACAATCCTCGAATTAGGCTACCTTTCTCGGTTTCTTCGAACGTCAGGTTTAATTGGGGCGACCAATAGTGCTGATCTTTTTGTGGAATGTATAATGTAATGTAACCAGGATTCACACTTCCTGTGCAGGGGGCTTGTTCTTGTCCCAACCCTTCTTCGATTTTTTTCTTCAATGTCTCTACAGAAAATTCAGATTCAATTTTGAACCGTGGGCGTACACGATATCCCGACTGCTCTTCATTACTCATCCCCTACTATTTAAAAACTAAAATGATTATGTATTAATCAAATATAATAATTACTGAGAATTGTACATGTTGTCATAGCAGAGGTCAATACGCTTTATGTACCCATTATCTACGTACTATCTTTACTTGTATTTATAACATATATGGGTAAAACTGGAAAAAGTAGACCCTATGTGATTTCTAATTTATTTGGCAGGAGCGGGCTTTACGCCTGAAACATGAGAAGAGAAGGCTTTCCAAATGCCATCCCTTTTTTCAAGGTAATTACTTGATTGGTAAATCGTTTCAGTGGTGTCATTGAAAATATGACCAGTTCCAGCAATAATTGCAGTTCCGTTTTCCAAGATCTGAAGTCGTTTGATTTCATAGTGAAACGAATCCGGCCGATCTGTGTGTTGCTTGATCCAGTTCATCTCAAATTTTTTATCTGTCCAATTGCCCTCCGCATCAATCATCTGAAAGTCTTCTCCAAGTAGCCGATCCAGTAATAAAGTATCCTGCTCGTGGTAGGCCTTGGGCCACTCCACTTCCTTCAGGTAACGCAGACTTTTTTCGTCACCCTCATTGATCATTTTGCCTTGGTTATTATTTGAGCAACAGACGTTAGTTATCAATAAAATGATAAATGCATATTTCATATTTGCCAAATTTAGGTCGCATTGGTGCAACCAATTTAATAAGATCAACACTCCTATCCGTAACCCGATTTAGGTGAGGTTGATTTAAATTGAGTTGTAGCTTCCTGTACCTTTTATCGAACTGGTGGCAATTGATGAGGGTAATTCTAAAGGGAGAAAATAAGGTAAAGGAACGAGACGATCACCAACGGACCCACCAAAGCCATAACCACACCCCCATAGCGATAGTCCTTTTGCTCGAGATATCCCATAGCGTAAGCGATGGCATTGGGTGGAGTAGAGATCGGGAGCAAAAGAGCCGTAGATGCAGACAGTCCGATGGTTAAGGTCATCAATACCATGTCTTCAGGAAGTATGGTAATCCCTATTGGTATCAGTACGCTGCTGGCGGCCGTGTTGCTCATTATGTTTGACAGGAAGCTGGACATGTACCCAAATAGCAACAAGATGGCAAATACAAGGCCAAAATCAGGTATCCACTTCGAAACGCTAAAAGCCAAACCACTGTCGTGGATGACTACACCCAACGTGAGCCCACCCGCAACCAAAATCAGAATGTCCCAAGGAAGTAATCGAATGTCGGCAGATTTAACAATACCTGTTACTGAAAATATTACGATGGGCACAAAAGAAGTGGCAGCGATGGGAATACCATGAAGCGGTTGTGTAAGCCACAGCAAAATAGTAAGCGCAAAAGTAGCTACAACGATGACTCTATCTTTTTCATCCGCCACACGGGGAAGTTCCTCTTGAGATTGCGCTCCAAAACTGAGGGCTTGTAAGGTTGTTGGAAATTTCCGAATGAGCAGCCACCACAATAAAAAGGTAAATCCAAATGCCAGCGGAACTCCAATCAACATCCAATCAGCAAAACCATAGTCGATACCTGCCACCTGCATGGTACCCACTGCAATGGCATTGGGAGCGCTACCAATGATGGTTCCCATACCTCCTACCGTTGCCGCTGAAGGAATGCCCAACACAAAAGCTTTGGTCATCGGTTCTGCTCTGGGCATTGCACGCAAGATGGGCGCTACAATGATGAACATCATAGCAGTAGTAGAAGTATTGGAAATAAACATAGAAAAAACGCAGGTAAGTACCATCACCACCAACAGTTGCGTAGCGGGTTTGTTGCCAAACTTCTGCAACACCTTTTGAGAAAAGATCTGATCCAATTGTGTGAGTTGTGCACCAATGGCCAGAAAGAAGCCTCCCAGCAAAATCCAAATGATGGGGTTAGACCATGTGTTGGTGTATTTCTCCCAATCGGCTGAAAGAACAGTGAATGAGAGATCATCTAAAAAATAGATGGAGAAGCCGATAATAAACAAACTCACCGCAAATGGCGGCATGGCCTCGGTGACCCACCACCCTGCTGCCACCAATAAGAGGAACAGAGCGTTTTGTGCGGTATCGGATGTTAAAAAGTCCTGACTCAGATATGCGCCACCCCAGGCCAGCAAAGGGATTAGGAAAAACAAGGTGATGTTTCGGGTAAGGGGCCATCGAGCTCTGATAAAATGTTTAGTGGCTTCGTACCGGGAGTCGATCATAGGCTATAAGATAATAAAATTTGGAGAAAGATAGTTGGAGGACACAAAGCTGGACGCATTGTAACCACTAGTGTTGTAGTCTGACCTTAACTGAGCCGTGACACCATCCACAACACGGCTGTGCGAACAAAGCGATACAGAAGAAAACAAATCAATAGGACAACCGATCCGATAATTGTGGGTATCACGGAACCAAAGGAGACAAACAATCCTAACACGTATCCTAAAAAGTATTCAGCCCGATAAACTGGAAAAAACAAAGCCAGTACAAAAATTCCTATGGTCATATAACCCGAGAAATCAGGGTAACCGAATTCATAAAAAGCAGATAAAATAATTCCATATACCAATGCAATAACAAACCCATAGATCGCAGACCTGAAGGATGCAGATTCAGCACGGTCATTTTGTGGTAAAAAAATTCTCTTTTGTACCCGAAACAAGAGCAGCCATGTTAGCAAAGGGAGTACCAAGACTCCCCAAGCATTAGAAAACCTGGGTAAGTCCTTATCAGCTAGCAGGTGGTGGCCCTGTATCCCCCCATGGTAATGGTTCCATGCCAACAGAGCGCAAATGAGTACGGTCACAGCACCTGTCATGTACAACCGTAATTTGAAGAAGGTGGCTCTATCCATACCCTGCGATATTAGCTATTTTATATTTAAGCTTTGCCGTAAGAGGATTTAAATGCCGGCAAGCGTATTGTAAGCGCCCACTAACTTGATTATATTTATTATCCCCACCAACTCAATACCCCTATGAAAAACCTTTGTTTTTTGATTGTTTTATCGCTTTTGGCTGGCTGTCAACCAGCAGTTAAAGACAAAACCTTTAATAAGAATGCCGCCACCGTGGCAGCGTATTTGAAAAGCTTTGAAAATAAGCGTTTAGACTACTCTGCCTTTGCTGAGAATTTTTGGTCACTTAATACCATGTTTGGTGCCTCAAGTGATACCATTACCTTGGCGCAAATGAAGGAAGGTGATGCCATGATGGTAGCTGCTTACAATTTTAAACTTCTAGGAGATTCCATTGCATTTCTACCTGGTGTAGACGTAGCCACTAAAATGCCTGATGGCTCTGTACGTTATTATGCTGAGTGGCAAGTAACCAAACCGGCTACCGACAGCACCGCTGAAAAAGTAGTTGTATTAAAAACCTATGAGTCGTACGATTTTAATGAAGACGGAAAGATTATTTTTTTACAGGGTTATGGCGACTTCACTGCGTTCTTGAATTACCTCAATAGCAACTGATCAGTTTTGGAATACAATTAAGCGACAAATACATACTGAAATTAAGTGAAATCAGGGGCTGGTACGAAAATCTTTTTTCGACATTAATGATTACCTGCCAGTGTCGTATTTCTTTTTCAGTGCTTCTATGCACACCATCACTTTGCTCAACTCACGAGGGGCCTTGGTATCGTCAAATGTAGCTGAGGAAAAGGGTTGATCATCTACACGTAGTGTTATTGTGCTATGCCTGGCCGCATCATAGGCGCGTGCCTGTGTTGGAGCAGGATAGTCTGGCATTTTATTGTACTCCACCTTCTCCAGTGCTTTCAATATCTTGTTCCAATCGGATGGAGCCAATTTATAAGATTGTAAATTCCCATTAAGGTCAATACGAATAGAGTCCTTTTCAATGGATACTGTTTCTCTGTACCCGCGCGTTTGTGATGTAAATAAAATTTGCTGGGGCACAACGGTTTGATAAAAAAGAGAGAAAAATAATAGAATCATATAAAATAAGAACTCAGGGAGTTGACCCTGAGTTCTTGAAGTTACTAAATAAATCTTATTGTGCCATGGTATATCGCGCACCACCTGGTGCAAATATCGCCAACATTCTGCTCTTCTGACCTTCCGAGAACATGTACATACAGGCATCATCCGTGTAGTCCATGTAGTTCATGGTCATCTCTGTAGGATTTCCTGAACAGGTACTCATGTGCGGATAAGAAGGGCAACCATAATTAGCGGTGTTATGTACAGGTGTATCCGACACAAAATCGTTTCCACAAGTAGCATCACCCCAAATGTGGCGCAGGTTCAGGTAGTGGCCCACTTCGTGTGTAGCCGTTCTTCCCTTATCAAATGGAGCCGATACTACTCCGGTACGTCCAAAGTAGCGATGAGCCACAACGATACCATCCGTTGCAGGGTTGCCCCCGGGAAACTGTGCATAACCAAGGATACCACCCATACTGTTTACCACCCAAATATTCATGTACTGACTGGGGTCGGTAGGATTGATTCCCCCTTTTGAAGATTTCTTCATATCATCATTAGTATTCCAGCTGCGTTTGTTGGAATACTTGCGATTTACAGCATGCAGGACAAACTGAATATCCACATCAGCGGCCACTCCTGAAAAAAGGGATGGAATCTGTGAGGCATCTGCATTGGTTTTGTTGAAGTCTTCGTTGAGCACATCAATTTGGGATTGGATTTGTGTCTGCGAAATGTTTTCGGATGAGCTTCTGTATAACACGTTGACTACGACAGGAATTTCAATTTTTCCTTGTGCATTGATACGTGCAACCGCACCACTACGGATAGCTGAAAAAGTATGATCCTCGATGGCATTCATGCGTTTCTGCAAACCTGGGTCGGCAGACAAGTTGGCTTGAAGTACGTCCATGGAAGAACATTTTCTGCTGGTGGCGATGGGGTCTTGCTCGGCCTCATTTTCGCTTAGTTCGACATCCGAACATGCTGCCACTATCATGGCAGACATGAGATAGTAAAAGATTTTTCTCATTAATAGGTTGGTTTAGGTAGTCGAATATAAATGAAAAGTCAAGTGAGCATTCAATTGGCGTTATAATTATTTTTAGCTACCTATTTTTTGCAAAACTTTAGTTTGAAAAGGGGCACCATAACAATATAAAATGTTGTTTTGGTATTTTGTGGTAGGTAAAGGATAGAGCCACCCGACCGTTTTTCCATTTTAAAAGTTATCACTTACTTGTAATGGTTATCTGTGTATGCTGGCATCAGCAATACCAAGCAGACGAGGTGTGGCATCTTTTAAAGGATGGTTTTACGCAAATTCAGTACTTTCGCACAAAATTAACCCCATGCCTGATTCCAATAAATGCCCAAGCTGCCAATCGATATATGGATACCCTACCGGCACCTCCATGATGTGCCCGGAATGTGGTCACGAATGGAACCCCAAAGAGCAAGCTGACCCTATTGTAGCGGAAGAGAATGAACCGGTAGTAAAGGATGCCAACGGCAACGTGCTGACAGACGGTGATACCGTAGTACTTATTAAAGACTTGCCAGTGAAGGGCTATACCAAAGCCATTAAGGCTGGAACCAAAGTGAAGAACATCAAATTAACCAGTGGTGATCACAATATTGACTGCAAGGTGGAAGGCTTCGGAGCCATGGCCCTCAAATCTATTTTCGTGAAGAAGGGCTGAAAATTGTAATAAAAACAAATATTAGATCCTGAACCATGCTTGGGGCTTGATGCATTGCTACAACCTTACGTACCCCAGGGCCTTGACACCTCCAGTTTCAAGGTCGATTTTATAAACCATTCGAACGGTTTCTCCAGACTGGGCTATTGCAACACCTATGATACCTGCCCAGAACAAACCCTTGGTAAAGTGGCCGGGATTTACTGTGGCTTCACCAAAAAATATCAAACTATTGCCACGCTTTTCTACCGGATATAGTTTTGAATTAAAATTAAAGAACAGATTTTTATTATGAGCAATAGCAAAGACATAGTTGGACCGCTGTACCCGATTTCCCTTTTCATCCAACCAATGTATTACTGGATTTTGCCCTTCCTCAATCTCATATCCATTCAATATCAAAGGCCTGTTTTCTCTAAACTCATTCACATCAGAGTATATTCCATCAGAAAAATCTAATTCCTCGATAATTGGATACATATTATTAGCAAGCGGAATTTGATACTGGCCCACTTGATCCATCATTATGGGTGGCTCGCTTATTATATGTTGCTCCAGATCATAAGCATTGAAAGCTTTCAAGACATCCTCCACTGCAAGTGCAATGTTGGTTCGGTGTTGATAGGTAGCCTCCATACTTTTTGAGCGTTTGTTGGCATGCTTACTTGTAATATAATAGAGTTGATTCTCAAGCACAAAAAAGAAATCCACACTCAATTCGGTGACAGCTTGTTCCTCCCATGCTGCAGAAGATTCACTTATATGAAGTTTACTAATTCGCATGACGATATCAGGGGGGTGAGAAGAACAAGCTCTTGATCTGGCAATTAAGTCCATAATCTCTAACTCTGTACCACGATCCAATTCAGCCCACATCACCTTATTTGTAGGTCCTTTCAGCACCGTGCCAATAGCTTTTACCTCTCTTCCATCAACTACTTTAATGATTTTAAAATTCAATGGCCCTGGATTGATTTCCACCTTCTTTAGGCTTATGGTTTTCTGCGCAAAGACCTGTGTTCCCGAAAAGAGAATCAATACTAGAGAACAAAAAAGATTATTAGTGGATAAAACCATTGTAGTCAGCTGATATTCCAAAATAGAAAAAGCTTACACTAGAAGCAAGTGGATCTAGGAGTATCTCACTTGCTGAGCTCTGGGTTCCAACTCAGGTAATTATTAAATTACTACCTAAGTCATAGTGCACTATCAGTTGGCCTGCTCATTTCAAATCCATAATATTCAGGTTATTTTATATGGAATTCCTAAATAATTTAATATTATCGCTGACAAATAGAAAGTATGATTCGACTTTTGCTACTATTTTCAGTCCTTACTATATGGGGAATTAGTAATGCCCAATCAGAACGAAACGATTGCTATGATCTTGCCACCAAGGCACTAAAGTCGTTACCCAACCTTTACGAAACCGGTCAATTAGATTCCTTGCATGCAGTTCTTAACAATTGGGAACGTAGTTGTGGAAAAAGGGAAATAACACGAAGGCTAAGAACGCTATTGCTCCTGGAGGCAGACGACTTTATCGAAATAGACTTTGATTTCACTCACTATAATTCCTTGCTTGGTTACCTGGAAGATGAAAAGTTCAAATTACTGATGGATTCTGTTCACGAGGACCCAAGGGAGCTATACCTTAATTTTTTCCAAGAGCCCGATTTACTTTTCGCTTACACCAACTTCACTACTCGTCTGGCTGCATCCATTGCTCAGAACAAGGGTATTGATTTAATGATTCCTTCCTGCAAAACAAGCATTATGCTTCTTCAAGTTTATGCTGGGTATTTTGATCCTTTTTTCCAGTCAATTAAAAATGCACAATGCAACTCTCAGCTCTCAAGATATTATAGTTCACAAGTCCAAAGCATTGAGAAGAAGGCAAAGGTAGACGCTGCAATTATTACAGGGTTGTGGCTACCTTATGGTAATGTGGCGGTTTTGGGTAATCATCCTTCGCTTGGTTTTCTGTTTGGGTGGGGGAAACGCAAAATGGTGTATGACTTTGTGATCGAGTTTAGATTTGGTAAGCCTCGTGAGACCTATGAAGTATTTCATAATGGCTCGGTAGTGAGCACGAATCATTATCTAGGTGGATACGCGGGTTTTGATTTAGGCTACGAACTAAAAAATAGAAAAAACTCAAAGTGGTATCTGTTGGCAGGAGTAGCCACTGACGGGTTTGACAGTATTAAAGCAGACCCCGATCAAGACGTCAAGACTAAATCCACCTTCGTGCTGAATTTAAACGGAGGAATTGGCTGGAGAACTTATAGTAGAGATGGCTCCTACTTTGGAATTGAAGCAAGACATAACTTCATAAACTACAAAAATACAGGAGGAACCAATCTTGATGGAAATGCCGTATCACTAAGATTACTTTTTGGTTTATTAAAAAACGACAAACGGGAAAGAGAGTTATCGCATCTAAAAAATATAATTCCGTAGTATGAGACCTATTCTAATCCTTTGCGTTTTACTTTTATTTCAGTCTTGTTCGTGGCTTGGCAGCAAAGGTGTTATTTTACAGAGGCCCCTGCAAAAGCCTTATAAGGTTGCTGTTATAATTGTTCAGGATGAGGTTTTTGAGTCTAGTGAATCAATAAGTGAATCTGATTTTTTTACCAAAATACTTGCCGAGGAGTTAAGTAAGAAAAACATATTTCGTTACACTATACTTAACCGTAAGTATTCGCTACAATCCTTCGATCATTTTCAGGCTTCTTTGTTGGGAATAGAATTAATGGATCAATATGATGCTTATCTTGTGTGCATTCCTAAGCGAAAGGGGTTGAACTACAGAATTGAACTACGATTATATCAATCGAATCCTACAGCACAGTTAATCTCAGTGAGGCACAATAGTTCATTAGGCAATTCATACTGGTTCTATCAACCACCAGAAGGAACCTTAATGGATGCTACCCGCGGTGCAGTAGATTTACTTGATAGTAAGATAAAGAAGGCACTTCGTTAATAATCCTTATAGAGCCTGCCAGATACGTTTTATCTACCCACTACCTAATCCATTACTTTCCTGCTACCTCTCGCGTTGAACTTCCCTCACTTATTGGAAAATGCTTGGCAAATACCTTATTCAATGAATAAAAACGACTTGATTAATTATAAATGCAAGTCCCTGTGATGTCCTGGTTTTCCGTCCTCCACCTCCTCTCCCCGAGTGCATTTTACAATTACCGCAAAAAGTAACATAGTGATGATCAATCCAAGAAACAACATGCCTCGAATACGGCCGAAGGAATAAATTTTCATATTGGGAATATCATAGCCAATCTAGCCGTTTGAAACAAGTAATACAACCGAACAGCAGGCTCAAGTTCATCTCATTTAAAAATGATTGGTATTTGATATCTGAAAATAACAAGTCCTGGTCTGAAACCAAAAAGCCCCGCGATGTGCGAGGCTCTTTACTATTTTATCAAACCGATCTACCAAATACAGTATAACGGTCACCCAATTTATCCCAACTTCTCAAGAACAGCCATCACTTCTTTCACGTGCTGGCGGCTGGTTTCAAGCATGGCCTTTTCTTCTTTGTTCAAATCCAACTCAATTACCTTCTCAATGCCATTTTTACCCAACACTACAGGCACGCCCAGGTAGCAGTCGTCAATCCCATATTCACCTTCCAGCTTAATACAAACTGGGAAAACCCTCTTCTGATCTTTCACAATGGCCTCGGCCATCTGTGCTGCTGCCGCTCCTGGTGCATACCATGCACTGGTGCCCATCAGCTTTACCAACTCTCCTCCACCTGTCTTGGTTCTCTCGATGATGGCGTTGAGTTTGTCAGCGGCTATCAGCTCCGTTACCGGAATACCGGCTACGGTAGTATACCTTGGCAGTGGCACCATGGTGTCGCCATGACCACCCATGAGTACTGCCTGAATTTCTTTGGGAGATACGTTAATGGCCTCGGCCAAAAACGCTCTATAACGGGCGGTATCCAAAATGCCTGCCATACCCATCACTCTGGTTCTGGGCAACTTGGAGGTAAGGTGTGCCTGGTACGTCATTACATCCAAAGGATTGGACACCACAATGATGATGGCCTCGGGCGAATGTTTGATTACGTTCTCCGTCACCGTTTTTACAATGCCCGCGTTGGTTCCGATCAAGTCATCACGGCTCATGCCCGGTTTGCGCGGTAAACCTGAAGTGATCACCACTACGTCTGAGCCCGCAGACTTGGAGTAGTCGTTGGTAGAGCCGATGGTACGGGTGTCATATTGATTGATGGGGGCTTTTTGCCAGATGTCCAGCGCCTTTCCTTCGGCCAGTCCCTCTTTAATATCTACTAAAACAATTTCATTGGCTATTTCTCTATAGGCCAATACATCGGCACAGGTGGCACCAACGTTTCCAGCTCCAACAACAGTAATTTTCATATGTGATTTTAGATTAAACGATTCGTCAACGGCTGGCAAATTTATCAATAGAGGGTACAAACAAAAAGGATATTGGTCATAAATGTGACCTCAGGGTGAATTGCAAAATTTGAGTGGTATTATCCGTGATTTTGTAGCGGTTGTTGATGCGGTAGCCCACCACCCAGAGTATCTCGCCCCCTGCCTCCAGCACTGTGGCCCTGGCTTTGTCAGTACGCGGCACTTTCTTGTCGATGAAAAAGTCGCTGAGCTTTTTCTGCTGTGTCATACCCAGCGGCACAAAAGCATCGCCCTCCTGCCACCTGCGCCAGGTAATGGGAAAGGTGATTTTGCCGGCATCCAGTTGTGCTGTATTGGGGTTATTAGAAATGGTAGTATCAGAAGTGTGTGTACATGTAAGTTCCAGGTGATTGAAGGCAACCTGCGCCACGTCTTTGTCGATGACAACCGCGTGCTGCTGTTGGGGTGCCGGGGCTACTATCCACTCGTGGCGGTCGATGAGCAGCAGGTGCGTAGGCGATAAAAATTGTTTGCCTGTGTCTTGTGCCTCTACCGCGTCACGACACTGGCTGTAGTTGAAACCATAGGTTTTCAGCAACTCCCAAACTACTACTTCGGGATAGGGTGTTTGTTGCAGTAAGGCCTTGTCGATGTACAGGTTTCCGCCTGCTTCGCGCACGTAAGTTCTTTTCAGGTGCTGGAGGCCAAGCAGAAAAATGGCCTCTGCACCCAATAGCCGCTGGTTGCTTCTTTTGAAGGTCTCTTCCAGCGCGGGGTTGAGTAGTTGCAAATGCGGGATCACCTGGTGGCGCAGGAAGTTGCGGTCATAGTCTTCGCTGGCGTTGGAAGCATCTTCGCGCCAGGCGATGCGTTGTGCAGTGGCGTAGGCCACTAGCTCCGCTTTGCTGAACGCCAGCAGTGGCCGGATGATGTTGCTGTTTACAGGAGGGATACCGCGCACCCCGCTAATGCCCGTGCCGCGCACGAAGTTCAGCAACGTGGTTTCCAAATTGTCGTTGAGGTGGTGTGCCGTAGCCAGCCACTGGTAGTGGTGCTGCTGCATCAATTGGCGAAACCAAGTATAGCGCAGTTCGCGTGCCGCCATTTGTACCGACAGGCTGTTGGCAGCGGCATAATTGTTGGTGTGAAAGCGGGTGGTATGAAACGGTATATTCAATGCTTCGCAGGTTTTTTTCACCAGCTTTTCGTCTTCTTCGGACGCGCTGCCGCGCAGCTGGAAGTTGCAATGCGCTACCGCAAAATTGTACCCACCCTTGCTGAACAGGTGAAGCATGGCCATGGAGTCTACACCCGCGCTCACCGCCAGCAAGAA
>DDTF01000020.1 GCA_002345965.1 Flammeovirgaceae bacterium UBA2371
GACACTCTATGCCTTCGGACTTGGAGCGGCCATGATTATCAATCTTTATGGTGAAGGCAAGATTGCTGAGGTGGGTGTCTGGTTTTTTGTTAGACTATTCATGGCGTTTGCCGGAGCTACTATGGTAGGCTATGTAGGTGCCTTGATTTTAGAATATTACTACCCTACCAAGTTGAACAAGAAGCTTAAAAAATGGAGATATCTGCCCCGCACCAATCCAAAAACTAATAATAAGATGCGTCTCCTCAGCGAGTCTGAAGAGGATGTACATCTCAACGAAGGGATGCAAGCTGAAGAGGATGTTTTTTCAATTGACTACGATGTGTGGATTGATGAGAAAACCGGGGATGTCAAAATTGAAAAATACGATGGCCACCTGATCGCTTTGCGTTGTGGGAACTGTGGTTTCTATACCATGAAAGTGGTACGTGAAGAAATTATTGAAAATCACAGCGATGGAACTCCCAGTGAACTGTTAAAACATTATCAGTGTTCCTATTGCAAAAATGTAAGAGCAACTCAATTCCATATCTCCAGAAAGGAAGGGGAAGATTACAAGTTAGAAAAGCCTCATTTTGTTCGTAATACCAAAGATATTGACCTGGTGAAAGTTGAAATTCATTCCAGTCTTAAAGGCAAAAAACATTACGAGTTTCAAACTGTGGAGCAAGCTCAAAAATTTCTTGAGGAGTTTGATTTTGATAAAGCCGGAGTTTAGTGCCATTTGTATAAACAAGGCATCGGTTTTGCTAACAAATCCGTATACTCCCTTAACATTGACATTTAAGGTATGAATCGATTTTTTTTAACATTTTTGTTCAGCTTTGCCATTTTTTTGTTGCAAGCTGCCCATCCGGGCACCTCGGATACTACTCAACTAAAACCCAAGCCTGTTTATGGGAAGGAAGCGCGCGTGGTATCCTATATCCTTGACAATAATCATTATCGAAAGCTTCAACTCAACGACTCGTTATCATCAGCCATTCTTGACAGTTATATCGGTGAATTAGATAATAACAAAACTTACTTTCTTGCTTCGGATATAAAGTCCTTCGATAAGTATCGTTTTCAAATCGATGATCTTACGCGAAATGAGGATGTGTCTCCTGCTTATGATATTTACAAAGTTTTCAGGAAGCGATACTATGAGCGCATGGACTACGTGACAAAGCATTTGATTGGCCAGAGTTATGACTTTACCCTTGACGAGTACTATGAAACTGACAGGGAAAAAGAGCCATGGGCCAATACCACCGCAGAGCTCGATGACATTTGGAGAAAAATTATTAAAAGTCAGGTGCTTAGTTTGAAACTGGCTGGTAAAAGTCAACCTGAGATAGAGGAAGCTTTGCACAAGCGATATGACCGGTTTGTCAAAAACATTGATCAGTTTAACAGCGAGGATATATTTAGTGTTTACATGAACACTATCACTGAAGCTTACGACCCTCACACCAATTATTTTTCACCTAAAGCTTCAGATCTGTTTAAGCAATCCATGAGCCTTTCTTTGGAAGGAATTGGTGCCAGACTTCAGTTTGAAAATGACTTCACCAAAATTTTTGAAGTTTTACCCGGTGGTCCTGCTGAGAAATCAGGAAAGCTGCATGTCAATGACCTTATTATAGGTGTAGGCCAGGGTGTTGATGGTGAGATGGTAGATGTAGTAGGATGGAGACTGGATGAGGTCGTAAAGCTGATTAAGGGGCCTAAAGGCACAACGGTACGCTTGCAGTATTTGCCTGCCGAAACGGGAGTAAATGGACCCTCGCAGGAACTTTTGCTAGTGAGGGACAAAATCAAATTGGAAGATCAGGCTGCTAAAAAGAGTATTATCAACTATCAGGTAGGAAGCAGACCCATGAAGTTGGGAGTTATTTCTTTACCTAGCTTTTACATGGATTTTGATGCGTACCAAAAGGGTGATCCTAACTACAGAAGTACAACAAGAGATGTGAAGAAACTGATTCAGGAATTGCAGGAAGAAAATGTAGATGGAATAGTAATGGATTTGAGAAACAATGGTGGAGGTTCATTGGCAGAAGCCATCGACTTAACTGGTCTCTTTATAAAAGATGGGCCAGTTGTGCAGGTGAAGAATACAGTGAATAAAGTAGAGGTGGGTATGGATGATGATAAAAGCGTATTGTACAACGGTCCGTTGGTTGTGATGACCAATCGTTTCAGTGCTTCTGCTTCTGAAATTTTTGCTGGTGCCATTCAGGATTATCAACGTGGTGTTATTACAGGTGAGTCAACTTACGGTAAAGGTACTGTGCAAACTGTGTTGGACCTTAAGCGATTTATCAATGACAAGGATGAAGTAGGTGAATTGAAACTTACTTTTCAGAAATTTTACAGAGTTACAGGTAGTAGTACTCAAAACAAAGGGGTCACTCCAGACATTATTCTTCCTTCTGCATTGAGCAGTAAGCAATACGGAGAGAGCTCTAACTTAAATGCGCTGCCCTGGGACGTGATTAAAGGTACTCCTTTTCAAAAGCGATCTGATGTTAATGATAAGGTAATCGCCAGTCTGAACAAATTCTATCAGGAGCGGGCTAAGTATGATCAGAATTTAAAACAATACATCAACGAGACGGAAGACTTAAAGAAGAGCCTGGCGGAAACAAAAATTTCCCTCAATGAGGCCAAGCGAAGAAAGGAAATGGAAGAAGCTGAGAAGAAGAAGGCCATGAATAAAGACCTCAGTGCCAAGTTGAAGAACAACGATGGGTTGTCTGAGGATGAATTGGTAAAGCTTAAGGACGAATACCTCCGTGAGAGTTTGTTGATTCTTTCAGACCTGGTAACTAAAAGAGTGGGATAGCTATTGGGTTACAGCAATGGGTGTGAGAATGTAGCCTTTAGATTTAAGCAAGTTTAATAAGCCTTTTTCACCTTTGAGGTGAGTCACTCCAACGGTGACAAAAGATTTTTGTTCGGCAAACATCTTTTCTATTTTGGGTAGCCATTCTTCATTCCTTTTATAGTAAAACTCCTCAATAAAATTTTGGTTGTTTTCAAAAGGATGCAGGGAATACTCAAACACACGATTGATGTCACCCTCTGTATAGGCTGCTTCTAAATTTTTAAATTCCATTTTTTGAGTTTCAAAATTGTCTATGCTGTGTAATAAAGCTTTGGCCTGGTCTTCCACAGCAAAAGCATTGAAAGCTTGTGCCTCACGCTCAATAGGTTCCAGACTAAAGGTGGCGATTCTTAGGCTATTGGCCATCTTCAATAATTCAATGTCATAGAATTTTACTCCCTCATTGAGAGAAAGCCTGGTCATGGCGATAGATAAAGCAAGAGGCTTAAGGGTGGCGTAATTCTTTTTAAACTTCTTTTGAGATATCTTAAACTCCTTAAGAAAGAAATTTTCGACTTTGTTATAATCCTCTGGAGACAAGACGGACGCCAGGGATTTACCCTTGGGAAAGTGTATGGCTTTGTTCAGCTCATGCTGGGCATGATGATTTACCTCGTCTTCAATGGCAAATAGTTGTGATGTTTTAATGCGATCAACAATTTCTTTGGGTAGGAAATACTCCTTCTCTCCAATAAACTTAAGGGATCCAAGCAAATAGGAGGGGTGATCTAATCCGTTCCCGCTGACTTCCCATAGTATAGAATTCTGGCAAAATGCTGGAAGGAAAGAGAAAGTTAATACTACAGAGAAAACAAAATGGCGGATTGTTTGCATAGATTAAATCGTTATGGTAAAAATATAATTTTATTCCATTAAAAAGAGAAGAAGCTGGCTTACTCTGATTATAAAATATATTATTTGAATCTTCATACTTTGGAAACTTAATTTTTAACTATTTTAAGCCTTATTTCGTATGTAAGTACAAGGTGAAGAAAGATCATAAACAGAGGTACAGCTAAATGAGCGAAGAACTACTAAAGGCGATCATTCAGCTTTTTGCCATTGTTGCCAAGGAGCGGATAACTGAAGACGAACGTTCCAACATCAAAGAATTTCTTGGGTTACACCTAAACCAGGAATTAACACGTTACTACCTCAATTTATTCGATGATTTTTGCAAATCCTCTAACAGGACAGCCGAGGATACCATCTCCGCTGATGAGGATACCAAACAATTTGTTGACGATTGGTCGCAAATAATGCAAATATCCAAAAAGGTAAACCAGGCGCTTACTATGCAGCAAAAGGCGGTACTGGTTATCAAAATTGTGGAATTGGTTTATGCAGATGGATCCATTTCCGAACGACAAGAGAACCTCATTTTTTATATAGGAGAAGCACTAAAGATTCCTCAAAAAGACCTGAAAGCCATGCGTTTGTTTGTGGTGGGGCAGGACCTGGAGGAACTGGCTTCCAAGAATATTATGGTTATCGATGAGGGATCAGACGATTTTGAATATCCTGGTCCCAGGATAATGGCCAAAAAATTGACAGGTCTGATTGCCATCTTGAGACTACAGGACATTGAAACCTATTTTATAAAATATCTTGGAATATCAACGCTGTACCTGAATAGCGTACCACTGAAAAGTAGAAAGATTGATGTGCTTCCAACAGGAAGTACCATCCGTGGTAATAAGATTGACACGATTTATTACAGCGATATCGTTAGCAAATTTTTAGTGGAGGAGGTAGAGAACGAAGTGAGCTTTGTGGCAGAGCATATTTTCTACCATTTCAAGAGCGGACGTGCAGGACTTCAAAATATCACCATTTCCGAAAAGGGAGGCAAGTTAATTGGCATAATGGGCGCCAGTGGTTCGGGGAAGTCTACGCTTCTAAACGTGCTCAATGGTTCGGAACGTCCTTCCAGCGGACGGGTTCTAATCAATGGCATTGATGTACACGAAGACCAAAAGGCGATTCGGGGAGTGGTAGGATTTATTCCTCAGGATGACTTATTGATGGAAGACCTCACGGTTTTTGAAAACCTGTATTATGCAGCACGTCTGTGCTTTGGGCACTACACTAAACAGGAAATTGCAGAGGTAGTTGAAAGGGTGCTGGTTTCATTGGGTATATCGGAAACAAGGGATTTAAAAGTTGGCAGTCCGCTTCAGAAAACAATTAGTGGCGGACAACGCAAGAGATTGAATATTGGCCTGGAATTATTGCGCGAGCCTACCATACTTTTTGTAGATGAACCTACTTCAGGATTGTCGTCCAGAGATTCAGAGAACATAATGGACCTACTGAAGGAATTGGCACTGCGGGGAAAAATGATATTTGTGGTTATCCACCAACCCTCGTCAGATATCTTCAAGATGTTTGACACACTGATCATACTGGATGTGGGCGGATTTCAGATTTATTATGGCAACCCTGTGGAATCGATGACTTACTTCCAGGAAATTGTTAATGCGGTGAACAAAACACCTGGTGCATGTCCTGAGTGTGGCAATATTAATCCCGAAAAGGTTTTCAGTATAATTGAAACGAGGGTAGTTAATGAATTTGGAAGGTTCACACACACGCGTAAGATTTCCCCCGGTCAATGGTACCAATACTTTAAGCAGAGAATAAGAATTCCGAAGGTAGAGCCTTCTGAAGATGAGATCCCAACTTCGCTGCATTTGCCCAATTGGTTTAAACAATTTAGCGTGTTTGTGAAACGGGATTTATTCTCCAAGATTTCCAACAAACAGTATCTTGCCATAAATTTTACCATTGCACCGATTCTGGCGCTGTTCATTTCTTATTTCGTTAAGTATTATGATGCCATCGGTGTAGATAATCCGCAATACACCTTTTTTCATAACAATAACGTTCCTGTCTATTTTTTCATGAGTGTGGTGGTGGCACTCTTCGTTGGGCTTATTGTGAGTGCCGAAGAAATATTTCATGACAGAAAAATATTAAAGCGAGAACGTTATTTGCACTTGAGTAAGAGCGGGTACCTCATGTCAAAGGTGTTTATACTTTTTAGCGTGTCCGCCCTTCAAACCATATCCTTCATCATTGTCGGCAACTGGATATTGGAAATTCCACTTTCGGAGATGAGGTATTGGCTTATACTTTTTTCTTGTAGTTGCTTCGCTAACATCCTCGGACTGAATATCTCCTCTGCATTCGATTCTGCAGTTACGATTTATATTTTAATTCCAATACTTATTATTCCTCAATTGTTATTAAGTGGCGTTGTCATCAGTTTTGACAAATTCAATCCAAAGGTGGGTACACCAAATGGTATTCCTTTGCTAGGGGAGCTGATGGCCTCCAGATGGGCCTTTGAGGCTTATATGGTCACTCAGTTTAAAGACAATCCTTATGAAAAGATGTTTTATGAGCTGGAAAAGAAAAAGGCATTGTCGGAATACAAGAGGGTATACTATATTCCAAGCTTAGAGTCTAAATTGGCTTTTGTGTTAAATCACAGGAGCCAATGGAGAGATCATAGTGAGGATAATCCGGTGAAAGGAACATTGGCATTGATTCAAAATGAACTGCGGCATGAAGTGAAAAAAGTGGGAGAGGAAAATTTTCCTGAAATAAAAAAATTGGAGATAGGACAATTTGATTCGGTTACTTACCAGAGCACGGTTAAGTTTGTGAAAACGCTCAAGGCCTATTATCAACTTCGGGGCAACAGTGCCACAAACGAAAGGGAAGCTTTGGTGGCCTCACTGACTGATACACCTGAGAAGTTGGAGGTGTACAACAGCACCCTGATGAAATACAAGAATGAGTCGGTTACTCAAATGGTAGAAAACTCAAATAGCCCTGTGAGAATTTTGGAGTGGAAAGGACAGTTGATTCAAAAAATTTATCCTATATACTTTGAAGACCATCGGCCCGCTCATCAACTTGACTTTACCGCCAATTTCTATAATCCGACCAAACCTTTCTTAGGTCAGTCGTTTGATACTTTATATTTTAATATCTCGGTCATCTGGTTTATGAGTTTATTACTATACATAGCTTTATAC
>DDTF01000009.1 GCA_002345965.1 Flammeovirgaceae bacterium UBA2371
GCACAACACGCGCGCCAGTTGCAGCTATGGAATGATTACGGTATTCCAGATGTCCATTTCATAGCCATGGGATTCTTCAGTCGCCTACAACCAAACTCCCATAGTTATGAGAACTATCCCAGGCTCCTTCTGAATGACGGAAAGGGGGTTAGTCGGTATTTCATAGTAATCTGAAGCGTGCGTATCATAGGAAGGTACATGAATTCTGCAAGTCACGCATGAACCACCCACCCCCAACCGCACAACACGCGCGCCAGTTGCATGGGTGTGGCTATGGAATGACTACGGTATTCTAGATGTCCATTTCATAGCTGCAGGATTCTTCATTCGACCCATCTTCAAAACAATCGCAAACTATATCAAGTGGAAGGGTGTGGTGGGTAATTATTACCTGATAAAGTTCATTCCTCAAATGCATCCATTCATGATATCTGTCATTATAAATGGATGGCTTCTAGCGTAATATTACGATTGATAAATAAAGACCAATGAAACACATAAAAATCCTTGGCACTGGATGCCCAAAGTGCAAACAAACGGAAGCGGTAGTAAAGGGAGTGATCGATCAACTCGGCATTGAAGCTACCGTTGAAAAGATTGAAGACATTGAGAAAATTATGGAGTACAACGTGATGTCAACACCGGCTCTGGTCATTGACGAACAAATTACCATCAAAGGACGTGTGCCTATGTCTGATGAGGTAAAATTATTATTGCAGGCATAAGTGTGCCTGTCTTTGTTGTAAATCCCATTACTCATGTTCGACTGGCTTCAACATTTTGCTGACTGGCTCATTTATTCTGTTTTTAATATTTCAGCACAAAGTCACCTGGGAGAGGCGTTAAACTTCTTCGTCTATGACACCCTGAAAATTCTCATTCTCCTTTTCCTTATCACCTTCCTCATGGGAATTGTCAACTCTTACTTTCCCATCGACCGCATCAAGAACTTTCTGTCACGCAACAAACTTTATGGTGGTGAATACGTTGCAGCATCCACCTTTGGGGCGATCACCCCTTTTTGTTCCTGTTCTTCCGTGCCCTTGTTCATAGGTTTTGTCAAAGGGGGCATTCCATTAGGGGTCACTTTTGCTTTTCTGATTACTTCTCCATTGGTGAATGAAGTCGCCATCGCCATATTCCTTGGGATGTTTGGTTTGAAGACCACCCTTGTTTATATCATCAGCGGAATATTGTTGGGGGTGATCAGCGGAGTCATTCTCAGTAAGATGAATCTTGAACCCTTGCTCACCGATTGGGTGCACAATGTGTGGAAGCAAGCCAAAGCCGAACAGGAAGCCTTTGCCGCTGAAAAGACCTCTTTTGTACAGCGCTTACCCAGTATTTGCAGAGAAGCTTTTGGCATCGTCAAAAGTGTTGTCGTGTACGTACTCATCGGTATCGCCATCGGTGCGGCCATGCACGGATATGTACCTGAAGGTTTTTTCGAACAGTACATTGGTAAAGACACATGGTATGCTGTTCCCCTTGCCGTGCTGCTGGGTGTGCCTATGTATGCCAATGCCGCGGGCATCATTCCACTCATCCAGGTTTTTGTGGCCAAGGGAATTCCCATTGGTACCTCTCTTGCTTTTATGATGGCAGTGGTCGGCTTATCCATCCCTGAAGCCACTCTTTTGAAAAAGGTGATGTCCACTAAACTTGTATTGATATTTCTGGCAGTGGTGACAGGCTGTATTATGATCTCCGGTTATCTTTTTAATCTTATCCTCTAATAATGACACAACTTTATCTTCAAACATGGGCTGAGGCCCGTACGCGGTTTACCAATTTGTTAAAAGACATTAGCGAAGAACAATTGACTAAAGAGCTGATTAACACTAAAAACAGTGCCGGCTTTCTCATTCGTCATATTGGCGATGTGGAATTACTCTTTGCCAAAAACGTGTTTGGTGCAGTGGAGCTTAAGGTTCGCGCCAAGACAGTAGCAGCGCAACACGATACGGGTGAATGGGTAAACCTGAAGGAGTTATTGGATTATCAGCAGGAAGCGTTCGAAACGTTGAAGGCCATCCTCGAAAAGCAAAGTGATGACGCGTGGTTACAACCCATCACGACCAATGAGTTTGGAACCAAAACAAAAGCTGAGGCTTTAGGTCGTATCATCTCTCACACGGCCTATCATGCCGGACAGTTGTCTTTAACCTTGAAATATGGAAGTTGAGGTCAGAAGTAATGACGGTAATCCTTCGCTAATGGGTTGATGAATAAAAAAGATGATCACCATGTGATCACCTTTTTTTATTGCGGGTAGGGCTGGTGGCCTGGCGAATTCCTACTTAAAGTGTTTGACGCCCAGCGAGCTGTACAGGTCTTTTGCATGGTAGAGGTGGCCTCCCTTCATGGTCCATTCTATCTTTCGAATGTCACTGATTTGTTCCAGTGGATTTCCGTCAATCAAAATCAGGTCTGCCTGTTTGCCCGCTTCAATGGAACCAGTTGATTGGGAAACACCGGTAATTTCTGCGGAAGTAATGGTTGCCATTTTTAACACATCGGCAGCGGGAATACCTGCCTGCACATACAGCTCAAGTTCTCTGTGGTACAAAAAGCCAGGCAATCCATCAGTTCCTGGAACGATGGGTACTCCGTTCTTGTATAAATCATAGACTACTGCCAGCATCTTGTCAAAGCTGGCCTTGTACCTAGTCACCTGATCGCCTTCTTTTGAAAGACCTCCGGTGTAAAAGCTGCGCTGATCTACGATCGGGAATCGGTTTGCCACCGCCTGGTAAGTAGGACTCAGTTCACCGGTTTGCGCCAGTAGCATATTTTCAAAAATGGCCACGGTGGGATCCACAAGAATATGCTTTGTTTTTAAAAGCTTCACAAAATCCTGATAGGCTTTCGAGTTGATGTCGAGGTCGGCACCATGTTGCGCAGGCATCGTAAAGCGCAACGGTGTACGTGTATCTATTGTGTCGGGCAAGAAATTAAGGAACAACATGTTGATGTGTTGAATCTCGTCATAGCCCTGGTTGATGGCTTGAGTGGCAGTCATGTAGGCGGGGATATGTCCGCTTACCCTCATTCCCAATTGATGTGCCTTGTTGGTTAATGGGCTAACCCATTCGGGTCGGATGGAGCTGTACAATTTGATTTGTTGATAACCCAAATCTTTATAATCCTGAATCTCTGCTAAACCCTCTTCCAGGTTTTCAACCACATTCCGTTGATTGGCATACGGTCCTGAGCCATCTATGATGCCACAATAGGCAACGATGCGTGGACCGAGAATTTCATTGTTATTGAATTGCGCTGCCAGGCTTTTCAATTGTTTGTTGTTGGCCATGTCGCGCACCGAGGTAATTCCTCCTGCGAGGTATAATATCCCTCTGAACTTATCATTGTGGGTATGCATGTCGAACATGCCTGGCAGGAGGGTTTTTCCCGTCCCGTCAATTAGTTCAGCATTTTTTTCTGGCGCCTTGGTTCCTGCAGGGTGAATGCCTTTGAGGGTTGATCCCTCTACAAATACGTCCCTGTTGGGAAGCAAAGCTCCGCCAGCGGTAAATACATTCACATTTTGAATAACAACCTTATTGATTTTATGTGTTAGGCTTTTGGCCACTTCGAGAAGACTTTCATCTTCAATGTCGCCCTGCATTTTTTTCATTTCAAGGCGCATGTCGCTCAAGTCCTTTCTCACGATGTGAAGGTTGCCAGCTATTTTTCCAACCATCTGGTCGCCCATCATCCACAAGTAAGTAGGGTCGAGGTCGAGGCCATTGATTACCAGCAGTTCGACAGGGGAGCCGTTTGAAAGTTTGAGCGGGATTTTTTTTGTTAGTTCGGCTTCCCCTTCAGGATACAGTTTTACTTTCCCTGTTTCGGATTTCAACAACAGTTGAGCCAATATTTCATACACTGCAGGGGATCCATCATAGCGGAAATACAGTTTATCTCCGTAGAAGTCTCCTTTCGCTGTTCCCATCAGGTTCTTGCTGGTGGCGGTGGCATCGGTGCTTGAAAAACTTTCATCAACTGATACCTTCAGGTAGTTCACACCCTTTACCGTTTGAGCGGTGATGAAATGCTGTTTATTCAATGAGATTTCTTCTCTGTACTCCGGGCCACGACCTCTGTCTGTGAAGGTGTAGTAAAAGCCAAAGCGATCATCTGCTGTTTTCCACTTTTCGTAAGTGCCCGCCAGGTCTTCTCTAAATACCACATCGTAAATGATCTTATCTTCTGTTTTGTTGGATGGAGTGCAGCCAGTTATTGAAACAATTATTATTAGAAAAAAGATTGCTGAATATTTCACGCGTTTATTAAATGAGCGTAGGGTAGTAACAGAATAAATTAAATGTTATTTCAGGATTTTAATGTTTCACGATAGTACCTGAGCCAGTTTTGGCCAAGTATCTTCTCGATATCACCTGAGCTGAAACCACTTTTGTTGAGTGCCCTGGCAACGTGGCGGTAGCGATGGGTGGTATCGAGTTCCGGGATCCAGGGTGGCCATTGCACGTTGTAAGTATCTTTGAAACGAGTGAGACGAGGTACGTACCAATTGTCACGCGTTGCTCCGCTGGCCTCCAGCCCCTGGATGGCAAAGTCTGCCCCGAGACCAACGTGGTCAATTCCACCCACTTTTACTGCGTGTGCTATGTGATCTACGTACGTCTCCAGGGTTGTTTCGGTACCCAGATTTGGACCAATCATATAGCCAAGACAAATAATACCGATCACGCCACCTTTGTCTGCCATGGCACGAATCTGGTCGTCTGTCTTTGCGCGCGGATGATTTTTATACAATGCCTCGCACATGGAGTGGTTGATAGACGCTCCGTACTTACTGAATTTTATTCCATCGATGGTGGTTTGTTTACCACAATGTGATACGTCTACGATGATGCCGAGTTCATTCATGCGTTCCACCACTTCAATTCCAAAATCAGACAATCCTGCATTGGTTCGTTCGGTGCACCCATCACCCAACAGGTTGCGTTCATTGTAAGTGAGCTGTATCCATCGTGTGCCTGCCTTGTACAGTTTATCCAGGTTCTCGATGGAGTCCTCTACCATAGTAGCATTCTGAAAACCCAACATGATGGCCGTTTTATTTTCTTTCTTTGCGCGCACATAATCGTTGGCGCTGGTGGCGAGTAGCAATCGATTGGCGTTTTCCTGAATGCGCTTTTGCCATTCTTCCAGGTTCTTAAGTCCTTTCGCGAGATTTCCTGAATCAACGGAAGCATTGAAACCTGTATAGCCCGATTCATCCAATGCCTTCATGGAGTCCTTGTTCCATCCACGGCCGATGATCAGTCCATCAATAACGATGGCTTCTTTATAGAGTTGTTCAATGTCCTTTTGTTTTCGCGTTGGCTGTAAGTCATCACTGGGTAGTGGATGGTTTTCGGTGAAAAGACTACTCAAAGCTTGACCAGGTAAAATTGCTCCAAGTGGCAGCATTTTGACGAAATCCCTTCTTTTGATTGGCATGATGGTTGGTTTGTTAGGTGTATTATTCTTCTGAACTCAACTTACCATCTTTTTAAATATTATGTATTCATAATTCAGATGAAGTGACTAAAAATTAATGCCAGTGGTATATAATGAGTGAACCCATAACGACCATGGCTCGGATCGTTGCCTATTGACGCACTTTCTGGTGTGAGAAGGTAAGCAGACATCGCAAGTTGACTACGCACTCATGCGCTATACTCCTCTGCTGCCAGTTTTCAAGACAAATATTTGTTGGCCGACATTCACATGTAACTAAAGTCACCGAGTAGGAAATAACCTTGACCTACCTTTGCAGTAAAATAAACAGCGTGAATGAAAAAAGTAGTGTATTTATTAGTCATTGCAGGGCTGACTGTCAATTATCCGCTATTCAGTCAGGATACCTTAAGGATATCACAATCGGAATTATTAGAAAATGTAGCATCGAATAACTATCAAATAAAAATAGCAGATCAACAGGTGAGCATGGCGAGAGCGGATTATCGTCAATCCAATGCCCTTTACCTTCCGTCATTGTCTGTGTCGCATACAGCCATGTCTACCACCAATCCGCTGATGGCTTTTGGTGCTAAACTCAATCAAGAGATATTGACACCCGCAGACTTTGACCCTGCCCAACTGAACGATCCCAGTCGCACACAAAATTACGCCACAGAGGTGTTGGTGCTGCAGCCCTTATTCAATCTGGATGGAGTGTATGAGCGGCAAGCTGCTAAAATTCAACAAGATGCCATTCAGCTGCAGGCAGACAGGACAAGGGAGGCCATGGAACTGGAAGTAGGCAAGGCATATATGCAATTGCAATTGGCTTATGAAGCCGCTGAAGTACTGGAGCGGGCGCGGGTTACCTCTCAGGAAGGAGTGAAGCTGATTACTGATTATTATGAAGAAGGGTTGATTCAAAAGTCGGATCTGTTGGCGGTACAAGTGAGGGCAACAGAAGTTGAAAACCAGTTGAGGTATGCCAAAACCAACATCAGAAATGCTTCCGAGTACATCGGCTTTTTGATGGGAAAGGGTGCTGAAGGAACAATCTACAAACCAACCGAGCGTGCGCCTATTTCTATTGAGCAAGTTGACTATCCACAGCTGCTTTCCTCTTTCAGAAAAGACATTGTGGCCATGGAAAAATCGGTAACAGGATATGAAAAAATGTTGCGTTCCAGCAGGATGAAGTTTTTGCCCACCATTAATGCATTTGGCAGTTACCAATTGTATGACGAGCAACTGTTGGGAATGAGCGCCAGTGGTTACCTGGTAGGAGCGAAACTTTCATGGAACCTGTTTGATGGCTATAAGTCGGTAGGAAAGATGTCGAAGGCAAAGGCTGAAACTGACAAGGCCAGGATGGAAAATGAACAATACAAGCTTCAACAACAAATGGAACTGAACAAGACCAATCGCCAGCTTGCAGATGCTGAACGTAAAGTACAGCTCACCCGACTGGCACTCGATCAATCTGCTGAAGCCTACAGGATTAGAAAGGACCGCTTTGAAGAGGGGTTGGAAAAAACTACAGATTTACTCATGGCTGAAACACAAATGTTCCAGAAGGAACTGGAATTCAGGCAGGCCATTTTTGAATACAATTTCACTAAAGAATATTTAGAATTTTTAACACGATAGAAATGAAAATTATACAATCTATAATAGTTGTTGCTGTAACGCTTGGTACAATCAGCTGTGGGGGGGATCAAACTCAAAGTGGTACCAAGCTGCCGCCTGTTGAAGTAAGCATAGCAACAGTGGGATCTATAGCATCAGGAGGATTATTTACAGCAAGTGGAAAAATCGAAGCGCGCAACAGCGCCAATCTCAGCACCCGAATGATGGGAAACGTTACTCAACTGCATGTCAATGTAGGGCAGCCAGTGCGAGAAGGGCAACTACTGGTGTCTCTCAGTAGTGCTGACCTCGGGGCAAAGAAAGGGCAAGTAGAGGCATCTATCAACCAGGCTAAAGCAGCCTTTGAAAGTGCACAGAGAGATTATGATCGTTTTAAATCACTTTATGAAAAAGGAAGTGCGTCTGAGAAAGAGTTGGAAGGGATGACCCTGCAATATGAAATGGCCAAGGCAGGGTTGGAAGCTGCCCATCAAATGATGAAGGAAGTACAGGCACAATTTGCCTTTACCAACATCCTGGCTCCATTTTCAGGAGTGGTGTCCAATACGTTTGTAAAAGTGGGAGACATCGCTGTACCGGGCATGCCTTTGATAGCTATAGAGGGAACTTCTGACTACCAGGCTGTAGTGATGGTGCCGGAGACAGCAATCACACAAATACAGAAAGGAGCGATGGCCAACATTTTTGTCAAGTCCTCGGAAAAAAAATTGATGGGTAGGGTAAGTGAAGTGAGTCGCTCCGCTAAAAATACGGGCGGCCAGTATTTGGTAAAAATTGATCTGGATAATGTGGACAAAGACATATTACCAGGAATGTTTGTCAATGTGATCTTATCAAAAACTGCTGGCAGTGAGCATGCTGCCCCGGTAATTGATGAAAAGGCTTTGGTATATAATGGTCAGTTAACTGGTACGTACACCATAGACGATAACAATACAGCCATTCTGAGATGGTTGCGTGTGGGAAAAAGCAACAATGGAATGATTGAAGTGCTATCAGGTATCCAGTCAGGGGAGAAATACATTGTTGCCTCCGAGGGCAAGCTCTATAATGGTGCTGCTGTGCGCGTGGCGAATGAAGTAAATAAGGGTTTATAATAGTAACAGAATGCAAGACGGGATTTCAGGTAAAGTAGCAGGATTTTTTATCAACTCTAAGCTCACCATTTTATTGATGGTAGCCATGATGTTGATTGGTGTATACAGCTCATTTCTAATACCGAGGGAAGAGGAACCGCAGATCATTGTGCCGATGGCCGATATCATGGTTGGTTATCCGGGGGCAACACCTGCTGAAATGGAAAGCAGGGTAGTAAAACCTTTGGAAAAAATTATCTCCAACATTAAGGGGGTAGAACATGTGCATAGCATGGCCATGAACGGACAAGCGGTGATGGTCATTCAGTTTTATGTAGGTGAGGATACAGAACGATCTTATGTAAAGCTATATGATGAGCTGATGAAGAATGAACACATTTTTCCTGAAGGCGTGTATAAGCCAATAGTTAAAACACGTTCGATTGACGATGTGCCCATGCTGGGAGTTACCCTTTGGAGCAATGTATATGATGATTTTCAACTGAGACAAATTGCAGAAGAAGTTACTTCTGAAATAGAGAAGATAAAGGATGTGGCCATCACCAAAGAAATCGGAGGACGATCCCGTCAACTCAAAGTGGTGGTGGACAAAGACAAGATGGCCGAGAATGGCGTTGACGTGCTGGGCATCATGCAAATGGTGAAAGCAAGTAACAGCAGCACCCAATCCGGTAAATTTGTATCGGGCGATGAAGAATTTTTATTAACCACTGGACACTTTCTTTCCTCTGTCGAAGACCTTGAAGGAATAGTAGTTGGAGTCAATAAAGGAATGCCCGTGTATTTACATCAGGTTGCACACATAACAGATGGGCCGGGCACGCCACAAAATTATGTATCGTTTGGCTATGGAAAAGCAGCCACTTCATATGCATCGAATCCTTCAGAGTATCCGGCTGTCACTTTATCTATCGCAAAGATAAAAGGTGCTGATGCCATGAAGGTATCGGCCAAGATACTTGATCAAATAGAACGGCTGGAAAAAACTCTTATTCCTCAAGATGTTAATGTGACGGTAACCCGTAACTATGGCGAGACGGCATCGCATAAGGTAGGGGAGCTGTTGCTTCACCTTGCCGTTGCCATCGTTGCTGTTACCGTGTTGGTGATGCTAGCGATGGGCTGGCGGGGAGGCCTGGTGGTATTTCTCTCCGTACCATTGACCTTCGCGCTTACTTTGTTCAGCTACTACATGCTCGACTACACCCTCAACAGGATTACGTTGTTTGCACTTGTATTTGTGGTGGGCATTGTAGTGGATGACAGTATTATCATAGCAGAAAATATGCACCGCCACTTTAAGGCAAAGCGATTGCCGTTCAAACAAGCAGCCATCTACGCGATCAACGAGGTGGGTAATCCCACCATTCTTGCCACCTTTACGGTGATTGCTGCCATACTGCCCATGGCATTCGTTTCAGGTATGATGGGACCTTATATGAGCCCGATGCCCATAGGTGCCTCCATTGCCATGATGCTGTCGCTTTTTGTAGCACTTACCATCACACCGTATTTGGGTTATCACCTGCTGAAGGAAAAAGATACCCAAGAAAGCAAAGAAGAAGAGACCCATGATCACGGGTGGATTTATAAAGTGTATCATGCTATTGAACAACCTTTTCTGGACAGTAAAGTAAAACGTTTTGTCATGCTGGGGATTACGGTTGTATTACTGGTTGGATCGGTATCGTTGTTCTTCACCAAAACGGTGGCGGTTAAAATGCTTCCATTTGACAACAAGAACGAGTTTCAGGTGGTAATTGATATGCCTGAAGGAACAACGCTGGAGCGTACGGCTGCGGTGACTAAGGAAATTGCCCAATACATTTCCAACGTTCCTGAAGTAGTTCATTATCAGAATTACGTTGGTACCTCTGCGCCCATCACATTCAATGGATTGGTAAGGCACTACGACCTAAGGGGAGGAAGCTACATGGCAGACATCCAGGTCAATTTGACCAACAAAGAAGACCGTGCACGTCAGAGCCACGAGATTGCCTCTGCTGTGAGACCGGGAGTTCAAAAGATTGCAGCAAAATATGATGCCAATGTAAAAATTGTGGAAGTACCACCGGGCCCTCCTGTATTGTCTACTTTGGTTGTAGAAGTGTACGGGCCCGATTATACAGAACAAATCCATGTAGCGCGGCAAGTGAAGGAAATATTAGCTAATACCGATGACGTTGTGGACGTAGATTGGTACGTTGAGGCAGGGCAGACAGAGTACAAACTGGACATTGATAGGGAAAAGGCAATGCTTCACGGAATCGTACCCCAGCAAGTGGTGGGCAACCTTACTTATTTGCTAGGGGAGTACCCGATCTCCAATCTATATGATGAAAATGCTACGCAGCCTGTGGGGATTGTTCTGGCGCTCAATGACCAGGACAAATCAAGCATGGGATCCATTCAAAACCTCAAGGTAAAAGGGGGGCAAGGCAACATGGTGCCAGTCAGTGATTTTGCGAAGGTGAGTAAAGATACCTTGCGCCCGACTATTTATAGGAAAGATCAGAAGCGGGTGGTGTATGTATTGGCAGACATGGCAGGGGAGCTTGAAAGTCCAGCCTACGCTATTTTAGGAATGACTGAAAAGCTCAACAAAATAGAATTGCCAAAGGGTTACTCCATCAATGAATTGTACATGAGTCAGCCAGAGGATGAGTCGGACTTCACCGTAAAGTGGGATGGCGAATGGCAGATTACTTTGGAGGTATTTCGCGATCTGGGAGGTGCTTTCTTGATTGTGATCATTATTATTTACATGCTCATTGTTGGGTGGTTTCAAAATTTCAAAACTCCCATTGTGATGATGCTGGCCATCCCACTCTCATTGATTGGAATAGTTTTAGGACACTGGCTTTTGGGTGCATTCTTTACCGCTACCTCATTCATTGGTATGATTGCGCTTGCGGGTGTGATGGTACGAAACTCAGTACTGTTGATTGACTTTATCGAAATAAGGTTGAACGAAGGGGTAGACCTTAAAACGGCCATTATAGATGCGGGTGCGGTGCGTACTACACCCATATTGTTAACAACAGGTGCGGTAGTGATAGGTGCTTCGATCATACTTTTTGATCCGATCTTTCAGGGATTG
>DDTF01000037.1 GCA_002345965.1 Flammeovirgaceae bacterium UBA2371
TTTCTTCAGCAAACCTGAAAAGGCTTTTGGCCTGGACTATTCCGTTGCTCCTGCCGATTATTCGGTTCAGAATTTGCAAGTGCTGTCTGCCCCAGACACCATCATTCACCACAAACAGATTACACTCAATGCACTCAACAACTGGCGAAAGAAGTTTCCTGAAGATAAGAAACCGAAGATCGTTTTTATTTCTGTGAGTGGAGGTGGCAAACGTGCTGCACTTTGGGCCATGACAGCTCTGCAAACAGTAGACAGCCTCACACAAGGTGCCGCCATGGAAAACACCGCACTTATTACAGGAGCTTCGGGTGGTTTAATTGGTGCAAGCTTTTATCGTGAGCTCAAACTAAGAAAGAAAATGGGTGAACCTATTGATCCCTATTCAATAGATCACCGCATCAGCGTTTCTACAGATAATCTTAATCCCCTTATTTTTAGCTTTTTAGCCAATGGCGTTTTCCTCGGGCTTACCAAGTTTGAATACGCAGGTCAGAATTATGTGAAGGATCGGGCATTTACTTTTGAAAAAGAATTGGATGAGATTACCGACCACATGATGGACAAACCGATCAGCGCTTATCGAAACCCTGAGCTGAATGCCATTATTCCTATGATGATCCTTACTCCTATTATTACCAATGATGGAAGGAAACTTTACATCTCGCCACTACCCGTAAGCTACCTGAATTCTGAAGTGCTCAGTGTTCCAGGATATACTGACAACAAGATTGGAGGTGTGGATTTTGGCAGGCTTTTCAAAAAACACATGAGTGACAGCCTTCGCTTTTTATCTGCCTTGCGGATGAGCGCTACCTTTCCATACATTACACCCAATACTACGTTGCCTACAGAGCCCTCCATAGAAATCATGGATGCAGGTGTGTCTGATAATTTTGGTTTGTCCACTACAGCCAGATTTATGTATTCATTCAGAGACTGGATCAACGAGAATACATCAGGGGTCATTTTGCTTTCCATCAGAGACTCTCCCAAACTGGGTCCGATTCCACCTCAGCAAGGACAAACTATAATTGATAATATCACACAGCCGATCAGCAATGTGTACAACAACCTTGAGAATTTTCAAGACATCAATAATGATGCATTGATCGGTCAGGCAACCACCTGGCTCAATACTCCTCTAGAGCGCATTGAATTACAATATCAGTCAGATGAAAATTACGTTCCCATCTTACAAAAGATGGACAGCATCAGGCAAAACAATGCAAGGGCCTCTCTCAGCTGGCGCCTTACCATGCGTGAGAAGCAAAGTGTAATGAACAATATTCATTCGGTCAGAAACAGAGCTGAACTGGATAAATTGAAGCGCTTACTTGAAGAACCAGTTGGCAATAAGCAATAAGCCATTGACGCCAACTGTCAATTTTTTTTAACGTGCCCCCGGCCCCATCAACACGGTCCCACTTCTTGCACCAGTGTGCTTCCCTTCATCAATTACCAATTCGCCATTTACGATCACATATTTAAATCCTTTGGAATAAGCGTGTGGATTTTCAAATGTGGCAGCATCTGCCACTTCAGACTCATCAAACACAACAATATCGGCAACAAAACCTTCACGCAAGAGGCCACGATCTTTGAATTTAAATTTTTGTGCAGGCAACGATGTCATTCTCCGTATCGCTTCTTCCAGGCCTATTACTTTTCTTTCCCGAACATATTTTCCAAGCACCCTCGCATTGGTACCATATGCCCTTGGATGCGGCATGTTCTTTCCAAACTCAGCAATGCCTGCATCTGAAGCCGTCATGGTAAATGGATACTTCATGATGCGCTCAATGTCATCTTCATTCATGCTGAAATACACCATCTGCACACGACCGCTCTTGATCAATTCCAGAATGGTTTCTGCTTCCTCTTCAGCTTTGGCCTTTCTCCCTCTTAATTTATTCACCTCAGAGATACTCTTTCCATTATAGGAATCATCTGGTCCATAACGGGCAATCACTGCATAGCTGTAATCCTTCAATTGTTTTCTTTTCAGGCTTTCCAACATTTCCTTTTTGATCTGAGTACGTAAGGTGGGATTGTCTAACCGAATGTATAAGGAGTCTCTTCCCCCGCTGAAGGCCCACTCCGGCACGGTGGTGTCGAGTGTGGTACTGCTGGCGATGTATGGATATTGATCCATCGTTACATCAATGCCTTCCTTTCGCGCTGCATCTACCTGCGCAACTGTGCTCACCGATCTTCCCCAGTTGGTTTTGTAGGTAACCTTAAAATGTGAAATCTGTACAGGCATGCCAGCTTGCCGCCCAATGTTCACGGCTTCTTCAATAGCATCTGTCACGTGGTCGCCTTCATTGCGAATGTGCGAGGCATACACACCATTGTATTTAGAGGCCGCTTTACCCAATCCTATTACCTCTGGTGTCTTCGAATAGGTGCCTGGCACGTAGATCAATCCTGTGGATAATCCCACTGCTCCATCTCGCATGGCCTGCTCTACTAAAAGTTCCATCTTTTGTTGTTCATCGGGTTTAGGATCGCGTTGCGCGTCCCCCATTATTTCGCGCCTCACGGAATTGTGTCCAATCAGCGAAGCCACATTCAAAGACATGCCAATGCTATCCAGCCTGTTGAAATAGGATTTGATATCTATATTAGAACCACCGCAATTTCCAGTAACCACGGAAGTAACACCATCATAAATAAAATTATCAGCAGTAGGTACATCCCACTCATCGCCTTCAATGTGCGCGTGCACATCAATGAAACCAGGCGCTACCACAAGTCCTTTGGCATCCAGCACGCGGTTGGCACGGGCATCTTCCAATTTACCTATGGCATAGATCTTCCCATTCCAGATGCCTATATTTCCATAGTACCAGGAGTTGCCAGTACCATCAATGATTTTTCCATTTTTGATGAGTAGATCAAAATTTTGAGTAAACCCCTGAAGGGTACCCAAAAGGACAAAAAGCAAAATAATTCTTTTCATGGGCTCAGATTTTATCCATCTAAGATTCAAAAATATTTTTATGTACCCAATACCTGAAGGATAAGCGGTATTCTTACTATACTTGAATTGTCTGCAAAGAATGGTATACACAAAAAAAATACTGGCTTTTTTTAAAGCACTCGATCTGTCTGTCAAGCTCCCAAAAGGAGTAGAAGTGATGAATCCTTATCAAAATGAAGTGGCCTTTCACTTGTGTGAACAATTTTATGGCAAGTATTATAATGACACTTTTCAACGCACATTTATACTGGGCATTAATCCGGGTCGGTTTGGAGCGGGCCTTACAGGTATACCCTTTACCGATCCGTTAAAGCTGGAAGAAGAATGCAAAATCGAAAATAACCTGACTAAAAAGCGGGAACTATCAGCAGACTTTATCTATGAAATGATTGCAGCCTTTGGCGGAAAAGAAAAATTCTATCACAAATTTTATTTCGGATCAGTGAGTCCTCTTGGGTTTATCAGGGATGGAAAGAATCTGAATTACTATGATGACCCTAAACTTCAAAAAGCTGTTTTACCATTTGTTATAGAGACGCTGGAAAAGCAAATCAATTTTGGCTTGAACAGAGATGTGGCCTACTGTCTTGGAGAGGGGAAGAATTTTAAATTCCTCTCCAAACTCAATGAAGCGCACGGATTTTTTAATAAACTGATCCCGCTTGCTCATCCGCGATTTATCATGCAGTACAAACGAAAATCCATGCTGCACTATGTGGATGATTACCTTACCAAATTGAGTGATCCAGCGTCATTCATATCTTAGCGCATTTACCGGATTAGTTTGTGCAGCTCGCAGTGTTTGAAAGGTGACCGTCAGCAATGAAACAACCAACACCATGCCACCTGATAACAGAAACACCCACGGCTTAATTGTTGTTTGATAGGGGAATGAACTAATCCAACTGTTCATGCCGAAATAGATCAGAGGCACAGCAATAATTATAGCTAAAACCACCAATCTGAGATATTCAGCTGAAAGCAACAGAAAGATTTTCGATTCTGAAGACCCTAGTACTTTTCGTATTCCAATCTCCTTGGTGCGTTGAGCTGCAGTGTAGGCCGATAACCCAAACAATCCCAGACAACCCACTATAACAGCAAAAGTCGCAAAGGTGGTGAACAAACGACCGAACTGTCTTTCATTCTCATATTGCCGGTTGAAGTAGTCATCCAGAAAGAAGAACTCAAAAGGATTACCAGGAAATGCCTTCACCCAAGCCTCTCTAATGTTTGCTAAAGATTGATTATAGTTGTTCGTATTCATGCGCAGTGAATAAAACTCTCCACCATACTTCGTAAAGTAGAATACAGTAGGATCGAGTGCATTCTTTAATGAAACTTGATGGTAATCATTTACAACACCTACAATAATTGGGTTCCATTGAAAAGCTACAATGGAAATGGTTTGTCCTATCGCATCTTCTGGTTTTTCAAATCCCATCATCCGTGAAGCTGATTCGGTGATGACCACACTTGTGTCCTGGTCAGCAACAAAATCTTCAGAAAAAAGTCGACCTGCCAACAGTTTCATTTTAAATACCTCCATAAACTCATAATCCATGCTATTGAACCTGACCGTAAGGGATTGGTCATCGGGGGCACCATAACGTTTGATAACCGCTTTGTATTCCCTTTGTTTGCCGGGTATGGTTACTGATGCAGAAACTGCATTGATGGATGGGTCTTTTTTTACTTCATTTCTAAACACATCAATAGCTGAATTAAAGGCATTTCTATCCAACGGTGTAATGCCCGGACGTTCAATAACCACAACCTGATCGATGTTTATCCCAATATCGCGCCCCATCATAAAGTTGAGCTGCTGGTACACAATAAATGTTCCTGCTATCAGCGCAACTGAAGCAGTAAATTGAATCACCACTAAAGTCTTGCGCAAAATAATTCCTTTAATGCTATTCTTGAGTTTGCCTTTAAGTATGACCACGGGCTTAAAGGAAGACAAGACCAAAGCGGGATAAAACCCCGACAGCAAAGTTCCTACCATCCACAGCCCACCACACATCAATAAAAACCAAGGTTGAAATAAATAATCCAGCGTGAGCGCCAATCCCGAGATAGAATTAAAGTACGGCATCGCTATTGCCACTAATCCCAATGAAATTAGAATGGAGAATAAGTTGACCAGTGCGGCTTCGGCAAGGAATTGTAAAATCAACTGCCCCTGGAAGGCGCCCATCACCTTTCTGACCCCCACTTCTCTGGCGCGCTCCATGGCTTTTGCAGTTGATAAATTGATGTAATTGATCCACGCGATGATCAACACAAATATTCCTATGAGACTTAGAAAACTTACTATTCGTTGATCTCCGTTGGGTTCAGGTTCCTCAGCCAACCGTGAAGTCAGGTGGATTGCCGGCAAGGATTGCAAAGACAGTACATCTTTTTGGTTCCTTTCTGCCTGTCCTGGTTTAAACTTGTCAACAATACCCGGAAATTTTGATTCCAACACTTTAGGGTCGGTGCCTGGCATTACCTTAATAAAGGTATACATGTCCTTTCTTTGCCAACTCTGATCATACCTGGCGGGTGCCCACTCTCCCCTACCAAACAGCGTTTTATATGAAAACAAAATTTCATATTTCAAATGTGTATTGGGCGGAAGATCCTTAAAAACACCCGTTACCTTTACCAATTCATTGTTATGATCATCATCCTGCATTCGCAACGACTTTCCCATTGGATCTTCATCTCCAAAGTACATGGTCGCGTACTTTTGGGAGATTACACAAGTATTAGGATCACTTAAAGCCAATTCAGCATTTCCTTTCAGCATTTGAAAACCCATCATCGGCAGAAACGATGAGTCGGCATAGAGAAAATTTCGATGCTTGAATGCTACTGGTTCAGGTCGTGCATCCTCATAAGTAATAATTGTATTGTTTTTATACCCAAGATTATACAGGCGTGCATATCCGGTTACCTCGGGTAACTCATCCATTAAGGCTGGACCTACCCCGGGATAATTTTCCGCACTGGAAGCCAGCAACTCATTATTTAAAAATGTCTCTAACTTAACCCTATAAATATTTTCACTGTCTTCAATAAAATCTTCGTAGCTCGTTTCAAATTTTACATATTGCGCAATAAGTAAGAATACAGCCATTCCAATGGCAAGACCGAGTATATTAAGTGCTGAAAAAAATTTGTTTTTCAATAGACTACGGTAGGCGCTGATCAGCAGGTTGCTTAGCATGCTTGAATAGGTTTAAATGAAAGACTTCACTACGAGCAAAAGGTTACAAATTATTTATACTTGACGCAATATGCTTGACAATAGTTGCCATAAAAGCAATAAAATTCAATGATATCTTGATGAAAATAATTGATGAGCTACAACATACACTTTCTCTCATTCGTCTTGAGCGGGCAGCTGACCTGGAGCAATATCGGCAAAAGGTTTTGCTTACTCCCCTTCACCGCAAGACAAAAGAAGGAATTTGCTGGTACCCCGTAAAACTAAGGAAGAACTACATTGGAACAGGGGAAAGACTGATTATTGAAGTGGAGCGCACTACTGAGTTGGAACAAAAACATGTTTTCCAAAGTGGAAAAGTGGTGAGTCTTTTTAGCAATGCCAATCAAAAACCAGAAAAAGATCACATTGGAGGTGTAATCAACTACGTGCGCGACAACCAGATGATCATCACACTTAATGCAGACGATCTGCCTGATTGGATAGACGATGGTTTGCTTGGCGTAGATGTGATGTTTGATGAAATGAGCTACCGCGAAATGGAGCTGGCCATGAAAAAAGTCATCAAAGCAGAAGATTCACGTCTTGCTGAACTCCGCGACATTCTTTTAGGACAAAAACCAACCTCCGTTCAGGAAGGGTCGCTTGATCACGTTCCATCACTCCTTAATAAAAGCCAGCAAGAAGCGCTGAAGCATATTGCTATGTGCAAAGATGTAGGAATCATCCATGGCCCACCCGGCACGGGAAAAACTACCACGCTGGTAGAAGCCATTGCTGCTACTGTAAAAAAAGAAAGCCAGGTATTGGTGTGCACACCCAGTAATGCCTCTATTGATTTGCTGGTAGAAAAATTATCAAATCATGGACTAAGTGTAGTGCGAATTGGGCACCCTGCGCGAGTAACCGAACAAACACTAAGTAAAACCCTTGACGCACAAATTGCCAACCATCCCAATTATAAAGAACTTCGGATGATGCGAAAGAAGATGGAGCAGCTTCGCAACCAAGCCTCCAAATTCAAAAGGAATTTTGGTTATAAAGAAAAAGAAGAGAGAAGATTTCTTCGGCAGGAAGCCAATGCCATGAAGGCAGATGCGGATGTATTAGAGTTCTACATTATCAATGACATTTTGCAGAAAAGTGATGTCATCACCAGTACGCTTGTAGGCGCCTCCCACCCAACTCTAAGAGGGAAAAAATACAAAACAGTATTTATTGATGAAGCTGCACAGGCGCTGGAGCCAGCTACCTGGATTCCCATCTGCAGAGCAGAAAGAGTAGTTTTTGCAGGAGATCACTTTCAACTTCCACCTACCATAAAATCAAGAGAAGCAGCTGTAAACGGGTTGGCCGAAACACTCTTTGAAAAATGTATCAAAAGACATCCCGAGAGTGCAAGCATGCTTCAGGTACAATACCGTATGCATGAAGACATCATGTTTTTTTCTTCAAAGTATTTTTACAATGGAGAACTCATAGCACACGATACAGTGAAACACCATCAACTACCAGATCAATTCCCAGTGACTTTTATTGACACCGCGGGTTGTGGTTATAATGAGATTCAGGACCCCGAAACATTGAGCCGGTACAATGAAGCAGAAGCTGGATTACTTATCAACCAAATTGAAAAGCTTGTAGAACAAATAGGTCTGGAGGAATGGCTTTCAAATGGATATACACTTGGCATCATCACTCCATATAGCGCACAGGTAGCGATACTGCTCAAGCTTGCAGAAGCATCCCATATACTTCATGATGTTGCCAGCCTCACTACCATCAATACTGTAGATGCTTTTCAGGGTCAAGAAAGGGATGTAATTGCCATCAGCTTTGTCCGATCCAATGACGCCAGTGAAATAGGTTTCTTAAGCGATATTCGAAGAACCAATGTGGCCATCACCAGAGCGAGAAAAAAAGTGATTATGATTGGTGATAGTGCCACCCTCGGCTCAAATCCATTTTACAATGAACTGATAGCTTATGTGCAGAACAAGAATTTCTACCATAGCGCCTTCGAATTTATTTAGAACTCGGAATGCTTACTGTAAAAACTGAACCTTCTCCAACCTTAGATACCACTTCTATTTTCCCATCAAGCTTTGTTACAATCTCTTTTAAGATATATAATCCCAGGCCAGATCCGGGCGCTCCTTCTGTGCCCCTAAAAAACATATCAAAAATCTTATCTAAATATTCCGGTTGAATTCCACTACCATTGTCTGTGACTACTATTATATAGTATTCATCAGCGATCATTCTTTTTATGCGGATCTCTGCCTGTTGGTTGCCTGTTACCCGGTGAAACTTTATCGCATTAGAAATGAGATTGTTCAATATGATTTTTAAACGCAGCCTATCGGTATAGAGAGGCAATCCAGTACTGTCTTCAACTTCTATTTGTATTTTGTCGTAATTGGGAAGATACTGATAACTATGAATAATCTCTTTGACAAAAGGCTTAAACTCTAGCTCCTCATGCTTGATGGGCAATCGGGCGTTGCGGGAGTACTGAATCACTTCTTCAATAAATGACTCGAGCTTATCTACACTTTTCTCCATCATGTTGAGATACAACAATTGCTGGGCATCAGGTTTTTCAAGTTTGGCAACATTAATCAAGCCCAGAATAGATTTAAGCGGGGAGCTCAAATCATGAGAAGCACTGTACACAAAACGATCCAGTTCAGAGTTCCTTTGTTTTAATTCTTCGTTGGTCTTTTCTAGTTCTTTGGTCCGCTCTTTTACCAGCTTTTCAAGTTCCTTTTTCCGTGTGTCACGGATGTTCATCCCCAAACCATAAGAACCCAGTGAAATAAAAAGTATAAAAAGTAAACCAAGTAGGAAAATATCCCAACGGATTTCAGCTTCAACAATAAAAGAAAAGAAAGACATTACCTTCAGGTCAATAAAATAGGTAATGTTGAAATTTCGTATAATGTACGCCAATCCCTCCGCCTGCCCACTTATAAAACCCATCATCATCACAGTACAATTATAATGAAAGTAAATAGCATAATTTTTAACTAATTTTTTTAGAACCTGCTTTTTGCCCCTATTACATCCTTCTTAAATGTAAAACCAGCAATAAAAATAAGATTGGATTAAATCAATGTTCGGTGTAAGTTTCCTTAATTAATTAAACACAAAATGCTCCACATCTATTGTCACTCAAAAAAAATTCTTATCGCTGTAGGATTCATCATTTCAGCCCTGCTGTTAGCAAACTGTACCAACTCCAGGGAGGGAAAGATATCAACTGATGATGTGAAAGGCGCGCAAAATTTAATTGGAATAGAATTTTCCGACCAGGAAATAGATACACTGGTCAGTTACCTTGAAGAAAACAGAAATGGGTATGATACCATGCGCCTTTTCAAGCTGGATTATGGTGTTGCCCCCGCCCTTTATTTTGACCCCAGGCCAGACAATTTTGCTCATAAAGTACGCGCGAATGCATCGGATTATAAATTACCAGTGTCCGTCTCTTTACCAGAAACCGATGAAGAAATTGCTTTTTTGACTGTAGCACAACTTAGCCATCTTATTAAGAACAGGAAAATCACATCCACCAAACTCACGCAAATTTATATTGGTCGCATAAAAAAATTCAATGATACTTTGCAGGCAGCCGTTACCCTCACTGAAGAACTGGCGATGCTGCAAGCTAAAAAAGCGGATGAAGAAATCACCAACGGCAATTATAGGGGTCCACTTCACGGCATCCCATATGGTATTAAGGATTTGTTTTCCGTTCCGGGCTACAAAACCACATGGGGAGCCACTCCCTATAAAGATCAGCAGTTTGAAGAAACGGCTGCTATTGTGCAAAAGCTGGAAGATGCAGGCGCAGTGCTGGTTGCCAAGTTAACTTCAGGAGCCCTGGCACGTGGAGATGTGTGGTTTGGAGGCAAAACCAAAAACCCGTGGGACCTGAAGCAAGGTGCAAGTGGCTCATCTGCCGGATCGGCATCAGCCACAGCGGCAGGACTTGTTGCCTTTTCCATCGGAACTGAAACGTTGGGTTCCATTATATCCCCATCCACAAGATGTGGCGTAACTGGCTTGCGCCCCAGTTTTGGAAGTATAAGTCGTGCTGGTGGAATGAGTTTGTCCTGGTCTATGGATAAAGCGGGGCCAATTTGCAGATCTGCACAAGATTGTGCTATTGTCTACAATATCATCAAAGGAAAAACCGGATCAGTGGAAAAAGACCGGTCAGTAATTGATTATCCTTTTGCTTTTAATCCACCTGCTGACTTGAGCGGTTACAAGATTGGGTACTTCAAACATTTGTTTGACAAGGACACATCAAAAGTAGGCGCTAACAATGCCTCTTCACTTGAAACGCTAAAAAGTTTAGGTGCTGAGCTGGTGGAGGTCACGATGCCCGACTCAATTCCTTTTGACGTATTCGACATTATTCTAAGAGCAGAAGCAGGGGCATTTTTTGATGATCTGGTATTGGAACATAAAGACCGTTCGATGGTGGAACAGGACAAAGGTTCGCGATCCAACTCACTCAGGCAGTCGCGGTTTATAACTGCAGTTGAATATCTGCAAGCTAATCGTCACAGAAAAATTTTGATCGAGAAATTCAATCAGATTATCAAGTCGTACGATTTTATAGTGTCTCCCACTTTCGGACGCAATCAGTCACTTACCACTAACCTTACTGGGCATCCGGCCATTAGTATTCCAAATGGGTTTGATAAATTGGCACATCCCACATCTGTTACCTTAATTGGCAACTTGTACGATGAAGCTCCATTGTTGGAAGCCGCCTATATTATCCAGCAAGCCACAGATTTTGATGAAAAACACCCACCCTATTTCTTAAACAAAAAATAATCCAGGATTGAAGCAAACTTCAATTACTCTAATAAGAACTGGAACCTTTGTGTTGATTTGACTACTTTCGTTATACAAACCTAAACTTCAAGACCGTGCGCATCGCTACATTACTTTTCATATTAGTCTTTACTTCTTCCTTCGTGGCGGGACCTCCCATTGTAGACAAGAAAATAATTAAGGATGACCTTCCCTTTCTGGTTGAGTTCTATAAAACAAGACACAAAAATCCAGAAATATCCCTTCAGGAAAAAGGAACATCAAAGGCACTTGCCACAGAGTTGAGGAAAGTTGGATTTACAGTAACTGAAAATTTTGGTGGATATGGTATAGTCGGTGTTTTCAAAAATGGAAACGGACCCACCATCCTTTATCGAACAGATATGGATGCGCTGCCAATGTATGAAAAGACAGATTTGGCTTACCAAAGCCAACTGAAAGCTACCCTTAATGGAGAGGAAGTGGGCACCATGCATTCCTGTGGACATGACATTCATATGACTACCTGGTTAGGTACGGCCAGAGCCATGGTTGCCATGAAAGATAAATGGAAAGGCACTTTGTTGTTAATTGGCCAGCCCGCAGAAGAGATTGGTGCCGGAGCTAAAATGATGCTTGAAGCAGGTTTATATCAGAAATTCGGAGTTCCTAATTATGGTTTGGGCTTACATTCCAGTCCTACACTACCTGCAGGCAAAGTGGGAATTGGAAAAGGCTTTGTTATGGCCAGCTCTCAAAGCGTGGACATCAATGTTTACGGTGTTGGTTCTCATGGGGCATCACCTCATATGTCAATCGATCCAATTGTGCTGAGCAGCATGTTGGTAATGGAATTACAAACCATCGTAAGCCGAAATGTTAAACCCACTGAATCGGCAGTAGTGACTGTTGGCACCATCCGAGGTGGTACTGTTGGCAATATCATCCCTGATATGGTAACGCTGAAACTCACTGTACGGTCATTCAAGGAGGAAGTACTTGAAGTTGTGAATAAGCGAATTAAAGAAATAGCGAGAGGTGTGGGTATAGCTGCTGGCTTGCCCGAAGACAAAATGCCAGAAGTGATTATACGGGAAGCAGGACCCGCCAACTTTAACAATCCAGCCATGACATCGCGTGTAATTCAATCTGCCACTTCTGCGATTGGCAAGGAGAATGTAATCGATGAAGAACCCGTAATGCTGTCGGAAGACTTTTCATACTATGGTCAAACGGAGCACAAAGTACCTACTGTATTTTATTGGTTAGGCACCGTACCTGATGCACGAATGAAAAAAGGAGACTTGCCAGGATTGCACTCACCCTTCTATTATCCGCAACCAGAGATTTCATTAGAAACCGGAGTGACTGTAACTTCTCAGGCTTTGATGGATTTGTTTAACACTAAAATGTAACTACTCCTTTTGATTCAGATTTAGTAATTCTTAAAAATCTCTTTTGATCACCATGATGGATTGATACTACGTTAGATTGAGTAGGAAATAATTCCATTAAATAATCAGCGGTAATGCTCACTTCCTTCCATTGAGAAGGACAATCTATTTGAAAATGAAACCAAATGGCATCCCCATTGGATTCACAGGTAGTTAATCTCAAATCAAGAAGTTTGTCATTAACTGAATAACTGAAGTGTTTCATGAAATACCGCTCAACGTCTGTTTTATTTTGATTGCACGCGGATGCATCCATCAAGCTGATGTTCTTGTTGAATGCATTCTTAAGGGCATCTTCCATGTCATTTGTAAAAACCTTTACTTTGATGGTGGCCATTTCATCACCCTGATTGTGATTAATCTCAACAACCGAAATGTAAATGGCATGATCCCCTTTAGAATCAAGACTCACAGGGCCTATTCCTAAAATGGTCAATAACAATACGAAAGAAATGCTGTACACAATACCTTATAAAGTGATCAACTAATATAGTTTACTTCCGCTTGATCTGAACATTATTAAGAACATTAGACTGCGGCCAAGGAAAAATATATGTTACTTCTTCCACATTCATAACGGTGAAGTCATCACTGGCACTTACGTTGCTAAAGATAATGTCATAAGGCTTAACCAGTTCTGCGTCATTGGCATTAATTCGAATACGCCCAATATTACTTTCCGTTATTCCTTCGGTTTGAACCTCCGCCCTACCTTCCTTACCTTCCACCACAATTAATTGATTGGTTACTTTTAGCAATTCACTGTCACCGCCTACAATATCAAAACTAACCGTTATTTTTTCATCAGGGGTGGTGTATGTCCAAGACCCGATAAGAGAAGTAAAGCCAACTTCGTCCTCTTTACCACAAGAGGTTGCAAAAAAATAGGTAGCGATAAACAATAAGACACTAATTCTCTTCATGGTTTTGACTTTGACCTTGGTGATAAGTAAATGATAGCATTTCAGAAAGACCAACAATGTTTATTTATAGATCGTTCAGGAAAATTCAAGGTAACCAATTCCAACTCATTCCGAATCACTTAAATTGCGTGATCAATTTATAATACGTTTTATAATCAAAGAATGCCCCTTCTGGAAAAATTTCTCCACGTTAAAAAGTCACGAATCCCCAAAGCCGGATATGGTTTATTCACCAAACGCAAAATATTGAAGGGCGCATGCATTGTTGAGTACAAAGGACGCCTTCAAAAATGGAGCGAAGTTAAAGACCAGGATGGCTACAATGGATATCTTTTGCGTGTCAACTTGTATTGGGCGATCAATGCATTACCCTACAAAAAGGCATTGGGCCGATTTGCCAATGACGCAAAAGGACTTAATAGAAATAAAATGTTGGCGAACAATGCTGAATATTTATTAGAAGGTAAGCGCTGTTATATTTTTGCAAAAAGGGATATTGAGCCAGGCGAAGAAATTCTGGTTGGATATGGAAGGGAATACTGGAATCTTATCAAAAAGATCGCCAAAAACCCACGGAAATAAGCGCTGGCATTTAATTTAGGTGACTTTTGATAAAATGAGTTTGCTATGACTAAAAAGGATATATATTTGCGACCCATAAGTAATTCATTAAACACTTACCGTACTTTTTTATGACTAAAGCTGAACTTATTAGCAAAATTGCAGACGATGCAGGCATCACTAAGGTAGCCGCTACTGCCGCATTAAATTCTTTCTTTGAAGGAGTTACTAAAACTTTAAAAAGTGGAAACAAATTGACACTTGTTGGTTTTGGTACTTTCTCTGTTACCAAAAGAGCAGCAAGAAAAGGCCGCAATCCTTTCACTGGCGAAGAGATCAAAATCAAGGCCAAGAAAGTTGCAAAGTTTAAGGCAAGCAAAGAGCTATCTGGCAAAATCTAATAGCTTCCATATCAAAATTAAAACCCTGAAGAAATTCAGGGTTTTTTTTATTTCAAATTAAATTTCTACTCCTCAAGTATTTCTACATCAACACGAACATTTTTCTTAGCGTTGGCACTGTTCTTGTCATGTAGCATTCTTCCACCACCCCAGGCCTTAACCAAAATACGATCTGCGGAGATGCCCTGAGCAACAAGCCAATCCTTGATGACCTCAGCCCTTTGCCTGGACAATTCTTTTGCCGAACCAGATCCATCCTTCACATCATCTGCCAAGGAAAAGAAAGATTTACTAGGACCCATAGTAATTATCCTTCCTCTTGACTTTCCATTTGTATGGCCATGTAACATGATTTTATAGTTTGGATTTTCATTCATCATCACCAGCAAACTATTGAGCTGATACCTGGATTCTGGCAGCATGATGGCAGCATCATTATAGAAGAAAACATTATAAAGTGTATTGATATCTCCTTTGTGATAGCGTGCGAGATCAAATTTGATCACATAATGATTGCCCGCCCACTCAATAAAATGGCTTGTACTATCCGCAGGAACAACACCATAATAAATATCATGTTGTAAAGGACGGTACCCAAATACATTGGCAATTAATGAAATTTTACCGCTCTTACTTTTTGGATCTGGCAGGGTCACGTATTCATTCCCTTTAATTTTTTCAACCAGCCTGGCTCTATCAATATCTATCACCTCTACCTCACCCTCTATTTGACTATTGTTGGTTGCATTGTAGAGACTCAAATAAACAGAGGATTCTGCCAAAGGTTTAGGCTCAGTGATAGGATTTTCCTCAACAACCTCTTCCTTAGCAACAACTGGTGCTGGCGCTACCTCCTCTTCTTTCTTAACACCATTTTCGGGTAATTTGCTTTCAACAAACTCAGTTTGAGTTTCTTCTGCTACTTCCTCTTTCTGTTTAAGCTCTGCTGGTGACGGACTAATTGCGGCAACTGGTTCTTTTTGAGCAACTGCTGGTTGAGTTTCATTATCTGAAGTCTTTTCTTGATTGGCCAATAATTCAACCCTCGTTCCCAAATCATCCTTCATAATCCTCACCCAGGCTTTTTCAAATCCAGCATTCTTTCGTGTATTTAACATCTTTTGAATGGACTCATCAAAATCCTTGAAATAATCCAGATAGACATACAAATACTTGCGCCCCAAATCCGCGCCATAATTAGCATTAACACCATCCTTGTTAATGCGATTAATATAATTCTGCGCGTAAGTCTCCTGGCCGAGTCGATAAGCAGCCACCACCACATAGTATCCCTTATCGAGAGGTACTGCAGGTGACTGTGCGCTACATTTTGTATAAGTAAGGAATACAAAGGACAATAAGGTGAATGTCCCTTTAACTGATAGTTGCATTATTAAAGCCTTTGGTTATTCTAAATTTCATGCAAATGTGACACTTTTTCAAGCTTTTTGATGATAATCAACTTAGCTGCAGCTACATATGTAAGAATCGAAGATTCTCTCTTAAAAAACCGGCTCCATACCCTACTAATTGCACTATTGCCGCTGGAGCCACAAGTAAGGTTACTTTTAAAGAATGAGTTTTTTCATAGGCTGAAATCGTGAGAGCAAGCAAATGCAATAGGTAAACTCCGAACCCAAGTGCACTCCATCGGTAATCTATGGGTAACATAACTAATAAACTCAAAAGGCCAATCGTATAAAATGCCGGCAACCAATGTGTGATCTTTACCGCACCTGAATGTACCCTATTGACCAATACCCTCCCCCTTCCAAAATTGAAAACCTGCCAAAAAAACTGCTTGAAATTAGTCCTCCTTTTATGATATACATATGCTTCTGGAATGTAACCTATCCTAAATCCGGATTGCTTCATGCGGAGACTGAATTCAATATCTTCCGCAAACCGATCAAACTTAAAACCACCTGTTTTAAGAAATACATTTTTGCTTATACCCATATTAAAGCTTCGGGGTTGGAAGGAGCCAAGACGCTTCTCATTTCCCCGAATCCCACCCGTTGTAAATACCGATGACATTGTAAATGCCATTGCTTGTTGTACCGCTGTAAATCCTTCATGACCTCTATCCGCGCCTCCCCAAGCATCCAGATGAGTGTGAGATAAAAAATTTTCTACCGAAGAAAAATAATGCGGAGGAAGAATACAATCGGAATCAAACACAACAAAGTATTCTCCTCTGGCCTGCTGATAACCAAAATTTCTGCTTGGGCCAGGCCCCGAGTTGGGTTTAAAAAAATATTTGAGATTTAATCTATTGGTATATTTTTCATATACAGCCTCACAGGTTATGGTGGAACCGTCTTCCACAATCAATACTTCAAAGTTAGTATACGTTTGGTGAGTAAGGCTCTCTAAAAGCTCCTCTATCTCCTGGGGTCTATTAAACACAGGGACAATAATCGAATATCTTACTGCTGAACTCATCTACACAAAAGTAATCAATTGATTATATTAGCCCCGTTAGGAACTATACTACATGGTTCAATCTTATTAATACTATTCAAACTTATTGGTTATCCTTTCAATGAAAAAGAGAACTTACCTGCTTATTTATTTCTTTATGGCTTCCGGTGTGCATTTCGCCCTGGGTCAGCAAAAGGATTACAGCGCTGATGTATCCTCTAAAGAATCTATTGTTAAAGCACTTTATGAGGTCATTTCCGGTACACCCGATCAACCGAGAGACTGGGCGCGCTTTAGAAATCTATTTTTACCAGAGGCAAGATTAATTCCAACCGGAAAAAGTAAAGAAGGCATCTTTACCATCAGAACCATTACTCCCGAAGAATACATTCAGAGTTTTACAAAAAATATTAAAACAGGCTTCTTCGAAACAGAATTATACCAAACAGCAGAAGAATACGGAACGATTGCCCATGTGTTCAGTACTTATGAAACCCGTGAAATCGCTAATGGGCCTGTAACCAATCGAGGCATCAATAGCATTCAATTGTACAAGGATACCAATCGTTATTACGTAGTAAACATATTCTGGTGTGCTGAAAGCATGGGCTTTGTATTACCTGAAAAATATTTAAAATAACAGTAAACAAATTAATCTTTAAAAATGCATCAATTAAAATCATTACTTACTTTCTTGTTCTTGCTAAGCGTCATATTTGTCCATGCACAAAAAAATAAAAATCAAGACGCGCTCATTGAAAAGCATGCAATTGCTTCGTTCAAGGATCTTCAGTCTTTGCTCAGCATTCCCAATGACGCACATTACCCGGCAGACATTGAAAAAAATATAAGCTGGTGTGAGAATGCCTTTGCAAAAAGAGGTTTTACTACCACCCGCCTGGAAACGCCCACCGTGCCTTTGTTATTGGCTGAACGCAAAGCAAAAAAGGCAAGCAAGACTGTTTTGATTTATTTACAGATAGATGGACAACCTGTAGATAGCAGCAAATGGTTTCAGGAAAGTCCATGGACCCCCACCCTTAAGGAAAAAGACGCACAAGGCAATTGGAAAATCATCAACTACGAGCGTCTATACGAAGGTTATAACCCTGATTGGAGAGTATTCGCACGATCCACTTCCGATGCCAAGGGTCCTGCCGTAGCATTTCTTGGAGCATTGGATGCCATGATAGCAGCCAAAGCGGAACCCAATTACAACATAAAAGTGATTATGGACTTTGAAGAGGAATTAGGTTCCCCTCGACTTCCTGCTGCCGTTACCAAATACAAAAGCGAGCTGGCTTCGGACATGTTTATTATTTTCGATGGTCCACGCCATGTGAGCAATGAACCTACATTAAGTTTTGGCGCCCGTGGCATTTGCGACATCACCATTACCACTTTTGGCCCACGTCAACCCGTGCACAGTGGAAATTATGGAAACTATACCCCCAACCCTGCCATGCGATTGTCGCAATTGCTTGCTTCCATGAAGGATGAAGACGGAAGGGTGACTATCCCGGGTTATTATGATGGCACTACCTTAACCGAGTCAGAAAAGGAGACATTGAAGCAGGTGCCCGATGATGAGAAGGAAATCAACAAATTTCTTGGCATTGCAGCGCCTGATAAAATAGGAGGAAATTTTCAAGAGTCGCTGCAATATCCAACCCTGAATATCCGTGGTCTGGATGCGTTATACGTGGGTGACAAAGCAAGAACTTTAATACCTGCACAAGCAACCGCTGAAATAGACATCCGTTTGGTACCCACCAGTGACCCCGATCGATTGATAAGTCTGGTTCGAAAGCACATCGAAAGCAAAGGATATCATGTCACCGAAGGAGAGCCAACAGAAGAAGAACGAATGAAATATCCACGCCTTGTATCATTTCAATCCAGCGTGTCCTACTTAGCTTTCCAAACTCCATTTGATTCTGAAGTAGGAAATTGGTTGAGTCGTGCCATGACAAAAGCATTTGGAAAAGAACCCATCAAAATCAGAACTGCAGGTGGATCGATTCCAATTTCACCATTTGTGATTACCCTGGGGATTCCAGCTGTGGCTGTTCCCACTGTAAACGCTGACAACAATCAACATGCACCGAATGAAAATATTCGTGTTGGCAACTATGTAGAAGCAGTGAAATCCTTCTACTATATTCTTACTGAAAAACTGTGAGAGTGGGTTAGTCAACCCACTCTGCAAAGAATAAATTAGTATCTCGTGTTCCTCCATTGTTTCTATTGGAGCTGAACACGAGGTATTTGCCGTCTAGTGAGAACATAGGGAATGCATCAAAAGTGTCATCATGTGTGATGCGCTCCAATCCTGTGCCATCCAAATTGATCATGTATAAGTTGAAAGGAAATCCTCTTTCTGTTTCATGATTGGAAGCAAATATTACTTTCTCACCAGAAGGATGAAAGAATGGACACCAGTTGGCTTTTCCTAAGTTAGTAAGCTGTCGCAAATCACTTCCATCAACATTACATACGTACAATTCCATTTGTGTGGGCATTACCAGTCCCTCCTTCAACAAGTCTTTATAAACTTTTATTTCTTCGGGAGTTTTAGGTCGGGAAGACCTGAAAATAAGTTTGGTGCCGTCTGGTGAAAAGAAAGCGCCACCGTCATAGCCAAGCTCGTTGGTGATCTGCTTTACATCGGTGCCATCTAAATTCATCGTATAAAGTTCCAAGTCGCCTGTACGCAAAGAAGTAAAAACAATCTTATCACCCTTGGGGCTTACGGTAGCTTCCGCATCATAACCTGGTTCATTGGTCAGTTGCTTAACAATATTTCCATTTAGATCTGTAACAAAAATGTCAAAGTCGGGATAAATCGGCCATACATATTTTCCATCCTCTCTGCGAGCAGGAACAGGTGGACACGCCTCATTCCCCAAATGTGTGGAAGCATAAACGATGGTAGTGTCACCTGGCATGAAGTAAGAGCAGGTGGTGCGACCTTTACCAGTACTTACCATACTTGGCACACTACTGGATAAATCAGCAGTAAATGGATTTACATAAAAAATCTGATCGCAAGTTGTTCCGAATTTTTCGCTGGTAGATTGAAAAGTGAGCATTGAATTATCAAAACTCCAATACGCCTCTGCATTGTCGCCACCAAAAGTTACTTGCTTTATGTTCTTCAAGTGTTTTTCATCGTCATATCGCAAGGTATCGGAGACTTCAGCTTGTTGCTCATTTTGGTTGTCAGACTTCTGACCGCAAGCAGCTAAAAGGACAATAAGAAATAGATAATAAAACTTCATGGGGTATGATCTAAATTGTAAATTTGAAACTCATTTTCAGGCCACAAATTTAACGTTAAAGCATTGGATAATTCTAAATATTTTAAGGCTACAAGGGCACTTTTAATAGGTGTTTTCAGCCTTTTTATGGTTTCATGCCAGAATCCTAAAAGAGACAAAACTGATCTGGGTATTTCCTTGAAAAAAGATGTTACTTTTTTGGCAAGTGACGAACTGGAGGGGAGAGAAATTGGGACAAAGGGAGAGCAAAAAGCCGCTGTATACATTGTTGATCGGTTCAAAACCATCGGCTTAAAACCGGCCGGTACAGACAACTATTTTCAAAAGTTTGAAGTAACCCCTGCACAAAATCCTCACGAACAAGCTAAGGTTGGTCACGGTGGTGATTCGTTGACCATTACAGGCAACAACGTCATGGGAATGATCGATAACCCCGGTGACCAGATCATTGTTATAGGGGCTCATTACGACCATTTAGGATATGGTGGGGTCAGCTCTTTGTATAGAGGCGATTCTTTGGTACACAATGGCGCTGACGACAATGCCAGTGGAGTGGGTGTGCTCCTTCAACTGGCGGAATTATTAAAAGAACAAAAATTACAAAAGGACATTCTTTTCCTCGCCTTTTCAGGTGAGGAAGAAGGGCTTTGGGGATCCAACTACTTCACTAAGAATCCTACTGTAGATCTTGGCAAGGTTAGTGCCATGATCAATATGGATATGGTGGGCAAGTTGGATGAGCAAAAAGCCTTAGCTATCCATGGCACAGGTACCTCTCCTTCCTGGGAGCGTATCATCAATGATTCGAACACAGACAGCATCAACCTGATGTTCAGACCTTCAGGTGTGGGCCCATCGGATCACACATCTTTCTATCTTCAGGATATTCCTGTTCTTCATTTCTTTACTGGTCAGCATGAAGATTATCACAGACCATCTGATGACGCTGAGAAGCTCAACTATGATGGAATGGTAAAAATTTCGATGATGATCGAGCGCATTGTTAAAGCATTGGATTCGGCAGAAAAACTGGCTTTCACCAAGACAAAGGACGAATCGAGTGACACTCCGCGTTTTAAAGTAACATTGGGTGTGGTTCCAGACTACCTGTTTGGTGGAAAAGGGATGAGAATAGATGGTTTAACTGAAGGCAAACCGGCATCCGAAGCCGGATTAAAAAAAGGGGATGTCGTAGTCCAACTTGGTGATTTTGCCATAGAAGACATGAACACCTACATGCAGGCCCTATCAAAATTTGAAAAGGGTTCCCAAACCACCGTTAAAGTGAAGCGTGGTGATGAAGAGCTTAGCTATTCGATTAATTTCTGATAGTAACAACCCGTTAACTTTTCATATCGCGAATTAGGTATTAATTTGCCCACTGATGGATAATTTTGTTGTATCGGCCAGAAAGTATCGTCCGCTCGGATTTGAGGAGGTTGTAGGTCAGGAGCACATTACTACCACGCTTAAAAACGCAATTGATAACAACAAACTCGCTCAAGCGCTTTTGTTCTGTGGACCCAGGGGAATTGGTAAAACTACCTGCGCGCGTATAGTGGCCCGAATGATCAATGGCTTTGAGGAAAAAGCTGAAGTGAACTCACTCAATATTTTTGAGTTAGATGCTGCTTCTAACAATTCCGTTGAAGATATCCGGAATCTGATCGATCAAGTCAGATACCCACCCCAATTCGGCAAATACAAAGTTTATATTATAGACGAGGTTCACATGCTGTCCAACTCGGCATTTAATGCCTTTTTGAAGACATTGGAAGAACCACCTCCCTATGCAATATTTATTCTGGCTACCACTGAGAAGCACAAAGTAATTCCAACAATTCTCTCCAGGTGCCAGATTTTTGATTTTAATCGCATTCAGGTTTCTGACATCAGTAAACAGCTGAAGAAGATCGCTGATCGCGAGAAAATTAAAGTAGAGGAAGAAGCACTTCACCTCATCGCCCAAAAGGCCGATGGAGCATTGCGCGATGCGCTTTCCATTTTTGACCTCATGGTGACCTTTTCTTCCGGAAATGAAGTCACCTTTAAAAATGTGCTTAGCAACCTGCACATACTCGATTATGACTATTATTTTCAGGTAACAGACGGTCTGTTGAGTGAAAATTCAAGTCAACCACTTTTGCTGCTGGATGAAATATTAAGGAAAGGATTTGATGGACATAATTTCATCAGTGGTTTTAGTGAGCACATCAGAAACTTGCTGGTTTCTCAAGACGCCCGAACCATCGATCTGATGGAAGTCCCAGAAGTAACTAAAAAGAAATACCTTGAACAAGCTGCCAGCGCCTCTCCTTCACTTCTTCTCTCATGGCTAAATATTGCCAACCAGTGCGACCTGAACTATAAGAGCAGCAAAAATCAAAGGTTGTTGGTAGAACTGGCGTTAATGAAAATGGCGCATGTCAATGCGGTGATAAAGCCAAATGGGTTCGTTTCAGAAGAAGCATTAAAAAAAAAAGTGAATTAAAGCCTGAAGAACCTGCGGATGAAGTTCAACCAATAGCTTCAGAAAGCTCCGCTGCACCCCAAAAAGAAAATATTGCTGCTACACCTCCCAGAGTAAAATCCTCCGGAAGGCAAAAAATGTCGATTAACCTGACCGACCTTGCCAATGGCAAGAATAAAATATCAGAAGAAGCAGGAAAGGAAGAGACAAAATCAAATATCACGCCATCGACAGATGACAAAGAAGTAACGCTGGAAAAATTAAAGGAGGCGTGGAATGAATTCACAGAGCAACGTAAATCACAAGTAGGTGAGTATCATCTTTTAAAACAAGAATTCGAATTCAGCAATAACCTGATCACCATTCAACTTTCCAATCCAGTAGAAGAACCCCTTCTTCAGAGCATCAGAACTCCGCTTACAGAGTTTCTGAGAGTGCGCCTGAGTAACAGCCGAATCAACGTGACCAGTCAGCTAAAGGCAATACAATCTCAAAAAATTGCTTATACCAATAAGGAGAAGTTTGATAAACTGGTAGAAAACAACCCCATCTTAAACGAAATGAAAAAAAGATTGGAGTTGGACACTGATTTCTGAGGGCAGATATGGGTGAATAACCACTCATATCTTTATGAAAAACCGACAAGCCAAAAAAAAAAGGTGAAAAAAGGCACCTGTAATTAATGTTAATTTAGAATAATTCTAAATAATTCTTGCTTTACCAGGTGTCCCGTGGCATATTTGCTTTGTTTAGAATCATTCCAAATAAACTATGAAGAAATTTGTTGCGATTAATTACATCCTATGCGATGAAGGCTATGCCAAAAGGTTTGAAGAGTTATTTGCCACTCGGGCTCATGCCATAGACCGGCTACCTGGGTTTATCGATATGCAGGTATTAAGACCTTCCAATGAAAAAGATGAATATCTGATTGTCAGCCATTGGGAATCCGAGGAAAACTTCAAAACTTGGACCAAATCACCTGAATTCCTTGAAGGTCACAAGCGAGGTTTCGAAGATTTGCGCATTGCGCGCGAACGTGGAGAAAAGCCACCTATGTCCTCTACTTTCAAAACATACAGTGTTATTAGCACTTAATCCTTACACCCATTAAACAGGAAAGCCTGAATCTCAATTGATTCAGGCTTTCCTGTTTCTTTATACTTCTCGTTTTAGCTTCCTTTTACCACTAAAGCAAAGTCAAAGGCAGGAAAGCCTCTTACTCCGGCATTGGTAAGGGCAGTAAACTTAAGTTTGTAAATATTTCCAGCTGCGTCCTTAATTAAATAGAAGCGGTCGGTTCTCAAACTTGGAGGCGTGGAACTGTTACTCGGAATACTTCTCCAGTTAGAGCCAATGGCTTTTTGTGAAGTGCTGAAAGTTACTCCGGCAAGATTTGCTTCTGTAAAATTTTCGTAACTAACAGAAGACATAAGTACTTGAGCCGTCTCCACTTCATATCTGTTTTGAATAATGTAATCCTTAAATTCAAAAGGTACCAACGGTGAGGATGGGTTAGAAGGGTCTGATGGGAATGTATTAGTAAAAACGGTAAATGCTATATCCCATTGATCTTTCTTGGGTTCAGCTTCAACAAGTCCACTATTGAAATTTATGTAGTTGAATAAGTAAGCATTGTCTTTTGTCACATTCACTGATGTGAAACTCGTGGCCGCTATATCAGCATGCTGTAAAGTGTATCCCGCTCCGTTTCTTAAAATCCTTACTTTCTTCCAACCACGTTCTGTACCATCAGGGTTTTTGCCTCTGTTGATAATGTATACCTTATTATCAGCATCGGTTGCTGAGATTTCCGCAATTGCTGTTGTAGATAGTGAACCAGCAGGATCATCGATCCAGCCAATTGTTTCTGACAGCCACGATGGGGGAGGTCCAAACAACGCAGCAAAAATAGCTGGTAGAGATAATTTGTTACCTAAACCAACTGTATCAGATGCTGATACCGCATTCATATCTGTCTTAGTGGTTACTCTGGCCAGCATTCCAGATGAGGAATTAATTATCACTCTGAATTTATCACTGTCTGTATTAAATCCTAAATCCCATCCACTACGAGAAATAAATGATTGCCTATTACCACTCAAATCTATAAATACTTTGTTGGGTTGCTGTTCACCACCGACATTTGGCGCAAGACTTCCCAAAGTGGCGATAATCTCAGCAAAAGTTATGGTCAATTCCTTCTTGCCTCCCAACACAATTGATTCAGAAACCGATTCAATACTGAACTTAATTTGTTCATCACCTAAGAAAGTAGCACCATTTGCTTTGATAAGTTTAAATGAAGTACTCGCAGCACCAGCTGTAACCTGAAGGGTAAGTTTATTGTCAACAATTGCCGGATCGGTAGTAAAGTCACTACCGTATTCTAATCCGGTAAGTGTAGCATTAAGTACTATTGATCCTGCCTGAGAAATCGCTCTTGAAAAGGCAATGTTTATATTTAGTTCCGTTTCTGTAGAAAGCAAACCCAATTGGTCTGATTCAAATTCAACCAGATTATCTGGCAATGCTATCTCCTCTTCACAACTGGAAACACCCATAATGATGATAGCGATAAAAAATATTCTATAAATGTAATTCATGTTAAAATTTAATTTGTACTGCTAATTGAATAAGTAAGACTGATAAAATATGACCTTCCATAACCCACTGGTCGAGACCCTCCGGAAGAATGAACGCCAGCGCTGGTCGTTGATGTGTTGTTGATATTTACTACATCGAATACATTCCGTACTCCGGTAGTCACGATGAAATTTTTAAGAATATCCTTCTGTAAAGTAATGTCTGCCCAATGGTAAGCCGAAATTTTTGAAAGTGATACCTCTTCAGAACCATTTTGAGTTATAATCTCATAATAAGGAGTTACCCCTGTGTATTTATAGTAAGCCGAAAGAATTAACCCGGCCTCTATCATTTTATAGGAGAGTGAAGTAATAATCTCGGGTGAATACACAAATTCATCAAGGGTATTTATACTTTCTTTTAGCTGATTAAATCTACCAGTGTACGAAAAGCCGAGTGAACCATCCAACTTACCCATCTTAACCTTGTTGTTAAGAGTCAGTCCTTTAGTTTTGAAACGATCAATATTCAGGTAAGTGGTGACAAGACTATTACCGGGTTTCTGGCCAAAATTGATCATGTTGTCAACAGAGTTGTAAAAACCTCCAACAATCATTGACCATTTCATTTTATCCGACTCCAGCGCATCCCAATTCCAAGTGCCGGAAAAACTATGAGAAAGTTCAGCCTCGAGAGAAGTGTTTCCCTCCACAGAATGGTTTGAATCAAAAAAATCAAAATACAATTCACGAATCGAAGGCGCTCTGAAACCTCGTCCATACGCAAATCTTAGATCGTGCTTCTTCGACAATGTTAATTTTGAATTGATAGATGGTACTACTGGAGGTGCCGAATAAACCGAATTATTAATCACACGCAATCCAGGTCTTATTTGTAAAGCCTTAGTTACCTGCCATTCTGCAGAACCAAAAAATGCATAATCACCTATCTGTTGAGTTCCTGTTTTTATTCTCCCACCTTGTCCGCTTTCCAGGTTAAGGTCATAGCCGGGTTGAATGGTTAATCTATCATTGATTTTATATTGGAAAGTACCCCTCAATGTAATTCCTGAAAACTTCGTGATATCCTGAAGCCCGGCTCCTAAAGCAAGCCTTCTTTCTCCCGTATTCTTGTCTACAGTTGTACTTCGTGTTTTACGTTCATAATCAGTATACGCGTTGGATAAAGTTGCACTGAACCGATCAGAAAACATATGGGTAGACTGCAACTGGTGCATAAACCTGTTGGTAATGTAGTTTTGATCCAGTGCCTGATTGCCATCAAAATTGGCTGGATTATAAATGTCCTCATTGAGATAATCCAATCTATAGTAAGTATTGTTTTTCTCAGATTTATATCCAAACAGTCCACCAGCCAACAGTTGGTCTTTTGGTTGCCATTGCTTGTCCCGTTCTACCGCGCTTCCCTGCCATCCTCCAAAATTATTTCGAGATAAATCCAATCTGGAATAAATCTTGTCCCATGAATAGCCGCCACTTACGGACTGGTTATGTATGCCTTTTTCCATCGAATATTCGTCACCAACCGTCTCTTCCTGAACTCTGGCCGACAAGTCCCATTTTCCAGCGATACCTTTTTTGGTGATAATATTGATCACCCCGGCCAAAGCATCTGACCCATAAACAGTAGACATCGGTCCCTCCACCACCTCAATCCTTTCAATAGTCTGAATGTTGATTTGGTTGATGTTGATTTCATTGGAAGTACCCTGTCTTCCCACCATAGGCACACCGTCCACCAAAATTTTTACATTCTGCCCGGATAAGCCTTGCATAGACAGATTGGATCCCCCGAGTGTAGCATCCTGAGAAAAGCGCACATTGAGTTCAGTATTTAGTACATCTTGTAGTTTGGTCGCTCCTCTTGCCTGTATGATCTCCTGAGGGATTGTTCTGACACTATAAACTGATTTTCGGGCCGATTGAGGTTCAAATTGACCCGTCACCACCACTTCATCCAAATACATGGTGGCCAATGAATCTTGCGAATAGACCTTTACGGCTATAAGGGAAAGTAGAATTAAGAGTAAGCTTTTATTCACGCGTGCAAATATTAGAATGATTCTAAATTGAAAATACCCCTATAAGTATAATTAGTGCCTAACCTTGTGACTATAGGATACATTGAACAAAATTTGGTATTTTTGAAACCATTCTTACTGAAAAAGGTTATAATCCATACTGATTAATGTCATTTTTTATAAAAGATTAGCCACATGATACAAGAGACGGAAACTAAAAATACCCTTGAAAGTATAATAAGGGAGTTATACGATAGAGATGAAGTTTCGTTGTCGGTGGCTGACAACAAAACCGCTGGCGCATTGAATTGCCCGGCAGAATTGAAAAAAAACCTGATTCACTTCTACTTCTGCATAGAAGGGAGCGCCTCTTTCAATTTTGGACCCCACTACTCCAGGGAGATTCAGCGAAAAAGGAATTATTTCTTTTATAATCCCGAAAAAGACCTGCCCTTCGAAATCAGTTTGGCACCCAATACCCGGATGGTGTTTCTTACCATTACCCTGGAGCACCTTCACCAGCTTTTTCTCCACGACACCCTGCCCTTCCTGAAACCCGATAATATCAATCGCAAGTTTTATGATGAAAGAGAAATACCGGCTTCATTGATGGTCGTGCTCAATCAATTGTCGATGGTCAACATGAGTGAGGCTGCAGAAAAACTCTACTACCAGGGAAAAGTACTAGAACTGTTGAGTCTGTACTTCTCCGAGAAAAAGGCAGATACCGAAAATTGTCCTTTTCTCAACGATGAGGATACGGTAAGGAAAATTAAAAACGCAAAAGAATATTTACTGAAAAAAAGTGAGAATCCGCCCAGTTTAAAAGAACTGGCAAAAATAGCCGGACTCAATGAGTACCAGCTCAAAGTTGGCTTTAAACAGATTTACGGTAATACTGTGTTCGGTTTTCTTCTGGATCACAAGATGGATAATGCCCAACTTTTGCTGGATACAGCAAAATACAAAGTGAATGAGGTGGCCTATCAAATAGGATACACAAACCCCAGCCATTTCATTGCAGCTTTTAAGAAGAAGTTTGGAGTAACGCCTAAGAAGTATTTAATGGGTAAGTAAATTATCTTCTTCGGGTGGTACCAAATAACATTCCGAAAATTCCACGAACGAGAGACCTTCCTACTTGTTTACCCACTGAAGATGTCATTATCTGCTCAAGCGTACTCTTTTCTGTTTTACCCGATGTACTTCTTGTAGGTTTAACCTCCTTTTCTTTATTGTTCGTTTCCACTGAGGCTATTTTTTCAGTGAGTATCTCATAAGCACTTTCCGGATCGATGGTTTTTTGGTATTTCTTATACAGCTCCGATTGATCCATAATTTTCTGATACTCCGCCTCTTCAATTGGCCCCATTACAGAAACAGGCGGAGCAAGGTGGGTTGCAACCGTTTCTGTGGGAATTCCTTTTTCATTAAGTACGGTGATAAAAGCCTGCCCAGTGCCTAGCTGAGTAAATTGTTTTTCAATATCATAAAACTCCGAATTCGGAAATGAGTTCACAGTTTCCCTCAATGCCTTCACATCATTGGGTGTAAAAGCGCGCACAACATGATGAATACGGTTTCCCAATTGGGACAACACATTAGCAGGAACATCTTGTGATAGTTGTGTGCAGAAAAATATACCAACACCCTTCGATCTGATCAATCGGATTACCTGATCGATCTGATCAAGAAATGCTTTTGGGGCATCCTTGAATAATAAGTGAGCCTCGTCTAAAAAGAAAATCAACTTTGGCTTGTCCAAATCACCAGCCTCCGGAAGTTTTTGATACAACTCAGCTAAAAGCGACAGCATGAAAGTTGAGAAAATAGCCGGCTGATGTTGTACATCAGATACATTAAGTAAACTGATTACTCCCCTGCCATCCACTTTTTCAAAAAGGTCTTCAATGTCAAATGATTTCTCACCGAATAGCTGATCTACACCTTGTTGCTCCAACACAACAATTTTTCTCAAAATAGTACCTGCAGTTACCGTAGAAATTTTTCCATAGTCTTCTTTAATTTCCTTTGCACCATCACCCTCCGACAGGTAGTTCAATACTTTCTTCAGATCATTGAGGTCTACGATAGGTAGCTTCTTGTCATCGCTGTATTTAAAAATCACAGAAAGCACACCACTTTGCACTTCATTCAAATCCATGATTTTACTAAGCAGAATGGGGCCAAATTCAGTTACCGTTGCCCTCATCTGACCTCCGAGTTTGCCACTTAATGAATACAGTTCGACAGGGAAATAAGATGGCTTAAATTCAATGCCCAAAGATTTTGCTCTTTCTGTAAGCCTATCGTTAACAGTTCCTTCTTTTGCCATCCCTGACAAATCTCCTTTCATATCAGGCATAAACACAGGAACGCCTGCAGCTGATAATTGCTCTGCAAGCAACTGCAAAGTCCTCGTCTTACCTGAACCTGTTGCCCCGGTAACCAACCCGTGTCTGTTCATCATCTTCAAAGTCAACCTCACTTGTGCTTCAGCCAATATCTCATCCTGATAAATGCCAGCGCCAAGTAATATTGATGAACCTTTAGGGGCGTAAGATTTTGAAATCGTTTCTACAAATTTTTGCTTCATATCGGTATTACTCATAACAAAGTAATTGAATTTATCGACTTTGCAGCCAAGCTTGGTTAATCCTTTATTAATTATCAAAGCCAGTTGCCGTTCTACATTCATTTGAACAACTGCTTGCCAAATTTCTCAAATTTATAATTGATGAAGGGGCTCTCATTAAATCGGATCAACGGACCTTTTGAATTCTTAAAATCCATCAACAATTATTTCTTTTTGTCTTTATAGTTTTGAAAGGTATATAAAAAACCAAGCGAAAATGCCTGACTTAATTGCACGCCTGAATCCTGATCAAAATCATAAAGCAAAATACCTCCAAGACTAACGTTTACAAACTTATTTACTTTCGCTGTGAGATTTATATCCACACGATGATCTATTGTTCTCATCTCCAAAGTCTCATAATTAGCAAATAGCAAATAGCGGAACTTCAAATTAAGATTCTCTGCTATTTCATTGTTATACTCTGCCAATAATTGAAACGCCAAGGCTTCAATTCTGGTCGTTTTTCCTACTTCCACACCATAAGGTGCTATTGAGTCGACCGTTAGATAACGTTCATTGTTGCGAACAATAGTGATTCTTGATGCAACTGGTGCCAGCCTTAACTTAAAACTTTCTGCAGGCGTGTATTCAAAACCTATAGATCCAGTAACAAAGGCAGGCGCTAAAAAATTAGATATCAAGTTACCTTGTTCTACACCATTTGCATCTTTTGTGTATTTGAAACCCTCGGCAAACTGTGAAGAAAAGTTTAGGGCTGTAAACCATCCCCAATTCTCATTAAAATCGAATCCATATTTTGTATCCAAATAAATACGATCCAGTGTTTTTCTAAAACCTTGTCCATCGTTATTTACCATTCCAAATAGCATATCTACTTCATTCGACCAAGATTTTCTATCCTTCTTGTAATTTCCCTTGATATTCAGAAAGGCATTAAATCCGAAGGAATTAACTCCACCCGCTTTCCAGTTGGAGGAGAAACTGGCCTGGTTGAGATTTAATCCTGCTCGAAAGCTCCTCTTCCAGTTTGAAGTAGAGTCTATACGTATTATTTGCGCCTGGGTAAGTACAGGGCACAGTATTAAAAACAAAATGAATAAGACGGGCTTAAAGAAGGGCATATCAGTAGTTTTAACCTTGCTTCAAAATTAAAGCAAAAAAAAAACTACCCAGATTAAATGTTATTGAGCTTGATCTCTTCCAAAGCCACTTCAGTGAGGGGTTTGGTGATAAACTTAATCACGTGATTGTTATTCACAATTTTATCAATGTCCCGCTTATTATCTGAACTTGAGAGAATGATTACTTTACATTTATTCTTCACCAGCTCATTAAACTTCTCAAATTCATAAAGAAAAACAAAGCCATCTACGATCGGCATGTTGATATCCAGAAAAATGATATTGGGTAGTTCGCCAGGATTGTTCTGATTGTCTTTTAAATAGTCTAAAGCACTCTTTCCAGAACTTTTAACCTCTACTCTTTTCGAGAATTTTGTAATTTCAATAATGCGCTTACTGATAAAATTATCAGTGTCATTATCATCCACAAGCATCACCAAATCTATTACTTTATCCAAAGTTTCCATCTAAAACGAAAATCAACCTGAAATACACCTTTACAATACTCAAAAATATCTTTTTCTACAAAAAGATAGGTACTTCTTTGCCTATTAAGTCAATCAGGTAAGTATTTTGAAAAAAATGACAAAAAAGCAGATTTATGGCTGTAATATCCTCAGTTTCTCACCAAGAGACAAATTGAAATCTTTCTTCTCATTCCACTCCATTAGCTCCTTAATAGTAACACCATACTGGCGTGCAACGCTGTAAAGGGTATCAGAAGATTTAACCTCATGAAAGCGCGGCTCAACTGCACCATTTCCTACTACTAAGGCTTCACTCTTACCAGCGGCCGTCAGCAGTGATCTGGCTTCATTATCAGCTTCTGACTCTATACGTACAGTTTCAGGCTGTTCTGTTTCAGCAGATACTGTAACTGACCCTTTGGATGTGGTATGGCCCCAGTTAAACTCCTCAGATGTATCTAATTCAACTATTTCACCCTCTTGTGGTACATCCTGCTTCGGTGGCTTGGTGCTGCTCAGCCAAAGCATGGCAGATGGATTGATGCTTTCTCCATCAGCCAATCTGTTGTATTTCTTTAACTTTTTAAGCTGCACCCCATAGGTTTGACTAATTATCCACAAGTTTTCGCCCTCAGCTACCTTGTGATACGATTCGACAGCCTTACGTTTCTTCTTATCAACAAAATATTTATTGCCGGGTGTGACCACATGATCAATTGAAACGTCATTGTACCTTAAGAAGGCAGAAAGGCTTATACCAGCACGGTCAGCAAGACTGGTAATTCGATCTCCTGGCGATGCCACAATTACGGCAACTCCGTTCACAAATAATGGTGGTGCGCTAACTTCAACCATCTCCTTCACATCTATTATTACAGGTGTTGGCGGTTTACTAATAGCCAGCTTAGTAAAATTCTGATCGTATGATCCCTGTGGAATTAATACGGTATATCGCTTGTCATCAGGTATCTGACCTCGTCTGGCCCACTTGTTGTGCTCTTCTACCGTGGCAAGATCAACCGCAAACTCTTTAGCAATCTCTTGCAGAGAAGTCTTATTACCCGTTTCGTAGGAAATCAACTTCAACTGTGGTTCGCCATTTAATGCATTTTCAAAAGCCACCTTATGCGCAAGATATTTCTTCACGTACCAATAGGTATCACTATTGATCTCCATGTGTCTTGCCCCATTGTGCTTATCTCCAATGGCTCTTCTAGTGCCGCCAGCCCCCATTTGATAGGCTTGCAATGCATATATCCAATTATTGAAGTAAAAGTTATTTTGTTTCAGATACCTGGCTGCACCTCTTGTGGCTGAAATCAAATTCATTCGCTCATCTACCTCTTTGTCTACACGCATTCCCATTTCTTCGGCAGTAAAATCTTTGAATTGCCAGAAGCCGACCGCATCAGAAGTGGAAACAGCATCGGCAATAAGTGCACTTTCCTGTAAGGCAAGGTATTTGAAATCGTCAGGGAGTCTTTCCTCAAGAAATATTTTTTCAATGATTGGAAAGTATGTTTTCGCCCTTTCTACTTTCATATTGAAATAGTAGGGATGCTGGGTTAGCGCGTCCACATCTTTTTGAATCTCGCGTCTGGCATCCTCTTTAATGGTAAGGGACATGCCTGCGAACTGCATTTTGTGGGGCACTTCAGGAGTCTGACTGTACGAGACAGCGGCTCCCAATAAAAATAGTGCTGCTGCAAAAAATCTCATCTATAGCAAATGTAGGAATAAATCTTAAAAACGAAATACCTGCAATAGCTATAAAAGGACCTAAACCTTGCGTAAAATCATGATTCCATCCCTAATTGGCAAAAGAACGTTCTCTACGCGTGGGTCCGAATTGACCTTTTCATTGAATTCCATAATGGCCCGCGTGTCTTTATCGGGTTTATCCGAAAGAACTTTTCCGCTCCACAATACATTGTCAGCCAGAATAAAACCGCCAGGAACTACCTTATCAATTACCAATTCGAAATAGTGGGTATAACTTTCTTTATCAGCATCAATAAAAACCAGGTCAATACTTGCCGGCAAAGTTGGAATGATCTGCCTGGCATCTCCAATTCGGTAATCGATACAATCACTTATTCCTGCTTCATTAAAATAACCCCTAACCCGGTCCTCTAGTTCTTCATTGATGTCTATGGTAATAAGTTTCCCTCCCGGTGAAATGCCTTCAGCTAAACATATTGCGGAATAACCTGTATACGTCCCTATTTCCAAAATTAGTTGTGGCTTGATCATCTTACTGATCATTGCAAGCACCCTGCCTTGGAGATGACCGGAGAGCATCCTGGGCATGAGCACAGACAAATGTGTTTCCCTATTGATCCTGCTAAGTAGTTGTGTTTCCTTGGTACTATGTATCTCAGCATAGTCTTGAATACCTTTATCGAGAAATTCCATATATCATTTGGGTTCCATCCTCAGAAAACTAAACTGAGACTCATCAAAAATATCATTCGCAAGCGTCAATAACATTTGGGGCGAAGTATTTCTAATGCGATCATAAGTTTGTTCGATAGGCAGTATTTTTCCTATATCCAACATACTTCTTCCCATCATCATCATAAAGCTTAGGTTATTTTCTTCGGTCATGGCAAGGTGCCCGAAGAGTTGTTCTCTCGCAGCATTCATTTGCTTCACACCCAAGGGTTCATTCCTTAATTTGTGAAGCTCTTGATTAATCAATTGGATACTTTTCGACATCTGCTTAGGTTCTGTTCCGAACGAAATCATAAAGAGTCCTGTATCTGAAAAAGGAAAATAATGAGACCCAATTGAGTAAACATAACCATGCTTTTCGCGCAAGGCCCAGTTAAGTCTTGAGTTCATGCCCGAGCCCCCAAGGATGTTGACCAACATAAAAAATGCACTTCTTCTCTCATCACTTAATGCATAAGCCGGTCGTCCAATCGCACATCGGGATTGACTTACGTTACGATGCATCACTACTTCTTTTGGCTTATACTTTGTGAATTTTTTTCTTTTCTTCGAAGCTGTTTTACGCGGCAAATGTCCCATGTATTTTTCTGCCAGCCTAATCACTTCCTCCATAGGAATATTGCCTACACTTGAAAATACAATTCTGCTTGTATCCAGGTTGTCATTTATAAAATTTCTAAAATCACTCCTTCGAAATGATTTAACGGTTTTTTGAGTACCTAATATATTCATCCCCAATGGATGATTGGTAAATATCACATTATCGAACTCATCGTGAAGTGAATCTTCAGGATCATCCAGATACATGGCCATTTCCTCCAATATCACATTTCTTTCTCTCTCAATCTGATTTTCAGGGAAAATGGAGTCAAAGGTGATGTCGGTCAACAAGTCAACAGCTTTCTCAAAATATACATCGCGAAGGGAAGCATAGAATGAGATTTTCTCCTTATCAGTAAACGCATTTAATTCTCCTCCCAATGAATCCAAACGATTGAGAATGTGGTAAGCTTTTCTTTTGCGTGTGCCTTTAAAAGCCATGTGTTCCCAAAAATGGGCTATCCCCTGATTTTGGGGATTTTCGTCTCTGCTTCCAATATTCAACATGATACCACAATGCACAATTTTTGTGGTGGTGATCCTATTGTGAACTATTCGGATACCATTGGAAAGTGTATAATGTTCTATATCTCTCATACCAATATGCAAATTAATCATACCTGAGGGCACTTGGAACTTTATTTGTGTTCCAACCACGAACAATCTTGCCCGATTACGGGCAGCTCTATTGCGTTACACCCTTATTTTTTTGTAAAATCAACCATAGAAATGGCACAGCAATTGTAATATTTTAAAACATGGAAACTCAAAAAGTTCAGACTTGTTTTACAATCACCTTTACGCAGGAACAATACCTTCATGCTCAGGCTTATATAGAAGACATGAAACGCCATCCTAAGCGTGTATTTTGGATTGGTAAAGAAGGTAAAACGGACGATGCCCTCGTGATGGAACAAATCGCTCACCGAATTCTTTCAGGTTTTTATAATGATGATCCATTCAATGCCAGCAGGCATATTATAAGAATGGAGAGCATTACTACTGATTAAAACACTAATTGTGAACGATAAGTTTTAAAGTGGCCGCGAATTATGATTATAGTGGCTAAATTCTGTCCAGCACTTTTTTAATAAGTGAATCAATCACTTTTGTAGGGTTTTTTGAAAACTTATTCTTCATTCTGTTGGCAATTACAGCATTGATGCTTAATGCCTCATGGCCAAGCATTCTGGCAAATGCGTAGTACGCAGAGGTTTCCATTTCAAAGTTAGTTAACCAAAAATCATCGTAATGGTAGTAGTTTAGATCCTCCAGTAACTTAGGAAAACGCAGTGGCAACCGGATTACCCTGCCTTGTGGTGCATAGAACCCGGGACAAGTAACCGTATTGCCCACAATCATTTCAAAACTCAATTTTTCACGAAGTGAGTCTGATCCCTTAACCACATACGGCTTGAAATTCAGATTGATTTTTTTCTCAAGATCATCAGCAATAAGAGTCTCAAATGCTGATAAATTAAGATCATAAAAGTTCATTAAATTATCCAACCCAACAGCATAATTAGATACAAGATGTGAGCCAAGCGGAACATCCTCTTGAAGCGCACCGCTTGTTCCAATCCGAATAATATTAAGCTTTTTCTTCCTTGGTTTCGGTGTACGAGTTTTCAGGTCTACATTGACCAGTGCATCTAGCTCATTAAAAAAAATCTCAATGTTATCCGTGCCGATGCCGGTACTTATTACCGTGATACGCTTATTCTTGTATTTTCCAACATGCGTGATAAACTCACGCTTATTCATTTCAAATTCAATCTTATCAAAATACTGACTTACCGCATAAACCCTATTTGGGTCTCCCACTGCTATCACGGTGTCCGAAATGTGTTTGGGCAACAAGTTGAGGTGATAAACACTACCATCATTATTTAGAATAAGGTCAGTTTCGGATATCCTTGCCACCAGTACTAATTTTTAATTTTACTAGCAGGGTTTCCAAATACTGTCTCACCGGCACCAACAGATGCCACTACTACTGAACCAGCGCCAATTCTAGCCCCCTTCCCAATAACTATTCCTGAAACAATTGTAGCTCCTGACCCTATAAAGACATCATCTTCAATTACTACCTCATGACCAATAACACAACTTGCGCCAATCTGTACGAAATCACCAAGTTTAGCTTCTACTCCGACAATTGTTGATGCATTAATAATATTGTGGCTTCCAACCTTGCACCCAACATTCAACATCACATTGTTGTCAACAAGATTACCATGTCCCATCTCACTTTTGGGGGATATGATTGCCCTATGATGAATTGCATTAGCAGGCTGCGCCTTCCGCTCTTCATTAAGTACTTTAACAAGGCTCTTTCTTAAACGGTTGTCATCGGTAGCAATGAAAGATTCACATTTTTTCCCAATTAATTTTATGAGATTCTCATCATCGGTAGCTCCCAGCACAACCACATCGTCTATTTCCGTTTGATGTAATTTCTTATCGTCATCCAGAAAGCCATATACCACTACCTTATTGCTCTCAAATATTTCTTTAGCCAGGCGGCCCAAATAATTTGCACCAAAAATGATTACAGGATTTTGCATAACAGCAAAAATAGAATAAATCCTCCCTACTGAGTTAAAGATATTTTTAAATTATTAATTCTTCTTAAAAATAATCTTACAAGGCTGGTATAGTACCAGAAAGAATAAAAAAGGAGTAAATCCTACTTTATATCTGGATAATGTGCCAAAATTCGGGGTTGAAAGCGTAAGAAAGATAGCAAGCAAGACAATGTAAACAAGCGTACTAATAATCAACAAACGATAGGGTGACTTCCATGCACTCGAGATATATTTTAAGTTATAAAGACTTAGCAACATCAAAAGTGTATTTTCAATCGAAATGAAAAATTGAAAAATTGTACTGCTTTCAAAAATGAATGGCCTGTACAGCCCAGAGAACAATGCCCATGGACTATTAGCTACAATACTTGTCCAAGAGGCCTGCAGATTTGAAAAATGTACAGCAGGATCATTTTCAGACGCCAATGAGTAGGCATTGTAATTATCTACAATCACCAATAGAAATCTGCTTAGATAAAAATTAGGATGAATGTTGCTTGCCAACAATACAATAAAACAAAACAGAATTGCCCAAATAATTGATTCAGAAATTCGGCTGTAATTCTTCACAAACCGACTGACCAACTTAGTTGCAATTAAAGTTGCAAGAACAGACGGCAAGAATAAAGCTATCCAGTAATATTTCAAACTCCATAAAATCCAAACTGCTACAATCGCTAAAATGCCCTCCCACCATTTTACTTTGTCTCTAGCAAAGACCATGATATAAGATCCAGCCAACACCATTAAAGCACCGATGCTCATGCTTTCCTTAATGACACCAGAACTCCAAAAAAGAAAAGAAGGGATGAAAAGAAAAGAAATAACTGCGGCTATCCTCCCATGGGGGAAATGCAGGTTTACTTTTTTTAAGCAATACCAGCACCCAAGAAATGAAACAATTGAAAAACCTACAGATGCTACCCAATAATTATCAAATGACACCAATGTGGCAAGACTTAGCAACTTTACCATAAACATTGATCTCTCTTCGATATTTATCAGCTGTGCAGCGATTGAGAACGTCTCGTTGCCTGCCCAAAGGAAGTGTAAATAATTCAGCGGATTATCCTGATAATGGTTGACTACCCGTTGCGCATCGTTAAAAAAACCAAAAGTATCGCCAACTTGATAATAATAAATATAAACCAGGCCCAAGCAAACACCGGCCACTACCTTTGCTATCAAGCCTGGCCAAAAGTATTGCTTCAAATCACTGGATTCTCTTCTATATAATTTAAGAAGTAGGAAAACGACCGCTCCCCAAAAAATCACAGACATCACTAAAATCATGCTCTAGAAGGCTTAAGGATATCTATTCCAACGTTGCAGGCCAGACATTTTCGTTTAAGACAATAGTTGTTGTTCAACTCAATTAGAGCCTGAGAATCAAAAGCGTTTTTAACAGAGAAGCCGATGTTGTCCCAGGTTTTGGTGATTTTATTCTTTTCAGGCTTTATCGATTGGAGTAATTCGACCGCGCGCTCTACCTTTTCCGGATCGTCTTGTGCTTTTCCATAAGCTACCATAAGCGGAGCGACAGTATTGATTATCAAATTGTTGATACTGTCTTTTCCCATTCCGGAAATGGACCTCACCGTTTTGCGACCAAACCTATAATGGTTATGCCAATAATCTGATGTACTTACATCAAATAAATCATGGACATTGGCATTACTTTCAATCAGCTTTGAGAAGAAATTTTTGTTTTTGTAAAACAGAGCACTAAACTGCGCTATTCTTATGGTTGGGAAGTTGGCAGGTCGAAGTCGTAAAAATTTCCAATTCTCTTTTTTTATTTTTTGATTTTCCAGTTGATACTTAGCTGAAAGCACCTTGTATTCCCTTTGCAGGGTTTTGAAGTACTCATCTTTGATTCCATAATCAAGGAATCCGGCCTGGCCAAATAACAGGGATTCAATGTGGGTGAGATTGTCCGTATGCTTTAGTAGTATTTTTCTTCTAACAGCGTTGGCCAGTTGAAAGAATGGATCATAGTTAATCTTAAAACCAAAATTTCTGGCCAGTAGCTGGTAGGTAACTTCTTCCCAATCATTACCTGTGGCGGCTAGCAATTGGTGGATCTTTTCTGCTTTATTCTCAAGTCTCTGCATCAATGCTTTGTCCAACATTCCTATCTTAACCAAATCCGTCACTGAAGGAAATATCTTTTCACAAGGGATTATTGATGAATTCTCAACCAGGTTTTGATACCGGCCAATCAGTGCTTTATCCACCCTATTATTCAATACAAGGGTGGGGATGGCAGTACCATCGGCTCTCAACACTTCTTTATCTTCATTCCAAACTACATGCAATACAACATTCTCATAGGATGCATCGGCATCATGATGGTGTTCATACCAGCTGGATGACTGCGCATGAATCTCTACACTTCCTATCCAGTCTATTTGATCTAACTTAATTTTGGCATTAGAAAAGTCTGGTCCAGCATCGTCATTGTGGGTTCCAGGAAAAAATATTTCCAATTTTTCACCTGAGGAAATTTTCAGGTCCTTCTTGTCAAAATACTGAAATTGCCATATGTAGTGGAGGAACGACTCCTGCATAACTGATGTTTACTTAAATATAAGTATCCAGCAGCACTTTCATTTCTTCTTGTAGTTTTTTCGCTTCCAGCCCCGCTTTTTCAGCAAAATCTTCACCTTGGGAAGCGTAAATAATCGACCTGGATGAGTTGACCAAAAGTCCACAATGACTATTCATTCCATACTTACTCACCTCTCCAAGATTACCTCCCTGAGCCCCTACACCGGGCACCAAAAAAAAGTGGTCAGGTGCCAGCCCCCGTATAACTTCCAATTTATCTGCTCGCGTAGCCCCAACCACGTACATCATGGAATCGGGAGTTGCCCAACCTTGCGACTTTTCAATTACTTCCTCAAAAAGTCTCTTCTCACTACCCTTTGATACCACCAGTTGAAAATCAGCACTTCCAGGATTAGAGGTGTGTACTAGTAAAATGACCCACTTCCCTTCTCTCAAAAATGGAGTAACAGAATCCTGTCCCATGTAAGGCGCCACGGTTATTGAATCGAAATTCATTTGATCAAAAAAGGCTTTGGCATACAACGCTGAGGTATTTCCTATGTCCCCACGTTTGGCGTCTGCTACAGAGAATATTTCACGAGGGAGATATTCTACCGTTTTTTGCAAACTTTCCCACCCCTTTGCGCCTAGTGCTTCATAAAAAGCCAGGTTGGGTTTGTATGCAACTGCAAATTCATGAGTGGCATCAATGATTTGTTTGTTGAATTCAAAAATCGGATCCTCTTCCTTGAGCAAGTGCTTTGGAATCTTAGTGAGATCCGTATCAAGCCCCACACACAAATAGGATTGTTTCTTTTTGATCTGATCGAAAAGTTCGCTTCTGGTCATGAAACAAAAATAAGCAGGATGTCCTTAATAAAAAGGGCGCCCTGTTAAATACAGAGCGCCCTCTCAGTGATTTCCGATTTTGACTATCTCAAGTCAATCACCTCAACCCCTGGGTATTTTTTCGGGTCAAAGGTGAAAAATGAATTATCTACCTTAACGTTAGGCACAAACTTGCTGATGGAATATTTATAACGGTTGCCAGATTTGTCAAACATCGTCCAGCTCTGAATGCTTTTATCTTTCTTGGCAATATTCATTCTGATCTTAAAGTATTGTGCATCTTTTTTCTCAGGCACCAAATCCACGACCTCGCATAACACGCCATTGTCAGTTTGATCCTCCAGGTACAGGTATTTGTACCCTTTTTTATACATAATGTAAAATTTGGAGGGGTTCATCTCATCTGTGTCGGGGTCCACATTGTCTATATTGACTTCTTTGGCCGAAGGCAGGTAGGTCCAAACGGTTGTCCCGTTGTTAATAATTTCCTGGTCATCTATTACCAATTTGAATTTATCTCCTTTTACAGTGATTTTACCCTTGAATTCCTCATGGATTCCATCGGTATCATTAGTCAGAGAGGAGGTCAGATTGGCTTCGAAAGAGGTGAGATTTTTATACTTTTCACTCATGGCCTCCAGAATTTCCAATGCCTTGGGGTCGTATTGAGCAAACAATACTGTTCCGGTTAATATTAAAACAAGGGTAATTAGGCTCTTTTTCATCAGTTCTGGTTGAAGACGGTTTATGACGGACTATGTTTTTCTTTTAATTCACTCAATAATTGTTCCAAACTCACTTCATCAGAGATCAAAACTTCACGCGCCTTGGAGCCTTCAAAAGATCCCACTATTCCAGCTGCCTCCAATTGGTCAATAAGCCTGCCTGCGCGGTTATAACCAAGTTTTAGCTTACGCTGAATCAATGATGTGCTTCCCTGCTGGTGCGAAACAATCAAACGGGCAGCTTCTTCAAATAAAGCATCTCTTTCGGACAAATCAACCGCTGAGGCCCCTTTATCATCATCACCCTCAAATTCAGGTAACATATAGGCAGACTCATAACCTCTTTGCGATCCAATAAAATCACATATTTTTTCTACTTCGTGAGTGTCCACAAATGGGCTTTGGAGCCTGATTACATCAGATCCGGCAGATAACAACATATCTCCCTGACCAATCAACTGATCTGCACCCCCTGCATCAAGAATGGTACGCGAATCCACTTTAGAGGTCACCCTAAAGGACAAACGTGCAGGGAAGTTAGCCTTGATAACCCCAGTAATTACGTTGACTGAAGGCCGTTGGGTGGCTACCACTAAATGAATACCGATAGCACGTGCCAATTGGGCTAATCTGGCAATTGGTGTTTCCACCTCTTTGCCGGCTGTCATCATCAAGTCGGCCAATTCATCAATTACCAACACGATATAAGGTAAGAACCGATGACCTTCTTTAGGATTGAGTTTGCGCGAAACAAATTTCGCGTTGTATTCTTTCAGGTTTCTGGCGCCTGCATCCTTCATCATTTCGTATCTATTTTCCATCTCGATACAAAGTGAATTAAGGGTATGCACCACTTTTCGGGTATCAGTGATGATAGCTTCTTCACTGTTTGGTAGCCTTGCTAAATAATGGCGCTCTATCTTACTGAAAAGCGACATCTCCACTTTTTTGGGATCTACCAGCACAAACTTCAACTGGCTTGGATGGCGCTTATATAACAAAGATGTTAATATCACATTTAACCCTACCGACTTACCCTGGCCGGTAGCACCCGCCACCAGCAAGTGAGGCATCTTGGCAAGGTCTATCACTAGCACTTCATTGGAGATGGTCTTACCCAGGGCTATTGGCAGTTCTTTGTCTGACTTCATAAAACGCTCGGTTGCCAATACCTGGCGAATACCAACCATTTCACGGTTCTTATTGGGCACCTCAATACCGATGGTTCCTTTGCCGGGAATTGGTGCAATGATACGGATACCCAATGCTGCTAAACTGAGAGCGATATCATCTTCCAGGTTTTTAATGCGAGATATTTTGATACCTGCTTCGGGAACAATTTCGTAGAGCGTAACAGTAGGCCCGATGGTAGCTTTAATGCTGGTGATGCCAATTTTAAAGTTGGTTAATGTCTCAAGAATTTTATCCTTATTCTGGGTTAGTTCTTCTTGAGTCACTTGTACCTTGCCGGTATCGTATTCATCCAGCAAGTCCAATGGAGGAAACTTATAGTCGCTCAAGTCCATGGTAGGATCATACACACCATGTTCAGCTACGAGCTTTTCGGCCATCTGGTCAGTATCCGACTTCGGAGCCTCAACTACAAAGGAAGGCTCTGATTTTTTATCTGCTGATTTTGTCGGCTTTTTTGTTTCTACTGACAGCGGAATCTCTGTGGTTTCTTCTACAATTTCATCTTCTTCCAGTATATCCTCTTCCGGCTCCTCCACTTCATTAGAATCGTCTACCTTTTTTGCTATCCAATTGTCGCCTTCTTCTGTATAACCGCTTACGGGCTCATCCGGCAATAAAGCATCATTACCCATTGGTTTTGGGTCTTTAACCTGAAAAGCATTAATGGCCGTGACGTTAAAGAAGTATATGATGAAGACAAACAATGAAAACACCAGAACGAGAAATGTTCCCCATCCCAATAATCCATCTGCAATTTTTGCCAACTCAAACCCCAGACCTCCACTCAGAAAATTTATTTCGTGTACACCAGCTACGCTATTGGTGATATAACCCAGCAAAAGACTCAGCCAAAGTCCTGAGAAAACAGAAAAAATAAAGACCGAAAAAATCGGCAGCAAGGTTCTTTTAAAAACCGATTTGAATCCCAGAAAAAATAAAATAGGGGGAATGAAAAATGCAGATATCCCAAACCACTTGAAAATGAAATAGTGTGAAGTAATGGCACCATAAAGGCCCAGCCAGTTTTCTACCTCTCTCCCTGAATCAATCAAACCCGTATCGCCCAAAGCTTCAACAACACTCTGGTCAGCTTTCCCCGTAAAAAGGTAAGATATGAATGCGGTTACCAGGTACAGGGAAGCTATCAATAGAAAAAATCCGAATGCTAACTTTAACCGTGGATCGCTGGCAAATGCAAAAGAGAATTTGGTCTTACCTTCCTTCTTCTTTTTGTCTGCCTTTTTAAATGTATTGGACTTATATGCGTTTTGAGCCATTGTTTGTATCAGGTACAAAACTAAGCAATAAATTAAAAGCACTAAACAATATCCAGCCGCATTTAACGGCCAGCATTACCTCAAACCGTACCATGACTAACCTTCTGCGATGAACTTCTAGAAATAAAAAGAGCCATAACCATGGATGAATATTATCAGCTTACAACCAGCAGTATATTCTACCCTCAGAAATCAAACACAATTGCTGAATAATAAACCCATGACGGGGTATTTCCTCATCAAAAATATGGTTCATTGAATAAATGTTTATCGAAAAAAAAGAAAAAGGCTAACTTGAAAGCTCAAATCTTTTTTATGAAAAACCATACATTAACAATAATCCTTGCTGGATTAGTACTAATTCTATCTTCATGTAATCCTTCTGTCAAAGAATCAACTGAAGAAGTTCAACCTCCGAAGGCTGAGAAAATTGCCACCGAACTTAGTGGAAATCGAATTGACAACTATTATTGGATGAAGCTGTCTGAAGAGCAGAAAAATGCACCTCAGAAAGATGAACAAACACAAAAAGTAATTACTTATCTCAACGAAGAAAACAACTACCTCAAAACAGAATTGCAACATACCGAAGCGTTGCAAAAGAAAGTATATGATGAAATTGTTGGCCGAATCAAACAGACTGATGAATCAGTTCCATATCAAGACAACGGATATTGGTATTATACTCGTTATGAAGAGGGACAAGAGTATCCTATCCATTGCAGAAAGAAAGGTTCACTTGAGGCCAAAGAAGAGATTCTTTTGAATGTGAATGACATGGCAACTGGCCATGATTATTATTCTGTAAGAGGGTTAAGTGTAAGCGAAGACAATAATCTACTTGCTTACGCGGAAGATTCAATCAGTCGCAGACGTTACACCATTTACGTAAAAGACTTACGTACCGGTCAGCTTGTTGAAGATCCAATTCCCAATACTGAAGGTCAGGTAGTATGGGCTAATGACAACAAAACTTTTTTCTACACAAAAAAAGATTCCACGACTCTTCGCTCTAGGTGGATCATAAAACACAAACTGGGAACACCTTATCAAAAGGATCAGATTGTGTCTGAAGAGAAGGACGAAACATTCTACACAGGCATATATAAAACCAAATCAAAAAAGTTTTTGGTTATCTGGGCAGGTAGCACCCTGACTAACCACTATCAAATTCTGGATGCGAATAAACCAGACGGAAAATTTATTGAATTCACACCACGAGAAAGAGGCCTGGAGTACTCCATAGATCATTACAAAGACAGGTTTTACATTGTTACCAATCTGGATGCGCAAAACTTCCGGTTAATGGAAACCCCTGAAACAAAAACCGGGAAGGTCAACTGGAAAGAGAAAATCGCGCATCGCAAAGACACATTATTACAAGGAATTGAAATATTCAAAGATTACCTGGTATTGAGTGAGCGCGCGCAAGCCAATACATTAATGAGAGTAATTGAGCAAAAAACCAACACAAAGCATTATCTCAATTTCGGTGAACAAGCTTATACTATTTATCCCTCCATTAACCTTGACTTTGACACTGAGCTACTTCGCTATGGGTATACCTCTCTAACCACACCCAATTCCACCTACGATTATAATATGAGAACAAGAGAGCGGAAACTTCTGAAACAACAAGAGATAGTGGGAGGATACAATCCGGACAATTACCTAACAGAAAGAATATGGGCTACAGCCAATGACGGCACTTCCATCCCCATGTCTGTGGTCTATAAAAAAGGTTTGAAAAAAGACGGGAATAATCCAACACTGCTTTATGCTTACGGATCATACGGCTACAGTACAGACCCCACTTTCTCCATTACAAGACTTAGTTTGTTGGATCGTGGTTTTGTTTATGCCATCGCTCACATTCGCGGAGGTCAGGAAATGGGAAGACAATGGTATGAGGATGGAAAAATGTTTAGAAAGAAAAATACTTTTACCGACTTTATCAATTGTGCTGAACACCTGATAGAGGAGAAATACACACAGCCTGAAAAATTATTTGCTTCAGGCGGAAGTGCAGGAGGTTTATTGATGGGTGCTGTTGTCAACATGCGCCCAGAATTATTCAAAGGCGTAATCGCTAAAGTTCCATTTGTGGATGTAATTACCACCATGGAGGATGAGTCTATTCCTTTAACAACTGGCGAGTTTGACGAATGGGGCAATCCCAAGAACCCAGAGTCCTACATGTATATGCTGGAGTATTCACCTTACGATCAGGTGAAGCCACAGGCTTACCCCAATATGCTAGTGACTACAGGCTTTCACGATTCACAAGTTCAGTATTGGGAGCCTGCTAAATGGGTTGCCAAATTACGCGACATGAAAACTGACAACAACAAGCTGCTATTGCGTACCAACATGGAAACAGGGCATGGTGGCACAACAGGGCGATTCAAGGTATATGAAGAGACCGCCCAGGAGTTTGCATTTCTGATAGACCTGGCAGGAATTAAAGAATAACTATTTATGGCTTAATATCGCACGGTTAATCCGTTTGATCATTCCTGGCCCTTCATAAATAAAGCCGGTGTATATCTGAATAAGATCTGCACCGGCTTTTATTTTTTCCAATGCATCCTGGGGACTCATAATACCACCCACACCAATGATAGGGTAATCAGGGCCAAGGTTTTTCCTTAAATAGGAAATAACCTCGTTGGACCGCTCCTTTACAGGCGCACCACTCAATCCTCCCATTCCAATGACCTGAAGCTCATCTTGGCTGGTTGTCAATCCCAAACGGCTTATGGTTGTGTTTGTAGCAATAACACCATCCGTTTTAGTTTCTTTCAGTATTTCTACTATATCATCCAACTGTGAATCAGTAAGATCTGGCGCAATCTTTAATAACACAGGCTTCACCTTGTCTTTGGACCTACTTAACCCTTTCACATGCGACATCAATCTTTTGAGCGGCTCCTTGTCTTGTAATTCACGAAGCCCTGGCGTATTGGGCGAGCTCACATTTACCACAAAATAGTCTACATGCGGATGCAATGCTTCAAAGCAAAGCATGTAATCAGAAAAAGCCTTGTCATTGGGTGTATCTTTGTTTTTTCCAATGTTGCCTCCTATGATAACCTTGGAACTACGGTTTCTTAATCTCTTCACTGCAGCATCAACTCCCTCATTGTTAAAACCCATTCGATTGATTAATGCCTGATCTTTGGGCAACCGGAACAAACGAGGTTTTTCATTGCCTTCCTGTGGCCTTGGTGTAAGTGTGCCTATTTCAATAAAGCCAAATCCAAAACATGCCATTTCATCAATGAGCTTGGCATCTTTGTCAAAGCCTGCCGCAAGGCCAACAGGATTAGAAAACGTTATTCCGAATAACTTCCTCTCCAGCTTTTTACTTTTGAAATTGAAAAACAACCGTAGCACTGATTTGAATCCAGGAATTTTTCCTTTTATGGAAAGGACTTTAAAAACAAAATGATGAATTGCCTCTGGATCAAACAGAAAAAGAAAAGGTCGAACAAGGAGTTTATACATCTATTAGAAAGAAAATTATGCAAAGGTAATGGTTTAACTTCTTGGATGAAATTCCTGGATTACTTGTCTTAAATAATCCCTGTCCAAGTGGGTGTAAATCTCAGTAGTAGTAATTGATTCATGACCCAACATCTCTTGTACCGCCCTCAGGTCTGCACCGCCTTCGATTAAATGAGTAGCGAAAGAATGCCTGAATGTATGAGGACTTATTACTTTCTTCAAGCCAATCTTCGCAGCCAATTGCTTTATAATGGTAAAAATCATAACACGCGTTAATTTCCTACCCCGTCTGTTGAGGAATATGAAACTTTCGAAATCCTTTTTAACCGGAACATGGACTCTGATCTCCTCCTTATAAATCTTAAGGTATTTGAGCGCATCTTTACCAATAGGCACCAAGCGTTCTTTGTTGCCCTTACCTATTACTCTTAAAAATCCCACGTCAAAGTAGATGTTGTTTATACGTAAGTCTACCAATTCAGAAACACGTAAACCAGAGCTGTACAGCACCTCAAGCATTGCCCTGTTGCGCCCTCCTTCAGGTGTAGACATGTCTATTGCATCCAGTATCTGTTCAATCTCGGCATAACTCAATGTATCTGGCAATTTCCTGCCCAGCTTAGGCCCTTCGACCAGTTCTGTTGGGTCTTTGTCCAACAACTCATCAAAAAGTAAGTATTTATAAAATGCCTTTATTCCAGACAATATCCTCGCCTGACTATGAGCACTCATGCCCAGCTCGTTCACGTATCCCAAAAAAGCCTGCAAGTGTTTTGGGGTTACTTTTAAAGGAGACAGGCCCTTGTGCGTCATCTCCATAAATTGTTGCAGCTTTTCAACATCACGCACATACGCTTCAATAGAATTGCCAGAAAGCGACCGCTCCAGTTTCAGGTAATTGGCAAAGTACTTGATATGTTGCTCCCACATGGCTGATCAAAATTCAAGATTCAATGCGCAAGAAGCAAATCAGGTATCCAGATAACTATTGATTACTAATCGCCTTCCGGCTATCTTTCCAAAATGAAAATCCAGATTATTAACGGACCCAATCTCAATCTATTGGGAACAAGAGAGAAATCCATTTATGGAGATCAATCTTTTGATCAATACTTTGAGGTTTTAAAAAATAGATTCCCTCACCACGATTTAGCCTACTATCAATCGAACGTGGAAGGTGAAATAATTAACAAACTCCATGAAATCGGTTTTTCTTACGATGGTATCATTCTAAATGCTGGTGCGTACACGCATTCCTCTATTGCCATCCATGATGCCATCGCATCAATTACTACCAAAGTAGCTGAAGTCCACATTTCCAATCTGTATGCGCGTGAAGAATTTCGACACAAAAGTATTATTACTTCAAAATGCATAGGGCTCATTACCGGATTCGGCCTGGAAGGTTATGCACTGGCAATTCAGTATTTTGAAAGATCAAAGTAGGCACTATGCTGCCAACAGGGAATTAAAATCACTTATGTCACCCGCGATTATAGGAATGATTAATCTCTACGTATAATAATTGTTGCATTTTCTTAACAAATGCTATTCCTTACAAGAAAAAAATGCCAGTGAAGAGTAAAAAAATATCCTTATTAATTCTTTTTGTTTTCATTGTTAATTTCTCAGCATGGTCGCAAAAAAACATCTCCAATCAAAATAATGGTTGGTACATGTACTTTGGTAATCATAAACTGACAAACAAAGTGAGTTTACATACCGAATACCAATGGCGGAGAAGTGATGTTGTTAAGCATTGGCAACAATCTTTGTCACGAATAGGGATTGATTACAAATTATCCCCAACAGTAATGGCAACAGCGGGATATGGATACATTGTCACATTTCCATACGGGGATCAACCGATAACGTTCAAATCACATGAGCATCGCATTTGGCAGCAACTTATTCTAACCCAATCTTCAGGGCGGTTTTTTTTCAACCATCGTTTCCGACTTGAACAACGTTATCTTGAAAACAGATTAAATCTGGGCAATGGATCTTCAATTAAAGATGGTTACACTTACAGAAATCGAGCACGATACAGGTTCTTGATCAATTTTCCATTGAATAATTCGGTTATGGAAAAGGGGACATTATTTGCCAGCGTGTATGATGAGGTTTTTCTGCAGTTTGGACCCAACTTCGATAGAAATTACCTTGATCAAAATCGATTATATGGTGCGCTTGGATATATGTTTTCATCCAATGCCAACATTCAACTGGGCTATCTAAATCACTTTGTTATTAAGGGAAATGGCCTTGACGCTGAGAATAACCATACAGTTCAAGTTTCACTAACCTACAATTTTGACTTCCGAAATAAGAAAGAGTAGCATCTTGAAGCTGCGTGCCTAATATTGTTAATTTTGCAAATCAAGTTTATAAACAATGGGCACATTTAGCTTCACAGAAGTCTTTTCAGTTACACTGATTCTATTCTCAGTAATAGACATATTGGGCGCAATCCCTCTTATAATTATTATAAAGAAAAGAGACGGGAGAATCTACGCAGAAAAAGCAACTATCATTTCTGCTGTTTTGATGGTCGTCTTTCTATTTCTCGGACAATCCATTCTGATGTTGTTCGGACTGGACGTGGCATCTTTTGCCCTTGCGGGAGCTATCGTGATTTTTATTGTTGCCATGGAAATGATATTGGGTATTACGCTAATTAAAGATGATCCGGATGCGGGTGGATCTGGATCTGTTGTACCATTGGCCTTTCCGCTAATTGCTGGTGCGGGCACATTAACAACTATTCTTTCTTTAAGAGCGGTGTATTCTGAAATTAACGTTCTAATCGGCATTCTTGTCAACCTTGTTTTTGTCTACCTGGTTCTGCGTCTTTCGGGTTGGTTAGAGCGAGTGATTGGCAAGTCAGGTTTTGAGGTGCTAAGAAGAGTCTTTGGCGTAATCCTTCTTGCGATTGCTGTTAAAATTTTTAAATCCAATTTAGTTTCAGTTTAATAGGCCTGAATTCTTTCTAATGATTCAAATATTTACGGATGGAGCGGCACAGGGAAACCCTGGACCCGGAGGTTATGGCACTATTCTTCGTTATGGCCATCATGAGAAAGAATTGAGTGGTGGATATAGATTAACAACCAATAACCGTATGGAACTGATGGCCGTAATAGTTGGCCTCGAATCCATTAAAAAAAACGGAATCCCTGTTACAATTATTTCCGATTCCAAATACGTGGTAGAGGCTGTTGAGAAAGGATGGATCTGGACCTGGGAAAAAAATAATTTCAAGAAAAAGGCAAATCCAGATTTATGGAAAAGATTTATTCCACTGTATCACAAGTTCAAGCCTAAATTTAAATGGATCAAAGGACATGCCGGGCATGCTGAGAATGAAAGGTGCGATCAATTGGCTGTAGAAGCTGCACAAGGCCGACAACTTCAAATTGATGAAGCTTATGAGCAATCCAGGATTTAATTCTATTTTATAACGGTCTCTTTTTCCTGCGCGTGAATACCTAAAGACATTAACTCTTTTAATACAGGCTCATAGACCTCCCTTTCAACAGGTATACATACCCCTCGTTGACTGATCTTGCCCTGAAGAAATATTTTTGCAGTGATGGCAATGGGCAGCCCCACACCCTTTGCCATAGCAGTATGAATTGAGTCATCGCCAATTGCAGCGATGTTGGATTGGATTTCCCTCTTTTCATTTTCTATTTCATAGACAAAGCGGTGCCACATTACCACCATGTCTTTATCATTGGGTTGCAAATTCCATTTTTTATTAAGAATGTGTTCGAGTAGCTGGGCAGGGGTTCCCTTTTCCAACCCGATATGTTGCTTTTCAAACAGGCCAGACCATTTTAGCTTTTGCATTTCGGGGCCGTCAGCAGAAAGATTAAAGCGATCAGCCAACTTTGCCTCCAACATCATCTCTTTGTCGTAAGGGAGAAAAGAATTGATGAAGTCTCGGTTTGTCATCTGATTCACATTTTCCATCAAATAGGAATCATCCGTACAACCCAACTGCACAAGTATATTCCATGCGGAACAAAAACCTTCATTCCTTAATGTGCCACGCAACATTGTTTTAATACCGCGAAGGCCGTACGCGTCTATGTACTTTAAAGAATCACGATTGGCGTAACCCTGAAAATCTCCGTAACCCGGAATATGGACAGACGTAGTTCGCGTAAATAATTGTTGATAGGGAATAAATTTGTATTGCCCCTCTTGTATAAACTTGGCCGTTCCCTGACCCGCAACAACAACATTGCGAGGATTCCACGTGAATTTATATCGCCATGGATTATTTGGATCTGTCTCAGGAGCAATAAGCCCTCCGGCAAATGACTCAAAAGATAATATCTTCCCTCCCGCTGATTTTATCCTGTCTATTATCTCCATGGCGCTCATGTGATCAATGCCTGGATCAAGACCGCATTCATTCATGAATAAAAGCCCCTTCACTTTGGCCTCCTCATGGAAATTTTTCATTTCATCCGACACATAGCTGGCCGTAAAAAGATGTTTGCTGTACTTTAGACATAACCGAGCAACTATTGGATGGAAACCAGCAGGCAATAATGAAATAACAATATCGGCTGATCCAATGATTTCTTCACATCGCTCGGTCTCTTCAATATTAAAACGGATAGCCGTGCCCTTTTTGGAACTTCCAATCCTCTCTTCGGCTGCCTTTATGCTAAAGTCGCCAACCGTTACATGCCATCCACCTTCAATTGCCCCCTCTAATAGATACGTAATTAGTGCAGAAGACGATCTTCCAGCGCCAAGTATCAAAATTGATTTTTCCTTCATACCAGTCTCTTTTGCCAAGGGTAATCAATTTTAAATAACCCAATTAAAACTAATTGATCCCTTGAGCCGCCAAATTAACTGAATTATGATCAAATCTTTTTTAGGATGGTACAGGTTTATTATCTTTAGTTAGCTACGGTTTTGCCCAAAAAGGTTATGAAAGGAATACTTTCCCATGAACATCTGGAAGACCTTGACGCGGAGTCTAAATATCTGGTACATAAAGCCAAAGATGCCGCACAGCATGCGCATGCACCTTATTCGAAATTTCATGTAGGTGCCGCCATACTTTTGGCTGATGACACCCTGATAACAGGGGGAAATCAGGAGAATGCCGCTTACCCCTTGTGCATGTGTGCGGAGCGTGTAGTGCTCTATGCTTCCTCCTCGGCTCATCCAGGTAAGATAATCAAGAAAATGGCTGTAATAGCCCACAAGAAGAACCAAAAGGAACTAGTTGCTGCTACTTCATGTGGAGCCTGCCGACAGGTTATGCTGGAGTATGAAACCATCCAAAAGAGACCTATTGAAATAGTGATGCTTACCAAAGAATCAAATTGGGTCATCTTCCCCTCAGCCTCCTTCCTGCTCCCTTTCAGTTTCAATCAGGAGAATCTTATTTAGCACCCTTTCAGTAATACCTCCGCTGACTTTATTAATCGGTCTATATCCTCTAAATTGGGAGATTGATTCAATTGTCTTTAATTTGTTATAACCATATATTGATTTAATGAGTCCTCTTGAGATTGCTGAAACAGCCGACACTCCAGGCATTGTACTTGACAAAGGTTTAGGGAAATTTCAATTCAGTGGAAGATCACTAAATGACAATGTCAGTGCCTTTTACCAACCAGTGATTGCATGGTTTAAAGAATATGCAAAATCTCCCAATTCTGAAACCGATCTTCATTTCAAATTTGAGTACCTTAATGTAGAGTCTTCAAAAGAAGTATTAAACATACTCACCGTAATGGAATCAGTGAAGGGTGCTCGTGTCAGCTGGTATTTCAATGAAGATGATGAAGATATGGAGGAAATAGGAGATGAAATTTCAGAATTGGTAAACATTCCATTTGAATTCAAAATCTATTCCTAGTTCAAAAGGGATTTCTAGGAAAATATGAGTGAAGAAATACTTAAAGCGCTTACGCAGTTGTTTGCAATCATCACCAAGCAGGACGGTGGTGTAACTATTAATGAACGTCAGTATGTGATCCGGTTTTTTCAGCAAGAGCTGGATCAGGCATCAATCCAGGAATACCTGGAGCGCTACGACAAGTATTCTGGTTATAGTGAAAAAGGACCAGCTTTCCAGCAGACCATTACAGCCCCATCGGTCAAAGATTCTATTGTAACACTCGGCATTTGCAAAAAAATTAATCGTACGCTTACACAAAAGCAAAAAGTAATTGTGCTGATCAAATTGCTTGAACTTGTAGGTTCTGATAACAATTTTACGCCACAAAGAATGGAGATCATCAATACGGTCTCCACGGTATTTAATATCAGCGCAGAAGAATACAAGCTGATCGAAACCTTTGTAGTGACTACCAACATGGCGGAACTGAATTTTTCAGATATCCTGGTAGTTAATAACCACCCTGAAAAAGCTGCGAAGAAACAAAAGCACATTCAGACGGAAATCAATGGCAACCTCTTCTTTATGAAAGTGCCAAGTGTTGAATTGTACTTTGCGCAGTATCTGGGTGAAGAGGCCCATTATCTCAATGGGTTTGTCATGCAGCACAATCGCATCTATTTATTTTCACATGGAAGTACCATTAAAATTCAATCAGGTTATGCACTTTACTACAGCGACATAGTTGCAGATTTCAATGAGGAACTGCAAACTACCAAGCTGTCATTTAATGCCAAGATTGAAGAGTATAAATTCTCAAGTGGCACCATCGGATTAAGAGACATTAACATCTCTGAAGGCCCCGGTAAATTGATTGGGATCATGGGGGCAAGCGGTGCCGGAAAAACAACACTCTTGAACGTACTTGCTGGACTTGAAAAACCATCAAAAGGAGAGATTTTAATCAATGGTTATAATATTCACTCGCGACCTGATAAAATCAAAGGAGTGGTTGGTTACGTATCGCAAGATGACCTGCTCATTGAGGAGCTAACCGTTTTTGAAAACCTTTATTACAATGCCAAGCTGTGCTTTGCACATTTGTCCGAAAAAGAAATAAAAGATAGGGTGCTTAAAGTTTTAAGCAACCTTGGACTTGAAACAAGAAAAGATTTAAAAGTTGGAAGCATCTTAGACAAAAAAATAAGTGGAGGGCAACGTAAACGACTCAATATTGCACTCGAACTCATCCGTGAGCCCGCGATCCTTTTTCTAGACGAACCAACATCAGGATTATCATCAAGAGATTCAGAGAATGTAATAGACTTATTAAAGGAGTTGTCATTAAAAGGGAAGCTTGTCTTTGTTATTATCCACCAGCCTTCCTCCGACATCTATAAGATGTTTGACAAAATGATTATTATGGACACGGGGGGTTATCCAACCTATTATGGCACTCCTGTGGAAGCGGTCTCCTACTTCAAACGGGCAACGCATCAGGCGCAAAGCAACCGTGGTCAGTGTGAAACTTGCGGAAATGTAAACCCAGAGCAAATCTTCAATATCATTGAAGCCAAAGTGGTGGATGAGTATGGGCAGCCCACTAACAAAAGAAAGGTGACGCCCTTGCAATGGCATGACATGTTTAAGGGTAAATTTAAAATACCTTATGTTGCCGATGAAAAAGAAGATCCTCCGCAATCGCTCCACATTCCTAATAGATTAAGACAATCGTTAATTTTTGCAGCCCGCGATTTAAAAGCCAAAATAAGCAACAAGCAATACCTGCTTATTAATCTACTTGAAGCACCCCTGCTGGCGTTGATCTTATCCTTCATAATAAAGTACAAAAGCGCTCCCAATGGGAAAGAGTATTTATTCCGGTTCAACGAAAATCTTCCTGCCTTTTTATTGATGAGCATCATTGTTGCGCTCTTCATGGGGCTAACGGTAAGCGCTGAAGAAATTATTAGGGATAGAAAAATTCTCAAGCGAGAGTCATTCCTTAACCTGAGCTGGAACAGCTACCTGATTTCTAAGCTGGGTATTTTATTTTTATTATCTGCTATCCAAACAATGCTCTTTGTTATAGTGGGCAACCTGGTGCTGGAGATTCAAGGAATGACCCTGGCTTTTTGGTTTATTCTTTTTTCCACTTCCTGCCTTGCCAATGTGTTGGGACTTAATATTTCATCTGCATTTAACTCAGCTGTTACCGTTTACGTGCTTATCCCATTATTACTTATTCCGCAGATGATATTGAGTGGTGTACTGTTTAGTTTCGACAAACTGCACAGCTTAATAAGCAATAAGGAAAAAGTACCCATAGTTGCCGATCTTATGGCCTCGAGATGGGCCTATGAGGCCATGGCAGTGCATCAATTTATTAACAACGATTACGAACGTGCTTTTTACCAATATGAAAAGGCAGCCTCAGTGGCAGATTTTAAATCTGCATTTCTTGCCGATGAACTGGAAAAGCGCAATCAATTTGTGCTGAATAACTTCCAAAGCAAAAACGACTCCCTAATGAAAAAAGTGGAGCAATCGCTATTAATCCTTAAAAACAGAATACTCAATGATCCATTTCAAAAAGGGTTAGAAAACATAAACGTTCGGGCATCTTTGACACCGAATGGATATACCGAGGAATTCGGAAAAACCCTTCAGAAATACCTGGCCAACTATAGAAAAAACTATCAACTAGTTTACAATGAACAAGTAAAAATTGGAGATATGAAAAGAGCCTATTTTGAAAAAGAAGGCTTTAACCTGAATCAGGAGAAAAACAACTATTACAACGAAAGTCTGGCGGATTTGGTTAAAAATGTAAACACAAAGGAAAGGTTGGTTGTTGAAGACGACCGGGTAATCCAACTAATAGATCCAATTTTTCAAGACACACACCCTAAAGGGATTCTAGACTACCGAGCTGGTTTCTTCTTCCCTCAAAAGAGCTTTTTAGGCATCAAATTGAGTACATACACCTTTAATAGTATCGCCATATGGCTATTGACCATTTCCCTATATACCCTGCTTTATTTTGAAATACTTCGAAAACTCGTTCAATCTTCACATAAAATGCCATTTGTAAACGGAAAGTAAATCATGCAATTTTGGTATGTGAAGGTTGATTTTTTTATTTTGTACGATAAACTATCAGTTATGAGAATTTTAAGTTTGGCCCTGACAGCCGCTTTCCTGATGTCCTGTAGTTCTGGCAAGAAACCAGACGAGCAAGCGTTTGAAAACAGTCTGGATTCGGCCATGATGGAGGGGTCATCCATCGATCAAGAGGTCATAGGGAGCATTTTAGATCAAATCCCAAGTCCTCTTGAAATATCTGTGTTACTAAAAGAATCGGGAATCAAGTACAATGCCGATCTTTTAAACTCTCCTGACAACCTTCCTAAATACAATAGCAATTACAAAATGGCCCTTAATCTGGGCATTTATGGCACAGATTTGGGCTACACCAATATTTATGGGCAAAACCAAAGCGGAATCAAATACTTGTCCTCCATCAAGTCACTTGCCAATCAGTTGAACATAGGTCAGTTTTTTGATATTGAAACGATCGGCAGATTGGCAACTAACAGCAAAAACCTGGATTCGCTACTATTAATCACTACCCAGAATTTCAATGCCATCAATCATTATTTGCAGCAACAAAACAGGTCTAGTTTAAGCGTTTTACTGTTGACCGGTGGCTGGCTTGAAGCCATGCAGGTCACATGCCAAGTGGCTTCCAGTAACCCGTCTCATAAGGAATTGAGGGAAAAAATAGGTGAGCAAAAGATTACCCTGGAGCAGATTCTACTGCTTTTTTCATTCTATGAAAGTGATGAAAATATGGCATCGTTATTGAGTGAACTCAAGGAACTTGAAGCAGCTTTCAGTAAAATCACCATCACTTATACCTACAAAGAGTCTTCCATGGAGGTAGTAAATGGAGTTGCTGTTATTAAAGATAACAGCACAACAACTATCGATATAACCGAAGAGGATGTGCGTAACATCATGGCAAAAACAAATTCTATCAGAAACAAAATCATTAGCTAATATTGTATTGGATATGAAAAAAATATATTTATCAGTTGTCTTAGTTTTTATTGCCAGTTGGGGTTCTGCCGGTTTGGTTGGTCAATGCGATGCTGACAACCTTAGTAATGCCTGCATCCCTAAACTTTCTGGTGGATTTAACTTCCTTAAGAGTTACAAGATTGATGGAGAGGGAGGCACAAAGGACAAAGTTGAATACTCGTATGTATTCACCAAGGGAACTCAATACATGATCAACTTGTGTGCCGATGGAAACGGGCCTGATGGTCTTGTGGTTAGCCTTTACGATTCTCAGCGAAACAAAGTTGCCAGCAGCAAGGTAAACGGCCAGTTTATTTCAGCCATTGCTTATCCTTGCAACGCTACAGGTATTTACTACATTCAATATACATTTGATGGGTCGGCCACCTATTGTGGAGGCAGCGCGTTAGGCTTCAAACGATAATCAATTAGAAACATCTTGGATGCAGCCGCCCCGAACACGGGCGGCTGTTGTTTTTAATAGCCAATTAAATGAAAGAACAGCAAATACAATTTAACCTTACAGCCAGGTATTATACTTTGGGTACACTTTCCCCTCAAACCAAACAGGTTTGGTTTGTAATTCACGGCTACGGGCAACTGGCCCAGTATTTTATTAAAAAATTCAAAATACTGGAGGCTCACAATATTTATGTTATTGCGCCAGAAGGACTCTCAAGGTTCTACCTAGAAGACATACCAACAAGAGTGGCAGGTGGAAGCAACAGAGTTGGTGCCACCTGGATGACACGCGAAAACAGGGAAATGGATATTAAAAATTATATCAGTTACCTTCAAACCATATATGATCATGAGCTGGCCGAAAGAAACATTCCAATAACGGTATTGGGGTTTTCTCAGGGAGCAGCCACAGCCACCCGCTGGGTATTGCACGGCAAAGTTCCGTTTGACCGATTTGTGTTGTGGGCTGGCATCTTCCCCCCTGACATGAATTTTGATGCAGGCAAAGAAATCTTCAAAAAGAAAAAGATAATCACCGTTTTTGGGGATGAGGATCCTTTTATCACTCCTGAAAGAGTAGCAGAACTGGAATTACTCTCTACCAAACTGGGGCTCGCCCCAGAAAAAATTACTTTCGTTGGCAAACATGAAATGAACGATGATGTTCTGCTCCGCGTGGCACAGTTATAAATTCTTTTTCACAATTGTGGAACTGGCTTGCGCGGTGGGGAAAACCACCAAATCGGCAACTACTACATGTGCAGGACGAGTTAATGCAAATAGAATCAGATCGGCTATATCTTCTGGGTTCAAGGGTTGATATCCTTTATAAACTGCATTGGCCCTTTCCTCATCGCCTTTAAAGCGAACCTTCGAAAACTCAGTTTCTACTAAACCAGGATGAATAGCAGTTACCTTGATGCCATGTGCATTCAAATCCATTCTCATGCCTTTGGTAATTGCATCTACCGCAAACTTGCTGGCACAATACACGTTGCCATTAGGATAGGTCTCTTTTCCAGCTATAGAACCAATATTGATGATATGGCCGCTGTTGTTTTTAACCATTTCAGGAAGTATCTCATGAGAGACGTATAACAATCCTTTTACGTTAATGTCTATCATGGCATCCCAATCGGCAACATCACCTGACTGAATGGGAGCAAGCCCATGTGCGTTACCCGCATTATTGATCAATACATCAATAGGTTTCCATGTATCATCCAAGGATTGAATGGCATTGGCTACGTTTTCTTTTTCTCTTACATCAAATGAAAGGGTTGTAACCTTGGTCAGCTTTTGTAACTCTTGTTGCAGACGATCCAATCTATCTTTTCTGCGACCGCATAAAATCAAATTAAAAGAATTTTGAGCCAATAGCCTCGCAGTAGCCTCTCCTATTCCCGATGTGGCACCTGTTATTAAAGCAATACGTTGTTTTGTCATTACTACTGAAAAATAAAATAAACGGATATGGTGTTTGTGTTCACCCTATTTAAAGGTTCTTTAAACTTGCTTGGATCTGGGCCAAGCATGTTGGATATTCCTCTGGAGAACCGAATTTCCTGTGAAAACTTGAACAATGGGAAATAGAAGTCAAAACCAATTCCAGCATCAAGCGAGAGATTAGTTTGTTTAATATCCAGCACTTCTGTGGTGGCTTGAATGTCATTTTTCCCTGATGCTTCAATAGAGGGTGTAATTCCACCCACCATGTACATACGTACGTTTCCCCTACGCATTGATTTGTACTTCAATAATATCGGAAATTCTACCATTGTTGTCTCAGTAAGCTGACTTTGGCTGGTTTCATCGGTGTAATTATACTCCAGCTGATGATCATAGAATCCCGCTTTGGGCATAATCCTAAGGTCCAAATCACTATTGAGCCGCAGGTTGACCAGAAAGCCAAGTGAAAACCCTGGAGAGAACGGAGTAAGAACTGAATGTACTGTATCGAAAGATTGGGTTACGAACTTATCGGAATATTTAGCCTGATAAGATGACGTATGAATTCCGATCATGAATCCATAGGTTATTTTTCGCTCATCATAATTAGGATTATGTTGCCTTGCCCATTTGAAGGACTGCCCCCAGGAAGTGGAGGAAATCAGCAACAACACACAAAGAACTACTTTATTCCTGTGTACAATGAACTTATTCCAAAGGTGAGTGGCTTGCATGCAGTATTTTTATACCCCAAACGGTCAAGAATCTTCACAAAAGCCTCACCGTCCGGAAAGGCCTGCACAGATTCAGGCAAATATGTGTAGGCTGAACTGTCTTTGGAGACCCAACGGCCGATTTTAGGTAAAACGAACTTAAAATAAAAGTTATATAGCTGTTTAAATGGAAATTTGCGAGGCTTTGAGAATTCCAAAACGACCACTTTGCCGCCAGGGCGAACTACTCTGAGCATTTCTGCCAGACCCTTTTCTAGATTTTCAAAGTTGCGCACACCAAATGCAACGATGATGGCATCAAACTTATTCTCTTCGAAAGGAAGATTTTCTGAATCCCCATAAATTAGCTCTATTCGACTATCCAGCTTCTTATCCTTCATTTTAACTCTTCCTACCTCCAGCATTCCTTCTGAGATATCTACACCTATTACCTTATCAGGATTAAGACGGAGTGACTCTATGGCAAAATCACCTGTGCCCGTAGCGACATCCAAAATTTGCTTTGGAGCAATTGACTCCAACATTTTGATTGCTTTCTTTCTCCAGGTAATATCAATTCCAAGGCTTAAAAAGTGGTTGAGAAAATCATAATTGCCACTGATGTTGTCGAACATCTTGGCTACCTGATCTTTCTTTGCAGATTTATCTTGTTTATAGGGTAGTACTGTCATAAAAAAATAACCAACGATTTAACAATCGTTGGTCTTAGAGGTTCAAAGTTGGTGAAAAAAACTAATTTTCAAGCACTTTAAACTCAACTCGTCTATTTAATTCCCTGCCATCTATTTCATCATCGTTACTGGCCAGAGGTCGTTCTTCACCATAGCCTACCGTTGTAATCCTGCGTGTATCAATTCCTTTGGAAACCAAAAAATCCTTAACGGCATTGGCTCTTTTACTGGATAATTTTTTGTTGAATGCCGCACTACTCACATTATCCGTGTGACCTGATATTTCAACTTTAATTCTTTCATTTTGCTTTAGCATATTCTCCAGCTTATTCAGTTCGCTGTAAGCCCCCTCTTTAAAGGTGGCTTTACCATAATCAAAGTAAATGTTACGTAGCACATGCACTGTGCCCACTTCTAATTTTTTTAACATTATAGTTATACTACCATTTCTTTCAAATTCCGAAGCTCCCCTTATTTCAACTACCATATTCTGAAAAGCATATCCATCACTTTCAACAGAAAGATTATACTCCTCTGTTTCGGGGGATTTTACAGCAAAAATGTATTTACCCACTGCCTGGGCTTTGTATCCAGAAACAGAATTGTCTGAGACTTTAGACAGCTTCACCTTAGCTTCTACAGGGGCCTTAGTCTCACTGTCCATTACTGTGACTTCATATTGCAATGGAACAATTTCTTTTTCTATATCCGGAGGTGTGCCTTTAGGGGTTGTTATTATATAAATATCAGAATAGCCCATACCATCATCCCGAATGGAAGAATAGTATCCTCGCTCCCCATCTTTTGAACCTACGTAAAATATGTCGTCCTCAGGGGTATTCATTGGGTAACCCAGATTTTCAGCTTGACTCCATTCACCTTTCTTTGGGTTGGTCAAAGTAGCCTTGAAAATATCGAATCCCCCCATTCCCTTTTTTCCTTGAGAAGAGAAATATAAAGTAACATTGTCATAATCAATAAATGGACTGTCCTCATCCAATTCAGAGTTTATGTTTGGACCAAGATTTTTTACTTTAGTCCACTCTCCCACTCCATTTTTGGTAGCTTCATAGATATCTGAACCACCTAATCCGCCTATACGGTCACTGGCAAAATAAAGTTTAGAGCCATCTTTAGAGAGGGAAACTGATGTTTCACGATAATTAGAATTTACATCTCCTGGCAGTGGCTGAGGTACAGTCCAAGACCCATCAGCCTGACGCGTACTAAAGTAAACGTCTCCGGCATTCTCATCCTTATAAATAAAGAGGGTGTTTCCGTCTGCGGAAAGCGCGAGGTTAGAATCATTAAATGGGGTGTTTACCTTATTGCTAATGTTTTTTGCTCTGCTCCATTTACCATCTTTTTTAATCGAAATGAAAATATCTTCATAGGGTTTGTTATCATCTGCAACGTCTTCATTAAGGTTACCCTCTCTTCTTCTGGAAGTAAAAACCAGTTCATCTTCATTTTCATTAATAACAGGGGCATAGTCATCGAATTCAGAATTGATTTCTCTGCCCAGGTTAACGATTGAATAATTACTTGGATTGGCCACAAACTCTTTCCCATTTTTGCATTCATAGATTTTTCTATCTACTACTGTAAGGTCTACTTTATCCTCTCCTGAATAACCTGGATTAGCCTGAAGTTTAGTTTTATATAGTTCATAAAACTTAATGGCTCTGTCAAAATCAAGCCCATAATGGTAACTCTGGGCAATCAAATATTCAATGTTAAAATGATAGGTAGGGTCTTGTCTGAAAACACGCAGAAAATATTTAGATGCTCTCGCTTTGCCTGTAGTAAACAAATGAACGTTTCCAGCGCCAAAGTTGGCTTTCATATTAGTGGTGTCAAGGTTAGCCGCAATAACCATCAGGTCAAGGGCATCATCCATGGCTTGGGTAGCTGACATTATCAGTTCTGCCTGTTCCATGTACAAGGCCGATTGCTCTTTATCTTGCTGACTTTGAGCCTTAGCTTGATGAGTGAGTGCAGTACAAACAGCCAAAAAAATCAGTATTCGATAGATACTGTGCATGTTAAAAAATGGTTTCGTACGAATTTAGCATAAAAATGGGCTTTGCAACCGAAGCAATTTAACAAAATCTTGCACAAAGAAAGCTTAAAAACAGCTAGATAAGGTACCTTGCCCCTCGTTTAAAGGCATTTTAACAACAACTTGCCCCTGGAGTAATGGATATTAAGACTGCGGAATTTATAATCAGCAATACAGAACTAAGTAAGTGCCCCAAACCGGATAAACCTGAATTTGCTTTCATTGGAAGGTCCAATGTAGGCAAATCCTCCCTGATCAACTTGCTCACCAAAAGAAAGGACTTGGCCAAAACTTCGGGAAAACCTGGAAAAACGCAAACCATTAACCATTTTTTGGTGGACAAGAATTGGTTTCTCGTTGATCTACCAGGTTATGGGTATGCAGGGGTAAGCAGGACTGCACGAAAGGGATGGGGTAAAATGATTGAGAATTATTTACTGAATCGTGAAAATCTGTACTGCACATTTGTGTTGGTTGATGCGCGCCATGAACCACAACAAAAAGATATTGAATTCATTACATGGATGGGCGAAAAACAACTGCCCATAGCTGTCGTATTGACCAAAGCTGATAAGCTCCCAAAAGTTGCCTTGGCCAAATCTGAGCAACAGTTCAAAAAAAAATTATTGGAGACGTGGGAAGAGCTCCCTCCTGTATTTATCACTTCAGCCGAGAAAAAATTGGGAAGAGAAGAAGTGCTCGATTTTATCGATAAAGCCATCAAAGGTCAACTCTAAATTCTTAGTTTTGCGCATCACAAAAACTATTTAAGCATGAAGTTAGCTGAAATTGCATCTGTAACCGGTAAAAGTGGATTGTTCAAAGTTCTAAAACCGGCCAAAGCAGGACTCATTCTTGAATCAATGGATGAGAACAAGACAAGAATCATGGCGTCCGGTTCACACAAAGTTTCGTTGCTTGAAGAAATTTCCATCTATACTCATTCAAAGGAAGGAACTACACCCCTGGAAGAAGTACTAAAAAAAATTCATAAGGAATTTGGTGAAGACATTGGCCTAGATGCAAATGCCGAAGGCGTAGAGTTAAAAGCATTTCTTAAATCAGTATTACCCGACTATGACGAAAACAGGGTTTACGTTTCGGATATTAAAAAATTAGTGAAGTGGTATGCAGTGTTGCTGAAATACGCACCTGAAGTATTTCAAGATTCCAAAGAAGAAAAGTCAAGCAAAACCAAAAAGAAAGACTAGAACGACTCAGCACGCTCGACCATCTTTTTAGACCCAACAAAGAAAGGAGTTCGCTGATGTAAGGCAGTTGGTTCAATATCAAGGATACGCATCTTTCCATTTGTAGCTACCCCTCCCGCTTGTTCTGAGATAAAAGCCAACGCGTTGCATTCATACATCAGGCGCAATTTTCCGTTCGGATCTTTTGCTGTGGAAGGATAAATATAAATTCCCCCTTTCAGTAAATTTCTATGGAAATCTGCCACCAGTGATCCTATGTACCTGGCCGTCATGTTCCTGTCCTTACAATCCTGAACATATTTTTTTACAGACTCTGGAAAGGAATTCGCGGCTCCTTCATTGATGGAATATATTTTCCCGTCTTCAGGCATCTGCATGTCAGGATGTGAAAGAAAGAATTCACCTAAAGACTGTTCAAAAGTAAATCCATTTACTCCATGGCCAGTTGTGTAAACCATCATAGTAGATGAGCCGTACAGAATATATCCGGCTGCAACCTGTTGCGATCCTTTTTGCAAAATATCCTCCTTTTGAATAGGCGCTCCTACTTTGCTAATCCGTCTATAAATTGAAAAAATAGTGCCTATTGATACATTTACATCAATATTGGACGAACCATCCAAAGGATCAATAGCGATTACATACTTACCGTCATTATTCAGGTCCTCATAAGATTCTGATTCTTCAGAAATCAACGCACAAACCTCGCCTCCTTTACTCAGCGCCCTCGTAAATCGGATATTGGCCAATACGTCCAGCTTCTGCTGATCATCTCCTGCCATATTTTGGGAGCCCAAAGGCCCCATGATATCTATCAAGCCAGCCTTATTTACCTCTCGGTTTACCACCTTCGAAGCCAAAGCAATATCGCGTAACAACTGGGACAATTCTCCGCTGGCAAACTGAAACTGGTCCTGATTATTCTTAATAAACCGATCAAGTGTAAAACCAATCGATTGTGCAATTCTTGAAGCTTCCATTATTTAGATGTGTATTTCTTAGTACAGCTCAAAATTGAGCCTAAATTCGCGACAGATTCTATTCTTGCGCAAATATAAGCTGTTATTTGTATTCAGTTTTAAAAGATGAGGGTATTCAAATTTGGAGGTGCTTCTGTCAAAGACGCTGACGCAATCAAAAAAGTAGCGGCCATCATTAAATCACATGAGGGTCAATCACTCCTTGTTGTGATTTCGGCCATGGGTAAAACCACCAATGCCCTTGAAAATCTGATCAAATTGCATGATGCTGGCCGGAGCCATAGTCAGGATTTAGAGAATTTGATTGGATACCATACCGCTATTGTCCGGGATTTATTTGACAATCCACACCCATTAATCAGGGAGCTTGACGAAGTGAAAATTCAAATTGAGATAGCCTTGAACATGGTTCCATCCAATTCGGATCTCATTTATGATCAAGTTGTATCCTTAGGTGAAATCTTAAGCACAAAAATAGTGTCGGCTTACTTTAATGAAATCGGAATTAGCACGTTATGGGCAGATGCAAGAAAACTTATTCTAACAGACGATTGCTATAGAGAGGCAAAAATCGACTGGGGTAAAAGCAATGAACAGATTAATGCACTTGCAGAAATCATCAATGAAAAAATAGTTGTAACACAAGGCTTTATTGGTTCTGAAAAAAATGGGTATTCCACTACACTTGGCAGAGAAGGTTCTGATTTTAGTGCCGCCATCTTTGCCTCATGCCTCAATGCTGAATCAGTAACCATTTGGAAGGATGTACCCGGGGTAATGAGTGCAGACCCCAAACGTTTGCCAACTGCAACTGTATTCGATGAACTCCCATTCAAGGAGGCTGCTGAAATGACTTACTATGGTGCCAGCGTAATTCATCCAAAAACAATCAAACCACTGGCTAATAAAGGAATCCCCCTTTTTGTAAAAAACTTTGACAACGTTCGATTACCTGGCACGCTTATCCATGAATGCAAAGTTGATAAGCTCCCACCACTCATTGTTTTTAAGGATCAACAGTGCCTGGTGTCATGCCAGGTTACTGACTACACCTTTATTGAAGAATCACAAATAGGCATTATATTCAATGCATTGTCTTCGCGCGGATTGAAGGTCAACCTTATGCAAAACTCTGCCATCTCCTTTTCATTTTGCCTCGATTTTAAAGAAGAAAAAATAATGTCATTGATCCAGGAGTTAGGCAAAGATTTTGAAGTGTATTACAACACTGGCCTAACATTAATTACGATTAAAAACTATGACGAGGAGAGTTTTGAAAAATACAGAAAGCAAAAGGATGTTGTTTTAGAGCAATCCTCACGCTCAACTTTGCAAGTATTAATACGATCACAACAATCCCTTTGATCGTAGGTGGGCAAGAAAGCCATCTATTGATCGATCTAGAATTTCAAACACTTCCTGAAAATCATCTTCATTGCCGTAATAGGGATCAGGAACTTCGTCTCCTTCCATAGGATCAAACTCCCGCATCAGTTTAATTTTATCTTGATGCGTCCCATTTCCCAAACGAAGGATGTTCTGATGGTTGGCGCGATCCATCGCCAGAATAAAATCAAATTGATCAAGATCACTCGAAGACAACTGTCTGCCCAAATGGCTCAATTTAACTCCATTCTTCTCAGCATTTTTCCTTGTTCTGACATCGGGCATATCTCCAATGTGATAATCAGATGTGCCGCAAGAATCAACAACCACCTTTTCTATCAATCCATCCAAGTTTAGCTTATGCTTCATAATCCCCTCTGCAAGTGGAGAACGGCAAATATTTCCGAGACAAACGAACAAAACCTTCATTTTAAGAGCTTTTAGGCCCACAAATTTAGGAATCATGGTAGTTACCTAACAGAAATGAATGGTATTAAATACCGTATAGCATTTAATTTTTCGCTTTTGGTTGAGAAGCCCCGATTCGGGGCTTTTCTTTTTTTATTCCTTGAAATCAATTTATAGGATTCCTTAGTTTTGGGATATATAATTTGAATAAACCACTATTATGGAACTGATAAAAGTAACCGAACAACATGAGCCTCAAGTGGCTTTGATAGAACTTAACAGACCAAAGGAATTGAATGCGCTCAACCCGCAATTGATGCAGGAAATGCGTGATGCCTTAATGGATCTCGATAAAAATGAAAATGTCCGTGTTATTGTAATCACAGGAAACGAAAAAGCTTTTGCAGCTGGTGCCGATATTAAGCAGATGTCAGACAAAAGTGCAATTGATATGCTATTACTGGATCAGTTCAGCACCTGGGATCAAATCAGAAAAACAAAGAAACCAATCATTGCAGCTGTCTCTGGATTTGCACTGGGAGGTGGATGTGAGTTGGCTATGACTTGTGATATGATTATCGCATCAGAGACTGCGAAATTCGGTCAACCTGAAATAAAAATTGGAGTGATACCTGGTGCAGGCGGAACACAACGTTTGACCAAAGCTGTTGGCAAAGCCAAGGCCATGGAGTTAATTCTCACGGGCAGATTCATTTCTGCTGAAGAAGCGCATTTTTATGGGCTGGTAAATAAAGTCGTACCTATTGAAATGTATTTGAAAGAGGCTTTTCAAATGGCAAAAGAAATTGCGCAAATGTCACCCATTGCTGTGCAGTTAGGAAAAGAAGCTATTAACCGATCCTTTGAAACCCAATTGGATGAAGGGTTGGCTTTTGAACGAAAAAATTTCTACATGACATTTGCTTCTGAAGATCAGAAAGAGGGAATGAAAGCGTTTATTGAAAAGCGCGCCCCTGTCTTTAAGGGTAAGTAAAATAAAGGAGGCTGCCTCCTCCAGGAAGCAGCCTCCTCTAATTTTCCCGTTGCCTATCTTACGTTAATTCCAAAACCTGCTGTAAGTGCTTTGTATTTCTGCAAGGTGTAATCGGCATGGAATGTAAATACTGCGAGCTTCAGACGCATACCAGCCGTGGCACGCATTCCTGATGCGGCAAAACTCAAATCCACTGGATCCTTCACTATGGTGCCGCCAATGTCATACGTTCCCAACAATGCCAAATTGGATTTCGCAATGTTGTACCCCAATCCACCGTAGAAAGTCACCACAGATAATTTCTTGGAAATCAATCCTTGAATCGTTGTTGAATTTACCTCAAAAAGACCCGTTTGATCAGGGTTGGATGATGGATCAAGAGGAACATCCAATTTCATTTTTGTGTAACCTACAAATGCAGACATATCGAAAGGAAGGTTTTTCAATCCAGGGATATATTGTTTGATGTCATGCATTACACCTATTCCAAACAAATTGAATTTGCCATCACCAACGTCTATTTTAGGTACAAGTCTCAATTTTACATCTGTCCCTTTGGGTAAGCCAAAACCCAATTGAAGCATCGCGGCAGGCATTTTGTTTCTCAAAAACTTAACATCAGCACCGAGATCCAAACCTCCTGGTCCTTGAAAATCATCTAATGTGTTTCCTATTGAAAGCGCATCATTGGGTGAAAAGGAAGGCGGAGTATCTGGTCCTAAAATTGTAGGGATATTACCATTGCTTTTGGGCAATCCTGTAAGCTCATCTACAAGCACAATTTTGGTGAGTCCAAGTTTATTGGCATCAAACAACTGTTCCGAAGAAGGAACCGTCATGAAACTGGCCGTAAATGTAAGATCAACACCTGCCACCTTATGGGGTTTAGCCGTATTGTACCAACCCTGGTTCATACCCAGACTGAAGGCTTTAATGGCTGGCGCTATATAGGCACCAATCAGCTTTTCACCATCCTCCACACTTTCTCCAAGGAATTGATCGATGTCATCCTGGGCATTTGCCTTAAAAACAAAAGTGAGGGGAATAAGAATAAGTAATAAGGTACGTAATCTTTTCATGGTTGGTTAGTTGGTTATTTTGGTTTTATAAAAATAGCAAATTATCATTTACAAGCACTCATAGACTTGTTTCAAATGCACAAGGTTTTAAGGTTATATTTGCGTTTAACTATCAATTCGCGCCTTGTATTCATTTGGAATTTATCTTATCGCAGGTCTGGTACAAATTGCCTCTCTGTTTAATGCCAAAGCAAAGGCATTTGTAAGCGGACGCAGAAAAATATTTTCAAGGCTAAAATCTGCATTTGAGGCAAACCCATCACCGATTGCATGGGTTCATTGTGCATCATTAGGAGAGTTCGAACAAGGGCGTCCTGTTATTGAGAAATTCAGAAGAGACTTTCCGAAGTATAAGATACTACTTACTTTCTTCTCTCCATCAGGTTATGAGGTGAGAAAAAATTATACGGCAGCAGATTATATTTTCTATCTCCCCTGGGATACTTCATCAAATGCCAAAATGTTTGTGGCCATAACCAAACCAAGTATTGTGTTTTTTGTGAAATATGAATTCTGGAAAAACTACACGTTTGCGTTAAAGAAAAAAAACATTCCCATTCTCTCCATATCTTCCATTTTTCGCGAGGGGCAAACCTTTTTTAAACCATATGGCGGTTGGTACCGTGCCATGCTTCAAAATTTTAATCACTTCTTCGTACAGAATACAAAATCCGAGCAATTGCTCAATTCCATAAACTTAAAAAATGTTACAGTTGCTGGCGATACACGCTTTGATCGGGTCAATGAAGTGATCCAATCAGCACGCGAAATTTCTATTGCAAAAGCATTTAAAGGAACAGAGAATTTAATCGTAGTAGGGAGCTGTTGGAGTGAAGATTTACAGTTGCTGGCACCCCATATCAACAGCAGTACCGGTAAATTAAAATTTATAATAGCTCCACATGAGATAAAGGAATCTTTTATTCGTGAAATAGAGACAGCAACTACTGCCAGAACAATCAGATACTCTAGGGCAAATCAAGAATCTGATTTAGAAACTTATGATGTATTGATCATTGACAATGTAGGAATGCTGTCCAGTCTCTATCAATATGGAGAATTCGCCTTTGTAGGTGGGGGCTTTGGCAAAGGACTTCATAATATCCTGGAGGCTGCTTGCTATGGTATCCCCATATTTTTTGGGAATAAAAATTATCAAAAATTTCAAGAGGCTACTGATTTAATCATGCGAGGGGGTGCGTTTGAAGTGAATGACTATTCTGATTTCAAATCAAAATATGAATTACTTATTAGCAGACCAGAGAATTACCTGCTTGCCTGTGAGGTTACGAAATCCTATGTCGCGGAAAATCTTGGAGCTACGGATAAAATACTTGCTCATTGCCACTTACTTCTTGGTAAAGTATGAAAGGAAGAGTCATCAGATCAACCGGACTATGGTACAACGTATTGGGTGAAGATCAAAAGATTTACACCTGCCGCGCGAGAGGCAAATTTCGATTGGATGATATTAAAGAATCCAATCCCATCGCAGTTGGCGATAGGGTGGTTTTCGATCATGACCAAAAAGAAGGACATATCACGGAACTAATACCACGAGAAAATTTAATTGAAAGGAAGTCTGTAAAAAAAACAGGCCATAGCCATGTTCTTGCAGCCAATGTTGACCAAGTGATGCTTATTGCCACGCTAAAACAACCGCGTACTTCTCTGGGATTTATCGATCGTTTTTTAGTGAGTGCTGAATCCTTTAGAATTCCGCAAATACTGATTTTTAATAAAAAAGATATACTTTCTAAAGAGGAGCTACAACATCAAGAAGAACTGATGTACTTGTATTCTTCATTGAATGTTAAAGTACTGGCCATCTCGGCTACCGAAGATGCAAGTATTGAAGAAGTGAAAACGCTTTTGAACGGAAAGACCACCTTAATTGCCGGACACTCTGGCGTAGGTAAAAGCACACTGCTTAATAGAATATCAGACACCATTCAACAAACTGTAAGTGAAATTTCCGGCTTTTCGGAAAAAGGAACACATACGACCACATTTGCAGAGATGTTTCAAATCAACCAATCCACCTTCCTAATCGATACACCAGGCGTGAAGGAATGGGGCCTGATGGATATGAATGAACAGGAAATTTCAGATTATTTTCCAGAAATGCGCGAGCGAAGACTGAATTGTAAATTTGGCTCCAGGTGTATTCATCTTACAGAACCGGGTTGCGCTGTATTAAAAGCATTAGAAAGTGGCGAAATCGCCCTTTGTCGTTATCAAAGCTATGTAAGCATGGTTTCAGGACAAGACAACAGGAAATAATCAAACGCTTACTTCCCTTAGCAACCGAAAATAGTCAGCAGCCAAACTGAAATCAAACAACAGCAAGCACACTTTTATTTCATAACGAATGCGACTGCGCAGTGCTTTATCTTCTTCTTCCGTTTCGTTTAGGGAATTAATTTTACGACACACTTCATAAGTTGACCTAAGCTGAGAAGAACCTTTTATAAATTGTCGACTCACCATTGAATCTTTTAGCACCCTTTTTTTGACCATGACTTTAGGGAGGTACAAGTATTTGTATCGTCTGGCTGAACGTACCCAAAAATCAAAATCTTCATAAGCGAGCTTTTCGTCATAGCCATTCAACATTTCCATAACCTCTCTCCGCACTAACATACTAGCTCCACAAATAAAGTATCGATGTATCACTTCTTTGTAAATATCACCTTGAGGAATTGATGAGTGAGGATATTTGTCAGAGTGAAATCCAAGCGCATCGCCTGACTTATCAATTATAGCTGCATCCGAAAACTGTACTCCAAATTCCGATCCTGCCTCCATCAACGCATTTACTCCTTCTTCGATTCTTTGAGGCAATAACACATCATCAGCTGCAAAGTCAATAACAAATTCCCCCCGGCTTTGCGCGAAGCCTATATTGAAAGCCGTGCAATTGCCTACATTTCTATTTAGCTTAATAAATTTTATATCACCATTTTGAGTAATTATATTCTCAATCACACTAACACTGTTGTCTGTACTGGCATCGTCTACAACGATCAACTCAACTTCAGAGTAAGTTTGATCAAGTATTGAACGTATCGCCTCCTCCACAAATGACGCATGGTTATAACTGAGACAAATAACTGATACCAATGGTGAAGGCATTATAGCAGCTCTTTTTCAAAAGTAAGTTTCATGGCAGGTACACCACCCAATCTCAATTTAAAATCAATCAAGGAGAAATTAGGCACACCATCCCAGGCGGATGTTCCTAAATCAAGTAATGTAACATGATGTGTTTGGCACCAAGCATACATTTCTCCAATCAGAAAAACAACAGGGCTGTACGCATTTGCCGATTTGCTGTGCGCTGAATAAAAGTTGTAGAGCACCTTATGATTTACCCTAATAGAAATAGAGGCAGCCACCAACTGCTCAACTTGGTACACCCCAAATAAAACAAAATGTCCCTTTAGCAATTTGACTGTTTTCTCAAGATCCTCATAGCTCATACTGAGCTGATGTCCTCGTTCCTTTCTGCACCAGGAAATAAATCGATAAGTATCTTCGATGCCTTTAATAGGGATGACTTTAAACCTTAAATCAGCTTTTATTGACTGTTTCAATTTCCGTTTTTCCCACCCATCAATCCTATCTTCAAAATTACCATCTCCTATTCGGATGCAGGCACCCAGTTCTGCATTGATAATATTGTACTGATGATTGGACAAAAGCACCGTTAAAATATTATGAGAATTAATATTGTAATAAGCTGGATAGCTTTTTATCTGTACCCTATTTACTCCCTTCTTTTTTAATTTCTTTTCAAAGAAGCCAATCAATTCGTACAACTGGGATGTGGTAATCAATGACGACAATTCAAATGATCCAAATGGGGCTCTTTTTGGACTTACGGCTTCTGCATTTGACACGCAAAAATGTATCGAACCCAAAACTTTCTTCTTGTCCTTTCTTAACAAATGAAAGGAGTGCCATCCTTTGTCGGATTGCAGCTTTCGATGCGTTTCAGAATTAAAGAGTGACTCATCAAAATCAGCTTTATACCCTTTTGGAACTGATCCTTCGATCATCTCAAAATAATCGTCCTTAACCTTGTCATCCTTTTTTTTTGCAACCATTATTAAGCAGCAACCTTGGTTTTTACCTTACCCCAATCCTTAATTTGCCAATGTACCAATCCCGTGGTAAGATGATTTTCATTTTTGTCATAAATTTTTACCTCACAAATTACCACCACCGCATCAGCTGAGGCTAATGGATTGTAAATATTTGCTTTAAGCCAATCCTCACTTATAGTAAAAGTTGCATAGGCATCCATCTTACCCTGATAATGATAGCTCATTTCCAATTTCTGCATGATGAGTCGATACTTTTTGGCATCCAATTTAGTAACAAGCAAAAATCCAGTGGTAAACTCGGAAATGGTGGCAAGGGCACAGGCATGCAAACCTCGTATATGGTTAAAATTACTTTTTCGATAAGGTATTTTTGTCTTTAAATGATAATCGCCTATCTCTGAGACATGAAATCCGTGTGGTTTGTTAAACGGAATCATCCTATCCAAAGAGAAATTAAGAAGGCCTCGGTAAAAAGATGACTTTTTTGCTTTTTCAAGTATCTTGGCGGGGTCAAGCATAACAGTTTGTTTTTTGAGTAAGTTATGAATTGTGACAACAGTGAACAACACTATTACTTAACGATACACTTTAGATGAAGAAGAGAATTATTGTACTTGGATCAGGTCTTGTTGGCAAGGCCATGGCCCTTGATCTCGCCAATGACTATGAAGTTACTGCCACGGATCTAAACCAAGACGCATTGGACAGCTTTAAAGGCACCAGTGTGAAAACCATTCAGCTTGACTTTTCAAAAATTGATGCATTGAAGAAAACAATTGAGCCATTTGATCTGGTGGTAGGCGCAGTGCCTGGTTTTATGGGTTTTCAAACTGTAAAAGCGGTAATTGAATCTGGGAAAAACATGGTAGACATTTCTTTTTTCCCGGAAGATCCATTCTTGCTGGATGAATTAGCCAAGAAAAATAATGTAACCATTGTTACCGACTGTGGAGTTGCCCCTGGAATGGGCAATATTATTTTGGGATACCATAACCAACGCATGAAAATTGAAAAATACGAATGCCTGGTGGGTGGACTTCCCGTGGTAAGAGAATGGCCCTATGAATACAAAGCGGTGTTTTCCCCTATCGATGTAATTGAAGAATACATTCGCCCTGCAAGATATGTACAGAATAGTGCTATCGTTGTAAAAGAAGCTTTATCTGATCCAGAAAACATTTACTTTGATGGTGTAGGTACCCTTGAATCCTGGAATTCAGACGGCCTGCGTTCTTTGATTAAAACAATGCCCAACATACCTAACATGATAGAAAAAACGCTTCGTTACCCCGGTTGTGTGGAGTATCTGAGAGTGTTAAGAGAATCGGGATTCTTCTCCTATGAGCCAGTAAATGTGAATGGACAACAAGTACGACCTATTGATGTTACTGCCAAACTCCTCTTCCCTAAATGGAAATTAAAGCCAGGAGAAGAAGAGTTTACTGTAATGAGAATAATTATTGAAGGAGAAGAGAAGGGTAAACAAAAACGATATCAGTACTACTTGCTGGATCACACAGACAAAAAGGGAATATTGTCAATGGCCCGGACAACAGGATATACTTGTACAGGAGCGGTTAATCTCGTGCTGGATGGAAAGTTTAATCGCAAGGGAATTAATCCCCCTGAATTCGTGGGGGAGCAAGAAGATCATTTTCAATTTATGATCCAATACCTCAAAAACAGGGGGGTGAATTATCAAGTAGAAAGCAGATAACATAACCTAAGGGTTCTTGTATTGACAAATATTATTATCTTCAAATCTTTATGTAAGGTGTAGATGGCCTCAACTGAGCAAAAATGACATTAGAAAAGAAGAAACCGAGTCTTCTTCAAGCACTCATCCCCATACTAGTTCTGATTTTTCTTCTCGCCACCAATGTGGTGGTGCTAGGGACAGACGCGACCAGTGGACCTAATCAAATTGGTCTATTGCTCGCTGCGGCAGTAGCTGGGATTATTTCCATCCGACTAGGGTACAACTGGAATCAGATACAGAAGAGTATGCTTCGTAGTATCAATTCTGCAATGGGTGCAATGCTGATACTTTTGATGATTGGAGCACTCTCAGGAACGTGGCTGCTTAGTGGTATCGTTCCTGCTATGATTTATTATGGTCTTAAAATCCTTAATCCAACTATTTTCCTATTTGCCGCATGTATTGCATGCGCTATTGTTTCAGTTGCTACTGGAAGTTCATGGACCACTGTGGCTACAATTGGGATAGCCTTGTTAGGTATAGGTAAAGCGTTGGGCTTGGATGAAGGTATTATTGCAGGGGCCATCATTTCTGGAGCCTACTTTGGTGATAAAATGTCTCCACTCTCTGATACCACTAATCTTGCTCCTGCAATGGCGGGCACAGACTTATTTACTCATATTAAATACATGGCGGTAACAACACTACCCAGTATTGTTATTGCTCTTATCATTTTTTTGGTTTGGGGAATTATGCTCGATACTACCGGAGCAACTACCAACACTGATTCTGTACTGCTAACTATTGAAAAGTCTTTTAATCTAAACCCGCTGCTTTTCCTGGTCCCTGTTGCTGTAGTAGTATTGATAATAAAAAAAGTACCAGCCTTACCAGCTTTACTAATTGGTTCGTTATTAGGTGGTCTTTTTGCCATCATCTTTCAACCTGATGTAGTCAATCAAATCTCAGGAGTAAAAGATAATTATTTGGAGTCCTCTTTTGTGGCCGTAATGAGGGCAATGACTACTACCATCAATGTACAAACTGACAATCAAATGATCACCGATTTGCTAACCGGTAGGGGTATGGCAGGTATGTTGAATACAATTTGGCTTATTCTTACTGCCATGATTTTCGGTGGTGTTATGGAGTCATCCGGTCTGCTTCATCGCATTGCAGAAGAAATCATCAGGTTTGCACATAGCACCGGTTCATTGGTAGCTTCTACTGCCGCCACATGTATATTTTTTAACGTTACTGCTTCTGACCAATACATGGCCATTGCTGTACCCGGAAGAATGTTCGCAAGCACCTATAAAGATCGTGGATATAAACCCGAATTGCTTAGTAGAACACTTGAGGATTCCGGAACGGTAACCTCAGTGTTGGTTCCATGGAATACTTGTGGCGCCACACAGGCAGGAGTATTAGGCGTGGCCACGATGGTTTACGCTCCGTTTACTTTTTTCTGTATTATTAGTCCTTTTATGACTGTTATACATGCTTATTTGAATTATAAAATTAGAAGAATTGGAGATGCCGAACCAACCAAGGCATAGCGAACGAAAAGTCAGCATCACTAAAGAGGAAATTAACACACTCCCATTAGCCTCTTTCTCTGGTGAAGTACAGCTGATTACAGAAAGAAAAAAGATAATTAGCGCCTTTGAAGAAATTACTTCTCATGAGGTGGTCGGCTTTGATACAGAAACTAGACCCAGTTTCCACAAAGGCCAATTCTATCATGTATCCCTGCTTCAGCTGGCACTTCCTGAAAAAGTATTTCTTATACGACTCAACCAAACTGGCATTACCCAAGAAATGATTTCCTTTTTGGAAAATGATGAAATTCTTAAAGCAGGCATTGGTTTGAGGGATGACATTAAAGCACTTCAGAAACTCAAACGTTTTAATGCGGATGGTTTTGTTGAACTTTCAACTATTGCGAAAAGGAAAGGCCTGGAGGTAGAGAGTGTAAAGAAATTAGCAGGCCTACTGCTAGGTTTTCGTATTTCAAAAAGTGCACAAACCAGCAATTGGGAAGCTGAGCATTATACAGAAAAACAAATCAGCTATGCAGCAACTGACGCATGGGTTTGTCTTAAATTGTATTCAACATTAATGAAGTAGCTGAATCCTGTTTCAAAATTTATCGTTGACTCTACTGATCTTTCTCCTCAAAGTAAGAGTTGTACCTTTCAAACAAGTTGCTTAATCCTCTCTCTTCCTTTGTATTGAGCTTGTTAACCCTTGCGAACTCTTCCATTTCAGAGCGCTTGTCTCCAAATACCTCAAACAAATCTTTCCTTTTTTTTATTTCAAAAACTTCTTTTCCCTTCAAATAATAAAAAATCTCCTTCTTGTTGATTTTGGTATCCTTGCTGCCAACATCAAACGCTACTACATAGTCAGGCCTTTTAATCCAGATCATAGTCCTTTTTACAAGAGGAAGTTTTCCGTCTACTACAATCTCTAGAAGTCCGGTTAATGGGGAGCCCTTTTCAGAATAATCTTTAGCATTTACAAAGGCGCGAGGCATCTTAGTAATTGAGTCGTACCAGATCATGCTTCTGATTTTATTCATCTGGAGCAACTTTATTTGACGATTCAATTTCACTTCAACCGAGTTCCCTTCGATGTCATATTTTACATAGTAACCATCGATCATTCTATCCGATTCGTACAGAAGCAAAGAGGCCTTATTCCATTTAGAATCGAGATAATAGTCACCTAAAAGTCTTCCAGGCTCAATATCAATTCCATAAAGCATATCATTTTGACTCAACCCTCCCAAATCCGACAATCCATCCAAAGTTTGTCTTATCCTGATTTGGTCAGGCAATGTATTCTGAGCCATACAATTAATTGATGCACTCAAAAAAAGGCAAAAAACAATCAAATAGTTAACCTTATTCATAACAAACCAATATAAGATAATTTCAAAGCAATTCTCAGTACTAACAAAAATAGGTAATTCCCAACTTATTTTAAAGCACACTTCTTCAAGAATACGCTTAGGATAATATTTAGTAAATGTGCTCCTTTGCAGCAATGCCCCGTGAAATGAATAACTCTAACCGGGGGATATTATAAGTAGAATTTTAACCTATTACTGGATGAAAGCCCAGCACAAAGCAATACTCCTTCACCACCTCTGATATGACTGCGTTACCCCGCAATGTATGGTTACTCACTATAAGTCAATCATTGATTATGTCCGTTTCGTCTATGGTTGTATTTGTGGGAGGACTCATTGGTACTAAAATTGCACCCGTTGAAAAACTGGCAACTTTGCCAATAGCCTGTATGGTAATAGGGACTGCAACTGCAGTGGTGCCTGTTACTTTTATAATGAAAACAATTGGCAGGAAAAAATCCTTCCTTCTGATTCTTACCTACTCAATTGTAATATCATTCCTTTGTGCATACGCCATTTATTTGCAAGCTTTTTATTTTTTTTGCGTCTGCACATTTTTGTTTGGCGCCACCAATGCCTGTGTAATGCAATTTCGATTTGCGGCTATGGAAAGCGTAGCGCCCGAACTGATTCCTAACGCTGCATCCAGTGTTTTGCTAGGAGGCATCGCAGCTGCTTTTATTGGACCAGAAGCAGCTGTATTTGGAAAAGATCTTTTCTCTACAGAATTCCTAGGCTCCTTTTTGTTATTGGCATTGCTCTTTGCAATTGCCATCCTGGTGTTGCTTGGTTTTAGAAACCCACAATTTGAATTAGAGAAGTTTAAGACAGCCCCAAGATCGCTCAAAACAATTTCAAAACAACCCGTGTTCTGGGTGGCTATTTTAAGTGCTGCCGTGGGTTATATGGTCATGAGTTTTATTATGACGGCAACACCTGTGAGTATGCACGTAATGGATGGCCACTCTATTGGTCATACGAAATGGGTAATCCAAAGCCACATTGTAGCCATGTACCTTCCATCAATGATAGCAGCTTGGATTGTGAACAGACTAGGTGTCAATAAAATGATGATCTATGGACTGATCGCCTACCTGATATGCATTATGATAGCCTACTCCGGTCATTATCTTGCTAATTATTGGGTCTCATTGATCCTTCTCGGAATAGGATGGAATTTTCTATTCATCGGTGGCACTACATTATTACCTCAATCCTATCAAACCAACGAGCGCTTCAAAGTTCAGGCTTTTAATGAATTTGTAGTATTTGGAACTCAGGCCATAGCCGCACTTTCTGCTGGGTGGATCGTTTATTCGGTGGGATGGGAAACCATGTTGCTTTTCACATTACCTATCATTTTTTTTCAGTTTATAATAGTTTTAAGATGGGCATACAGAAAACCTGCCGATCTGACCGTTTAGTATTTGTATTTTCAGTCTGACATTCGTTACTTCATCGGGTACTTAATTTCAATCTAATGCATGTTGGAAAAAAGTTTTCCCTTGGTGAAGCCCTGCTCTGGACCAGAAGAGATATTTATAAGTTTTTGGTACTAGCAACAATTCCTGTTATTCTTTATGACCAGCTTCATTGGAAATGGCTTAGTTTACCTTGGCTGCCAATTGCTTTGATTGGTACGGCTGTCGCTTTCCTGGTTGGGTTTAAAAATAATGCCACTTATGATCGGTTATGGGAAGCTCGCAAAATTTGGGGAGCTATTGTCAACTCCAGTAGAACGTGGGGCATTATGACAATGGATTTTGTAACCAACAAACATGCAACAATGAAATTGTCAGATGATGACCTGAAGAGGGTACATCAAAGGATAATCTACAGACACCTGGGATGGATTACTGCACTTCGATTTCAATTGAGACAGTCACGTTCTTGGGAGTCCATGACACATAGTTACAATAAAGAATACAGTAAGCTTTACTCCGTACCTGAGTATGAGACTAAAATGGAAGATATACTAAGTACATTTTTGTCTGAAGACGAGTTAAAGCAAATATTAAAAAAGAAAAACGCAGCAACCCAAATCATTGTTCATCAATCTAAAGAGTTAAAGGAACTTCTCGATCAAGGTCTAATCGATGACTTCCGACACATGGAATTGCAAAATGTACTGGCAGATCTGTACGATCACCAGGGAAAATGCGAAAGGATTAAAAACTTCCCCTATCCAAGGCAGTTCGCCACTTTGAATTTATACTTCATATGGCTTTTTATACTCTTGCTGCCATTCGGTATGCTTCAAGAATTCTCAAAATTAGGCGCAGGTGTAGTTTGGTTGACGATACCATTCAGTACACTTGTAGCCTGGGTCTTTCATACTCTAGAAAAAATTGGTGAAGCAACGGAAAATCCATTTCAGGGTGGAGCCAATGACATTCCTATGGCTTCACTGGCCAGAACCATTGAAATTGATCTAAGAGAAATGCTGAATGAGAAAACAATCCCCTCACCCATCGAGCCAGTGAAAGACATACTTATGTAGGCAAATGATTGATGAAGCATTTATCACAAAAACATTAGCCGATCTGGTAAAAATCAATTCGGTTAATCCTGCTTTGGAGAAAGGAGCACCCGGAGAAGCTGAAATCGGGACTTATATTTTCAACATCTTATCCTCTTTAAATTTTGAGTGCACGATAAATACCATATCACCGGGACGTGTAAATTTAGTGGCCAAAAGACGGGGTTCAGGAAACGGCCAGTCATTGATGCTTAACGCACACATGGATACTGTGGGTGTGGAAGGAATGGCCAATCCATTTGGCTCGGTCATTAGAGACGGGAAATTATATGGCCGTGGAGCCTATGACATGAAAGGCAGTATTGCCGCAATCCTGGGGATGGCAAAAATAGTTTCAGAGAACAACATCAATCTTTCGGGTGATTTAATTCTAACATTTGTAGCTGATGAAGAACATGAATCATTGGGGGCATTCGAATTGATCAAAAATATAAAAGCAGATGCTTGCATTGTCACCGAACCCACCGATTTGAAAATATGTCTTGGCCATCGTGGATTTGGCGTCTATGAAATTACTACAGAAGGAAAAGTAGCCCACGGTGGATTGCACAGGGAAGGTGTTGACGCCAACTTAAAAATGGGTTTAGTACTCAACGAATTGAATCAACTTTCTAAACAGCTCTCCTCAGAAAACACGCATCCATTGTTTGGAGAACGATCACTGCATGTACCTTTAATTAATGGAGGTCAAAGTTTATTCATTTACGCTGGCGCATGCACCGCACACGTAGAACGAAGAACACTACCAGGCGAAACACAGGTCGAGGTATTTGAAGAACTTCAAAACATGCTACGCCAATTGAATAAACAGGACAAATCATTCAAAGCAACACTGAAACAGAAAATATGGCGTGATCCTTATGAAATAAAAAGAGAATCCAAAATTGTAGACGTATTGAACAAAAGTGTGCTACCCTACTGCGCACCTGAATACATAGGTCATACCTGGTGGGAAGATTCAGGTATATTCGGAGCAGCGGGAATACCCACTGTGATTATTGGTCCTAAAGGGGGTGGAATTCATCAGCATGAAGAGTGGGTAGATCTAGAATCAGTTTATAATTTAACTGGTATACTTTTAAAAACAGCAACTAATTTTTGTCAATAGAGACAACATCACCTAAACCATAACGAAAAATGAAAAACTCAATCCTATTGATCCTTGCTATTCCGCTAGCCTTCGGCAGTTGCCAGCAGCCAAAAGCAGAACATATATCCTATATAGCTTCAAAAGAATTTAAAAAATCAAACCTTCCATTTTCAGAAATGGTTATCGTGGGTAACCTAATGTACCTGTCAGGTCAAATTGGTAGTTCTCCAAAGAATCCCATGGTGCTGGTTGATGGCGGAATGAAAAACGAAGCAAGACAAGCTCTAGAAAACATCAAAACTTTGCTTGAGAATAATGGCTCTTCAATGGAAAACGTTGTAAAATGTACAGTTATGCTGGCCGATATTAATGAATGGTCCGACTTCAACGCTGAATACATCAAGTACTTTCCTGAGAACAAACCCGCCAGAAGTGCTTTTGCAACCAATGGATTGGCTCTAAATGCCAGGGTAGAAATAGAGTGCATCGCTGTCCTCAAATGACAAGATCCAGCATGACTTCATATGATTTCTTCCGTTCAGGGGTAAAATAATCACATCATCAAAATACCGCGCGGCACTCACCAAGTATTACATATATTGTTTATGAATTGTAAATCCAGATTAGTATGAAAGTAAAATTAACGATTTTGATGCTGGCCATGATGACGTTCGTCTCCAATGCCATTGGTCAAATACCAAAACCATCTGAGACCTTTGGGTTCGAACCTGGCGCTGATTACAAAATGGCTACCTATGATCAAATGCTAGCCTATTACGAAAAGTTAGACGCAGCCACAGACCGTGTTAAGGTAACTGAGATTGGTAAGTCCGTGAGAGGAAGGCCAATCAAACTGGTTTTTATTTCTAGTGAAGAGAACATGAAATCGCTTGACAAATGGAAAGAAATCAGTACAAAAATGGCACGTGCACGCATCTCCGAAAAAGAAGCACAACAACTGGCCAAAGAAGGAAAAGCCATCATTTGGTTTGATGGTGGTATGCATGCATCTGAAAAGGCTCATGCACAAATGACCCCAGAGCTGCTTTATCGCATTGCCGCAGAAGAATCAGATGAGAAAAAAAAAATCCGCGACAACGTGGTTACGCTAATAGTGCCTGTAATCAACCCTGATGGATTGGACATTGAGGCTTCGTGGTATAAAAAAAATCTTGGAACCATTTATGAAACATCGGGCCCGCCCATCTTGTACCAGGAATATGTGGGACACGACAACAACCGTGATTGGTTTATGGGCAACATGCCTGAAACCAAGGCTGTAATGAAAGTACTCTACAATGAATGGTATCCTCAAATTGTTCACAATCATCACCAATCTTCACCTGCCTGGGCACGAATTTTTATTCCTCCATTCAGAAGTCCAGTTAACATGAAGATACATCCTGGTGTAACCACTGGCGTTAATTTAGTGGGAACAGCCATGGCCAATCGATTTGCCATGAAGAAAATGCCTGGCGCCATATCGATGACAACTTTTGAGATGTGGTGGAATGGTGGAATGCGCACTACGCCCTATTATCACAACCAAATTGGAATCCTCACGGAAACAGCACATACTTCTCCCACACCTCGTTTCTACCCGCCTGATTCAATCCCTGAAGCCATAGGTGGTAGAGCAGCACGTGACGGAGTTTCAAAAACCGTTGATGGCACTGAGATTTTCTATCCCTACCCTTGGAAAGGCGGTGAATCACATTTTAGAGATGCCGTTGACTATATGCTGGAAGCTTCCATGGCGGTACTTGACCTTGCATCAGAAAAACATGATGAATTGCTTTACAATATTTATTCCATGGGCAAAGATGCCATTGAAGACAAAGAGGGTGCTTTTGCCTATGTAATTCAAAAATCAAATCAATGGGATAAGGCGGAAGCGGTTAATCTGGTCAATGTATTCATGCGCGGTGGCATTGAGGTAGAAGAAGCAACCAGCAAGTTTAAAATTGGTGATAAAGAATACGAAGCAGGCAGTTATATCATGTATGGAGCTCAACCGTTCCGACCCTACCTTGCTGACCTGATGGAGAAGCAAAATTATCCCGATTTATATATGTATCCGGGAGGCCCTCCCATTGCACCCTATGATCTCACAGGCTGGACACTACCCATGTCTATGGGAGTGAATGTTGATCGTATCACAACTTCCTTTACTGCTAAAACAAAATCTGTTTCAAGTGAAATTAAAATGCCAGCAGGCAATGTGGCTGGCAGTGCAGGATTTGGTTATGCCATTGACGCAAGAGAAAACCTGACAGCAACAGTGATCAACCGACTTCAAAAAGCAGGTGAAAAAATCTCAATTGTTCAAGAACCATTCGTTGATGGTAAAAATAATTTTGTGCGTGGCACCTTTATAATAGAAAAAGGAAGTCAAACACAAAGTCGTATCAATGATCTCACCAAGGATCTCGGTGTTTCATTCACCGGGATATCTACCAAACCCAATGCTTCCAAACCGTTGAAAAAAATTAAGGTAGGATTGTATAAATCTTGGGATGCCAGCATTGATGAAGGATGGACCCGCTGGGTGCTAGAGCAATTTGAGTTTGACCTTGATACATTGCACAATAGTGACATCAAAGGTAAAGACCTTAGCAAATACAGCGCGATAATCTTTCCTTCTCAATCACCAGAGGAAATCATTGCCGGGCATCGACCTGGCACAATGCCTGAACCTTATGTTGGCGGCATTGAATTGGAAGGTCTGATGACTTTGAATGATTATGTTAATAAGGGCGGAGTGCTGATCATGTTTGATGAGGCATGCGATCTGGCGATTGACGAATTCAGCTTACCCGTAAGAAACGTAGTAAAAGGACTATCTTCAAGCCAATTCTTTATTCCTGGATCTATCATTAGAATGAATGTCAATAGTAACGATCCTTTGGCATTTGGAATGAAAGAGGAAGCTGCTGCCTCCTTCTCAAGAAGCAGAGCTTTTGAAACCATCATTCCATCCAGAAAAGCTGAAGGTGGTAATGAATTGATAAAACCCGCACCAAGACCCAACGTTACTGCTGTTGCTACCTATGCTTCATCGGATTTACTCATGAGTGGCTGGGCGCTTAATCCCAACAGAATTAAAAACAAAGGTGCAATGATGAATGTTGGACATGGCAATGGAAATGTTATCCTCTTCGGGTTTAGACCTCAATTCAGAGGACAGTCTCGCAACACCTATAAGTTAATCTTTAATTCCATTTATCTGGGCGCCACCAAATAACCCGATAGACACTGAGATGAAAAACCCCGCTGGTCGGGGTTTTTCTTTTTATTCATTATTTTAATCCAATTTAACGAGCAATCCATGATCCCATGAAACCAAAATTCTTTGCCAAAGCTTCTGATTTTAGAAAATGGTTGGAAAAAAATCACGGTAAAAAGACTGAGCTTTTAGTTGGGTATTATAAAAAGAAGAGCGGCAAGCCAAGCATTACCTGGCCGGAGTCTGTGGATCAGGCGCTGTGCTACGGCTGGATTGATGGTATCCGGAGATCACTTGATGAAGAAAGCTATACCATTCGGTTTACACCCCGAAAAGAAAAAAGTCACTGGAGCGCTGTGAATTTGAAAAAGTATAAGTTATTGAACGAACAGGGACTCGTTCATGCTGCTGGTCAGAAAGCCTTTTCAAAAGTAGAAAAGAAAAACACGAAGCAAGCTTCTTTTGAACAGAAAAAAGTTACTATGAATAAAGAATTGGAGGCCGTGCTGAGGGCCAACAAAAAGGCATGGACCTTTTTTCAAAAGCTGGCACCTTCTTATAAAAAAGCTTCCATTTGGTGGATTATCAGTGCTAAAAAAGATGAAACAAAATGGAAACGACTTGACCAATTGATCCGATCAAGTGAAGCCCATGAAAAAATACCAATGCTCACAACTATAAAAAGAAAATGAATTAGCGAATCACTAACTTCTTCAAAAACCTGATAATTATTGCTCCAACCAGAATAAAAATGATTGCAAATTTGATGATTGCTGGAATGGCGAAGAGATAAGATACCACCTCAAAGTATTTGAGAAATATTAACATAAAAATATTTTCAATCACATCCAGCAGGGCTGCTGCGATCGCTAATAAAACAAAAGCGTTGGTAATCCATTCTTTACCCGTAACCACAACGCTGCTTTTAGAAAGAAGTATCAGTACGATTAAGAATAAAGTATAGGCTACTATAAATGGGAAGTCAAGCAAAATATTGAGCACTGCAGCATCTGTTCCTGTAATTGCCAAAGCAAGACTGTTACTGCAATCGCTTTTACTCCAAAGTTCTTTGATAGCAATTGCCGTTGGTTGATCAAAGGCCAGCTCCAGATCAATTATTGCCTTTGGTGTTGCCGAGGTGACCAAACAAGAGGAGGTTGGGCGCATGATCAGGCCCGTCACAAGAAGGATAATAAATCCCAGCCAGAACGAACGCAATTTGTTTGCGCTTATATATGTCATCAACGTATCAATCACCATGAACATTAAAATTATGACACTCAATATCCAACAAAGACCATAAATAAAAAAGCCCAGGCGCTCTGCGCCTGGGCTTCATTGAATTACTCGAAATTTTTAGTTTTTATTCAGGGGTTCATAATCCTTAAATGGAGATAAGCTGATTTTTTCCATCATAACCCTATAAGTTGGCCATTGATTTTGATAAAAAGCATTCACCTTGTCAAGTATAATTTTTGTTTTCTCCTCCGCATGTCTAATCACAACATTATCCCGATCACTGAGTGGATCTCTGGATGTGTTAATAGTAAACATGGCTGTGTTAATGTATGAAACAGGCGCTGGAAACTCAGTGCTTGTAATTCCCTGCCGTTTGTCTTCTGCACCAAGAATAAAGTCAAATACCTTGTCAATAGAGTCTTTGATTGCTTTTGTTTTGTCCATTGCCTCTTTCAGATCATCACGCTTTGCTTCCTTCATTCTTGTCTCGAAATCAGTTGCAATTTCCTTGGATTCCCTCAAACGTGTAGTTGCTCTGGCAACTAGTTCTTTCAATTGCTCAAGTTCCTTGGTTTTGTTGTACCGCGCCTGTAAGTTGGCTGCATCGTTAGTATACCTTGGATCAGATTTAACGTTAATCATAGTAGAATCTTTCTGATCACCAAAGCTAAGTCTTAGCTTATAAGTTCCAGATAACACTGTAGTTCCGCTCGGCTCAGATGAATTGGTTCTTGGCTTATTACGTGTTGGGTTGCGCACACCCTTCTCATCCAGATTCCATGTCATTCTATTCAATCCATTATCTTCTGGTGCTTTTTGCTTCAGCGTTCTGATTTTAGCGCCAGCCGAATTGAATACCTCAAGGGTTATTGAATCATACTTAACTTTAGATTTTTCTTCTTTCTTCTCATCCTTGGCAATTACAGGTTCTGGCACCTTGCTTCCTCTTTTAGATTTTGAGGTGGATGTTGCCTCTTGCTTCACCTCAGGTTTCTTCTCTTCAGGTTTGTTAACTACATAAGATATCAATGCTCCCTGAGGACGATTTTCACCGTTAAACATTCCAGTGCCAGGGAATAATGCTCCTTCAGGCGCAAGTGTTTCAACAGAATAGGCATCTGGAGGTGTGAACAAGTGTACCGTTTTATTCAACAACTGCTCTCCGCCCTTTGCCATTGCTCTCAAAGGTCTGATGTCATCCAATACATAAACGGCACGACCAAACGTTCCAATTACTAAATCGTGTTCACGCGGATGAATTACCATATCCATGGTAGAAAGTGCCGCTGGATATCCATTGGTCCATTTGGTATAGCTTTTTCCCTCATCTATACTCACAAACAAACCGTTTTCTGTTCCCACAAAAATTAGCCTGGGTTCGATCGGATCCTGAACCATTGACAATACGTAGCTATTCTCTCCAAGTTGACTGCTGTTTACCATACTCACCCATGTTTGCCCATAATCTTTGGTTCTGAACAGATAAGGCTTGAAATCGAACTGCCGGTAATTGTTAACTACCACAAACGCTTCTCCGCTATTGAAAGTAGAGGCCTGGATTTGAGGCACCCACGCTCCTTTTGGCATTCCTGTAATTTTAGATGTAACATTCATCCATGTTTTGCCACCATCGCGCGTCAACTGCACCTGACCATCATCCGTACCCGCCCAAATCACTCCTTGTTCCTTTGAGGAGGGTGCTATGGTTAAGATCGTACAGTGATTTTCAGCACCCGTAGCATCCATGGTCAAACCACCACTTTCATGCTGTTTTTGTTTTTCAGGATCATTCGTAGTTAAATCTTTAGAGATGATCTCCCAGGTGTCTCCCTTGTTGGTGCTTTTATGGATAAACTGACTACCGAAGTAAATGGTAGAATTATTAAAAGGATCTTGAGCAAATGCAGAATTCCAGTTGAACCTGAGTTTTACATTAGCATCCGGGTGACTTGGTCTTATTCTTTTGGTGTATCCTGTTTCTTTATCCCAACGCCCCAAAAAACCTTGTTGCGACATACCATAACCATACCTGTTGTCATCTGGATCGGCCGCCATATCAAACCCGTCTCCAAACATTAACATCTGAAAATAGGAGTTCCTTATCCCTCCAAAACGCCATACATAGGCAGGACCTACCCATGATCCATTGTCTTGCATTCCTCCATACACATTGTAAGGCTGATCCATATCCACATTGATGTGGTAAAATTGGCCTACCGGAATATTTTCAACAAACCTCCAGTTCTTACCCATGTCGTGGGTGATATTAAATCCGCCATCATTGCCATCAACTATAAAAGAAGGATCCTCGGGATGTATCCACCATGCATGATGATCGGGATGAACTCCGTTAAATGAAAAAGGGAGCAACGCACTGAACGACTTTCCACCGTCTTCACTCACATTTACTTCTGAAAAAATGGTGTACAACCTATTTTCGTTTTTAGTGTCAGCATGGATTTGCCCATAATAAAAAGGACGATCTCCAATTTGATCCATATTTTCATTGATCATTTTCCATTTAAAGCCACCGTCCTCTGATTTATACAATCCATTCTTCTTACTTTCAATGAGCGCATAAACTATCTCAGGTTTTGCGGAAACCGCCAAACCAATTCTACCTAGATCACCGGCAGGCAGTCCATCTTTTTCTGTTCGCTTAGTCCATGTCTTACCTCCATCAAAAGTTACGTGAAGACCTGACCCCGGTCCTCCTGATTTAAAAATCCAGGGCCATCTTTTGTGCTCCCACATTGATGCAAATAACTTGTTGGGATTTGTTGGATCCATTACTAATTCCGCACAACCAGTTCGATCATTTTCATACAATATTTTTTCCCATGTTTGGCCGCCATCAACGGTTTTAAATACACCCCGTTCAGGATGTTCACCCCATGGTGAACCAATAGCACCTACATAAACTGTATTGGGATTTTGAGGGTCAATAATGATTCTGTGAATATTGCGGGTTTTTTCCAATCCCAACAACTTCCAACTTTTACCACCATCCATACTTTTATAAATGCCATAACCCCCATTGAGGCTGTTGCGAGGATTTCCCTCCCCTGTACCTACCCAAATCACAGAAGGATTGCTCTGCTGAATGGCCACAGCACCTATTGACATCACTGCCTCTTTGTCAAAAATGGGCTCCCAATTAACGCCACCACTGGTAGTTTTCCATAACCCGCCAGAGGCGGATCCAACGTACATAACATCCCTATCGTTGACCACCACATCGATAGCTGTGATTCGACCACTCATGGCTCCAGGACCAATGCTTCGGGCCTTCATACCTTTCAGTTTTTCCATATCCAGGGTTTGGGCCGACACCAGTGTAGCACACACAGTTAGAAAAAACAGAAGTAATTGTGCTTGTAATAATTTTCTCATGTAGAATTAATTAGTTGATATAATTTAAAATTAGCGTTTATCTGATATCCCAAACGAAAAGGGCCAGGCGCAGATTATATTTTGGGATAACTTGCATAAGTTTTATTTGAATGGCTCAAAATCGAATTGAACCTCCTTGGTGTTGAAATGTAGTACTTCTTTGCCCTTTTTTATAACCAATCGACCATAATCATCAACGCCCTGAATGCTTCCTTCAAAATCCCCATCATCAGATCTGAAGTTTCTGATTTCATTAATCCCATACATGGAAGCGTGATAAGAATTTTTTACGCGATGTGTTCCGTTTTGACGTAACAGGATATACCACTTTTCCAGAGAGCTCAGCACCTCCTCTAGCAAGTCTTGAAGGCAGTACTCAATCCCGGATTGTAAAGTCAAGGAAGTAGCTCTGTTCTGATGAAAGCCCTTTTGATTGATATTCATCCCTATTCCAATAATAGACTTGGTAAAGGTTGTTCCTTGAATCTGATTTTCTATCAGAATTCCACACACCTTTAGGTCCTTAATTAAAATATCGTTAGGCCATTTTACACTTACCTTTTCAGCAACCTTTGATTGCACAACATCTTTAACCGCCAAAGAAGCAATCATATTGAGTAAGAATTGGTCCTTAATGGGAAGAAAAGTGGGTTTTAAGACCACAGAAAAGGTTAAATTCTTTCCAATTTCAGATATCCAAACATTCCCCTGCTGCCCCCTTCCCTTCGTTTGATGATTGGTTATTAGAACTGCGCCCTCACTCCAATCCTGCTTTTGGCTTAATTCTAGTGCAAGAGTATTGGTTGAATGACATTCTGGCATATAAACCAGCTTTTTGCCCATGAAAAGCGTATTGGCCGGATTTTTATACACAGTAAATGGTTAACTTTGCAGATTAAAGTAAAAATAAAACCCGAAGATAGTTAATGGCCAAAAAAAAGGCGGAAAATCAGTCCGAGAAATTGAGTGAGGCGATTGTAAAGGGCATGATAGAAAAAAAGGCCACTGACATCGTTGTATTAGACTTAAGAAAGGCGAAAAACGCAGTTGCCGATTTTTTTGTGATCTGCTCCGGTAACTCGGCCAGGCAATTAGACGCCATTGCAGACGCCATTGACGAAATGGTTTACAAAACGCTGAAAGAAAATCCATGGCACATAGAGGGTAAAAACAATAAAGAATGGATGCTACTCGACTATATAACTGTAGTAGCACACATTTTTCAGAACGAAAAACGATCCTATTATACTTTAGAAAAGTTGTGGGGAGACGCTAAAATCACACAGATCGAAAGTTAACGGAACCAAAAGACTACTTAGACGTTATTGACTTGAATTATAAATTGAATGGCAGACAAGAAAAAAGATAATAATCTACTACCTCCACGAGGCCCAAAAGGCAATTATCAAATGTGGATCATCCTGGCATTGGTCGCGGTGATTCTTGCCGTAAGTTATTTTAACCGGTCAGGAGACCTCATTGAGATACAATCCAGCACTTTTGAAGATATTGTGCAGCGTAGAGATGCGAAAAATATTGTAGTCATCAAGAATGAAGACCTCGTTGAGATCACTTTAAAACAAGAGGCTCTTCAAAACTCTGTCTACCGCACAGAATTGGAGAACAGTAGTCCCTTCGGTGTGAACCCGAACGGCCCTCATTACAAAATGAGAATTGGTACCATTGATCAATTTGCCAATTACTACAAAGAGATAACAGAGAAGATTCCTAAAAACGATCGCATTGACCTGAAGTATGAGGAGCGCAGTGACTTTACTGGTATGCTGCTCAATTGGGGATTCTTATTCTTACTCCTCTTCGGTTTCTGGATGCTTATGCGCAGAATGACCGGTGGTGGCGGACCAGGCGGACAGATATTTAATATTGGTAAATCGAAGGCAGCTTTATTTGATGCGGAGAATAAGGTGAAAATTACGTTTGAAGACGTAGCAGGACTTGAAGAAGCCAAAGAAGAAATTAGAGAGATTGTTGAGTTTCTAAAAAACCCCAGCAAATTCACCAAGTTAGGTGGCAAAATTCCCAAGGGTGCATTGTTAGTCGGCCCTCCAGGAACCGGTAAAACATTATTAGCAAAAGCTGTTGCTGGCGAAGCTGCAGTTCCCTTCTTTTCACTGTCAGGATCTGATTTCGTTGAAATGTTTGTGGGCGTAGGTGCAGCACGTGTTCGTGATCTATTTAAACAGGCGAAAGAAAAAGCACCTTGTATCGTATTCATTGACGAGATTGATGCTATCGGAAGGTCAAGAGGCAGAGGTCAAATGCCCGGCTCAAACGATGAACGTGAAAACACATTAAACTCCTTGCTGGTGGAGATGGATGGTTTTGCTACTGATAGCGGGGTAATCATCCTTGCAGCAACCAACAGACCGGATGTTTTAGATACTGCATTGCTCCGTCCGGGGCGCTTTGATCGTCAAATCAGCATTGACAAACCAGATATTTCAGGTCGCGAACAAATATTTAAAGTACACCTGAAGCCAATAAAAATGGCGAAAGAGGTAGACTCCAAAAAATTGGCAGCACAAACTCCAGGCTTTGCTGGTGCTGAGATCGCCAACGTTTGTAATGAGGCAGCACTGATTGCTGCGAGACGTGACAAGAAAGAGGTGGACATGCAGGATTTTCAGGATGCCATTGATCGCGTAATCGGTGGGTTGGAAAGAAAAACCAAAATCATATCACCAGAAGAAAAACTGATCGTTGCCTATCATGAGGCTGGCCATGCTGTTGCAGGTTGGTTTCTTGAGCATGCAGACCCTTTGGTAAAAGTGAGTATTGTGCCACGAGGTGCAGCCGCATTAGGATACGCGCAGTATCTTCCAAAAGAGCAATTCCTGTATCAGACTGAGCAACTATTGGACGAAATGTGCATGACTTTTGGAGGTCGTGCAGCGGAAGAGTTAGTGTTTGGAAAGATTTCCACAGGAGCATTAAGCGATTTAGAGCGTACCACAAAAATGGCATACAGCATTGTAACTGTTTATGGTATGAATAAAGAAATTGGAAATCTTTCTTTCTACGATTCCAAGCAGTCTGAATACAATTTCCAGAAACCCTATTCGGAAGCTACTGCAGAAAAAATTGATCAGGAAGTTAAGAAAATCATAACTGAAGCATTTGATCGCACCAAAAACCTGCTGATCAAGCATCGCGATCATTTAGAGGTAATTGCCAAAGAGCTATTGGAGAAAGAAATTTTATTCCAGGCCGATTTGGAACGACTGATTGGTAAAAGACCATTTGCAGGACAGACTACCTACCAGAAATTCACGAATGGAAAAACTGCTTCGGAGAAAAAAGAAGAAGAAGCTGCCGTAGCAAAAGAATTGGCAGACAAAAAAGATGAATCCAAAACAGATGACTCCTCCATTGAAGTGACAAAAGACAGTGACAGTAATATAGGTTAGAGTTCAACGATAAAATTAATTAAAAAGTCAGATCCATTAGTATCTGACTTTTTTTGTTTACACAGCCCTTAAGTTAAAAAATATAACAATTGAAAAGTAAATGTTATCTTTCATTTTAATTCAATTGTAGTCTTGAAAGGGAAAAAAAATTCAAAATAATCCAGCATGAAAAAGGAAGTCATCCATCTGCCATCTGATAAGAAGATATACTTCGCTTCAGATTTTCATTTGGGTGTACCCGATCATAAAACCAGTCTGGTGAGAGAGAGAAAAATTATTCGCTGGCTGGATGAGATCAAAAGCGATGCGCATTCTATTTACCTGCTTGGCGATATCTTTGATTTTTGGTTTGAATACAAAGAGGCAATTCCCAAAGGATTTATAAGGCTTCAGGGGAAGTTGGCCGAATTGAGAGATGAGGGAATGCCTATCTATTTTTTTACGGGTAATCATGACATGTGGATGTTCAATTACTTCCCCAACGAGCTTGGCATAAACATATATCGTGAACCGATTGAATTATCCATAGGTGCACAAACTTTAATGATTGGCCATGGTGATGGCCTTGGCCCTGGTGATACTTCCTATAAAATATTGAAGAAATTTTTTAATAGCTCGCTATGCCAGTGGTTATTTGCAAGACTCCATCCCAATCTCGGAATAGGCATTGCTAAGTATTGGAGTAGAAACAGTAGAATTACCAATATGAAGCGGGAAGAAAAATTTAATGGCGAGGAAAACGAATTTTTGCTCACGTATTGCCGTGAATTGGAAAAGGAACATCATCACGATTTCTACATTTTTGGTCATCGTCATTTACCGTTGGATCTGCAGGTGGGTGACAAAAGCAGGTACATCAATCTTGGTGAATGGGTGCACTTCAACACCTACGCCACCTATGACGGCAATGAAGTAACCTTAAAAACATTTGAAGAACAATGAGCCGACAATTCATATTTTTTACAATCATTGTTCTGCTTGCGAGTAGTGCCAATGCACAATTAACAAAAATCAAGGAGCTTGAATTGCACGATGTTTCATCAGCTTCGGTTGATCGTTTAGGTAATTTCTATTTTGTATTGCCCTCAGGGATAATAAAAAAAATAGATCCTGATGGTAAACTATTAGACGAGACTTCCAAAGAGGTCAAAACGCTGACCTTGCTTGAACCCTGGAATCCGCTCAAAGTTTTTACCTATTCAAGTAAATCTCAGAAGTATCAATACTGGGATCACCACTTGAATTTCTTAGAAGAAAAAACACTTGATCCATCTTTAAGTATATCTCCATCGCTTGTATGCCCAGCTTATGACGTAAACATAGCTTGGATATTAGACGTTGCAGACTACAGTTTAAGAAAGGTGAATCTGACAACTGCTCAAATTGAAATAGAGGCACTTCTGCCAGCAAATTGGGCCACCGATCAGGCTGACTTTGTTTTCATGCGCGAATATCAAAACAGGTTGTTCTTGCTTGACGGAAAGAAAGGGATTTTGATGCTGAACAATTTAGGTAAGCTGATCACCACCATCGATGTAGGTGGATTGAGTTTCTTTAACTTCCTGGGGCAAGAACTTTGCTATAGGGTGGGAGGCAATATTCTTTTACTTGACCTGCATACCGGAGAAACCAGAAAAGTGGCCGAGCTACCCAATCCAGACACCATTTCATTTACCATTATCACAGATGAAAGGCTTGTGGTTGGTACTCAAAAGAAGGTGACCCTCTATTCACTTCAGCTCGCCTCCCGCTAAAGTAAGAAAGCCAAAATTCGGTTTTATATTCGAAATCGCACTATAAAGTGTTCATTTTTGAACATATTTGTACGTAAGAGTACATGGAACATGCCTAAACAGCTGATTTCGGACGGTACTGAAGCTGGCATAATTTTTCTATAAGTAAACGTCAAACCTTAACCTGGATCTAGTGAACGAAGGCGGCAAAATATTAATGATCGATGACGATGAGGATGTGCTATTGGCAGCAAAGATGTTGCTGAAAAAGTATGGACATCAGGTAATCATTGACAAGAATCCCAACAAGATTCCATTTCTTCTCAACAATGACACATATGATGTCATATTGTTGGACATGAATTTCAGCAAAGACACAACCTCGGGAAAAGAGGGGTTTGAATGGCTCAAGCAAATAAAGGAAAAGGACCCTGATGCAGTAGTGATCATGATAACAGCTTTTGGAGATGTGGAAATGGCTGTACGCGCCTTAAAAGAAGGAGCCACAGACTTCATACTCAAACCATGGCAAAATGAAAAGTTAATAGCCACCATCTCCACAGCCATCAAACTGAAGAAGTCTTACAATGAAGTTGACAAGCTCCGTAAGGCAAAGCAAATGCTGGAGGAGCAGATCAGTCAGCCTTTCAGAGATATCATAGGAACCAGCCAACCCATCAAGGAAGTATTCACGCTGATCGACAAAGTAGCAGCTACTGACGCAAATATTTTGATACTGGGGGAAAACGGAACCGGAAAGGAATTGGTAGCTCGCGCCATACACCAAAAATCTTTGAGAAAAGACAACTCCTTCGTGAGTGTAGATATGGGCGCCATTACCGAAACGTTGTTTGAGAGCGAACTTTTTGGACACAAAAAAGGTGCATTTACAGATGCCCGGGAAAACAGAACGGGTCGTTTTGAATTAGCAAATGGCGGCACTTTATTTCTCGATGAAATTGGTAACCTGAGCATGCCATTGCAAAGTAAGCTACTTAGCGCATTGCAATCAAGACAGATCACTCATGTTGGTTCAAATACTCCAATAGATGTGGACATTCGTTTAATCTGCGCTACCAATATGCCTTTACATCAAATGGTAGATGAAGGTAAATTCAGACAGGACTTATTGTACCGCATCAACACTGTAGAAATACGGATTCCTCCTTTGTGCGAACGGGTGGATGACATTCCTATGTTGGCCAATCATTTTTTGAATTTTTATACGAAAAAATACCACAAAGAAATTATTTCATTTTCTCCTGAGGCCATCACCAAACTTAAAAAATATGCCTGGCCCGGTAATGTGAGAGAATTACAACATGCCATTGAACGCGCAGTAATTATGGCCGACTCTCCTACGCTGCAGGATAGTGACTTTTTATTTAATAGAAAAGGCAGTCCAAGCACAGAAAGTGATACACTTAATCTGGATGATGTAGAAAAGGCTGCAGTTGTTAAGGCTATTCAGATGCACAATGGCAATATTTCCAAAGCTGCTGATGAGCTAGGGTTAACAAGAGCATCACTCTATCGGAGGATGGAAAAATATGGGCTTTAACCTGCGATCACCGCTTGTTACACGCATTGCTATTTTAGTGGCTACTGTATTTGCAATGGCATATGCTGTGGCTGATTCCTTTAACATCATCATAACACTAGCCCTGGCAGGAGCCACATTTTTTCAAATATCACACCTTGTCAAAGAATTTGAGGAGTCTAATGAAAACATTGCCTCTTTTTTGGACGCCATCCGATTTGATGATTTGTCATCCTCATTTAAAACAGACAGTGAAGACCCAGCAGTGCAGCGGATACACAATGAACTTAATGAAGCCATTACCCATTTAAAATCATCCCGAAGTGAACGGGATTCTGAATATCAGTTTTTAAAAAATATTGTTCAGCATGTAGGCATTGGCTTGCTTACGTTCAAAAAAGATGGCTCAATTCAAATCATGAATACGGCTGCCAAAAAACTATTAAAAGTTAATCAGGCAAAACACATTGATGATCTACGAGCAGTCAGTGATACTCTGGTGGAAGCTGTGTTAAAATTAAAAACCGGAGGCCGAGAATTAGTCAGGCTTATCTTGCCCGATGAGACCGTCCAAATTTCTATTTATGCCATAGAACTAACTTTACGGGGAGAAGTAATCAAGCTGATCTCCATGAATAATATCCAAAGCGAATTGGATGAAAAAGAAATGGAGGCATGGCAGAATCTGGTACGTGTGCTTACCCATGAGATCATGAATTCAGTTACACCGATTTCTTCATTGGCCGGAGTGGTAGAAAGTGAACTACAGAGTCGAATGGATCAACCTGTAGCCACTTTTAACAAGGAAGAAATGGAAGACATGCATCTCTCCATCCAAACCATCAGTAAGCGCAGTGCCGGTTTGATCCACTTTGTGAGGGAATTTAAAAACCTTTCGCAAAGACCCCAGCCTAACCTCGCTCCAGTCCAAGTAAAAAAGCTATTGGGGGAAATGGCAGTGCTTCAAAAAAAGGAGCTTATTGATAGCAATATCTCAATCACGGTAAATGTGGAACCACAGGACCTTAGCATCAATGCCGACAAAAGCATGATCGAACAGGTTTTGATCAATTTAATCAAAAATGCTATGCAGGCATTTACCGAGCAGGAAAACAAGTGCATTCAATTGAAAGCCTATCTGGATGAAAAAACAAGACCCGTTATTTCTGTCAGTGACAATGGGGATGGAATAGACCCTGATGCACTGGAAAGGATATTTGTGCCCTTTTATTCCACAAAAAAAACTGGCTCAGGGATAGGCCTTAGTTTGTCTAAACAGATTATGAGACAGCATGAAGGGCGCATCACAGTCAAGTCTAAGCTGGGCGAAGGAACCGAGTTCCTGCTGCGTTTCTAATTGCTCGAAAATCCGTTTATATTTTTTAGATTTGCACCTACTTAAGCCGCTAGATATGCCAGATATTCAGAAAAAAGTCACCACTATTTTAATTGAGAAACTAGGAATCCCCGAATCTGAAATAACTCCCGATGCTAACTTTGTGAAAGATCTTGGCATAGACTCCCTGGACTATGCAGAATTGGTGATGGATTTTGAACAAACTTTCGACATCAAAATTCCGGATGATGATGCCGAAAAACTTCAAACCATCAGTCAGGCAGTAAAATACATTGAATCCAAGTTGTAGTCAGCTCCTTTAGTTCAGTTCAAAAAAACTTCCCAGCCGTTTCATCCTGGCGGCATTATTTCCTAAAAAGGGAGTCGATTCTTCAAGCTTATCCAACGCGGAGAAATACCAGCCGTTTTGATCTGCATTCCAAAAAACAAGAAACTTTTCAGAATAGATGAGCAATACATCCATGTCATAGATTTCTTCCTGCTCCTTATCCAACAAACCGGTAAATTGTAATAATACATGGTTCTTCCGGAATAGCTCGCCCTTGCTGCACTCAATACTATTCAGACGCATTAACAATTTTGATTCACTGTTCCAGGCTTTAAATTTTATTTTCCGTGGTATAAAAGGATTCTTCATTACACTACATACTTCTAATTGTTAACTTACCACACTTTTTCGAATTTTCAATGAGCAAAGGTAATAGGGTTCTCTTCGTCATTAACAAATATTCAGGCACTGGATACAGCCGAGCCCTTGAAGGAAGAATACTTTCACAATGCAAAAAAAGAAATCTTGAGTGCACAATTGAATTCACTAGACACCCAGGTCATGCCACAGCGCTTGCTAAAATGGCCGTGGATAAAAAATTTAAAATGGTTTTTGCAGTTGGTGGTGATGGCACGGTAAATGAAGTAGCCAAAGGTCTGCTTTATTCAACAGTACCGTTGGCAATCATCCCCAAAGGATCTGGCAACGGATTGGCAAGACATCTCAAAATTCCGCTTGGCATGAACAAAGCTCTCAAATTACTTGATGTGGAAAAAACCATTTCCATTGATACATTCACCATCAATGATCGTCTCTCTGTCAATGTTTCAGGTATAGGTTTTGATGGTCATGTCGCAGGGTTGTTTGCCCGCGATGGGAAAAGAGGGTTATACACCTATGGAAAGTTAGTGGTGGGTGAGTTTAACAAATTCAAAGCATTTGACTGTGAGTTATCCCTGGATGGAGTTATCAGTAATCGAAGTCCTTTTGTTATTTCTTTTGCCAACTCATCACAGTTTGGAAATAACGCAGTAATAGCCCCAGGAGCTTCTGTTTGTGATCACAAGATCGATGTTTGCATCGTGGACAAAATGAATGTTTATCAGGGGCTTGGCTTTGTTTACAAGCTCTTTAGTCGATCGATTGACAAGTCAAACAAAGTACAATTGATTAAAGCACAAGAAATCAAAATAAAATCAAGTCACACAATACCATTTCATATAGATGGAGAAGCCGCTGATGCCGCTTCAGAGTTTATAATTAAAATAAATCCTTCATCATTATGGGTAGTACTACCCAAAAACAGCACTTCAATTTAGAATTCTTATCAATTGTAAAATACCACTTTTGGGGTTAGCTCCTTCATAAACTGTTTACGTTTAACAACGTATTAGTTATAACCCTAATCAACCAAAATAATATGAAGTCATTATTTACCATTATGATTGTTGGATGGATAACGTCCAACGTTTTCGCCCAAACCCTGACCTTACCACCTAGTGGAGGTAATCAGAAAGCTGAAGTAAGTCAGTGGATAGGTCCTGTAAAAATCACCATCAACTACAGCAGTCCAAAAGTCCATGCTCCCGATGGAACAGATCGAAAAGGTCACATTTGGGGAGAACTTGTTCCTTACGGACTAAACAATCTCGGTTTTGGAACGTCCACCGCTGCTCCTTGGAGAGCCGGTGCCAACGAAAACACGACAATCACTTTTTCTCATGATGTTATAGCCGGAGGTAAAAGTATCAAGGCAGGCACATATGGTCTGCACTTAATCGTGGAGAAAGATCAGCCATGGACTTATATATTTTCAAACAACTCAACCAGCTGGGGAAGCTTCTTTTACGATGCAAAGGAAGATGCAGCTCGTGTACAATCAATACCAGAAGACTGTGAATACACCGAATACTTAACTTATGAATTTGAGGAAAGGCAGCCAGACGCTGCGGTGGCGGTTATGCGATGGGAAAATAAAAAGGCTCCTCTGAAAATCGAGATTGCAAACATCAATGAGATCTATTTAACAGCATTTCGAAATGAGTTAAGAAATGCACAAGGATTTAATTATCAAAACTTCGCCAGTGCTGCCAACTTTTGCGCCAGCAATAAAATCAACCTGGAAGAAGCCTTAACCTGGGCAGATGCAGCTATTAGCGCTCCATTTTTTGGTCAGGAAAATTTTTCTACACTTCAAACCAAAGCCAGCGTTCTTACCGCCATGAACAAGACAAGTGAGGCTGATGCTGTTATGATGAAAGCCATCAATCACCCTACCGCATCTGTAAGTCAAATTCACGTTTATGGTCGCACGTTGATTGGAGAAGGAAAAAATGATAAAGCCCTTGAGGTGTTTAAATTGAATGCCAAACTACATCCTGAGGACAAGTTTACTCCTAATGTAGGTTTGGCCCGCGGTTATGCAGCAGTGGGTGATAAAAAGAATTCTGCGAAATATTGGGAAGCAGCCATCAAAAACATTCCTGAGAATCAAAAACAATTCTTAAGTGTATATGAAGGTGAATTGAAAAAAATGAAAGAGTCAAAGTAATTTTGGCGTCAATGAGAAAAAGAGTCAACCATTTGACTCTTTTTCTTATCCAATTTTCTTCGCCCTGTAGCCCTCTTTAGCAAGAATATTTACCACCTTTTCGCGTGCATCTCCTTGAATTAAAATCTGGCCCTCTTTGGAAGATCCACCCACACCACACTTTGTTTTCAATAGCTTGGTAAGGGATTCTAAATCTGTAACAGATCCTACAAAACCAGCAACCAGCGTAACTTGCTTTCCAGCCCTTCCGCTTTTGTCAAGCATTACTTTGAGATTTTGTTGAGCAGGTGGCAATGTTGCTTCTTCCTCATTATCCCCTGTATTATAACCAAAATCATCGTTGGTAGAATACACAATGCCTTCTCTGCTTTTCCAATTGTTGGATTTTTTCTTACTCATATTAGCTCATCAATAAAAAAGAAACAATTATCAAAAGTATAAAAGAAACTATTGAGAGGTTAAATGGAAATTCAATTTTGTTTCTTATGGTAACCCCAAGTAAAGCAGTAATGAAAAGAATAAGGGGGACAAAAGCCAAATTTCCATAGATGGCACTTACACGCACTTTATAATCACCAGCAGGGGTTGCAATTGAAACTATCTTTTTGAAAAGTGAAGACTCCTGAATTATAACTTGCCTTACAGCCTTAAAATATAACACATCATCATCGTGTAATTCGATTATCAGACCAGTTTTGGTAATTAACTCATCATGATCATAAATTGTTCCACCTCCTCTACCTGTTCGGTACATTCTGTTAATTTCTGCAATACCCTCCGTATACGTTTGAAAAGGAATCAAATAATCAACTGCTACCAGTAAACAGACTCCAAGTGCCAACCAGCATATCCATCGGAATTTAGGCAAGTATTCAGCCATAAGTTCTTCTACGGTTTGATTAGCTTCTCTTGGAGTTCGATAGGCACTTTGTCTTCTGCGATAGGCAGGGTCCCGATGGGCAGGCCTATCTATATTAGGTTGAGTTCCTGGGAAAGTCAGCGTCAAATCATACTGAGCTCTTTTTTCAGGGTCGCTCAGCACCTCATATGCACGATTTATTTCTTTAAATCTTTCTTCGCTGGATTTATTCTTATCAGGATGATAGAGAACTGCCAATTTCCTATAGGAGCGCTTTACTTCAAGTAGTGTAGCACGCGGACTTACTCCAAGAATTTGATAGTAATCCTCCATAACCTTGGCTAGTAGGCTTTATCCTGTTAAAAAGTAAAGCCCGTATGGAACGGGCTTTACTGTATACTAACTTATAAAGATCACTTTTTTGTAACAAAAGTAAGTACAGGCCGCTTGGCGTGACTTACCACTTCTTCAGCAATACTACCTGCAAGTACATGGGCGAAACCTGTTCTTCCATGAGTTGCCATAGCTATCAAATCTGCATTGATACTTTCGGCAAAATAAATGATACCCTCTTCTTCAGTAATATCATTGTAAATATTAACTGTGTAATTTTTAAGTCCCAATTTTTTAGCAAACTTCTCCATGTAGTCTTTAGCCACACGATCTCTTTGAAAATCACCGGGAGTATTGATACGCACCAAATGTATTTTGGCATTATACATGTCCTGTGCTGCCTTCACCACCTTGGAGAACTTCTCCTCGTCTTTGGACATCGCAGTTGCGTATACAATATTCTTAAAGTTAACCTTAGCAGGTTTTCTGTGAACGGATAAAACCGGTACTTTAGAATGCCTCACCACTTTCTCGGTGTTTGAGCCAATAATCATTTCCTGCAATCGGGAAAGACCTCTTGTACCCATCACTACCAAATCCACCTTTTGTTCGGTGATAATTGCATTCATACCATGAAACGGATTACCGAGTCTCAATTCTCCATCCAGCTTAATGGATGCAAATTTGGGATCCATGACCAACTTCTCCAGCTGCTTTTTTGCTTTTTCCAATAGTTTTAAGGTATACAATCGGTCTTCAAAATTTGAAGGCACAACTTCTCCAGTCACTCTAAAGGAATCAGAACCCGCCTCCTCAACAACATGTAATGCAATCACTTCCGCTCCTCCTTTTTTGGCGATTTCACACGCTACTTCTAAAGCTATGATTGAAGTTTTAGAGAAATCTGTAGGTACAAGTATTCTTTTCATTATGGCAGTTAATTTAATTATAGTAAGCGAAGATTTAAACAATCAATCACAAACGCGTTTCTAACAATAGTAAAAGTAACTATTTCAGACAACAATAAAAATGCCCTATCGGCATAATACTTCATCAGTTATTACCCCACTTTCGGCACTATTTTCCAAGTGATGAACATGCGTAAAAAGCGCTCGGCCTATCATCAGACTTCCTATCGCTATCATCACTACCATGCTCAGTTTTCGGTAATTCAGCTTGATTTTGTTGAGTGTAATTCCTAATGCCCAAAGTAAGCCAACCATTACCGGGATGGTCCCAATTCCAAAAACAATCATAAAAAGAAATCCCTCAAGGGAACTATCCAACGTAAAACAATACGTTAAAGCCAGATAAGTAAGCCCACATGGAAGAAGACCATTTAACATACCTAAAAAGAAGATATTCTTCTTTCCATGAAGGAAATTCCCAAATGTAGCCTTTAGCCAATTGGTAAAACGGTGGATAAGTGATGACAATATCGGAATGTGTACCCCACTGATGGCCCCAAATCCAATTAAAAGAAAAATGCCGCCCAGCACATAGGCCAATAAATTTTGATAAGGCAGTATTTGAAGGAATTCGCCAACTGCTCCCGCCAAAAGCCCAAGGAAACCATAGGTAAGTACCCTCCCCAGATTATAGATGATTTTACTCCCTGCAAAAGGATTTCCGGCAGTGGCAGCTAATACAAGCGGGCCACACATACCCACGCAATGAAGGCCGCCTGCAAGTCCCATAAGTATGGCAGTGATATACACTACAGTACGATTAACTTTTCATAGTAAAATTCCTTACCTCCCATTGTCCATTGCATACTTGCTCTGTACAATCCTTTACTCCAAACCTCCAGCGGAAACTGTTGCATATGTTTGCTTGTTGCACTGAGTCTGAATTTTCTGTCCAATTTCATATCAGAAGGTCTGAGCAAAAGTAATTCCCCCTTCTCTAATTGATCATAATCAGCAAAAGAAACAGTAAGTACATTCCCACTCACAGAGATATCTGGCAAAGACGCTAACGTTTTAGTATTCTGAATAAATGTCATCTTGTTTTGATGTACCAATTCTTCCTGGTAATAATCTGGCCGAACCAAATTAATGTCCTCTCGTACGCAGATAGTTACAAGTGTACCTATAAACAAAGTAAAAACTACGAAAGCAACTACTATCCATTTTCCAAAATTCATACTTCAGCCTTTTAATTTTTAGATTTGATCGGACCTATAAAACGCGCATTCGTTGTCTCTATTTTCCGCCCCTCCTGATATATTCCCAATACCACATTCATCTTCATGGCCTTAATTTCCTCTTCTGGCAATTTGATCATGAATAGCCCTTTCAATATTCCTTCTTTAGGCACCAGAATATCCTGGTCACCTATTTTAAGTAGAGATGCAGATGCTGGCGACTCCACCCTCACCTCAAGTCCAACATCATCAAAAGTCTTATTGACAAACTCAATGTTGTAAACATTTGTAATTTGACCATCATCTGTTTTTGAATAAAGAGTACCAGGTGCTTTTAAAACCGTTGTCTCAATATCGGCACGTGTTAAAATAAAATAAAGGAGTAAACTCACCAATGCCATTAGCACAACACTATACCCTGCAATACGTGGAGTAAATATTTTAAGCACTCCCTCCTTTATGGCAGTATAGGATGAATATCTGATGAGTCCTTTTGGCTTGCCAATCTTATCCATCACTTCATCACAGGCATCAATACAAGCAGTACAGTTGACACACTCCAGTTGAGTACCATTGCGGATATCAATGCCTGTAGGACATACGTGCACACATAATTTGCAGTCAATACAATCTCCTTGGTGAGAAGCTACGGATGTTTGACTTTTTTTAAGCTTTCCGCGTGGTTCACCGCGTAACCAATCATACGCCACAACTAACGAATCCTTAACCAGCAAAACCCCCTGCAATCTTCCGTACGGACATACAGCAATACAGGCCTGCTCTCTGAAGCGGGCAAACACCCCATAAAATATTCCTGTAAAAGTCAACAACCCTATAAAACCAGCCATGTTTTCAGTTGGAGGTTGACTAACAACGCGCACCACCTCGTCTACACCAATCAGATAGGCCATAACAAGATGTGCAATTATTACAGAGATAAATAAAAATATTAATTGCTTACCCCCCTTTTTAATAATCTTCTTCGAATTCCAAGGTTGCTTATCTAATTTCCGTTGTTCATTGGCATCACCTTCAATCCAATATTCAATTTTGCGAAAAACCATCTCCATGAACAAAGTCTGAGGACACATCCAGCCACACCATATTCTGCCAAATGCAACCGTAAATAAAGTGATGAACACAAAAAAGGTAACAAGAGTCAATGCCAGCAGAAAAAAATCCTGGGGCCAGAATACCTGACCAAAAATTATAAACTTCCTTTCAAAAAAGTTGAGTAAAACAAATGGTCTGCCGTTCAACTTAATAAATGGCATTACAAAAAGTACGGTCAGCAAAAATGTAGTGACCACAATGCGCCAGTTATGAAATCTTCCAGATGGCTTTTTTGGATAAACCCAGATACGTTTCCCTTCTGCATCTACAGTTGATATGGAGTCGCGAAACTCCTCATCAAACTCATAAAGATTCTCTTTCACTTCTTTCCCTTCCACTTCATTCAAATTTTCTTATCAACAACTAAAGTGATGCTTGTGCCTTCACTGTGTCACTATCCACTTCTTTTTTTGCCGGGGGTACATACATGTCGCCCTCCGGAGCTTTTGCATTTGGTGGATTACTACCTTGAAGTGTTAATAAATAACTGGAAACGTTTTGCATCTTCTCTGGGCTTAGGGCTCCACCCCAGGAAACCATGTTTGTATTGGGCACACCGTTCTTTACCACTTTAAATACATCCTGAATCGATCCCCCATGTATCCAATACTGATCAGTCAGATTAGGCCCTATATCTCCTCCTCCGTCTACACGATGACATGAAGCACATATGTTATTAAACGTTTCCTTGCCATCCTGGAGCGCTATGGCATCTGTGGTTAGAATTACTGTATTTTCGTCAATTACTACTCCAGGATTTTCGGCCTTTAATTTTCGAACTTGCTCCTCTGCATAAGCTACTTCATTATTGTACTCCTCAGTTTGCAAGGGCAGTGAATTGGTTACATGATAAGCAATCAAATAGAAAACTGCCCAGACGATACTTCCATAAAGCAACCATTTCCACCAAGGTGGTAAGTGATTATCCAACTCCCTGATTCCATCATAGTTATGGTCCAGCATAATGGTCTCTTCTTTTTCAACCGGTACCGAATCAGATACCCATAAGTTGAATTTGGTCCACCATCCAGGCTCCTCCACATATTCAATTCCTAACTTTTTTGCTCGTGCTATTGCTGCATCCTTCGCCATATAGCGTAAGACCTGTAGCATATACAATGCAACCGCTATCACTAACAGAGCAACAACAAAAAGAAATCCTGCCGTTATATAAAATAACAATACGGGATCATCAAAGAGACCTGCTTCAGCTGTAGTTCCTGACTGAGCAAAGGTCCCAGTGGAGATCATTAACAGTGCAAATATTGCTTTTACTTTTTTCATAACTACTTTAAATTTTGAGACCTTGCTTGTTATCAGTATTGACTCCGTCTTCAAAAGGTTTATTGCTCATTTTTGATATATAGGATTTATCTGTAGTGTAGACCCACCAAATAAGTACAATAAAGAAGACGAAGAAGATCACAAACGATATGGTAGGCCAAATCGCGATGTTGTCAATATTATTTAAAATGTCTTTGTACATAGTCTGTAATTCTTATTTCTATTTCTCAGCTACTTTACTTTCCTTGATGTCAGTACCCAATCTTTGGAGGTAGGCAATCAACGCCACTATTTCCGCTTCCTTTACAACATCATAGCCTTCCATACTTAGGTTCTCTGAAATCCGGCTGGCTTGACGGTCCAAATCCTCATTGGCTTTCTCTTCATATCCTTCCTCATAGGGAACGCCTACAGTTCTCAAGGCTGAGATCATCTTAGCAGTAAGCTCTTTGTCGATCATTTGCTCATAAAGCCATGGATACGCAGGCATGATGGATCCATTAGAAACATCTCCAGGCGCTAACATATGCCGGTAATGCCAGCTATCTGCATACTTGGCTCCTATGCGTTGCAAATCGGGCCCGGTACGTTTTGAACCCCATAGGAATGGGTGATCATAAACGTACTCACCAGCTTTGGAATACTCTCCATTCGTTGGATCGTAACGTTGCACTTCAGAGCGGAATGGCCTCACCATTTGCGAGTGGCATCCTACACAACCTTCACGTATATAAATATCGCGACCGTGCAATTCCAAAGGAGTATAGGGTTTTACACTGGCTATTGTTGGTATGTTGGATTTGATCAGGAAGGTTGGCACCATCTCAATGGCCCCACCTATTAAGATAGCCACTAATGCCAGAGAAGTGAACAGAATAGGCTTAGACTCCAACACATGGTGCCAGTGACCACCGCTACTGGCTGTTTTCACCATAGGTGCTACTTCGGCTTCTTCATTGGCAACAAACTTACCCGCATAGGCTGTCTTAATGAGGTTATAGGTCATGATCAAAACGCCTGTGAGGTATAATGTTCCCCCTACTGCTCGGAGCATGTACATAGGCAGAATCTGTGTAGTGGTCTCCAAAAAATTTTGATATTGAAGAAACCCATCAGCAGTAAATTCTTTCCACATCAAGCTCTGAACTACACCTGCAATGTACAAGGGCAATGCATAGAACATAATTCCCAACGTTCCAATCCAGAAATGGAGATTGGCCAGTTTAGTCGAATACAATTTGGTGCCCCACATTCTCGGGATAATCCAGTAGAGCATTCCGAAAGTCAGGAATCCATTCCAACCCAATCCACCCACGTGCACGTGAGCGATAATCCAATCAGTAAAATGAGCTATTGCATTTACATTTTTTAAGGAAAGCAGTGGACCTTCTAATGTGGCCATACCATAAGCGGTAACGGCCACCACCATAAATTTCAAAACAGGATCTTCACGAACACGATCCCATGCCCCACGTAAAGTCAGTAAGCCATTGAGCATACCTCCCCATGACGGAGCAATAAGCATGATTGAAAACACAACACCAAGTGATTGCGCCCAATCCGGTAATGCAGTATATAAGAGGTGATGGGGTCCTGCCCAGATGTAAATAAAAATCAGAGACCAGAAGTGAACAATAGATAACCTATATGAATAAACCGGACGATTAGCTGCCTTGGGAAGAAAATAGTACATCAGCCCCAAAAAGGGTGTGGTCAAAAAGAAGGCAACAGCATTGTGTCCATACCACCATTGAACAAGTGCATCCTGTACCCCGGCATACCAGGAATAACTCTTAAAAAAAGTCACCGGAATCTCAAAGGAATTGACAATATGAAGTACAGCAACTGTAACAAATGTGGCTATGTAAAACCAAATGGCTACATACATGTGCTTCTCTCTCCGCTTCAGGATGGTTCCTATCATATTCCATCCAAAGACTACCCAAATTACCGTTATGGCAATATCGATTGGCCATTCTAGTTCGGCATATTCTTTAGAGGTAGTCATCCCAAGTGGCAGCGATATAGCTGCGGCCAGAATGATGAGTTGCCATCCCCAAAAGTGGATCCAGCTTAGCAAGTCGCTAAACATTCTTGTTTTGAGTAGGCGCTGCATGCTGTAGTAAACCCCAACAAACATGGCATTGCCCACGAAGGCAAAAATAATGGCATTGGTATGCAATGGCCTTATCCTCCCAAAGGTGGTGTATTGCAAATCAAAGTTCCAGAGTGGGTAAAACAATTGAATGGCAGCCAGCAGGCCGACAGTCATCCCTACAATGCCAAACGTAACAGTGGCAATAATAAAGGCTTTGACAATTTTATTGTCATAACTGATTTTCTCTAATTCCATAGAAAGGTTCGGTTTTTGCGATTTTTCAGCCCTAAAATTAGATGGAGTCGAAACCTCTAAATATGATGCGGCTTAGTTAAAAAGATGATTTTGGTCATAGAATCTTTGCTTATTTAGACCGAATTGACACCCTCTTCTGCTGGTAAATACAATCCGGCATGCTAATTGTCTCCACTACATTGTTAATTTTGAAAGAGACACAACCTCAAAAATGAAATAGCAATGAAAAATATAACCCTTACAATGGCTTTTATCCTGTTTTCTTCCATCCTGTTTGCCCAAAGCACCAACGACCGGAGGGGATTCCAGGGAACGGTGAATTCTGGGGCTAAACAAACTATTAGACCAGATGGGAAAGATGATACAGCTGTAAAAACAACCATTGAATTTAATGGCAGAGCCATCATCATTGAGGGTGAAACCTATGACATTGTGAAGAAAAGCTTCGATGGTAAGAATCAAACTGTTTTTACCTGCACAAAGCGCAGAGGTACTTTTGACATCACATATACCATTGGTGAGTCTATTAAAGTAGTTGACGCTACCAATAAAGATATTGTTACTGTTTACCTATCTCTGACAGAGAATTAAGCCAGTACCTGATTGATTAGTGCTACGGTGAAGATGCTGAGTAAAAACCAGCCAATAAATCCCTCAATAATACAGAGATAGCGAGCAAAACCCTTGGTAGGTATGCTTCCGAAACCAAGAGTTACAAAACTGTTGATGCTTAGGGTGACCGCATTGATAAGTGTTAGTGTGACAGAACCAAAAACCACCAACAATGGAGCTACATTGGCTTTCTTCTTTCTTTGCAAGAATTGTTCATAGCTAATCAACAATCTGGTGACACTATCTCTATCCCACTCAGAAGGAAAAAATAGATACAGCATAGCAAATAAGAGGATCACAAAAAATGACATCACCACTGCCAACCCAGGATCCGTTCCATGATTAGTATAAATTTTTAGCAGAACATTTAATTGCCATCTTAAAAAATTGCCGAAGGTACTGTCCTCTTTAAATAGATACTTAAGTCTTCTCCCCTGAACCTGCTTCATTTCACTGTAGCACGCGTTGGCAGATTCAAGATCTCCTCGCGAAAGAAAAATTGTGTGCAATCCTTTATAAATATTAATAAGGTTGCTAAATCCAATTTCATCACTTAACTCCTCTTTGGTTTCTCCTGCATAATCAGCGAAGCGCAGTTTATAACCCGATAATTGTTTCCAGTACAGTTCATTCCATGTTTCTGAAAAGAGAAACTTCTCAAATGAAACATGACCCAAAAATGAGTTATTCACCAGAAAAAATCTTTCTTCTATTTTGTTCTCAACAAAAAAAACATTCACTTCAAATTGGTTGTCCCTCAGGTCGAGATTAAGATAATTCCCTTTACTGAAATAGACTTTACTTGTAGAATCCCCTCTAAAACTATTGCCCGTTAAATATAAGTCGGATGATGAATTCTCTGCCAGTTTGTAATTATTGAATTCACCATACTCAGGAATATTAAAATCGGAATCTTCAATCAAGATACCAGATACCTGATTGTTTCCTAGCGTTACCGATCCATTGCTGTAAAACTTACTAATTACTATTTCGCCATCTGACACCTCGTTGTTTTCTATATATGTATCTCCAACAATGCTGTCCTTAGTGATATAGATTTCATAATCCACCACATTTCCCTTTATCTCAATAACATTTAATTTGCTGTTGGACAATTCCAGCGCATTGGAGATTTTATTCTGATCCAAAACAAGTGATTCAAAAAAGCAATTGTTGAACTTTTGATTATCAAAAAAACTATTAGATAAAGAGAGATTCTTAAAATTAAACTTCTCCAGGTCCAGGCTTTTTACAAAAACACAATTTGAAAAGATCAGATTGCCTGGAATAGTTATACTACCATTAGCATTTACTTTTTCCGGGAATCTGTTTGACAGGTAAGTCAATAAACTTTTACCCTCCAATTTGTTGCTTTGCACCAGGTAATTATCAAAAACGTACTCAGGAGAACTTTCTGAATTATTTAAAACCTGGACAAACATGTCTACGATATCAATCTTTTGAGGACTTGTTTGCGCACTACTGCTTATAGCAATGGAACATAGGGCCAAGAAAAGTACTAGTGATCTCAATAGAATACTGATAAAGTTTACAAAATGGTTAGCCTTCAATCGTTTGAGGTAAACGAAAATTAACAATTAGGTCAATAATAACCTAATGACAAAGTTGCCTTAGCATGCTGCATTGATGCAGAAACTCTACCCTTTGATTTCCAGTGATATCCAATTGTTAATTTTCTCTTCAAGAAGAACAAGAGGTAAACTTCCTGAATTAAGCACCTGATTATGGAACTCTTTCACATTGAATCGATCACCCAATGCATCTTCTGCTTTGGTACGCAATTCCCTAATTTTAAGCTGTCCCAATTTATAAGATAGTGCTTGTGAGGGTGTGGCCATATACCGTTCAATTTCCGCAATAATAGATGCTTCAGACTCCGCCTCATTGTCCAGAGAGTATTGAATGGCTTGCTCCCGTGTCCAACCTTTGCCATGCAAACCTGTATCCACCACCAAACGGATGGCACGGTGCATTTCCATACTTAACATGCCAAAATACTGATAAGGATCTTCATACAGACCCAGCTCCTTACCAAGTGACTCTGCGTACAAGGCCCAACCTTCAACAAACACACCCATGCTTTCCGGATGAAGAAATTCAGGAAGGTTTTCATTTTCCTGTTGCAATGATAATTGATAGTGATGTCCGGGAACAGCCTCATGTAAAAAAAGTGCTTCTGCATTATATTTGTTATACAATTTTACATCCGGAATGGGGATGTAAAATACACCTGCCCTAGAAGCGTCCTTACTCCCCGGCACATATTCCGCGCTTGCTGATGCCTCCCGAAATGCTTCGGTTCTTCTTACTTCAAAATTGGCCTTGGGCTTTATGTCAAAAACTTCTTTTAGTTTTATGCTCATCCTATCGTGGATAGCATTAAAATTAGCGATCACCTGTTCAGGCTCTGTAAATGGCATTTGATCTTTGCTGTTGCGTACATAATTAAAAAATGATTTCAAATCTCTATTATAGCCAATCTGGGTTTTCACCTTTTCCATTTCCCCCAAAATACGTGTTACCTCTTTTTTACCCAGCTCATGAATTTCATCTGCAGTCATCAGAGTGGTAGTATTTTGCTTAATAAGGAAGTTGTAAGTTTCCGGCCCATCGGGTAATGATAGAATTCCATCTGTATCCCTTCCTGCAGGCAGGTAGGTATTTTTTAAAAAATGTTGTAACTCTTCGTACTTGGGTTTCACCTTAAAGGCAATCATTTCCGCATAAGCCCTGGTAAGTCGAAGCCGATCTTCTGGCGAAAAAGTTTTAGGCATGATGTTGAGTGGGCCATAAAAGATATGCTCTGTATTTGGTTTTTGAATAAACTCATCCAATTGTGGAATCATCTTTTCGATTAATACTTTTGGTAAGACAACGCCCTTGCTTATCCCCTCTTCCATTTTGAGAATACATGTATCCAGAAACACAAGATAGTCGTCTACTCTTTTTAGCCAGTTTTCATAATCTTTCACCGTGTTGAAAGGCTGTACACTTTGACCAGCTGCCAGCTGCGCAAAGTAAAGTTGAAGCGAAGTGATTTGAGCCAATGGCATCAACTCAAAGGTAGGTAGGTCATACATGGGCGAAGCAATAGTGACCAATTTGTTGCTAAGTCCCTCTTTTTTGATATTACAATCCCATTGCATCACACGAAGACTCATCCATTGCGATGGTGATACCATCGTTGAATCATAACGATTAATGATATCTAAAAAGCTTGTATAATTTTCAATAAGATCTTGCTGGTAGGCGTCAGAAATATAATTTGCCACCTCATCATTGTATTTGTTTTCACCTGCTTTGGTCGCTTCAATAGGATTTATTCTAAGTTTAAAATCATAGTAAGCCCTAAATAAACTATCTACAGCCAAGGCATACTCTTCTTTTGTTGGTTTATTAGAGCAATTCGTAAACGAAAATAAGCTTGTGGCAATAAGTATTGCGGAAAAGAATTTCATAGTAATGGATTTGTGAAATAAAAATATAAAATCCTATTAGGCTTGAACAACCTAATAGGATGAGCGGCATACTTTATACACCCGGAAAGAGTAGAAATTTTGGAGTCAGGTCTGCCTCACCTGACTCTTTATTTCACTAGGGTATCACAACAGGTCCAATGTTATTACTTTGCAATTTTTTAACTAACGACACAAAATCTTCCTTCATTAATTTATCATAAGCAGTTTCTTGAGCAGTGAGGTTACCTTTCAAAACATCATATACTTGATTATGCGAATCTGAAGGTTTGAAATCAGCTGTTGCTGCTGTATTGGTCAGGTAGTCCAGCTTCTCTCCTATTTTTGCAGGCCAACGAACTACATCCTGACCGGTTCCTGTTACCTTGGTTTGCACTAAGTTCCCCTCCAACTCACTTAACTTTTTTTCCATGTCGCTTATCTCTTTGTTCATAGTGTTGTCACCTTTGGCCTTCAAAGCATCCATCAAATCCAACAATTGTCTGCGAGCCGATTCTATGGTATTGACCATATCCGCTAACTTATTCATATCTTTTCTGGCCTTTAGAATAAAGTCAGTTTGCGCTTTAATGTCATCTAATGATCCTTCAGAATGAGGATCTTTTAACACATTAATGGTGGATTTAAAGCTTTGGTTGCCTGCAACTAAATGCACATTGTAGGTGCCGGGGGGAACTAAATAAGTATGAGGTCCAAAATTCGGATTTTTCCTCGTTCTGTTCTCCGCCATCGGAAACCATGGTGCTGCCTCTGGTGTTGTGCGAAACATGATCTCAGTAGTAGGGTTACTTCGTAAGTTCCACCATACACGGTTTATACCTGGCTTGGCTTTGTGTTCAATAGTTCGCACGGTATCCCCTGCCATATTTACAAAATGAATTTTTACACTGTCCATCTCAGAGGCAGACCAGTAATTAATAGGTGCACCATAGGGAGGATCTTCGCCTGAAGAAGCTTCGGGGAAAAACTGCATGTTACTGGTGATTCCCTGAAAACGATAGGTATCATGAGGATTAAATAAGGCCATTTTTGTATTGGTATCAGTTGGCATTTGTTGCAAAGGAGAGATGTCATCCAATATCCATATTCCTCTTCCGTAAGTTCCAACTACAAGGTCATTAAAATGCTCCTGGATGTCTATCCAATACATAGGTGTATGGGGCAAGTTGTTCATGAAAGTTTGCCAGTTCTCACCATCATCAAAGGAAACATAAAGTTTTGTTTCTGTCCCCAGATAAAGTAATCCTTTCCTTATCGGATCTTCTTTGATATGGCGGGCATAATTTAAATTACCCACATCAATTCCTTTGGTTAGCTTTTTCCATGTCTTTCCGAAATTATCCGTCTTATAAACAAACGGTTGAAAGTTACCTACTTCATGCAAGTCGATAGTCAGATAGGCTTTGCCCTCACTCCATCTGGAGGGATCAATATTTCTTACTGTTCCCATCGGGGGCAACTCCGGGATATTCTTGGTCACATTGGTCCATGTTTTTCCGCCATCCTGACTTACCTGAACTTGTCCATCATTGGTGCCTGCCCAAAAGACACCTTTTTTAATGGGAGATTCTTCAAAGGCATAAATGACATTGGCGTACTCTACGCCAATATTATCCGGGGTCAGTCCTCCCGACTTATTCTGCTTGGTTTTATCATTCAACGTTAGGTCCGGACTGATAACATCCCAGGTTTGGCCGCCATTGGTCGTTCGATGTACCACCTGACTTGTTACGTATATGGTATTGTTATCGTGCGGAGAAATCAAAAGTGGGAAAGTCCACTGGAACCTGTACTTCACTTCAGAAGCTGGATGTCCTGTTGTCAACTCGGGCCAAACCTCTACGTGCCTAAATTGTCTAGTCTTTTCATTAAAGCGAGTGACCACTCCACCCAGTGCCCCATAACCGGATGCACTCGACCAGACTATATCTGAATTCTTAGGATCAGGGGTGGCAAATCCGCTTTCCCCACCACCCACATCATGCCACATGCCCGTAGGAATTATACCATTGCCAAAGAAGCCCAATACGCGCGAACGACTGGGTCCACGCATTGCAGGCCCATCCTGACGATTGGTAAGCACATTGTAAGGAATGGCATTGTCAGTAGTTACGTGATACAATTGCGCAACAGGCAGCTGTATTCGCAACCACGTTTTAGTTCTGTTCTTGGAAATCGAAACACCACCATCTCCCGCTACAATCATGCGATCACCATTGGATGGGTCGATCCACATATCATGGTGATCCCAGTTGGGCTGAGCGGCAATATTCATTGGCTCTAATGTTTTGCCACCATCGATGCTGTTAAAAAAGGAAAAGGATACAAAATAGATTTCGTTTGGATTGTCAGGCGAAACGGCACTGCGTGTATAGTATGCCTGTCGCCCGGTCATGTTACGATCATGACTTAAAAGTTTCCATGACTTCCCCTTATCATCTGAACGCCATAATTCCCCGCTTTCAGGTTTATCACCAATGGCTTCTACACCATCTCCCGTTTCAATCAATGCATATACTCTATCAGGATCCGCAGGCGTCATTGATAGTGCAATTTTTCCAACAGGTTGCTCTGGCAATCCGTTGCCTTTTAATTTGATCCAGGACTCACCGCCATCTTTAGACATGTGGATACCACTGCCTACACCACCGCTGGTACGGTTCCATGTGCGCAATGAAAGTTGCCACATACCCGCAAACAAAATTCTGGGATTGGAAGGATCCATTACTAAGTCCGATGTTCCTGTATTTTCATCAACAAACAGCACGTGCTTCCATGTCTTTCCACCATCTGTTGTTTTGTGTACACCGCGTTCCTTTTGAGGGGCATAGGCATGTCCCAGCGCTCCCACATATACCGTGTTAGGATCTCTTGGATCTACAATAATTCTTGATATCCTTCCAGTATTATCAAGACCCATATGATTCCAGGTAGCTCCGGCATCAGTCGATTTCCACACGCCATTTCCGATAGAAACATTAGAGCGAATAAATGGCTCTCCTGTTCCGGCATAAATCACCTGATCATCAGATGGAGCTACCGCCAAGGCACCTATGGCATGAACGGGCTTGTCGTCAAAAATGGGTTTCCAGTTCAATCCACCATCCTCTGTTTTCCATATTCCTCCAGTTGCGGCCCCTGCGTAATAAACCATATCGTTACCTGGTACGCCTACTGCACAAGTTACTCTGTTGCCCACCGGCCCAATGTGTCTGAAATTGAGTTGTGCTGTTTGTTCTTTACTTAGCTTTTGGGCCATCAGCGACTGAAAAGCAAATACGATCATCAAGCAGCAAAATGTTGATTTTAAATTCATAGCTGTATTTTTTTGACTTGGGAAGTATTTGAAATATAGCTAAACTACCTTTGAAAATGAAGCAGAGAATGAACAGCGGCAGAATAATGATAAAGGCACTGTGAAACTTATGCCAGGAGACGTACAACAATATGATTGCATTGTAATCGGTAAGGGACTGATCGGATCCGCTGCCGCTCGCTACCTTAAAAGTTCTCTCAACCGGGTTGCCATCATAGGCCCTGACGAACCCATTCATAACTTAAGTAAAGCACAGGTGTTTGCCAGTCATTATGATCAATCCCGCGTTCAACGCGTAATCGGAATAGATCCAGTTTGGACTTTACTTAACAAAAAATCCACCTCTCATTATCCAAAGTTAGAGGCGGAAAGTGGCATTCAGTTTCATTACNNCAAGCCAATCAATTTAGACTGCCTTATCAGTTTCTTGAAAATGGAGTGGCTATTAATAAAGCTTTTCCAGATTATTCATTTTCGGATAGTGCTTTTGGTATGCTTGAGCAAGCCCCTTCAGGGCATATCAATCCATTGCAATTGATCCAAGCGCAACTTCATGTTTTTAAAAAACATAACGGGGATGTTTACAACGACACTGTGGTAAAAATAGATAGTGTCAACAATTCCTATAGAATCAAAACAACGGAAGGCCGAACATTTACATCTCATCAGGTATTGGTAACTGCTGGAGCCTTTTCCAACTTTTTTGGCTTACTTCCTCGTCCACTAGATTTGGAACTTGAAAGCGAAACTGTTTTGCTGGCCCAGGTAAGTTCAGAAGAAGCTGAGCGGCTATCAAAACTCCCTTCGTTGCTTTATGAGGTGGAGACAGAAAAAGTAGAAGGAATTTATTTGGTACAACCTGTCCTTTACCCTGATGGTGCACATTATATAAAAATGGGTTGTAATCTCAACACAGACATTACCTTTCAAAATCTGGAACAGATTCAGTCATGGTTCAGACATGGCGACAGTGAATCCAACATCTCACTTTTGCGCGAGGCCCTGCATTCCTTTATGCCAAAACTGGACGTACTTAGCTACAAAACCAAAAAATGTATAATAAGCCGGACAAAGCACAAACAATGCTATATAGGTCCAACAGAAAGAAAAAATTTGTTTGTAGCTGCCGGTGGCAATGGATACTCTGCCATGTGCTCAGATGCTTTGGGTGAGATAGCTGCCCATTTTGTTTTGCATGAAAATACCCCTTCCGACTTTTCCGCCCAATCGTTTGAGCCTGTTGTTATTTAGTTAAGTTTCCATGTACGGGTCGTTTGTAGAAACACCAGACACTATATTTGTGTTTAGCTTTTAATATGGCCCTTGTAATTATCAACCCAAAAGGAGTAGCGCCTTGGATCGATGCTTTAAAGCAGGTCGATCCAAATTTGGATATCCGTACGTTTCCCAACGATTCGAACCGTGAAGAAATTCATTTTGCACTCACCTGGCGCCATCCCTATGGTATATTTAAAGACTACCCAAACTTGAAATGCATTTCATCAATGGGGGCCGGAGTCGACCATTTGCTGAGAGATCCCGAATTACCGGATGATGCATTTATTACCCGATTGGTAGATCCTTACCTGGCGAAGGATATGGCCGAATTTGTTTTGGCACTTATCATGAATCACCTTCGAGACCTGAACGCATTTAAAATAAAACAAACGCAAGTCATCTGGAAGCCTGCAGATTATCTGCGCATAAAAGATGTGAAAGTAGGTATAATGGGAATGGGGGCCATCGGCAGACAAGTTGCTTCTGAGTTGCAAAAAACCGGATTTAATGTTAGTGGCTGGGCAAGAACTGAAAAAAGGGGGATTGGCCTAACGGTTTATTCCGGCCTTACTGAATTTCCAACATTTCTAAACAACACTGATGTTTTAGTTTGCGTACTCCCGTTAACCGAAGCAACTAAGGGAATCCTAAATAAGGATTGTTTCAAACAATTACCCAAAAATGCTTTCATCATCAATGTAGGCCGAGGAGAACAAGTTGTTGAAGCTGATTTGCTTCAATACATTTCTGAAGGCCACCTCTCCGGGGCAAGTCTCGATGTATTTACCGAAGAACCACTTCCTATTGATAGCCCACTTTGGAAACATCCAAGAATAAACATAACCCCGCATATTGCAAGTATTACCAACCCTGAGTCCGTAGCAGCACAGATTGTAGAAAATTACTACCGTTGCAAAGAAGGCAAGGTTTTGTTAAATCTCGTCTCCAGAGAAAAAGGATATTAGCTCTTTTTGGATTTCTTTTTAGACTTATCGTCAAATAACATTCTTACAGAAGGACCGTAAGTATCGTCATACTGTCCGCTTTTCATACTCCAAATAAATCCACCAAGAAAAATCAAAGCGATGGTAAGACTTATGCCGATCAATAATATTATAATCGTCATGACAATTTTCGTTGAGCAACTAGATTAACCATAAAGGTAGTAAATACCACAACTGAAATACTACTCACTGGCATTAGAATAGCAGCTACCAAAGGAGTCAAGTGCCCTGTCACCGCAAAACTTAATCCAAGAACATTATAAAGAAGAGATATACCCAGGCTAACTTTTAAGATGATAAGAGCAGATTTCGATAGATCAAGAAAGCGATCAAGCTGATCTAATTGAGCACCGCTCAATATACCATCGCATGAGGGTGTAAATACTCCAGTATCATCAGCAACAGCAATACCTACATCGCTTTGTTTTAACGCTCCTGAGTCATTCAGTCCATCTCCTAACATCATCACTTTATTTCCCTTTTTCTGCAAACCGGAAATATAATTGAGTTTGTCCTGAGGACTTTGAAGGAAGGCCATTGTTGTATAAGGTTGAAATACAGATTTCATTTTTATTTCATCTGCTGCACTGTCACCCGATAGCAAGGCTTTTACCCTGTATCCCAATTTTTCAACTAATACTTTAATACCCGGGCGTAGGGTAGTCCTCAATTCAAAATAGCCTTTTATATCTCCATCAATGGAAATGTACACTCGGGATGCGGCATGATCGGATAAAGGTTGCTGACCTGTAAATTCCGCAGATCCTATCTTTATCAATTTCCCTTCAACTAACCCCTGCACTCCTCTTCCGGGAAATTCATCGAACTGAGTTAGCGTTAATTCCTTTTCCTTAATGCTTTTAGCTATCAATATACTGAGTGGATGAGTTGAGCAAGAAGCTACAGATTTGACTTTAATCAGTTCGTCCTTGCTGATGTTTCCTATCCATGCAATGGCATTGGACCCATGTGTAATGGTACCGGTTTTGTCAAAGACAATTGCATCCACACCCGCCATGGTCTCGATTATATCTGCATTTTTCAGATATAATCCATGATTACCCAACACACGCAACATACTTCCATAGGTGAATGGTGCCGCCAACGCCAGTGCACAAGGACACGCTACCATCAATACTGCCGTTACAATCAACCACACCCTTTCAGCGTCCGCCCAATACCAATAAGCGCCTGTGGCTAAAGCCAAACCCAATACAGACCATGTAAAGATTTTGGCAACTCTGTCTATAAGCGATTTATAATTATTGCGATCTGGTTTACTGAACACATCATTATTCCACAAACTTGTCAAATGACTTTGTGATGTTTCTTTCACGATAGTCATCCTTGCTGATTGACCTGTAACCCTGCCTCCGGCATATACCAATTCTCCAGCAATTACTTTCACAGGATTGGCTTCTCCTGTAACAAAACTGTAGTCGATGTACGCAAACTCACTCAGCAACAAACTATCTGCTGGTATAATTTCTTTGTTGCGTATACGAATAACATCACCTTTTTTTAGTTCGTGGATTATGCAGGCTTTCCACTCTTCGCCTACCTGTTTATAAACCGCCAGAGGGAAATAAGATTTGTAATCGCGATCAAAGGCAAGACTCTCGTAGGTTTTATTCTGAAACCACCGGCCAATGAGCAGGAAAAAAACCAAACCTGCCAATGAATCCATGTATCCAGGTCCCTGCTGCAAAAGTATATCACTGGTGCTACGTACAAACAGAACTAAAATGCCTACTGCAATTGGAACATCTATATTAACCTGCTTTTGTCTAAAACTCTTCCATGCTGAAATGAAATAATCGCGGCCGCTATAAAGAACAACCGGCAAGGCCAGAAAAATATTTAGATATGAAAATACTTGTTTTAATTTTTCATCTGCATGATCAATGCCCAGGTATTCCGGAAAACTCAATAGCATGATGTTTCCAAAGCAAAATCCTGCAATTGCAAGTTGAAGCACTAAGGTGTTGTCGTACTTTCTGTTTTTAGGTTGGGCTTCTGCTTCTAGGTTGATGAGTGGCTTATACCCTGTAGAGGCAAGCAAGGCGGCCACCTTTCCGAGTGTGATCTGATTGGAGTTAAAGTCAATCAGTACCGTTTTCTTCGCGAAGTTTACCTCAGATTTTATTACTCCGGCATTGAGTCTGTTTAGATTTTCAAGTAACCAAATGCACGAGATACAATGAATGACAGGAATGTAAAATTGCACCCTGCTCATTCCATTAATATTATACAGAAGAATTTTTTCGCTTATTCTAACTTCATCCAGATAAGCAAACGTGTCATCATTGTCTATTTCAAACCTGACTCCTGGGTTAGCTTCATAATCGTAATACTCACACAGGTTGTTCTCATTGAGTATTTCATAGACTGTTTTGCAACCATAACAGCAAAATGATTTCTGATCAGTAAGGTAATCTCCTTCTTTGCATGATTGCCCACAATGATAACACAAGGCATCAGATTGCTTCTTAGCCCTTGCTTCAACAGCCAGTTGGTCGGATTGCATTTACTTTAGAACTAAATCCTTATTTGGATCTCATGGTCCAGATTGGGCACTCGATGTGATTCACAACATCTTCAGCTATACTGCCACTCATCAAATGATTCAATCCTTTTCTTCCATGTGTAGACATGGCTACCATATCCCCTTTTACTTCTTTGATGAAATTGTTTACACCTAACTCCTCGCTTAAGTCATTGTAGACATTAAGTGTATAGTCTTTTAACATAAACCTTTTAGCAAAATCCTTCATCTGCTGACGCGTAATCACATCTGTTCTGAAATTGGCAGGCGTATTTACATATAAAATATGAAGTTTTGCCTTGAAGAAATTTTGCAACTCTTTTACCTTCATGGTAAGCGCTTCTTCATTATTGTGAAGTGTGCTGGGAAATACGATGTTTTGAATGGAGGAAGCTTTAACGGATTTTTTGATTGCAATTACAGGTACGGGGGACCACCTTACCACTTTTTCTGTATTAGACCCAACGAAAAATTCTTTTAACCCAGACGCCCCTTTGGTGCCCATAATGACCAAATCCACTTTGTTGTCCTCAACGAAACGACTAATGGTCGGGGTTGCTGCTCCAAATTGCACATAGGTACTTACTTTGGGCCCTTCTTTTGCCCACTTGCTTTTCATTTTAGCAAAATCCTTATCAGCTCGTTCCTTCATTTCTTTTAGAAATGTATCTTCAAAAGAAAATGTTGGCATCATTACATTTTCATGAATTACCGGTAATTCTACCACATTGAGTAGCATCACTTCACCTTTACTCTGATTTGCTATCTCCACGGCAAACTTAAATGCCTGAACGGCAGAGTCTGAAAAATCACAGGGTACCAGTATTTTTCTCATGTTGGGTATTCTTTAGAGTTTTTTCAATTATAAATTTCTCTTCAAAAGTAGCTTTAACCCTCAAAAACCCGAATGATGGCAATCAATGAAAAATATGATTCATGTCATATTTCAAGGCTTAGTTATAAAATAACTATCCTAAAAGGATGCCTAAACCAAATAAAACAACAAACAGCAGAGTGGACAAGGCCATTTGCTTAAGGTAAGGATCCAGCTCCTTGTCTTTTTTTTGAGATACCGAAATACCATTAAGAACAAATAGCGGAACAGTAACAAGGAACAAAAATTGAATGAGAGAAGAATAATTGAGGATATTAAAGGCTGCTGCACATATCAATCCACCCACTATCAATAGCCAATGGTATAAGATAGCTTTGTTCCTCCCTATTCTTACCGGCAACGAAAACTTACCTGCCTTCTTATCAGATTCAATATCCCGGATGTTATTAATGTTTAGTACTCCCATGGAAAAAAAACCACAACTCATGGCCGGAAGTAGATGATCCCAGGAGATGGACTGCGTAAAGAGATAGAGTGACCCTAAAACGCCCACCAGTCCAAAAAATATTAAAACAGAAAAATCCCCCATGCCCACGTAGCCATATGGCTTCTTACCCACTGTATAGGCAATGGCTGCTAAAATGCTAAGTATTCCTAATCCGAAAAAAAATGATATTGCCTTTAGATTCGTTCCAAAAGAAATTTTCAACAGCCAAATACCGCTTGCCAGGCACAGAATCACAAATACTATCAATGCATTTTTCATAGCATGTTTTGTGATTATTCCTGATTGAACTGCCCTTGATGGACCAACCCTTTCATCATGATCCGCCCCATGGATGGAATCTCCGTAGTCATTGGCGAGATTAGAGAGTATTTGAAGTAAAATGGTAGTTAGCGCACACAATAAAAAAATATCCCAACGAAAGGCGTTAGCTGCAGCTGCCAAAAAACCACCCATGGCAATACAGGATAAGGCTAAAGGCAATGTACGAGGTCTAAAGGCTGATATCCAGGCTTTGGCTTGCATTTAGCAAATTTAGCATATCCTTTTTAGCTTCCCACTACTCCTGAATGAGGGAAATAATGTCTTTGTCAAGAGGACTTACTTTGGCAGGAAAAAAGCCAACTACTTCTCCTTTTCGATTGACTACGTATTTGTTGAAATTCCACGATGGGGAATTGCCGCTTTTTGCTTCCAGCCACTTGTACAATGGATGCTTATCTTTGCCCTTCACAGATATTTTTTCGAACATCTGAAATTCCACACCATAATTCTTTTCACAGAACAGAGCGATCTCTTCATTATTACCAGGTTCTTGCCACAGAAAATTGTTGGCAGGAAATCCCAATACTTCCACTTTGTCCCCGTATTGATCGTGAAGCTTTTCCAAATCAGCATATTGATAGGTATAGCCACACTTGGAGGCTGTATTTACAATCAGCAGATTTTTTCCCGCATATTTTTTGAAATCGATTTCTTCACCACTAAGTGATTTTATTTTGAAATCATAAATAGAGCCAGATCCATCTTGTGGCGATACATCAGAACCGAATAATGAGGATAACATAATTGTGGAAATTAATACTAATACGCCCAATACAACCAGTATTATTTTAAACATCTATTCAGGTTTAAAGTTTCCCGTTACTTAAAAATCAGGAGCACTTTACATTCTTTCTGGCACATTGACTCCTAAAAGTCCCATCGACCTTTTGAGTACTTCTCCGACTTTCTCCGACAGTCTAACACGCAATTGGAGCTTTTGTTGATCAGTTTCAGCAAAAATGGGAATAGATTGATAGAACTGATTGTATTCTTTTGCCAAATCGTAAGCATAATTGGCAATAATGGATGGAGAGTACTCTCTGGCCGCATCTTGAAGCCGTTGCGGATAGATAGACAACAAACTAATCAGCTTTTGTTCATTGGGTAACAATTCGCGCAATTGAATTGCCTCCTCTGATGCATTCAGGGTTGCTCCTTTCCTTACAATACTTCTTATTCTGGCGTGGGTATATTGAATAAATGGACCAGTGTGCCCCTGAAGCTGAATGGATTCATTGGGATTGAACATCATCCTTTTCTTAGGATCCACTTTTAACAAATAAAATTTCAATGCCCCTATACCTATCATTTCAAAGAGTGCGTTCGCTTCTGCATCACTCATCTCATCAATCTTGCCCAGTTCACGCGTTTGCTTTTCAGCCTCCTCTATCATTTCTGCCATCAGGTCATCTGCATCCACCACTGTTCCCTCCCTCGATTTCATTTTACCTGATGGAAGGTCTACCATCCCATAGGACAGATGGTAACATTCCTTGGCCCACTCGTAACCCAACTTGGCGAGAATTAAAAACAGAACCTTGAAGTGGTACTCCTGCTCATTGCCAACCGTGTATACCTGACGTGTTATTTTAGGGAAATCCCTATAACGTAATATGGCAGTACCAATGTCTTGCGTCATGTAAACCGATGTACCATCCGATCTTAACAACACTTTTTGATCCAGTCCATCAGCCGTCAGATCAACCCAAACAGATCCATCTTCTTTTTTGAAGAAAACGCCCTGGTCCAATCCCTTCAACACTTCTTCCTTTCCAAGCAAATAAGTCTCTGACTCAAAGTAAAGTTTATCAAATTGGACGCCCATTTGTTTGTAAGTAGCTTCAAAGCCCTCATACACCCAACCGTTCATTGATTTCCAAAGTGCTACCGTCTCATCATCTTTCAACTCCCACTTTCGGAGCATGTCTACGGCCATTTTCATGATCGGAGCTTCCTTCTCTGCTTGTTCTTTTGAAACACCCTTGGCTATTAAGTCTGCAATCTCCTTTTTATAAACCTTATCAAACTCCACATAGTATTTACCTACCAGCTTATCTCCTTTAAGCCCCGACTTTTCAGGTGTCTCACCTTTTCCAAACAATTTCCAGGCGGCCATTGATTTGCAAATGTGAATGCCGCGATCATTAATGATTTGAACGCGATGAACTTGATATCCAATTGCTTCGTAGATTGAAGCAACACTCCAACCCAGGAAGTTGTTGCGTAAATGTCCAAGGTGTAAGGGTTTATTGGTATTGGGAGAGGAATACTCCACCATAATCTCATTACCGGTAGAAGCAACAACACCAAAGTTTTCGTCCTTTACAATGGACTGAAATACTTCGATCCAAACCTGATCATTAAGTACTAGATTTAAAAACCCCTTGACAACGTTATAGCGATTAACCAACGTGGTGTTGTTCACTAACCACTGACCTACTACTTCTGCAGTCTCCTCAGGTTTTTTTTTAGAAATTTTGGTAAGTGGAAAGCATACAAGTGTATGTGATCCTTCAAACTCAGCATTAGTAGGTTGCAGTTGAATGTTTTCAACCGTAGAATTAAAAAGAGACGTTATCGCCTCTTCTATCTTTGACTTTAATAACAGATCAAGGTTCATATTTTTTTACTGCGAGAGACGCTGTGGTTTAAGCAATGTCTCCAAAGTGCACAGTCACTACATATCCAGTATATAGGCGAAGATCAATGGCGCAACTATAGTAGCATCACTTTCAATGATGTACTTTGGAGTTTCAATGCTCAATTTACCCCACGTTATTTTTTCGTTGGGCACAGCACCTGAATAAGACCCATAACTGGTGGTCGAGTCACTGATCTGGCAGAAGTAGCTCCAGAAAGGAACACCATCTCTTTCCAAATCCTGATGTAACATGGGCACTACACAAATCGGAAAATCACCTGCAATCCCCCCACCTATCTGGAAAAATCCTATACCCTCTGTTCCTGCATTCTCGGTATACCAATCCGCCAACCATACCATGTATTCAATTCCACTTTTCATGGTAGAGGCCTTTAACTCTCCGGTAAGGCAATAAGAAGCAAAGATGTTACCCATGGTTGAGTCCTCCCATCCGGGAACTACCATCGGCATGTTCCTTTCCGCTGCGGCAATCATCCACGAATTTTTGGGGTCAATTTCAAAATATTGTTTTAGCTCGCCACTGTTGAGCAAACGAAACATGAATTCATGCGGAAATAAACGCTCTCCTTTATCTTCTGCATCTTTCCAAACCTTGTAAAGATGGGCTTGTAACTTCCTGAATGCTTCTTCCTCTGGAATACAAGTGTCTGTAACACGATTGAGGTGGTTTTGCAACAAGTCCCACTCCTGTTCGGGGGTAAGATCTCTGTAGTTAGGAATGCGCTTATAGTGAGAGTGAGCAACCAGATTCATGATGTCTTCCTCCAAATTGGCGCCAGTACATGAAATGATATGTACTTTGTCCTGTCTGATCATCTCCGCAAAACTAATCCCCAGTTCACCTGTGCTCATGGCACCCGCAAGGGTAACCATCATTTTTTTTCCACTTTCCACATGTTTTTTGTAGCCTTTGGCGGCATCAACCAGCGCAGCGGCATTAAAGTGTAGGTAATTTTTTTCAATAAACTCGGAGATGGGTCGGTTTTTGCTCATCATCAATAGGTTATGTTAATCTTGGGGCGAAATTAAGTAAAATCGAAGAGTATAGGTCGCTAATTTTTATCAAAAAAAGACAAATAAAAACTAGTTTGCGGAGTTACTCTTTGGACCTATTGGTCTTTGTTCAAATCATTGGATATTTGGATTACGTATGTACTTAGTATCAAGAATTTTATTCTTTGTTGTGGTGGGGCTTGTTGCTCCGTTTTCTGTTATGGGTCAGGATAATGATGGATTTTCTTTGGTCAGAGAAGAAGATTCCATACGCATTTACGAACGCTGGATAATCTTCCCAAACTCAGACCCTCCCCAAGATGCACGTGAGGTAAAAGGCGAATTCACTGTAAAGTCAACAATGCTAAAAGCCCTTCAATTGCTTAAGAATGAAAGCAAAATCATGGAATGGCAAAAACACGTAACTGAGTTTAAAGTTCATCCCCTGCCTGTTGATACCGCCTGGCGCGAATACTCCTACCACGATATACCATGGCCTGTAAGTGATCAGGATCATTTTTTAATTTATCGCATCCAGAAAAAAGAGAAAGACAAAATTTTTGTCACATTTGAAAGCACTCAAGACGAAAAGGCTTCTCCGGTTCGCAGTGGAGTTACAAGAATGAATTTATTGGGCAGCTGGACTTTTCAGAAAATTCCAGACAATAAAGTAAAGGTGACCTATCTGATCATTTCGCAACCGAGCAGCATACCCAGAATTTTTACAGATCCTATTATCCGCAGAAACCTGATGTCGACCATAAAGGCATACATCAAAATCCTGGAAGAGGAGAAATAGATCTTATTCAGCGATGACGGGTCTGGTAGCAATGCTTTTGGCAGTAGCCTCCAAAATCTCGAATGCACTTTCTGCCATTCTGTTTTCTGTATCCAGGGTAGGGTTCACTTCCACAATCTCCCATGCGCACAACTTAGGGCTCTTGCCCAGCTCCTCATTCAGCAGTTTAGCTTCATCCACAGTAAGTCCATTGGGCACTGGCGTACCAGTACCCGTGGAGAATCGGGAATCGATACTATCCACATCAAAAGACACATAAATGATTTCGCAGTGCTCAAGCATCTTTAGTGCCTCAGCGGCTGCTTTTACCGCGCCCATTTTCTTTACTTCTTCAGTAGTGATAAAACCCATCCCATATTTATTGATAAGATAGTTCTCAGGTTTTTCCAAATCACGAACGGCAATGTATACAAAGTCTTCAGGGTAAGTCTTAGCTCCTGGTATGCCTACATTCTTGATTTGCTCCCAATATTCTATGGTTTCATTTTTGGGATCGTTGATCTTACATTCAAGATTGTCAATATCGCAAGCCATCGCTACGGTCATCCCGTGCATATTGCCTGATGGCGTAGTGTAGGGCGTGTGAATGTCAGCGTGGGCATCAATCCATATGACTCCCAATCGTTTTTTGGGATGTGCCTTTTTAATTCCGGCAATTGTTCCGTATGCCGTAGAGTGATCTCCCGCCATCACCAGCGGAAAATGCTCATCAAGCAGGGTCTCGTACACTTCCAGGCAAACGCGCTCCTCCATGATCAATACGCCATCTATAAATTTTGAGTGGGCGTGCTCTGCTCCGTCAAACAGCAGCTCATTTACATTTTCTACTTCTACAGAATCGTATTGTCTGAATAAGTCTGATTTTAGGTCAAGACTGGCTATTTTCATGGCTTCCACTCCCAGGCTGGCACCACGAGTACCCGCACCAATCTCCGACTTTACCTCGATGATCTTTATATCGTTCACTTTTACTGAAATTAATATTTGAAAAAACTGTAACCTAATGCAAAAAACTACCTCAAAAGCCTAAATTAGACGCTTCAGTAATCTGGCAAGGGATGTGTATTTTTAACGTTACAGCAGGAAAATCGATCTGTCATGCAGATTTAAATTTCGAATTGTAAAGATGGCAAAATTATACCAATATTGCACCCTTCAAAAAAAACCCTATAGCGTGAAATGAAGAGCTACCGTGACCTAATCGAACAGACATTTGAATTCCCGCAAAAGGAGTTTAAAGTATGGGAAAACGAGTTGCATTTTAATGATGTGCCCCTCATGGACATCATTAAAGAATACGGCACGCCCCTAAAGCTCACCTATTTGCCCAGAATCAGTGAAAATATTCGATTCGTAAAGGCCACCTTTAATAACGCCATAGAAAAATTCAAGTATAAGGGGAATTACACCTACTGCTATTGTTCCAAATCTTCCCATTTCTCTTTTGTAATGGAAGAGGCTTTGAAAAATGATGTTCACCTTGAAACCTCCTCAGGATTTGACATTCCGATCATCCGTAGCCTCTATGAGCAGGGCAAGATTTCCAAAGAGACTTTCATCCTGTGCAATGGATTCAAAATGCCCAGATATACCGACAATATTGTAGATCTGCTCAATGAAGAATTCAATTGCATTCCTATCCTGGATACAATCAAGGAAATAGATATTTATGAGCAAAAGGTGGACAAGCCTTTTAAAGTGGGAATACGGGTAGCTTCTGATGAGGAACCCAAATTTGAATTTTACACCTCCCGTCTAGGCGTTCGTTATAGCGACATTGTCCCTTTGTACAGAGACAAAATCGAAAAAAGCAATAAGGCAACTTTAAAAATGTTGCACTTCTTTATCAACACCGGAATAAAAGACACTGCCTACTACTGGAGCGAGCTCAGCCGATTCATTTTCAAATATTGTGAATTGAAGAAAATGTGCGACTCGTTGGATTCCATCGACATCGGAGGAGGTTTTCCCATTAAGCAGTCCCTTACATTTCAATATGACTATAAGTACATGATTGAGCAGATCGTGGAAAACATCAAGTGGATATGTGATAAGAACAACGTACCTGTTCCAAATATTTTTACGGAGTTTGGAAGTTACACCGTTGGCGAAAGTGGCGCCATCCTCTACTCCGTTGTGGATCAAAAATTGCAAAATGATAAGGAGCTCTGGTATATGGTCAATGGCTCTTTCATTACGCAAATGCCTGACGCCTGGGGATTAAATCAAAAGTACATTCTTCTCCCCATCAACAAGTGGGATGATCCATATCACAAAATAAATATGGGAGGCCTGACTTGTGATAGTATGGATTATTACAATTCAGAAGCACATACCAGCGAAGTTTTCTTACCTATGATTAATGATGAAGAGCCACTTTACATTGGCTTCTTTCACACAGGCGCCTATCAAGAGTCGCTGGGAGGATATGGAGGTATTCAGCACTGCCTTATTCCAGCACCTAAACATGTGCTGATCAGCCGCAATGAAGATGGAGAGATCTCTACCAAACTTTTTGCGCCCGAACAGACAAGCGATTCAATGCTGAAAGTTTTAGGATACGACACTAAATAACTACAGTCGTTTCATTCGCTCACACCATTTGTCTCACGAATGACAAGCATAGTGAGTACCAATGGCTATTTTTGATGCAATCCCAATTAATTATGAAAATCAGTTTTTATTTTGTTCTATTCTCACTTCTTGTTTCATGCGCTCCAAAACAAAATGAAGAGCCACCGGTAAATCATTATGCATCTTTGCCAGAAAATTTTTCAGAGGTATTAAAGGCGCACGGTGGCCTTGATCAATGGCGAAGTTTTAAAGCGTTGGAGTACGACCTGAAGCACGAAAATGACAGCAGCCCTACAGAACATTATACTTTGGATCTCCTCAATAGAAAAGATCTGACAGTTGCGGATACTTTTAAAATAGGATTTGATGGCAGCCAAGTATGGGTAGCACCTGACAAGAAAGCATACAAAGGTCGCTCGGCTCGCTTTTATCACAATCTATATTCTTATTTTCTCACCATACCTTTTATTGTTGCCGATCCTGGTGTAATTTATTCAAGTGATACACTCACCGTTGATGGCAAACAGTATGATGTCATTAACATCAGCTTTGAATCGGGCATTGGTGACGCAGATAAAGACGCCTACAAAATGCTGATCGACCCCGCCACTAAAAGAATGGAAAAATTACTTTACACGGTTACGTATTATTCTGGTGAAGCACACGAAAATTTCAATGCGCTGAGTTATGAAGATTGGACTGAGGTGAATGGTGTGCAATTACCTGCAAAATTAGTTGGATACAAGTATAACAATGGAACCATAGGCGACAAGCGCTATGAAGTTACATTCCACAATATTCAACTTAAGTCAGAAAGTCCAGATCAGAAAATATTTGAAATTCCTGAAATGGCTGAGATTGATAGCCTGAAAACAAACTGATGATCTATTATTCGATTAATCAGCACTACACTTGCTGATACTTATCATGTTTTAGCAGCAAGACACATGATTGTCCATCATAGGTGACAAAAATCATTTTTTATGTCTGTTAGGACATACAAATTGTGGTATAGTGATTGCACTATAACCAGTATAATTAAACCTTTACCCCAATGAAAAATAACAATCTAGCACTATGGTTACCTGTTGTTGTAGCATGCTTTGCACTTTCCTTTGCTCCTTTTATGCAGACTGCCTGGGAAGTTCCAGCGAAGTATAAAAAAATGGAAAACCCAACGAAAGCAGACAAAGAAAATATATCCATTGCCAAGGGACTCTATGAGAAACACTGCAAATCCTGTCATGGAAAGGTTGGCTTGGGTGATGGTCCGAAAGCCAAAGAATTGGATACTCCATCAGGAGATTTTTCTAAAGCTAAATTTCAGTCTCAATCTGATGGAGAACTCTTTTATAAAACCACCTTTGGTAGAGATGATATGCCGGCTTACGAAAAGAAAATATCTAGTGATGAAGATCGATGGATTTTAGTGCACTACCTAAGGACATTTAAACAGTAAATATATCCTTCAGGGCTCAAAATTGAGCCCTGTTTTTTTACCATGCAAAAACTCCTGGTTTCTATAATCATTTTTGGGCTCATCACTGGTTGCAGTTCTGATGATAATATCGCCAAAGACAGGATTTATTATTTTACTATAACCTCTAGATCAGATAGATCGACTGATCTTGTTGACTATTTGATTAAAAACATGCACAACAAAAGGGTTGCTATTACAAACCAATCAGGTTCAGAGTGGCCATTTTACGAGGTATTGGCAACCACTCAAGAGTTATCACTGGACAGCCTAATGCCTCCACACTACTATGTCCATTTGCTCAAAGAGAAAAAAGAGCAAGAGATACAAATTGGCGAGTTCTATATTGAAATTAAAGTGATGCTGTTGCCCGATACCTTAGCCAACTACGAGCTGGATATCTATAAAATGGATACCCTTGGGCTAATCCGTACCGCTAAAACTGGCATCCATTTCATTGAAAAACCTACAATAACAAAAAGCGATTCTGCATACGATATCCTTTTGAAGTCCATCATACGATATTCCTTTAAGTAGTTAAGCCTTCTAATCTTCCTTTTAAGCACCTCCTGATTAAGATCACCTCTTTACGTGACTCACATCATGCCTTTGTGATAATTGTCACATTATCTTCGATTAATCGAATGAGGACAAATTCATTCGTGGAATCAACCTTTTAATTAGAAAAAAACTTAAAGCTATGAAACATTTTAGATCGTTCTCTTTATTACTCACTTTGTTCTTTATACTGGCTCTCGTAGTCCGGTGTAGTGATGACAATCCAGCTCCCGTTGATCTTTCTACCATCTCAGGAAAAGTAACTTATCCAGACGGATCTGGAACTCAGATAGCAGCAGCAGGCGCGATTGTAACTCTTTTCAGTACAACTCCAGTTTTAAACATGGAGGTCAAAACTGATGAAAATGGAAATTTCAACTTTGCCAATTTAGAAGCTGGTACCTATACTTTAAGTGCATACTATGACACTGACAATACTAACAACGCGGGTCGTTTAAGTGGCTTAAGGTTTACTATTGATCCAACTGACGTAGTAATTACTAATGCAGATGCTACCATGGATATGGCTTTGGTATCATCAGGCCAGGCTGGAATTCCTGTGATAAACATCAATTTTGACTGGACTGGTTCAGCATTTGCTAATACCGGAGTTTGGGCATACGATCAAACTCACAGCCCCATTCAGTTTGAATTCCCTTACCGCGACAATGTAGCTGAATTTGTAGGTGCCTTCTCTCAGGTTGCTGAGCTAGTTGTGAACTTTGACCCAGCCAACTTGGCAAGTAGCAATATTGTTGCTGAAATAGACTTGGCAAGTATCAACACCCGCTCTTTGGGAGGCCGCGACCCAAAGTTAGCATCCGGAGCAAGTGCCTACAATCCTAACTCAGTGGTTGAAACGATGGGCTGTATCATGGGCACATTTGGAATATCCGCTGATGGTACATTACCCTCTACCATTACATCAACTGCTCGTTATGCAAAATTTACAAGCACAAGCATAGTAGCATATGGTGACGGCTATCTGGCCAAAGGCAACCTTGTTTTCAATGGTGTGACCAAGGCAGTTGAAATGTGGTTCAAAGCGGTAACCCCATGGAATAATGGAGGAACCCCAACAGCCACGCTTTACTCTGGATTTGAAGGTAGATTTTTTATGGGAAAAACTGACTTCAATATAGGCTCAAGTAGTGTAGGTGAGAACATCAGAATTCAGGTGAGCATAGTTGCAACCAAACCAGCATAAGGATTAATCCAATTAAAAGAAGGGGAAATTCCCCTTCTTTTTTGATCCGTTAAACTTTTCTAACACTATGAGTCCAGTCAACCAGAAGTTAATAAATAGATTACTGCCATTAGGCTTTGTATTCTTAATTGGTTGTACCTATTTCGAAAACGAACCAATAAGGATACCAGCCCCTGAAGTACCTAACCCCACAACCACTTTAGAAGCAAATTTGGTGTCCGTTATTCCAAATAAGTTAAATGCTAACTATTGGAAAACTGCCGATTACCTGGAAGTGTCTTCACAAAACCTAATTACTTCCCAGGTGCCCACTGAAGACGGATTATTTAATGTATCCGGAACTTTCAATGGCAAGGCTGATTTTAATAAAGGAAAAAACCCTACCATTCAATTAAGGGCAGCTTACACTAGCGACAGTCTTTATATTCATATCTCCTGGAAGGATACCACTTTTAGTGTATCGAATAGCAATTGGTTGTTCAATGGTCCAACAGATCCAAAAAAATCTGGATCAACAACTGGATGGACATCCCAACGCAGCGATGATCTGGTTGCACTTTCCTTCAACATGGGTGGTGGAAAAAGAGATGTATGGAATTGGTCTTTGGCACTTTCAGAGCCTTTGGGTTTTGCCATAGACATGGTAGATAATGGAAGTGGACCTGTAGCCGATACCGGAAACAAAACCTATGTCAGAAATATTGCAGGCACGGACAACCGAAGCGGCCCCAAGTATGACTGGGATGGTGTACAACAGGAACTCACCCGTAAGCCAGCTGGATTCACAATTTTAGATCCGGGTTACTATTTGTTAAATAAAAAATTGTTTACTGGTGATCCGATAAATGGAGATGCTATTTATCAGGCAGAATGCATAGCCTGCCACGGAGTAACAGGCGATGGAAACGGAACAATTAATCCAAGTTTTGTTGCACTGAATGTCCCTGGTCAGTTCAATAGACTAACAAGACAAGCCTTAGATGCCTTTGCTCCAAATGGCGGTCAGCACGAAGGATCGACTCATTACCCGACCAGTGAAACGGATCGCCAGGATTTATTTGCAAGGCTTCGTGGTTTTAGCGGTATTCCAGGTTACTACCTCGAAAATCCCAGTGGTAGCTCTTCCGATGTACGCGCAGTCTCCAATGTTCAATTAGCCAAAATTGACGGCTTCAACAGTAAAGGATATTCAGTTTTACTCGTACGAGCATTGAATACATCCAATGCCGATGATATCGCATTCGACCCGGCTAAAATGATCTATGAATTTCACATTTATCTGGGCGATAATGACCACCTCAATCGTATTGGTTTATTAAATCAACAATTAACATTCAAACCATGAAAACTATAAAAACACTAAGTATACTTTCCATGGTTGTTCTTGGACTATTGACACTGCTTACCACCTCATGTACTTATGAAGAGTTAATTAAGCCCAAAGTAGAAGTACCTGATTCAGTTAAGTTCAGTATCAATGTTATCCCGATTTTAAATTCATCTTGCAATACTTCAGGATGTCATTCCAAAGGGGGCATTCCTCCTAATCTTGCAGCAGCAGATGCCTACACCACGTTAACATTTTTCGGCTATCTGGATTTAGAGAATCCTGAAGAAAGTGAATTGATGAAAAAAATTACAAGTGGTTCAATGAAACAATATGCTACCGATCAGGACCGGGCACTTATCCTTGCCTGGATTGAACAAGGCGCTCTGGACAATTAAATGCTAAAAAAAATGAAAACAAACATTACTACAATGCTGAATATAAAGAAAGGTTGGATGACAACTATCTTGTTGATTCTCCTTACGGCAGGATTTTCTTTTGCGCAGGATGAGGAGGAAACAAGTTCAGAGCGTACACCAGCAAGGCCTGCCTTTGAAAGTGCTCAGTTGCTTGATATGCAATCGGTAATAGTGCCAACTGAAAAAACGCTAGAATTTGACATTCAACACAGGTTCGGACTGGTAGAAAATGGTATTAAGGATCTATATGGACTTTATGCTCCCTCCAATATCAGAATTGGATTTACCTACACACCCATTAAAAACCTAGCTGTGGGTTTTGGGTTTGCCAAATTCAAAAAGTACCTGGATTTTAGTGCTAAATATTCATTACTGAAACAATCACGTGATGGAGCTATCCCTGTTAGCGTAACTTACTTCGGTGATGTCGCTGTAGATACCCGTGCACCTGAAAACTTCAGTAAAGAAGTTCATCGTTTGTCTTTTTACAATGAACTTATCATTGCCAGAAGGATCTCACCAAAAATATCCATCCAATTATCACCAAGTTTTAGTCACTTTAATGCTGCCGATAGTTTGTATCAACATGATGTAATTGCCTTGGGATTTGGAGGACGATACAAAATATCTAGTCAGTCTTCTCTTGTGGTGAATTATGTACACCAATTTACCACACATGACGATCCCAACTTTGAGTTAAAACCAAATTTTTCGATAGGATGGGAAGTGGCTACCAGCTCACACGCGTTCCAGGTGTTTGCTACCAGCTTCCAATCGATCATTCCTCAAGAAAACATTTCCTACAACCCGAATGACTTCTTTAAAGGAGATTTTATAATCGGTTTTAACATCACACGACTTTGGAATTTCTAATACCATAACCATGGAAGAAAAAAAGAACAGAAGAAAATTTATCGGAGAAGCCATCAAGGCACTGGTAGTTTCGGCTATTGCTATACCTACTGTTGCAACCGCCAAGGAAAAAAGCAAAACGGTTAAAATGCTGACTGCTGATGGTAAGCTGGTAGAGGTGGATGAATCGGTATTGAATAAGGCATCCCGAAAAAAAGCGAACAATAAGGATATCATGAACTGGATCAAAGCAAAATCATAGACCATGGAAGACAAGAAAAGACGCGATGTGCTAAAAATGGGGGCTGTAGCCGGCCTTGCTGCAATAGCAGGTGCTGCCAAGTTTTTATCCCCCGAATCAGAACAACCCATAACGGAGTGTGGAGATAAAGTAAAGCTTTTATCTCAAGATGGTGAGATCATAGAAGTGCAAGCATCTATGCTCAAATTGGATACGCATGATCACGCACAAACCATGGCCAGGAAGGTTGGAAGAGAAGGCATACCGGGAAGAAAGTTTGTAATGGTAATTGATTTGGGTAGATGCAGAAATGCACGCAAGTGCGTGACCGCTTGCCAAAAAATGCACTACCTGCCTGAAGACAAGGAGTGGCTTCAAATCAAATTGATGAAAGACAATGAAAAGTCGGCACCTTATTGGTTTCCTAAAACCTGCTTTCATTGCGATAATCCTCCCTGTGTGAAGGTTTGCCCAGTAGATGCTACATTCAAAAGAACGGATGGCCTGGTACTTATTGACAACGAGCGTTGCATCGGTTGTAAATTTTGTATGGCGGCTTGTCCCTATTCAACCCGAGTATTCAATTGGGGTGAGCCAGAAATTACCCCAGGTGCAGAAAACGTAACGTATTCCCCTGAAACTAGTGTGCCAAGTAGACACAGTACAGTCGAGAAATGTGATTTCTGTCCCGACATGGCACGCCAAGGCAAATTGCCAGATTGCGTAACTGCCTGCCCCAATGGTGTTTTCTATTTTGGCGATGAAAATGAAGATTCTGTAAGTAATGGATCTGAAACTGTGCGCTTAAGCACGCTGCTTAGAGACAAAGCAGCCTATCGTTACATGGAAGAACTAGGCACCAAGCCCAGAGTCTACTATCTGCCTCCATCCAATCGGATGTTCCCAGTGGAGCGAGGATTCAAAAATCTAAGTGAAGAAATCAAAGAAAGGTACAAAGATGTACACTAAACATCTGCACTCATGAATATCGAAAATACCAGTAAATCTTTACTGACAGAATTTACCCCGCAAATCACACATTGGTCATTAAAGGAAAAATTATGGTTTAGCTTTTGGTCAATTGTCTTTCTTGTTGGAATGTATGCGCTTTATGTTCAGATAACGGAAGGCCATGAAGTGACTGGAATGAGAGACAATGTTGTCTGGGGTCTTTATATAGCTAATTTTATATTCTTTATAGGTATTAGCTATGCAGGCGCTATCATTAGTGGCCTTCTTCACTTGTTTAAAGTAGAATGGAGAAAACCTATTATTAGAATTGCTGAGTTGATCACAGTGATTGCCACGATCATTGGACCACTTTATATCCTATTGTGTGTCGGCCGATTGGATCGATTACATCACTTATTCATCTATCCCAGACTGCAATCCCCAATAACATGGGATGTATTGGCTATAATTACCTATCTCATTGGAAGTATCATCTTCTTATACCTCGCTCTAATAAGAGATTTCTCTATTCTATCTCATGCTGGTCTGGGTGTAAGCAAGTTTAAAAATCGTTTATATAAATTTTTATCACTTGGATATACTAACACACCCGACCAACGTAAAAAACTCAATTTATCAACTGATATACTTGCCCTTCTTATAATCCCAACTGCAATTGTGGTTCATTCCGTATTGTCCTGGATATTTGGTATGACCCTGCGCCCTGGCTGGCATAGCACCATCTTCGGGCCTTATTTTGTCTTGGCCGCAATTTACAGTGGTACCGGTGTACTGATTGTTGCCCTGTGGATGTTCAGAAAGTTGTATAAACTTGAAAAGTACATTGTGGAAAAACACTTCATGTATCTGGGCTATCTGCTCATAGTACTGTCAGCGGGATATGGTTACTTTACCTTCTCAGAATATCTCACCGATTGGTACTCTTCAGAAAAATGGAGTTCAGAATTGATAGATAAATTATTTAACCTGCAGGAATTCGGATGGTGGTTCTTATTTGCCAATGTAGCGGGAATCCTATTACCTATTATCGTCATAGGCATACCCAAATTAAGATCCATTAACTCTATTGCCTCGGTAAGTGCAATTCTTGTGCTGGCCATGTGGGTAAAGCGATATTTGATAGTAGTGCCTACCCTGGAAACAACTTTGTTGCCAATGCAAGATACACGAATGGAGTATGTACACTATTCTGCCACCTGGGTGGAGTGGGCACTCACTTTTGCGGGTATTGCCATGTTTTTCATGATGTTTAAGCTGGCTTCAAAATTTGTTCCAATCGTACCAGTTTGGGAAACATCTGAATATTTGGATAAAGAATCAATGAAAACTAAATAAGCCAAAGATGAAAACGATCCTATCTATTTTAGTGATTGCCGTCAGTTTCAATCTGGCCATTGCCGACCCCATCGGTATAGAAATCAAATTGTCTTATGTGCAAAAAGCAGAAAATATCTATTGGCTAAAAACAACCATCGTGGACGTAGACGAAGAAGAGCCAGTATCAGGTTTGGAATTGAATTATACCGTTACTATAAACGGAGCGTCTATTGCATTAGGCAAAGCAATCACGGATGCGGCCGGCAATTGCACTTTCATTGGAAAGCTTAGTGATATCCGAAGTAAGGGTCATCTGTTTTCCTTTATGGCCAGCTTTGCAGGAAATGAGGATTATGATGAGAGTCAGGCTGCAATTGAAATTACAGATGCCAACTTATCATTAACAACAGAAATTATTGACTCAGTAAACACCGTAATGGTGAGCCTCACCACCTGGAACGCTGCGAATGAGGTTATACCTGCTAGTGATGAAGAAATAAAAATTTTCGTCCCACGCATGTACAGCCTGCTTCCTATCACTGATGCCTATACCAATGAAAGTGGTCAGGATGAGGTTGAGTTTCCTAATGATATACCTGGCGGTAAGAAAGGTGAACTAATGCTTATCGGTAGACTGGACGAACATGAAAACTACGGCACCATTGAAGCACAAATTGCTACTGAATGGGGCTTACCTCTTGCTCAAAACACTGATCGATTACCACGAGCACTATGGAGTCCTGATGCACCATTATGGATGGTAATCACTTTTATCATCCTTATGGCGGGTGTTTGGGGACATTATTTCCTTATCGTGTATAATCTCTTCAGAATTAAAAAATTGGGTATAAAGGATGCGCCCATAAATTATTCAGAATAAGATTATGCCAACACTTAATAAAGTGAAAAAATGCGTCTTGAAAGGCAAATAACCCTGTCAAAATCATGTGGAAATCATTGGCTTCCAAGTATTATTCTTATTAAATTCATTGCTCATATCTCTCCGTTCCACTTAACATCGCTCGCCTATGAAAGTCTATGACGGGAAACACATCAAAAACATTGCGCTGCTTGGCGCACCCAAAAGCGGTAAAACACTCTTGGCAGAAGACATGATCTTCGAAGCCGGTATTACCCACCGCAGAGGTACCATTGAAGGTAAAAATACAGTTAGTGATTATCACGAGATAGAACACGAGCGAGAAAACTCGGTGTTCGCCACTACCATGCATACAGAGTGGCGTGATTACAAAATCAACATCATAGATACACCCGGCTTCGATGACTTCGCAGGAGAAATGCTTTCATCGCTCCGTGTTGCCGATACAGCTGTTATGGTAATCAATGCGCAACATGGTTTGGAAGTAGGCGCAGAATTAATTTGGAATTATGTTGACCGGTTTAATAAGCCGGTCATTTTTGCTATAAATCAGGTGGATCATCCCAAATCCAATTTTGAAGATTCACTAAAGGCACTGAAAGATCGATTTGGTGGTGCCATCACACAGATGCAATACCCTGTCAACGAAGGCGAAGGTTTTAACGAAATCATCGACCTGCTAAAAATGACATTGTATCGCTTTTCGGCTGAAGGGGGTAAGCCCGAAAAGCTGCCCATCCCTGATAGCGAAAAAGAAAAAGCAGAACGGCTTCACAACGAATTGGTAGAGAAGGCAGCAGAAAATGATGAGAAGTTAATGGAACTCTATTTTGAAAAAGGGACGTTGGATGAAGATGAAATGCGCCAGGGACTTAAAATAGGAATGATCAATCACCAATTGTTTCCTGTTTTTTGTATGTCGGCCAAACTCAATATGGGCAGCGGCAGGATGATGAGTTTCATCGACAATGTAGCGCCATCACCAAAAGAAGCTAAACCAGAGATTACCGAAGATGGCAAAGAAGTTCCTTTTGATTCCTCTAAACCTACAGTCCTGTTTATTTTTAAATCTCACTTCGAGCCCAACGTAGGTAGACTTTCTTTTTTTAAAGTGATCTCCGGAGAAGTGAACACTTCCACCGAACTGATCAATAGCCAAACTGATGCACTGGAACGCATCCATCACCTCTTTATCATGGATGGTAAAACCAGAACCCCAGTAGACAAATTGGTGGCTGGAGACATCGGAGCCACTTTAAAATTAAAAGAAACCTATACCAACCAAACTTTGCACGCCAAGGGTTATGAGATGATCATTAAACCCATCGAGTTTCCAGAACCAAGAATACGTACCGCTGTGATTGCCCACAGCAAAGGTGACGATGAAAAAATTGGCGAAGTGTTACACAAAATTCATCAGGAAGATCCAACACTGCTGGTTCAGTATTCAAAAGAACTTAAACAATTGATCATCTCAGGGCAAGGCGAAATGCACCTGACCGTATGCAAATGGTACCTTGACAATGTGTATAAACTGCATACAGATTTTGTCACACCAAGAATTTCATATCGCGAAACCATCCATAAACCGGCAGAGGCAAGTTATCGCCACAAAAAACAATCGGGTGGTGCCGGACAATTTGGAGAGGTGTACCTGAAGATAGAACCCTATCGCGAAGGAATGCCTGAACCCACTGAATTTACTGTGAGAGGCAAGGAAGAAATTGATCTGGAGTGGGGCGGAAAACTAGTTTTCTACAACTGCATTGTAGGGGGTGTGATTGATGCGCGCTTTATACCTTCTATCTTAAAAGGAGTGATGGAAAAAATGGAAGAAGGTCCAATCACAGGCTCTTATGTGCAGGATGTGCGTGTAATGGTTTATGATGGAAAAATGCATCCAGTTGACTCTAACGATATTTCATTTAAGATAGCGGGCATGATGGCCTTTAAGGAGGCCTTTATGAAAGCAGAACCACAATTACTTGAACCCATGTATGATTTGGAAATCGTACTTCCGGAAGAAATGATGGGTGAGGTAATGAGTGATTTGCAAACTCGCAGATCCATTATTATGGGAATGGACACAAAAGGCAATTACCAGGTGATCAAAGCCAGAACACCACTGGCAGAACTGGATCGATACTCTACTGCATTAAGGTCGTTGTCGCAGGGCCGCGCCAGTTTCACGCAAAAGTTTGCTGAGTTTCAGCCTGTACCTTTTGAAATTCAAAAAAAACTGGCCAGCAAACTGCAGGAAGCCGAAGCGATATGATGTAGTGGCTAGTGTGTGAAGATAATTTGAGCGGCTGTTATCAGATTTGCAGCACTGTAATCCGCCTGTTCCGACTTTTCCTCAATCGCACCAATTTGAATGGTTCGCGTTCCCAGTAGACGTGCGGGTATTAAATCTCTTTCCCTATCGCCTATCATCCAGCTAGTAGTTGGATCGATGTTGTATCGGGCAATTCCTTTCTCAAAAAGCAGTGAACCAGGCTTGCGTCCCAACGATTCACTGATCGTGGGGTGATAGGGACTGAAATAAAAATGATCAATTAACCCCCCACATTGCTCTTGTAAATAGCGATGACACTTCTCCATGTCTTGCTGTGTGTAGATACCTTTTGAAATTCCAGCCTGATTGGTCACCACCAACAATAAAAATCCCGCGTCCTTCAATTGTTGTAATGCCAGCGGTACCCCTGCCATTATTTTGAAATGATCCAACTGATAGACGTAGTCAGGTCGGTCTTCATTCAACACGCCATCGCGATCCAAAAACACGCATTTACGCTTTAAAGGCAAAGAGGACATAAACTTTAATAATATAGGCCTGAAATTACCTCAAAGCATGCTTATGGCCAATTGGCTGATCATAATGATTTCATTAGTTTTGTCGCTTACCAAGGGTTTTTGTGAGCAACGCCATTGTCATTATTCCTACCTACAACGAAAAGGAGAACATCGGTCTCATCATTGATGCAGTATTTAGTTTGCCAAAGGAATTTGACCTGCTCATTGTAGATGACAACTCTCCTGATGGCACTGCCGACATCGTAAAGAACCTACAAGGCAACTTTAATCATCCCAAACAACGGCTCCACCTGATCCAGCGCAAAGGAAAACTAGGTTTGGGCACAGCCTACATTACTGGATTTAAATACGCACTTGAAAAGGGTTACGAATATATACTGGAAATGGATGCCGATTTTTCGCATGACCCCAAAGACTTAGTCCATCTCTATCTGGCGTGTTCAGAAGGCAACAACGATATGGCTGTTGGCTCACGATACATAACCGGTGTTAACGTTGTGAACTGGCCTATAGGTCGTGTACTACTCTCTTACTTTGCCAGCGCTTATGTGAGGCTGGTCACCAGAATGCCGATACGCGATGCCACTGCAGGATTCGTTTGCTACAAGCGAATAGTGCTTCAAACCATCCAACTGGACAAAATAAAATTCATCGGCTATGGCTTTCAGATTGAGATGAAGTTTCTTACCTGGAAGTATGGTTTCAAAATTACAGAGGTGCCCATCATATTTACTGAACGAGTGAGAGGTCAGTCTAAATTATCGGTGGGCATATTCAAAGAAGCTTTCTTTGGTGTGATGCAGCTCACAATTGGGAGTTGGTTCAAAAGCTACAAAAGAACTACTGCTCCATCAGAGGCAAAAGCCTAATCAAAACGAATAGCTTTGATAGGACTAACTCGCGCTACAATAGCAGTAGGCACCAACAGCACTAACGTAACCACAGCGAATACAAGTAAGTTTAGCCACAGCACCATGCTCCAGTCCCAACTGATAGGCACAAAACTCATATAATAATCATGTGGATTAAGTTGGATCAAACGGAATTTGTACTGGATGTAACAAAATCCAAGGCCAATAACATTGCCATAAAGCAAACCTTTTGCAATAAGGTTAACACCGCTATAAATAAAAATTGATCGAATCAACCGGTTGTTGCCTCCCATGGCTTTTAGGAGACCTATCATTTGAGTACGCTCCATTACCAGAATCAATACCACAGAAATCATATTCACACAAACTACTGTCAATATCACACCAAGTAAAATATTTACCTGACGACTGATCAGCCCCAACCATTCAAATACCTGCACATACTTGTCGCTTACTTTTTCAATGTAAAGATCATAGTCCATATCTTCCCCAATAACCTCATAAGCCAAATCAACATCCTTTGGATCCTTCACAAATACCTCCAGTCCACCCGCTACACTGTCGGCCCAGTCATTGAGTCTTGAAATCAGTCGAATGTCGCCTATAATTACTTTGCTGTCGTAATAATCCGATAGATTGGTTTCGTAAATACCAACCACTTTCAGCTTCCTAAATCTTGGTGGGTTTTGAAAAAAATGCACAACAATTTCATCATTTACTTTAGCTCTGATCTTGTTTGCAATTGTGCTGCTGATCACCACCTCAAAGGCATAGTTGGAATCCGGCAAATGGAGAAACTCCCCCTCTACCATGTTTTGCTTGAAGGCATCCAAATGAAAACTCTTTCCAATTCCCTTAAAAAAAATCCCCAACACCTCATCATCCGTCTTTATCAATCCTGCTTTATGACTGTACTCCTGCACATGGTCGATGAATCCGTATTTTTTATAATTGTTGTACAAATCAATATTGTAGAAGAAGGGCTGCTCTTCCATCGAATTGTTCATCGTAAATCGCGTCACCAGCAAGTGGGAGCTAAAGCTATATATCTTACTTTTAATGGTGGATTGAAAGCCTTCCATAATCAGAAAAGATACAATGGCAGCACTTAATCCTATAGCGATGCTTACAATTGCTATTTTGTGAGTGATGGAAGAAAAGCCATCACGTTGTTCGCGGCTTATTCTTTTCGATATGAAATATCCAAGGTTCAAGTTTATGGCTTAATTTTGGCTGTATACAACTGGCAAATTAATACTAAAATGATAAGGATAATTGCGTTGTTTGTTTTTTTAATGTTGGGCTTTGCCTCGTGCGCACAGCGCACCGATAAAATCCAAATAGGCGCTGAACGCCTTGATCTGCTGCTTCCAAAGCTAAAGGACAAAAAAATCGCGTTACTTGTCAATCAGTCTTCTGTTGTTGGCAACACCCATTTAGTAGACACACTCCTGGCCCTGAACATCAACGTGGTGAAAATATTCAGCCCTGAACATGGCTTCAGAGGAAATGCCCCTGATGGCGAAATCATAAAGGATGCAGTCGATGAAAAAACCGGATTGCCCATCGTTTCACTTTACGGTAGCGCAAAAAAACCTTCAGCACAAAGTCTGGAAGATATCGATATTGTCCTTTTCGATATACAGGATGTAGGCGTGCGCTTCTTCACTTTCGTGAGTTCACTCTATCATCTCATGGAAGCTTGTGGAGAAAATAATAAAGCTGTTATGGTATTGGACAGACCAAACCCACATGGAGGCTATGTGGATGGGCCAGTTTTAAAACCAGAATTCGAATCTTTTGTCGGATTTGGCGAAATCCCCATCGTGCATGGTATGACCATAGGAGAAATGGCTAAATTGATTGTGGGGGAAAAATGGTTGAAGAACGGAGTGACTTGCCAATTGGAGGTGATCCCGATGAAGAATTATACGCATGCAAAACCTTACGTGCTTCCCATCAAACCATCCCCCAACTTACCCACACAAAATGCAGTGCTATGGTATCCATCGCTGTGTTTGTTTGAAGGAACGGTGATCAGCGTGGGCAGAGGTACACTCACGCCTTTTGAAATAATTGGCAACCCGGAATTGAAAGATAACTACTCCTTTAGCTTTACCCCCGTGAGAATCGACAGCATGTCAAAGTATCCACCGCACGAAAACAAAACATGCTACGGTCTGGATTTAAGAAATATAAAACCGGAACCAAAGATAACTTTAAAATACCTGATAGAATTTTATAACAACTATCCCGACAAAGATAAATTCTTCATTCCCTATTTCGATAAGTTGGCTGGCAATGATGTGTTAAAAGAACAGATAAAAAGCGGGATGAATGAAGAAGAAATTAAACTTACCTGGCAACCTGAATTAAATACTTTTAAAAAGAAAAGATCAAAGTACCTCTTGTACAACTGATCTTAATAAAAACCAGAGATGACGAAAGCTGAGAAAGTAAAAGACATACTTGCCATCCTTAATAAGTTATACCCCAATCCTGAAGTTCCGCTCAAGCACAAAGATGCCTACACCTTGTTGATTTCGGTTTTACTGTCAGCGCAATGTACAGATGAGCGCGTCAATAAAACCACGCCATACCTGTTCAAGCAAGCTGACAACCCTTACGATATGATGAAACTTTCGGTAGAAGAAATCCGTGAGATCATCAAACCTTGCGGGTTATCCCCTATGAAATCCAAAGGCATAGCTGGGCTCTCCAAAATATTAGTGGAGAAGTATGATGGTCAGGTGCCTGACAGCTTTGAGGCGCTGGAAGAATTACCAGCTGTAGGTCACAAAACCGCTTCGGTAGTTATGACACAATGGTTTGGTAAACCTGCGTTTCCTGTCGACACGCACATTCATCGGCTGGCTCATCGTTGGGGACTATCAAGTGGAAAAAATGTGGAACAAACTGAAAAAGACCTTAAAAGACTAATCCCCGAAGCGCAATGGAACAAAGCACATTTACAAATAATTTATTTTGGGAGAGAATATTGTCCTGCACGAGGTCACCAATGGAAAACATGTCCCATTTGTAGTAAGTATATGTCCAAAAAATTGAGAGACTAACAAAATAATTTGTCTTATAGCCAAAAGCGGGGATCTTTGTAAATCCTCATTTAATAGTTACGTGAATAACCTCCGGATCATTTTCATGGGCACACCAGAATTTGCTGTACCCAGCCTTCAAGCACTCATCGATCACCAATACAATGTGGTTGCGGTAATTACTGCTCCAGACAAACCCCAGGGGCGCGGACAAAAACTTACACCCTCACCTGTAAAAGAATGTGCGCTCAAGTACGAGGTACCGGTACTTCAGCCTGCCAATCTCAAGGACCCGGATTTTATTTCAGAACTAAAAAGTTATAATGCCAATCTTCAGGTGGTAGTAGCTTTTCGCATGCTCCCCGAAGTAGTGTGGTCAATGCCAGCACTGGGTACCTTCAACCTGCATGCTTCTTTATTGCCACAATATCGTGGCGCAGCACCCATCAACTGGGCCATCATCAATGGAGAAAAAGAAACGGGAGTCACCACCTTCTTTCTCAAACATGAAATTGATACTGGCAGTATTATCTTTCAGGAAAAGGAAACCATTCACGACAATGATAATGCTGGCTCGCTGTACGAAAGATTGATGAACAAGGGCGCGACACTGGTGCTAAAAACGGTGCAAAGTATAGAAAAGGGAGATTATCCCTCCATCCCTCAACAGGAACAAATTGAAATCAAGCACGCGCCCAAAATATTCAAAGAAACATGCGAGATCAACTGGAACCAAAACTCACAACAAATCATCAATTTCATTCGCGGCTTAAGTCCTTACCCTGCAGCGTGGACAAAAATTAATAATAAAACCTTTAAGGTTTTTCAAGCATCGATAGCGCCCTCCACCAGCCAATCTGTGGAACCCATCCTCACTGATCAGAAAAACTATTTGTATTTTAAATCAAAGGATGGAGGGGTAAGCGTTGACGAGCTGCAGCCTGAAGGAAAAAAGAGAATGAATATCGCTGACTTTTTTAGAGGCAATCAAATTTAACATGAAGATATCCATTATAGCGGCTGTTACACAGAATAGAGTAATAGGAAAAGACAATGACCTTCCATGGCGGCTACCCGATGATATGAAATATTTTATGAATACTACTTCAGGTCATCATGTGATCATGGGTAGAAAAAATTATGAATCCCTTCCCGATAAATTTAAGCCACTACCCAAAAGAACCAATATTGTGGTTACCCGGCAGCCCGATTTCAAAGCACCAGGATGCACCATTGTAAATTCAATAGAAAGCGGAATTGAAATAGCGAGGAAAAACAATGAAACTGAAGTCTTTGTAATCGGTGGTGCCCAAATTTATGAACAGGCCCTCCCTATGGCTGACTTTCTTTACCTCACAGAAATCAAAGCTGAAATTGAAGGTGATACCTACTTCCCTAAAGTAGATACAAAAAATTGGACAGAGATTTCAAGAAAGCATCACAAGGCAGACGAAAGACACTTCTTCGCCTTTGATTTTGTGATATACCAAAGGAAGAATAGTTAGCTTTATATAATTTGTAACAAACCCCCGCATTATGGAAAGCCACAAAAAGGTACTGGGCATCCTGTACGTTGTTTCAGGTTCCCTTCAAATGGTCATTCTATTTGGATTGTCAATGTTCGTGTCAACCATATTGGCGCTGATCGCTCAGAATGTAGAACCAGATGAAGTGATCATCCTCGAATTAGTGACCAAAATAATTCAATTTCTTCCTGCTACCATCGTGATCTTTTTCTCGTTACCAACGATCATTGCGGGCATAGGAATATTATACAAGCAGAAGTGGGCAATGATTCTTGCACTGATCATGGGCTGTTTCAAATTGTTCTCCTTTCCGATTGGTACTGCTTTAGGAGTTTATACCATTTGGGTATACGCAGAAGACAGCAAACATAATAAGGAGGCAGCTTAAATGAGATCGTTAAAAAACAGAGTCGTTTGGGTAACAGGCGCCAGTTCAGGCATTGGCGAAGCACTTACCTATGAACTTGCAAAAAGTGGCGCGCGAATCATCATTTCAGCTAGAAGAAAGGAAGAACTGGAAAAGGTGAAGGGAAATTGTGATGCAGCATCACAACCCAACATCCGCATTCTGCCTTTGGATCTTGCAGCAGCCAATACCTTAAAATTGAGTGTGCAGGCAGCCATGCAAACTTTTGGCCACATAGATATTTTAATCAACAATGGTGGGGTGAGCCAAAGAAGTCTGGCCCTGGATACCTCTCTAGAAGTAGATCGAAAAATAATGGAGGTGAATTATTTTGGCACCATTGCCTTAACCAAATACCTTCTACCTTATATGATCAATCAAAAAGGAGGACATATTGCAGTGGTCACAAGTCTCACTGGAAAATTTGGAACTCCTTACCGATCCGGATATGCAGCAGCTAAACATGCCCTTCACGGTTTCTTTGAATCCTTAAGGGCTGAGTTGTGGAAACAGAATATCAAAGTAACCATCCTGGCTCCTGGTTTTATACAAACAACAGTTTCTGTTTCTGCTCTTACCGGTGATGGCACTCCATTAAATAAAATGGATGATGCTCAGAACAATGGAATGCCTGTAAAAAAATGTGCTAAGCAAATTATTAAGGCAATAGTCAATCAAAAAGAGGAAGTATACATTGGTGGCAAGGAAACGCTCGGAGTGCACTTCAAACGTTTTTTCCCCGGACTATTTTCTAAAATGATTCGAAAAGCAAAGGTGAGGTAGGTATGCCTATTGCTATCTAATATAATTCAATTACCCACAATGTCGCCATGGCTTGAGTATCCTATTTATGTTGTCGTAGGGATGTTCACCGGCTTCCTCAATACGGTAGCGGGAGGTGGCTCACTCATCTCAATGCCTATCCTGATTTTTATGGGACTGCCCGGTACCGTAGCCAATGGAACCAACAGGGTAGCTATACTGGCTCAAAACTTCTTTGCAGTGGGCGGATTTCACAGCAAAGGCATTAAGCTTCCTTTTCCTTATACCTACTATTTGTCCGTTGTTTCTCTTCTGGGTGGATTGATAGGCGCATGGCTGGCTACGGACATATCCGATGCGGTGTTCAACAGAATTCTAGCCATCGTAATGGTGGCAGTAGTGCTCTCTATCGTCTTCAATCCCAAAACTTCAAAAAACGCGGGCGTAGAAAACATGACTCCCGCCAGGCAAATCTTAGGTACTGTTCTGTTTTTCTTTCTAGGAATATATGGAGGATTCCTCCAGGCAGGCATTGGTTTTTTAGTCATTGCATTACTAACCCATGTCAACAATTTCAACCTGATCAAAATCAATTACATCAAGGTATTTGCCGCCATACTCTATACTGGAGCAGCGGTAATCATCTTTGCGATAGGCGACAAAATCATTTGGTCCATCGGGTTTGCCCTGGCTCTCGGCCAGGCCATGGGAGGCTGGTATGCCAGCAGGTGGTCAGTGTCTGCCGGAGAAAAATGGATCAAGCGAATCCTTGTTGTTTCGGTCATCGCAATGGCCATCAAACTTTGGTTCTTTTAACCCTCGGCAATCAAAAGAAATTATTAGCCAACTATCATTCTTTTGGTATCACCTCCATCGTCCAGTAGGTGAATCTTTTGGCCGAATTTCTATCAAGTGTCCGAACACCAAGAAAGATCAATGTACCACCGCCTACTATACTAAGAACATTACCTGCTGTTTCTAATCCCTTATTCTCTTCAATCAGTTGACAGTTCTGGCAATAGGGGTCAGGGTCATCAGGAGTGACTCCAGCATTCATTAAAGCAATACCGGCACTTAGAAAAAAGAATCCGCCAAACATGGTCCCATTTTTCCTTTTTCCTATAGCCTTGATATCTGAGATGGCAATGGTAGTATCCCCCACTACAATTCGTTCAGTTGAAATCTGCTTAAGGGTATTGGTGTAACTTTTTGATCCCTGTTTAATGATACACCTCACCCTCATTCCCTCTTCAATCACCTGGGATTTTTTAGAATTGTTGTTGCTGGTTAGCTTAATGGCATATTGTGCCTGTGTGGTTACAAAACCAACCGTTAAAAGTATTGCAGATAGTAAAAGTTTTACTTGCATACGATCACTCCTCACTACTTACTACTACTACTACTACGCCTTTACCGGCTCCCTGTGCCCTACCCACGTAAATCTTTTAGTAACGTACTCAGGGTTGGTAAAAGAAGCATTTCCTGATGGATTGCCACCTGTTACGTGAAAATCAGAGAAGGCTGCATTTTGATTCATATAAATACCGCCAGTCAGGTTAAAAGATACGGGCGTTGCCGCCAACGACATCTCATCAGCAATTTTCTCACGTACATTGGCATCGGTGGTGTAAGCTGCACACGATATAGCACCATGGGCCATCGCCATCTTTTGCGCCAGGGCGATAGACTCATCTGTGTCTTTTGTTTTGATCAACAAAGCAATTGGCCCAAACAGCTCCTTGCTGAACACGTCTTCTTTGCTGGCGTCAATCTCCACAACCACTGGTGTGGCAATGCGCGCCTTCTTGAACATCGGATTTTCAAATGTGCGTGACTTTAACCAAACCTTACCAGGAAGATTTTCCGCATCCGCTACACGATCCAATGTCTTTTTGTTTTGAACAGCTCCCAACACAAAAGGTCCAGCCTTAGGATTGTCTACCAAGCCATTTACACTGTCTACAAACTTTTGTGCAAACTCATCAAAGCTCACCACACCATTGGGCGTTTTAATGCCATCCTTTGGCACATAGAAATTCTGAGGAGCAGTACACATCTGTCCGCTGTACAAATTGACAGAGAAAGTAAGGTTGGCCACTGCCTTATCAATATCTTCCGCTGAATCAAGAATTACAGAGTTGACACCCGTTTTCTCAGTGAAAACAGTTTTTCCCTGAAGGCCTTCCAGGTAATTGCCAAAAGCTGAATTGCCAGTATAATCAATCAGCTTCACCTCCTTGTGCTCTGCCAATTCCTTGGTGATCATTTTATCAAAAGTATCTACTGCCAGCTGGCAGATATTAGGATCCAGATTGTTCTCTACCAATACTTTCTGAATTTCAGCAACAAAAATGGCGATAGGTAAAATGGCGCCAGGGTGTGGCTTTACAATTACTGAGTTGCCTGTAACAAGACTACCATATATGCCCGTCACTGAGTTCCAGGTAGGAAAAGTAGAACAACCGATTACCAACGAAATTCCTTTTGGAACGGCTCTCCATTCTTTGTTGATCTGCAAATTGTATTTACCCATGGGTTTGTCCCATAATGCCTTGGCAGGAAAACGTTGCAATTCTTCATGACCAGCTGCGATGGCCTCCAATGCCCTGTCTGCTGCGTGGGGTCCTGAGGCCTGAAATGCCATCATGTATCCCTGACCGGTAGTGTGCATGGTCGCATAGGCGATTTCAAAAAAACGGAATTTTATACGTTCAAGTGATTCCACTAAAATTCCAGCACGCTCAGCCGCATCCACTTTTCTCCACTGATGAAATGCTTGGTTAGCACGATCAATGAGTGTGGAGGTACTAAAAGTAGGGTAAGCGATCTTTAAAGCATCTTGCAAATAGGGCGATTCCTCCTGGCCTGCCCATCCTTCAGGACTTTGCTGAGCCAGTTCTTCAAATTTCTTTCCTACCAATGCTTTAAAACTTGCCTGGCCATCCGCATCAGCCGTTTCTCCATAGATAGCGGGAGCTGGATGTTCGGGGTAAGCTGCATAAAAAGTTCGCTCATGCAGCGCTTTGATTGCTTTGTTGATTGTGTTTTCGTGCTTTTTAAATAAACTCATTTTTTCTTTTCGATTTTATTGGGCGCCAAATACTCTCTTTAATAAATCCGTGGTCCTTGCCAGCGGATCTTGTCTTATCTCCTTCTCTTCTTTCGCTACCATCACAAACAAACCCTCAATGGCCTTGTCTGTTGCGTAGTCATTCAAATCAGGATTCACTTTCTCCGTAAACGGAATCTTATTGTAAGTGTTAACAAGATCACTATAGTATTTAGTTGCATTTACTTTATCCAGCGAACTTTGAATCACCGGGCTGAATTTTTCTTTCAACTGCGCAGAGGTAGTGCGTTTAAGGTATTGCGTAGCCGCATCCTGTTCACCTTTTAAGATTCCCCATGCATCTTCAATGGTCATGGACCTGATCGCGGAGATAAAAATGGGTTTTGCTTCTCTGGCCGCATCCTCAGCACCCCTGTTTAATGTCATCACGAATTTATCTACCTCACCTCCTAGCCCAATCTGGCGCAATTTCTCCTCCACCTTTTTCACATCAGGTGGAAACAATATTTTGATGGCTTCATTTTTGAAATAGCCATCCGTTTGAGATGCCAGGTCAGAGCCATTGGAAATTCCCTTAATTAAAGCTTCTTTTAAGCCATCTGCCACCTCAGCGGTAGTTAATGGTGTTTCTCCTCCCAGCGATTTGCCTGCTGTGGAAATGGCCTGATTGATTTGTGCCGTGGTGCAAGCACCCAGCACAAATAGTAAGACAACCTGAGTTATTTTCATGTATTTATTGGCTAAGCGGAGTGCTAAGTTAGGAAGATTGGGCAAATCAAAAGGCCGATACCACGATCAAAAGAAAGATTTAGAGGATTTTCGGGACGCGATGGAACAAAATGGTCGCTTTTGCAATTTTTATGGCTTTAGATTGATAGAATTGCACATCCGGAAATGGACCATCATATGAAACCAGTTTTAGTTGAAATACTTGCCATAGGAGACGAATTACTGTACGGCCAAACAATGGATACCAATTCCCATTGGATGAGCAAAGAACTGGATAAGGTAGGCTTCAAAGTCATCAGGCGAACCACAATTGGAGATAAAGAAGAGCAGATCCTTACCGCATTCGCTGAAGCCGAACAACGCGCAGACATCATCTTAATTTCAGGAGGCCTTGGTCCTACCAGCGATGATTTGACCAAACCTTGCCTGGCTAAATATTTCAATTGCGAAACTGCCATTCATGAGGAAGCACTTGCTGAGGTGACCGCTTTCTTTAAAAGTCGTGGCAGAGAATTAACAGAAATTAACCGCCAGCAGGCAGCGCTACCTACCTGTTGTACCAAAATTACTAATGCCATAGGCACAGCCCCGGGCATGTGGTTTGATAAAAACAGAAAAATTTTTGTTTCGATGCCGGGCGTTCCGCACGAAATGAAAAAGATGATGAATGACATCATCATACCAAAGCTTAAATCTCAGTTTAAGACACCTGCATTATACCATCAGATGATTCGAACGGCAGGCATTGGAGAGTCTTTTCTTTCCGAGAAGATAGCCAGCTGGGAAAAAAGTCTTCCTGGTCATATCAAATTGGCCTACCTCCCAAGTTTAGGTGAGGTCAAATTGCGCCTCACGGGCACGGGCGATTCGGAAGAAACTTTGAGAACGGAGATTGGAGCGCTCGTAGAAAAGTTGAAGCCTTTAGCAGGAGAATACATCTACGGCTATGGTGATGCTCCGCTGGAAGTGATGATTGGAAACACCTTGCGTGAAAAAAAATTGAAACTATCGATTGCAGAAAGTTGTACCGGAGGCTATCTCTCCCACCTCATCACCAGTGTTCCCGGTAGTTCAGATTATTATTTGGGTAGCATGATTCCCTATGACTACGAAATCAAAATGCGCCAACTGGGAGTAAGGCCAGAAACTCTTGAAAAGTATGGAGCAGTAAGCGAGCCTACCATCATTGAGATGGCCAATATTGTAAGAAGTAAATTCAATGCCGACATTGGCGTAGCCACAAGCGGCATTGCAGGGCCTGGTGGCGCCACCCCCGACAAACCTGTAGGGACTGTGTGGATCGCCTACTCGGACAAAAGTAAAACGGTGACCAAACTGCTGAAATTATCTCAGGATAGAATGCTCAATATCCAATATTCTGCAGCGGCCGTTCTTAACCTGATCAGGGTGAATTTACCCAATTGACTAAAGGCTCGAATTAGCGTGTAGTGCTAAAAATGCTAACTTTGTGCAGTTTAAAATTTGATAAAAATGGCGTTGGTAGAGCTAATAATGCCCAAAATGGGCGAAAGCATCATGGAGGCAACAATTTTGACCTGGCTGAAAAAGCCTGGTGATAAAATTGAACAGGACGAATCCGTACTGGAAGTTGCCACGGATAAAGTAGATACCGAAGTACCCTCCACCCACGCTGGAGTACTTAAAGAAATACTTGCCAAAGATGGTGAAGTAGTAAAAGTAGGCTCACCTATTGCAGTGATTGCAACAGATAGTGATGAAGCCAACCCTTCGGAAAAGCCAACTGCCAAAACTGAATCCAAGCCGGCAGAGTCCACCGTAAAAGCTGAGCCGGCAATGGTAGCCAACCAGAGCAATGGCGCCAATCAGTCTGACTTCAAAGCTTCATCAAGATTCTATTCTCCTCTGGTGAAAAATATTGCCAAAGAAGAGAACATACCAGTAGCTGAACTTGACACTGTACCCGGCACAGGCAGCGAAGGCCGTGTTACAAAAAAAGATATTCTGGCTTACCTGCAGCAACGCAAATCAGGACATACCATTGCCCCTGCATTGACTTCCTCTAAGCCTGCAGTGCCTGCATCCATCAACGCAGGAGATGAAATTATCCAAATGGACCGCATGCGCAAGATGATTGCCGAGCGCATGGTAGACTCAAAACGCATTTCACCACACGTTACTTCTTTTGTTGAAGCTGACGTGACCAACATCGTGTTGTGGAGAAATAAAGTGAAAAACGAATTTCAAAAACAAGAAGGATCGTCTTTAACGTTTACACCCATTTTTATTGAGGCAGTCGCTAAAGCAATTAAAGACTTCCCGATGATCAATATCCAGGTAGATGGTGATCGCATCATTAAAAAGAAAGACATCAATGTTGGAATGGCCGTAGCCTTACCAACGGGCAATCTTATTGTACCTGTAATCAGAAATGCAGATCAATACAATCTGAGAGGTCTGGCCAAAATGGTTAACGATATTGCTTCAAGAGCAAGAGATAATAAATTGAAACCAGACGAATTAGCCGGAGGTACTTACAGCGTTTCCAACGTAGGTTCTTTTGGAAACGTAATGGGTACGCCTATTATCATGCAGCCACAGGTGGCCATATTGGCACTGGGTGCCATTCAGAAAAAACCGGCTGTATTGGAAACCCCGACTGGTGACGTAATTGCCATCCGACATAAGATGTTTCTATCACACTCCTACGACCACCGCGTGGTAGACGGATCTTTGGGAGGAATGTTTGTGAGAAGAGTTGCCGATTACCTGGAGCAGTTTGATCTGAATCAAACTATCTAACGAGGTTCGTTTTTTAACTCGAGGTAACCAGTGAGTTCTTTGGAACCATCACCCAACTGTATCTTATAGAAATAAATTCCGCTGGGTAATTTTCCGGTTTGGTTTACATTGTTTTCTCCAGTAAAAATTCGCTGGTCATTGTCGTACCCATCAAGTTCAAAAACCTTATCGCCCCAACGATTAAATACTGTTACTTTATTGTTGGGAAACAATTGAATATTGAAAATCTGGAAATAGTCATTGTAACCATCTCCATTGGGTGAAACACCATTATAGGCAATCACATTTTTTTCACCGCTAACGGTGGCCACGGTAAAAAAGGAAAGTGTTGGCGAAGATTCACTGCTGATTCTTCCATTGCTGGCATCGCCTGTAAAAGCAGATTGACCGAGACTCTTGTAAGGCCCAAAAGCGGCAGAAGATTCCACCACTGCAAAAAGTTCTGGCGCTCCTGTAAAGGTACTTTCATTCCTCAGGGGCAAGGTAATGGTGGTGTTGGCCAAAGAACCACCTAACGAACTGAGTTCCCAGTATCTCTTGGAAGAAAGTTGTGTAACAGACCTTTCGCCAGTCAGTACTTCACCACTGCTAAGCTCATGTGCCTGTATAACTCCCCTGGCTGTATTATCTGTAACACCTGAAATTTCAACAGGAAGATAAGTACTTCCATTGCCCATAGGAAAAAGCCACGATCCTGACCCTTGTTGCTCTACTGGCGCATTGATGTGCGATTGATCTGATCCTCCGGTAATTTTAGCTCCAGGTTGAAATACTACTTTGGAATTATTTTCATTGGCAATCACACCACTAACAAGATTCAATTCTCCTACAATGGTCATATCGGCTAAAATTAATTTCTCACCTCCTCCATTTATAGTAAGCTTATTGAAAGATTGATTGTTGTGATTGATGATTTGTGATTTCCCGCCTGGCGGATTATTGAAAGTAATTTCACCGGTACCGGGATTATAGGTGCCTGTGTTAATCCAAACTCCGCCCATCACCATATTGCCATTATTGGTGAGTGTGCCATTATTGACAAGGCTATCGCCCACCGTGAACGTAGTTCCGGAGCTGATAAACACGTTGGAATTGATATTATAAAAGCTTTGGGCTTTCAAAAAAGTCCAACCAAGAAATAATATTAAGGTGAATTTAGTTTTCATTGGAAACTATTTTACAGCCTTAGTTAAGGTTAACCAGCGACCACCAGGGGTTGCAATAATTGTAATTGAATAAACACTTCCGGCATCACCGTCTGCTACATTTACTCCTGGCATTCCATCCACTGTATCTTTTCCACTATTGCTTCTTACCGTCACACCTTTGGAATCTGTCGATCGAATAATCAAAATTCTTCCTGGTAATTCATCAGCATCGGGAAGTAAAACGGAAGTGGCTCCGTTTGGTGCAATTATTACATAATCCTTATTGGTTACAAGATAATCTCCTGAAGCTATGGTGAGGTTGACCGCATGCGATCCACCTAAGTGTAGGTTGGCTTTAGGGGTAAGACCAATACCTAGTTGTGCATCTTTTTCGTTCCAGAATAAATTACTATTGCCGGTAATAGTGGAACCATCCACCCAATAGGCAACCTCTCCGGCTTGTCCGCTTCCTCCTACTCCTCCACCCCCTGAATTATCAGTGCCTGGAGCCCACGCTGAGCCATTGTATTTGAGAACCTGTCCGGTTGCAGGCGCAGTGGCTGCCACAGGCCTTCCCTGCAATCCATCAACTGTTGGGTTAGGAAACGTTCCGTTTAAATCCCCCCCTGCTGTACCTCCTGGAGTAGTTCCTGTAATGGTAACTGAACCTCCGCTTGTCAGGCTTAATAAAGATGTGCCTGAATTAAAAGACAATGTTTGAATCTCATTAGTTGTACTATTATCTACAGGTGCCTGCCATGTGGGAACTCCCGCTACGGTGGTTAGCACCTGATTGGGAGCACCCGCTAATAGTTTAGTTACAGCAACGCCTGGCGCAATCTTTACATCTGTTACAGCACTATTGGCAAGGTCTAACGTTCCTATTGTACCATCGGTTATCTCAGCTGTAGTAACCGAGTTTGCATTGATTTGTAAGCCAGTACTAAAATTTCCTCCAATATCTCCTGCAGCAGGTGCTTCCGTATCCAATACCACCGCAGCATTTAACCGATTGGTATTAATTGTACCTGTTGTGGCTGCATTATTAATGGCAGCAACTGAGCTATTACCAGAGGTAGTTGCCAAAGTTGGATTGGGGTAAGTGCCGGCCAAATCGCCAGCAGCTGCACCCCCTGGTGCCACTCCCGAAATAGTAGTGTTGGTGGCGGCAGTTAACCGACCTTGAGCGTCAACTGTGAAAGTAGGGACTTGTGTTGCACTACCGTAGGCCCCTGCAGTCACAGAAGTGTTAGCCATACTTATCGTTCCCGTGGCCGTAATAGGTCCCCCCGTTAGCCCTGTTCCGGTAGCTATACTTGTCAATGTTCCTCCCGAACTATTATCAGCCTGAGGAACCCAGCTGGATCCGTTCCATTTTAATACTTGCCCGGTGGTCGCCCCTGCCTGAGTAAGTTTACCAGGTGCAACACTGGCCACCTTGCTGTCATCCACTGCACTGTTGGCAATTTTTGCATTGGTAATTGCACCATTACCTACTGCAGGGTTAGGATAAGTGCCCGTCAAATCCCCACCCGCTGCACCCGCTGGCGCAACACCAGCAATGGTCACATTGGTAGCAGAAGTAACCCTCCCTTGCGCATTGACCGTAACCTGAGAGGTCTGTGTTGCCGATCCATACGTTCCGGCAGTTACACCACTCGCATCCATTTTAGCAGAAGTGACAGCTGCGTTGTTAATCTTACCCGTGGTAACAGCGTTGTTAGCAATTGTCGGATTAGGATAAGTGCCCGTAAGGTCTCCCCCTGCTGATCCTGCTGTTGTTATGGTTTGAGATTGATTGCCGCTTAGTCGTGAAATAGTCAATTGACCTGTTGTTGGATTATAAGTCAGTGTCTGATCATCAGAATTGGTACCCGTAAATGCTGAGAGGTTTACAGGTGTTGCAGAAGGATTGTTGGTAATTGTCAATGTACTTCCCGTCAAATTCAAATCTTGAATTTCATTGGTTGCATCACCGTCACCATCAGGAACTACTGCGATCGTATTTCCGGTTATTTGTATACCAGCGCCTGCCACCAACTCCAATCCACTTTTGATGGGGAGCCATTGTGTTCCCTGCCAGAAATAGAATTTGTTTTCACCAGTATCATAAACCAACAATCCTTTGTCATTGGAAGACAAGGAGGATGCCATGCCTGTTCGTTGGGAGGTTGTCAACCCAGGCGCTAAAAATCCCTGATTATTACCTGGTGATACCAATTCCAAAACAGCATGCGAGTTGGGATTGGAGGTTCCTATACCAACGGAGTTTTGTGCTAACAAACTCATTGGTAGGATGAGTATAATACAAGCAAGAAATCCGAGTTGTAAATATTTTTTCATTTCAGTGGATATTAAGCAGAAATCAAACGGCTATGGAAAGCCTTAAACAGAACATTGAATTTAGCTGAGTTTTTTAAAATTTCAGAAATAAAGCTCCGCTTTATTGATACCTAATTCACGGGAAAGTAACACCTAATTATAGGGTTTTTCATTTAAATATCAACTCAAAGAATAAGAATAGTGGAATTCAAGGAAATTAAGCCTGTTTTTATTGGTGAACGCCAAGTGGTAACTCCATGCAAAAGGAAGTAATCCCCTCATCGGAGCGAACCAGATACATCCGTCCTTGATTGAGATGGACGAAAAAGGCTGACATGGCCAGTCCTAGTCCAGCACCTCTTTCCCCATTGGTATCGGCAGCGGAGGGCATTTGGTACGTAAATAGTTTCTTTTGCAAATCGGCAGGAATTGGATCTCCCTGATTGGTAACAAGCACCCTCACCATTCCATCTTCATTTTTGGATACTTCAAGCTGAATCAAAGTACCCTTTCTTGCGAATTTGATGGCATTGGATATCAGGTTGCGCAAGGCAATTCTAATCATGTCTTCGTCCACATTGACATAAGCAGATTGATCAATATTTAATTTTAACTCTAAACTCTTGTCAATAAGCGGAAGGTGAAAAAATTTTATTTTATTCTCCAGCAAATCCAACATGTTCACGGTGGTTTTATCTAGCACAAATCCTTCCATTTGAGAGCGAGACCATCTGACCAAGCTGTGAAGCAAAAACGATACATTATTGAATTGTTCCCTCAACGCAACAATATACGACTTGAAATCACGCTCATTGATATTACCCCTGCTTTGCAAATACAACATAGTGGACAGGGAGTTCATGGGTGTAGCCACATCATGTGACAGAATGGATATCACTTTGTTCTTCTGCTGATTCAATTCCTCAACCAGTCTTTTTTGCTCAGCTAAATCATTGAACTGTAAAAAATTATTTCTTCTTCTACTTTCCAATACGACACCGGCAATATGGATGTAAACAAAAATTGAAAACAAATGAGGGTACTGGCTAAAATAAAATGGGTCTCTATGGATAATCTGAGAATAGAAAATAAACAGAACCAAGAACACTAGATTAAGGTAGAATGCATGTCTTAAGTGCAACCCACTTGCAGTAATTACCAAAAGAAAAATAAGAAAAATAAGATTGGTAAGATAAAAAGAGGGCATGCGTGCAAATGTGGCAGTGATGATGGCCGAACCAAAACTCATTGCAGCGATCAAAATAACAAACAATACAAATACCCTAAATGACAGGTTCTTGTAGGATAACCACATAATTATTGACGCGCCAACCAACACTGAAATACGGGTTATCAAAACCACCGAGAAGTCTACGTCTTTAAAAAAATCAATGATTAAAAAAATGGACATCCCAAATAGGGTAAGGAACGTTACCAGCCGAAGAGAGATTAAGTTGGAAGCCTGTATAAAGTCATTATACTGTGCCTCGAGCTCATCCTCAAACTTCCAGATATAAGAATATCGTGAAAAAAATTGCAATTTTGTCGCTCAAAAATAATCTGTCTAAAATTAGGGATTAAATCATTGCTATGAAATTCGGAACTAAAGCTGTTCATGCCGGGGTAGAACCAGATCCATTGACCGGAGCTGTTATGACGCCCATTTATCAAACTTCCACCTATGCCCAGGAATCTCCCTCTAAACATAAAGGGTATGGATATGCAAGAGGAGCCAACCCGACCCGGGATGCCCTCCAAAGGAGCATTGCAGCGCTCGAAAACGGTCAATTTGGCCTTTGTTTCTCTTCAGGGATGGGGGCCACAGATGCGGTAATCAAATTATTAAGCCCTGGCGATGAGGTAATCACCAGCAATGACCTCTATGGAGGTTCGTATCGAATGTTCAGGAAGGTCTTTGAAAAATACGGCATTAAATTCCACTTCATTGACCTAACCAATGCCGAAAACATTAAACCCTTAATCAACGAGCGCACCAAGCTGATGTGGCTGGAAACTCCATCGAATCCACTGATGAGAATTATTGACATCAAAGCTTGTGCTGCTATTGCAAAACAAAACAATATTCTCGTTGCTGTAGACAATACCTTTGCTTCTCCATATTTGCAAAATCCACTTGCACTGGGAGCCGATATTGTAATGCACTCGGTAACCAAATACCTTGGCGGTCACTCCGATGTAATCATGGGCGCACTGGTTGTCAATGATCAAAAATTAAGGGACGAATTGTTCTTTATACTCAACTCCTGTGGGGCAGTGCCAAGTCCCAACGATTGTTTCCTTGTGCTTCGCGGCATCAAAACCCTTCAGCTAAGAATGCAAAGGCATTGTAGCAACGGAAAACAGATTGCGGAATTTTTAGCCGCCCATCCCAAAGTAGGGAAAGTTTATTGGCCAGGGTTTCCTAACCATCCTAACCATGATGTAGCCAAACAACAAATGAATGATTTTGGCGGAATGCTTTCATTTACTTTAAAAGACGATAGCCAGGCGAAAGCGAATAAATTAATGGAGACCGTACATTTATTCACGCTGGCTGAATCATTAGGGGGTGTTGAATCCTTAATCAATCACCCCGCATCGATGACGCACGCAAGCATTCCAAAAGAGGAACGTATTAAAAATGGTTTGAGCGATTCCTTGATCCGTTTAAGTGTAGGCATTGAAGACATTGAGGATTTGATTGAAGATCTTACCACAGCACTTAATGGTGTATAAAAAAAAGGGCCTTCTGGCCCTTTTTTTATTAATTGTTACTTACAGGATTGTGCTTTGCCCTGCGAATATGACGGCTGGCACGATTCTGCTTTCTTTCCAGTTTGCGTTTTTCTAATCCGGTAACCTCTCCGTCTGCTTTTGCCCTGCGCTCTGCCCTGCGAATATGGCGTTGTTCTGCCCTCAAAAGTTTAGCCTCTCGATTGGTAATTTCTCCGTCTATACGTCCGTCCACCATACGGGCACGTTGTGCTTTTTGACGAACATCAGCACGTTTGGTGTCAGTTTGCGCATACGAGTTGTTACTGATTACAGTTAAGGCAACTACAAAGGTTGCTATAATAAGGTATCTAAGCTGTTTCATAGGATATTTTGCGTTTTGTTTCCTATTGGACGTGCTGAAGTGCTTAAGGTTTAATGCAAGACTAGTTTTTTCTTTTTTTTGGCTTTGGTGCTTTGGTACGTTTACTTTTTTTGATCTGCTTCTTTTCAAGCCTTATCTTCTTTTGCATGCTTACAGGCTTATTCTTCTTGGCTTTCCGCTGACTTTCATGAACAAGTTTTTGTTCACGCGTCATGTCGGCAGATTCAATTTTTGTAAGTTTTTTACTTTTGATTTTTTTCTGCGCAAAAGCGGAGCCAAAGCTGAATAAGGCCAGTATAATTATGAACAAGATTTTCATACAACTAATTTAAGTACATTACTTCACTATTCTTCCTCAATAAAATTCATGTCTCTTGAAAAAGTTTCATCAATGCTTCTCAGTGCAATTACAGCAATAATGATGGTGATAACGCCCACAATCAAAGCTCCATAAATAATACCCATCTCACCTCGCAAAAATTTAAAAGCCAGCGTAATTGGAACCACCGTTCCTCTGATAAAATTAGGAACAGTTGTAGCTACTGTAGATCTTAAATTAGTACCAAACTGCTCGGCAGCAATAGTCACAAACAAAGCCCAGTAGCCAATTGCAAATCCCAATATTCCGCAAGCGATATAAAAAAATGCTACGGTCTTGAATGGCAGGAAAAGATAAAAAATGATTGCGCCTAACGTTAAGAATATAAAAATCAATACGATTTTTTTTCTTGATTTTACCATTTGACTTATGAAACCACTTCCAAAATCTCCAATTGCAAGCGCCAGATAACTATACATTACCGCATCACCGGCCACTACTTCCCCCTCTATCCCTAGTGCCCTTGCAAACTCGGGCGAAAACGTAATCAATATCCCAATCACATACCAAATGGGTAAGCCAATAAGAATACACCCTACAAACCTTTTCAATCTGGCAGAATTGGTGAAAAGCATGAAAAAATTCCCCCTTTCAACAGCTGCCTCTTTTAACTTAACGAACAATCCAGATTCAAATACACTTGCGCGGGCAACCAATAACATTAGTCCCAAACCTCCTCCAATGAAATAGGTAGTTTGCCAATCAAAGTGTTTGGCTACGAAATTGGCCAATACCGCCCCAAATAATCCCACTGTTGCCACCAAAGCGGTACCGTAGCCCCTTAACCGTGTCGGCAACACCTCCGAAACCAAGGTGATTCCAGCACCCAGTTCACCAGCCAGACCAATACCTGCTATAAAACGAAGGACAGCATATTGATCAACACTTGTTACAAATCCATTAGCAATGTTGGCCAATGAGTACAAAAGTATTGATCCGAATAATACAGAAAGACGACCTCGCTTGTCTCCCATAATGCCCCAAATCAAACCACCAATTAGCAAACCAGTCATCTGAACTTGAAGTAAGAATTCTCCTTCATCCAAAAGCGCCTCTGAAGGCACGCCAAGGGATTGAAGGCTTGGAATCCTTACAATACTAAAAAGCAGCAGGTCATAGATATCCACAAAATAGCCAAGTGCAGCTACCACTACAGGCAGACTAAATAAGAGTTTGATGTCCTTCATTTTTACAGAAAAAGATTTGCTTCAAATTAGCGTAGAATCATTAGAATCCAACTATCCTATCGCAAGTTCAAATCGACCATTTATAGAAAAAAAAGGGTATTTAAGCATAATTACGCGTAATCTAGAGACTGTAAGAGTGCTGATATGCTGGTGGATACCATTAAACATGGATGCAATCCGCTGAACATCATCCTCTGCAAAAAACATCTCGCGAACATTGACGCTCGCGGGAATGCATTTCGAAATACCACAAAACCAAATTTTAAAAATGAAAAAACTTTTTTTACTTCTCTCTGTCGCAATGTTGTTGGTGACAGCAGCAGAGGCTCAGCGAAAACGAAGCGGGTCTACTCCTGCCAAGAACACGACAACCTATGATGAAAAACTCTACAATGCCCTCGAGTGGAGAAGCATTGGCCCATACAGAGGTGGTCGTTCTAGCGCTGTAACTGGCGTCCCCGGCAAGCCCTTGTTGTTTTACATGGGAGCCACCGGAGGTGGTGTATGGAGAACCAAAGATGGCGGAAACTCATGGCAAAATATATCTGACGGATACTTCGGTGGCTCTATCGGATCTGTTGCTGTAAGCGAATGGGACAACAATGTTATTTACGTAGGTGGCGGTGAAGCAACTGTAAGGGGTAACGTATCCTCTGGATACGGACTTTGGAAATCCACAGATGCCGGGGCGACCTGGAGCGACATCGGCTTGAAAAACTCAAGACACGTACCTCGCATTAGAATCCATCCCAGAAACCCTGACTTAGTTTATGCAGCCGTATTAGGTGATCTCTTCAAATCATCAGATGACCGCGGTGTGTACCGTTCCAAGGATGGCGGAAAAAACTGGGAGAAAATACTTTTTGCCAACAAAGATGCTGGCGCTGTGGATCTGGTATTAGATCCTAATAATCCTCGCATCATTTACGCCACAACATGGAGAATAAAAAGAACCCCTTATAGCCTCGAAAGTGGTGGAGAAGGATCTGCTTTGTGGAAAAGTACAGATGGAGGTGACAACTGGACCAATATTTCTGCCAATGATGGTTTACCAAAAGGACTTTGGGGAATTTCTGGTGTGAGCGTATCACCTGTCAACTCCAATAGAGTGTTTGCCATTATCGAAAATGACAAAGGTGGAATTTACCGCTCTGATGATGCTGGTAAAACATGGAAATACCTCAATGATGAAAGAAAGCTTCGTCAAAGAGCATGGTACTACAGCAAAATATATGCAGATACCCAAGATGAGGATATCGTATATGTAATGAACGTACAGTACCACAGATCTAAAGATGGAGGTAAAACCTTCCAGACTTATAATGCTCCGCATGGTGATCACCATGACCTATGGATTGCTCCAGAAGACAATCAGCGTATGGTCATTGCCGATGATGGCGGGGCCCAGGTATCGTATGATGCGGGTGAAAACTGGTCTACTTACATGAACCAGCCAACTGCTCAGTACTATCGAGTAACAACAGACAACCACTTCCCTTACCGTATTCTTGTTGCACAGCAGGATAACTCTACGCAGCGTATTTTACATCGCACAGACGGGTCTTCCATTAGCGAAAGCGACTGGCAGGTAACTGCAGGAGGAGAGAGTGGTCACATTGCTGTGGATCCAAAAAACAATGATATCGTTTACGGAGGTAGCTACGGAGGTACTTTTGAACGTATCAACCATCAGACAAACGAGTCGAGAAGCATCAATGCCTGGCCAGACAACCCCATGGGACATGGTGCAGAGGGTGCCAAATACCGTTTCCAGTGGAACTTCCCTATATTCTTTTCTCCTCATAACCCTAAAAAACTTTATGCAGCATCACAGCATTTGCACGTAAGTTACAATGAAGGTCAAAGCTGGGAATTGATCAGCCCGGATCTTTCCAGAAATGATCCTTCTAAATTAGGACCTTCAGGAGGACCTATCACAAAAGACAACACTGGCGTAGAGTATTACTCAACCATATTTGCTGCAATGGAGTCTCCTTATGAGGAGAATGTAATTATTGCTGGTTCTGACGATGGCTTGGTACACATCACAAAAGATGGTGGAAAAAACTGGGAAAAAATTACACCTCCTATGATGCCAGAGTTTTGTATGGTTAACAGTGTAGATTTTGATCCCCATGTAAAAGGTGGTGCATATATCGCAGCTACCAGTTACAAAATGGGTGATTACAAGCCCTACCTGTTCAAAACCAAAGATTACGGAAAAACCTGGACACAGATTACCGATGGCATTCCATCTGAACATTTCACCCGCGTAGTAAGGGTAGATCCCAAACGAGCAGGTTTGCTGTATGCAGGAACTGAAGCAGGTATGTACATATCATTTGATGATGGAGCAAGCTGGAAACCTTTCCAGTTAAATCTTCCTATTGTACCTATCACTGACCTTACCATTAAAAACGATAATCTTATCGCAGCAACCCAAGGAAGAAGTGTTTGGTTAATTGATGACATTACGCCATTGCATCAGTTGAACGATGCAGTAGCATCAAGTAATACTCATCTGTTTAAGCCAATGCCAAGCTACCGAATGAATGGTAGCCAGGGAGGTGGATGGAATCCTACTCCAAGTAACCACGGAATGAACCACCCCAATGGAGTCATGGTTCATTACTATGTGAAAGACACAGCCAAGGTTACTGCTTCACTTGAAATAATGGAAATGAATGGAACGCTTATTAAGAAGTTCGCAACAAAACCTGATAAAAAAGCAAAGGAAGAAGCTTTAAAGATTAAGCCAGGCATGAACCGTCACATCTGGAATATGAGATATCCTGATGCAGAGGGATTTGATGGGTTGATTATGTGGGGTGCTTCTTTGAGAGGACCAAAAGCAGTTCCAGGCAAATACAAGGCAAAACTTACTGTAAATGGTAATGCCATGGAAACTGAGTTTGAAATTCTGAAAGACCCGCGCACTGAAGGAACACTTGCTGATATTCGCGAACAATTTGATTTTGCCATCAAGGTGAGAGACAAATTGTCTGACGCCAATAAAGCAGTGAAGAAAATTCGTGACGCACGCGATCAGATCAATAGAGTAACTGAGCCCATGAAAGGCGACCCCGCCTTTAAAGATGTAAATGACATGGCCAAGAATATTCTTGAGAACGTAAAAGGTGTTGAAGAAGAACTTTACCAGACTAAAAACAGAAGCGGTCAGGATCCCCTAAACTTCCCGATAAGATTGAACAACAAAATCGGTGGATTAGGTGGAGAGGTAGAAGGAAATGACTTCAAACCAACCAATCAGGCTAAAGCAGTTTATGATGAAATTTCAGGAAAGATAGATGTACAATTAAAAACATTGAACACCATCTTCACTGAACAGATTCCTGAATTCAATAACCTGATCAGACAAAAAGAAGTGAAACCAGTAGTTATTCAATAAACCTGATTCACTAAATAAAAAAGGGCTGAAGTTGATTCAGCCCTTTTTTATTAACACATCCTAAATGACTTGGCAACATCAGTGGTTGTCTACTCATTATTACTCTTCCCAATCACATAATAAAGTAGTGGCCCAAGCAAGGGCAAAAAGAAAACAACTACGATCCACAAAACCTTCTTTTCCGTGTCCTTAGTGCCCCTGATAATATCAAAAATCACAATGGCATCAAGAATGAGAACAAGTATCCCTAATAATCTAATCATAGCTAACTAGTTTACCTCAAGTATTTTAAATAATTCATCAAGATTAGGAGTAATGATAATCTCTGTTCTCCTGTTTTTCTGTCTATTCTCTCCTGTAGCATTGGGTGCCAACGGAGAATACTCTCCTTTCCCTGAAGCTGTGATCTGATTGGGAGATACACCACCTTTAGTTAAAATCCTGGTGATGGAAGTAGCCCTCATCACACTTAAATCCCAATTGTCCTGCATGTAGGCCGATTTTTTAGATATTGGCACATTATCAGTATGCCCTTCAACCATGATATGGATATCCTTTTGATCTTTAAGGGCCTTGGCCAATTGTTGTAAGGCAGTAACACCCTTTGCATCCACTTCTACACTACCTGAGCGAAACAACAATTGCTCAGCAAGAGACACATACACTTTCCCATTCTTAACATTCACGGTCAAGTCATTCTCTTTGAAATTGAGCAATGCATTGCTAATTCTATTCTTCAAATCCTGAACTGCTTTGTCCTTATTGGCCAGTACCTGCTCAAGTTCTTTTACTTTGCGTTCTCTTTCTTCAAGACTTACACTCAATGAATCATTTAGTTTTCTGGTCTTTTCTAAATTATCCTGTATAGCCAAAAGTTGTTCCTTTTGTAAAGTCAAGTCACGATTCAATTTACCACTGCTGTTAAGCAAATTTTTGTAATAAGCATTTAATTGATCGTATTCATTGTTAAGTCCATCCAGTTTTTGTGAAGTAGACCTCAGCGCCTCACCTATGTTGGTGGTATCGGACTTTAATTGAACTAATGATGCGTTTAATGATGTCAGTTCCGCATTGGCTTTCTCCAGTTGTTGGGATTTTTCAGCCAGTTCACCATCTGCCTTTACTTTTTGGGCAAGCAGATCATCGAATTTTTTCTTCGAAACAATACAGCTTTGGAGCGAAAAAAGGATCAAAAGGGGGATTATAAAAAATTTTTGCATGGTTTAACCGTTTACCTATTACTTACAAAACTTATGTATTAGTTGTCTGAATCGTGCGCTAAAATGACTCAAAGTTGGCTCAAAAATAAGAAAATAAAGTTGTCAATCATTTAAACCTTTACCCACCCATTGGGGGTCTAATGGTAGCAAAACACACACCTATAAATTTCTAAATGATGAATTGGTTGATAAAAACAAATGCAGAACAACTGGAAGTGTGGTCCGAATCAGAATATCAGAATCGGTTAATGAAATGCGAATACTATGGCGCAAGGCCTTTTTGGGAGAAAATTCGCAGGCTTACTCCCCCTAATCCTGACCAGGAGGTTAAGTACGATGTAGGTGAAATTATCCCTTATAAGCGTTCATCTATTGGAAAACGGTTTGCGGTAATCGTTGAATTATTTTCAGAAGCTGGTCAAAATAAATTTCTAGGAATAGACATTGAAACGAAAAACAAAATCGTCTCTCCTATTGCATGACAGCCAATACCGCCTAATTATTAAAATGCCCCTCCTGCCGAGGGGCATTTGTGTTTTATTATGCATACCTCATTATATTTAAATAAAAAAGATATGGAAGGAATGTTAAAAGATGGGGCCCTTAAAAATAAAACCATAATCATTACAGGTGGAGGAACAGGACTTGGGAGATCAATGGGAAAGTATATGCTCGAGCTGGGCGCCAATCTTGTGATCACAAGCAGAAAAGAAGAGGTATTACAAAAAACTGCAGAGGAGCTTTCAAAACAAACTGGTGGACAAGTATTGCCTATAGTGTGTGACGTTAGGAAATATGAACAAATACAAAATGTGATTGATACCTCTGAAAAATATTTCGGACAAATAGACGGAGTATTAAATAATGCCGCTGGTAATTTTATTAGTCCAACCGAACGGCTATCGCACCGTGCTTTCGATATCGTTGTTGATATAGTGTTGAAAGGAACTTACTATTTTACGCTGGCTGCCGGAAAGAACTGGATCACTAAAAAACAAAAAGGCAACTTTCTTAATATTGTTACTACGTACGCATGGACTGGTTCAGGATATGTAGTGCCCTCAGCGTGTAGCAAAGCCGGTGTACTTGCACTTACTAGATCGCTGGCAGTAGAATGGGCAAAATATAACATTAGAAGCAATGCCATTGCCCCAGGACCTTTCCCTACCGAAGGGGCGTGGAGCAGGCTATTGCCAGGAGACCTTGTAAAGAAATTTGATCCAGCCGAACGCATTCCACTCAAACGAGTAGGGGAACATTCTGAACTGGCCAATTTAGCTGCCTACCTTATGTCTGATTACTCAGGCTATATCAATGGAGAAGTAATAACTATCGATGGTGGGGAGTGGCTTAGAAACGGAGGAGAATTCAGTCACTTGGAACATATACCCGAACAAATGTGGGATGAACTTGAGAAGAACAGAAAGTAAAGTTATTTTTTTATTGATACCAGACTCACACTTGAGTCCAGCACATTGTAGATTGAAAGGCTCTTCAGTTTCTCATCATAGTATAGGGTAGGTAACTGAGTAGATTCCAGAGGCTGACGCAGCAGCAGTCTACCTTTTGAATCGTAGTAATAAGAGAAGTTTTGTTGTTGATCATAAAGACAATAAAATCTTTCCTTTAACCTATTGTCTAAATAGGTTAATTGCCAATTGGAGGAGCCGGAATTCTCAACTTCAAACAACGTTTTTCCATCTGACTGAAGTATCCCTATTTTACTTGGATCTATTCTGAGAAAAACAAAAGAATCTTCTCCAACAGATTTAACCAACGAGAATTGCGAAGAAGATGCTTTTTTAAGCAGCACCTCTTTTCTTCGTATCTGTCCATCCAATCCAAACTGAACTTTAAGGCCATCCTTGGAAACAACAGTGAAATAAGTTGAAGACAATGTATTACCAACAGTAACAGAAAGCTCACCTCCAGGTCTTATTTCAAGATTCAAAGGAAATCCTTTAGCAATTTCACCCCTTCTATTCATCAGGTATACAATACCATTCTGATTGACCGCAATAAAATAATCTTTTCCTAATATTCGATAATGCCTTGCACCCGCAATCATTTTTCCATTCAAGACCAATGGATTCCATCCTTCCAGCAAATTCCCGTTTTTATCAGTCAACAAAAGATTCCCCTTGTTCTCAGTCATGAGATACCTGTATCTTCTACTCCTGTCATAGTCTACCACTGCAGAGTACTCCATGTTATTTTTATGCTCCACTTGCCTTGGAAAACCATCCACATACCTTCCTAGTCTATCTATAATATGAATTCCCTTTTCTGTAATAAAAAAGTACTGAAGTTTGCCGTTGCTGAAAAAATCAACTTGATCAACATCACCCAGAATCCTATCTCCGATTTTCTCTTTCCACTGCACTTTTAGATCTTTCGATAACAGGTATAAATTTTTTAATGAATCTTCAATTACAACCTCAATATCTTTTGACACGTGGCTCTTTACGGTGGTAGGCCTTCTTGTGATTGTACTTCCGAAGTTATTGGTAATCGTCAGCAGGTTACTGTTACCTCTATTTTCCAACCTTTCTGAAAACTGTAGAGAGGCATTTAAATAATAATTTGTTTCTAAGCGACTCAATTGCAACGATCCCTTATCTATACCAACGAACTGAGTTGAATCAAAAAAATTCTTCCACTTTGCATTAAACTGGTTTCTTAAAAATAATGAAGCCAGCTTGCCATCGAAGAAGAGATTTACATTGGACTCTCGAAGAGAAGTGCTTAAAAATCTATTCCATTCAACAGTTTTACCCCATGTATTCTCTGCATCCATGTCATCAATAAAAAGCTTCACAGATTCCACGCTCTCCGAAAGAATCAAGTATTGCCCTACCTGCACAAAAAACGTCTGCTCAGCAACAGGCGCAAGTGGGTAAAAAAGCTGATGTAAGAAGTTTCTATAATCTATGAGTTTTATTTGGTAGCCAGCATAGTCTTCCACATATAAAGAATCTTTCTTTTGTTCAGACAACTTAAAAGACAATTCATCAAAAACTGAAATAGTGCCTGTATCATCACTTAATTTAATAATACTCACACTGCTTTCTCCATCACTGATGTAGCAGTTAGCAAATTGATTTCCGATTGACTTTCTAAGTGCATCAACTTTAACCGACAAACGCAATAGTTCCTGCTCAAGACTATCGGTTGATGTTACTCCATCAGATTTTATCAACTTTTGCTGATCAACAAACCACTTTTTAATATCTGAAACACCAAAATGAGCAATAGCAGCAACTCTATTGGATATCAACTCTTCCATATCGAATGGTTGTGGTTGTTGCCCCTCAAATAGTGTCAACAGATTAACCTCTGAATTGATCACAAACCCATTCAACAACACTTGATTGTCAATTAACTTTAAGTCCGCCAGACTGCTCCCACCAATTGGAATCCCAGTTTTACCTGAGCGTGGCTGCAGAAAAAGATGAGTGGATTCTAAAAGATTAGAAACGTTGAAATATATATTTCCTTCATCAGATTGTAATGTTGGAAGCTTGAACAATAGCGCATTTTGAATTTTGAATAAATCCTGGTCCTCAGCAGATCGTAGTCGAAGGGCACCTTCCAGCAAAAAGGATGACCTGCTCAGAATAAAAATGTCATCGATAAAAGCAAACGAAAATGAGGGTTTGCCTTTTAATAAAAGTTCATGAATTTCAACTCCATTGTACAATCTTTTTTTTAGAGTTAATTCAGTCTGCAATGATTGTATGAGTTCATTAAGATATAATTCCTTTACAGAAGGATTCACCTCGGTAAAAAAAAGAAACCCAAAGTCATCTCTTGCAGTAGCATGAATAGATAAAAATGCTGTGCCGTTCTGTACTAATTTGCTATTAATTATCTTATTAAAATTTCCATCTAATATCGCTAAACTGTTTATACTTTTAAGCGTTCCAAGTTTTTGTTTGGTCAGCATGGCATTGGGCAACTCGAAAACCAGTGCTGCATCCTTGCCTATCAGATCCCATGGGGTGACTTTTTTTACTTGCGCAGATTGATATATCCATATAACACATGCTACAAATAGAATGAGGCCTAGTGTTATAAATATTGCTGCGCGTTTCAATTGCTTATACTTTTCTAATTTCCACGAAAGATACAATGGCCTTATTATAAATGACAATGAGGAGGTAAAAAGTAAAATTGATTATCAGTGAAACCACCAATCAGGTCCTCCAACTGCTNNTAGTCACAAAAAAAGCCTCGTATAACTACGAGGCTTTAGAGTGCCTTTCGGCAGATAATAAAAAAAAGGCAACGACTTACTCTCCCACGTTTTACCGCAGTACCATCAGCGCAGGTGGTCTTAACTTCTCTGTTCGGAATGGGAAGAGGTGATCCCCACCGCTATAGTCACCCTAAGATCTGTGATCCATCGTCTATGGACCAACTTAATATCGTTGACAATGATGAAGAAAGAATAGCTGTAATCGAGCACATAGTCTGTGCAATGAAGTTATTGGGTAATTAGTACTGCTCAGCTTTGACATCTCTGTCTTTACACCTGCAGCCTATCAACGTCATAGTCTCTGACGTCCCTTATATGGAAGTCTCATCTCGAGGTGGGGTTCGCGCTTAGATGCTTTCAGCGCTTATCCTCTCCCAACGTGGCTACCCGGCTGTGCCGTTGGCACGACAACCGGTATACCAGAGGTTAGTCCAACCCGGTCCTCTCGTACTAAGGTCAGATCCTCTCAAACTTCCTGCGCCCACAACAGATAGGGACCGAACTGTCTCACGACGTTCTGAACCCAGCTCGCGTGCCACTTTAATGGGCGAACAGCCCAACCCTTGGGACCTTCTCCAGCCCCAGGATGTGACGAGCCGACATCGAGGTGCCAAACCTCCCCGTCGATATGAGCTCTTGGGGGAGATCAGCCTGTTATCCCCGGCGTACCTTTTATCCTTTGAGCGACGGCCCTTCCATGCAGAACCGCCGGATCACTATATCCTACTTTCGTACCAGATCGACCTGTATGTCTCACTGTCAAGCACCCTTATGCTATTGCACTCCACGCACGGTTACCAAGCGTGCTGAGGGTACCTTTGAAAGCCTCCGATACTTTTTTGGAGGCGACCACCCCAGTCAAACTACCCACCACACAATGTCTCCGCCTTTTGGCGGATTAGGCATCAAGAAAATAAAGGGCGGTATTTCACCATTGACTCCCCGTAACCTAGCGGCCACGGATCATTGCCTCCCGCCTATCCTACACATCATTCTCCCAATACCAATGTGAAGCTATAGTAAAGGTGCACGGGGTCTTTCCGTC
>DDTF01000057.1:0-25972 GCA_002345965.1 Flammeovirgaceae bacterium UBA2371
TTCAGCAGTGAGGCGCCTCCCCGCATCTACTGGACTGAAAATGTGGGAGGCGGTGGCGGTGACGATGAAATCCACCGGGTAGACTTCAACGGTGGCGATTTCGAAATTGTCTATTCAGGATTTTCTGATGAGATCAGTGGCATTGCCATGGATCCGGTCAACGAATTTGTGTATTGGACAGATGCGGCCCAGGCAGAAGTTTTTCGTGGTAAAATCGGAGAGGCAGGATTTATCAATATAGAAAAACTCGTTGATGTCAATCCCGGAGTTCCAAACAACCTGCAGGACCTGACCTTGGATGTGCCCAACACCATGCTCTATTATACGCATGGCAATTCGCAGGTAGGATTTACCAACAAGATTTCGGCTGCGGATTTTTCACAACCCTTTCCCCTCACCCCCACCGAACTTATCGACCTGGGCACTGAAGTGCCCTTTGGCATTGCGCTGGACTTAACCGCTGTTCCCAACAAAATATATTTTACCACCAATGAAGACACCGGCCCCGATATTGTAGCCCGTTTGCGGAGGATGAACCTGAGTGGCGGCCCTTCAGAACTTTTATTCGAAATCACTACCCCCGATGATCCCGATGCCATTTATTTCCGCGATGTGAAGATGGATGAAATCAATGGGGACGTGCACTGGTCGGGTGGTGCCGTGGATGCCATTAACGGATTCATCATGCGCAACGACATCAGCGATCTCATTCCGTTTTTTTCTCCCAACTTCTTTACGTTTCCCGGTGAGCCCAGGGGCATCGACATCGACCCCATCAACAGCGAGATCTATTGGGTTTGTCGCGGGGCACTTAACGGCACCAATCCCGTCATGATCATGAAGTCCAACCTGGATGGCTCCAACATCACGCTCATTCACAAGGTGAATATTTTCCCTAGCGGCTATCCTGCAGTGCCACCGGGATCCGCCTTCCTGGCACTGGACCTTCGCGGTCTGGCGGCCTCTTGTGCCAGTCCACCCACCACAACGATTGCCATTGTAGCCAATATCTGCGAAGGCAACACCATCAACCTGTCGGCTTCCCTGGGAGGCTCGGCCTCCACGGGCATGTGGACCACTACCGGTGACGGTGGCTTCGACAACACTACTTCCCTCACCCCCATCTACACACCCGGGCCCAATGACATCCTCAATGGTGCGGTAGATTTTACTTTTACAACGGATGATCCCGATGGTGCAGGTCCTTGTGTGGCTGCACTGGATGTCACTACTGTGGGCATCGACCGGGCGGCTACTGTCAATGCGGGTGCGAACCAAACCATTTGTGCCGGTGACGTGGTTTCCCTAACGGCCACCATGGGTACCTTCTCCAGCAATCCTTCCTGGATGGCATCGGGGTTGGGCACCTTCTCCGCCTCCACTTCACTCACTACCACCTATACCCCTACGGCTGCGGACATTGCTGCAGGCACCGTCACGTTCACCCTCACGGTAGATGGCACAGGCAACTGTCCGCAAGCCACGAGTCAGCTCACCGTCACCATCACCCAACCCATCACTGCAGGAGCGCTTACGCTCAGCAGCAACGTGGGCCAGGTGGTGAACACGGATGTGATTGCCGCCTCCACCATCAACACAGGCGATGTGATCACCGTGACCATTCCCACCGCGCCCACCAAGGGCACGGCAGCAGTGCAACCCAACAATACCATCAGCTACACGGCCTCCAATGGCACCGTGGGTGCCGACTCGTACATGTACCGCATTTGCAATCAGTGCAACCTGTGCAGCGATGCTACCGTGTCGATCACCATCATCAATGAACCACCCGTGATCACCGTTCCCCCTGCTGTCATTACGGTGCTCGTGGGAGAGAACGTAACCATTCCGTTCAGCACTTTCATCGCAGACCCCAACGCCAACATCGACTTCAATTCCATAACCATTATCACCGGCCCTGTCAGCAATGCGGCAGCCACTTTCGATTCCAATTTTGACCTGACACTGGATTACAGCAACACCACATTTGCAGGTACCGACCAGCTCACCATTGAAGTATGTGATTTACTGAGCGCCTGCACGCAAACCACTTTGTCCATTGAGGTAGACGGAGAGATCACCGCCTTCAACGGCCTCTCGCCCAATGGCGACAATCGCAACGACTATTTTAAAATTCAAAACCTGGCGGCACTGGAACCCAACAACAAAGTGACCATCTACAATCGCTGGGGCGACAAGGTGTTTGAAATGGACAGGTACGACAGCAACATTGCAGACAGGCGTTTTGAGGGAAAACAAAACAATGGCAGTGAATTGCCCAGCGGAGTGTACTTCTACAGGGTGGAATTTGAAAGTAACAGAGAAGAACTGACCGGTTACTTAACACTCAAAAAATAGATTTAACAGCGAAATCAACAAACTACTTCCTACCTTGAGGTAGTGAATTTCGTAGTAAAATCTTATGAAGCACGGTAGCGCTATTCTGGTCTTCGGTTTGCTTTTCATCTCCACCCTTGGTTTTTCCCAAAAGCTGTACATCGCTGAAAACGGTGCAACGGATATCAGGAGGAGCAATACGGACGGTACTTCTTTAGAAAATGTATCGGGGTTTGCCACCGTCAACACCCTCAGAAGTATGGTGATGGACGAACAGCGCAACACGATTTTCTGGATTGAATCCAACACCCTCATCAAAAAAGCAACGCTTACCGTAATAGGTGGCAACACGCGGTTGGGTTTTGCTTCCAACTTTGCCAGTGTGACGGGTGCCAACTTTCAATCGCTGGCCGTGAATCCCCAAACCAGGGAGTTGTTGCTTTCCAGCAACGGCAGTATCTACAAAACCAATCTTGACGCCACCACCACCATCACTGCATTGCCCGCTCCCTATATTTCTGGTCTCAATGCTACCAACATCGATGTAGATCTGGTCAACGGGAAAATATATTTTATACGCCCTATTACCACCACCGAAATATGGATCGCCAACTTAAATGCACCTGCCAATCCAATACAGATCGTGCCGGATTCTCAAGCCAACGACATTGCGGTTGATCCTGCTGGTGGCAAAATCTATCACACCACCAATATCTTTTTCCCTACAACAGAAGGTCAGGTGGTTTCAAGAGACCTGACAACGGGCAACAATCCCGTTCCTATCGTAACGGGCCAGCCTGTAGGGCTCAGGGGAATAGCCGTAGACAGAACCAACGGATTTCTCTTCTGGGCAGACGGCACTTCCGCCATTGGCAGATCGAGTCTCACTGGCACAGGAAAAATAAATGTGGTTACCGGCCTCAACGGTCCTGTGGATGTGGCCCTCGATTTCAGCACGTCCGTGCCCCCTAAATTGTACTGGACCGAACCCAACGTCAACGAAGTGCAACGCATCAACACCAACGGCTCGGACTTCGAGCGCTACTATTTCAATCCAGGTGCTACCCCCAATGGCATTGCCATCGACCAAAAGTCAAGGTACGCCTACTGGACCGATGAGTCTCAGGCCAACATCATCAAGGGCCTGATCAACGAGACCACTTTTTCTGACCTGGATACTTTAATAGATTATCCCAATGCCGTCAATGGCATTGGCGGCATCGCATTGGATCCCTCCAACCACATGATGTATTTTGCCTACACCGCTGGAAACAGAGTGCAGCGTGCCGACTACAATGCACCTACTCCCATTGCCGTGATTGAAGACCTGGCTACCATCAACAACCCGTTTGGTGTGGCCCTCGATCTGGTCAGAAGAAAATTGTATTACACCTCCAACAGCCTGGGCGCGTCCAACACCGGTACCCTCACCCGTGCCAACCTCGATGGCACGAATAAGGAAATACTGATTACACAAACGGCCCCCGGTCCGCAGCGGTACATGCACGATGTGAAAGTAGATGCCAAAAACGGAATCGTCTATTGGGTGTTTACGGAAGCCAACGGACTGGCCACCATCTACAAAGCCAACATTGCCAACGTGGCCAGCACCGTCACCCCATTGATCGCCAACACACAGGGAGAAATAAGGGGATTGGAAATCGACTTTCGCACGGACAAACTCTGGTGGGTGTCTCGCGGCATTGTAGCCACCACCCCACCCGCCATCAAAATGGCCAAGCTCTCTGACGGCACAGGCATCAGTACCTTGCGCACCATCACGTTTACCCCTCCACGCGCCAATTTTATTGCGCTGGACCAGGGATGCGAACAGCCCATCGCTGCCGCGTTGTCCCTCAACACCCAATTGGGGCAAGCTTCCACAGCCGATCCCAAAGCGGCTGCCTATCATCACATCACGGATGTGATCACCGTAAGCATCGTGCAGGCCCCCACCAAGGGTGCAGCCGTATTGCAGGCTGACGGAAAAATCACCTATACTCCCAACAATGGCACCGTGGGCGCAGATGTAATCACCTACCAGATTTGCAATCAATGCGGACTGTGCGATCAGGCCATCGTGTCCATCGACATTCCCAACGTTCCTCCTGTGATCACCTCTCCGGGAAGTATACAGGTAACAGCGGGAAGCAGTGTCACCATTCCCATCAGCAGCCTGCTGTCGGACGCCAACAACAACCTCGACATTGCCACCTTGTCGGTACTGCTGCCGCCATTAAGTGGCGCCACTGCCAGCTTCAACAGCAACAATGAGTTGGTGCTTGATTATACCAACGTGACCTTCGCTGGAACCGACAACCTGACCATTCAGGTATGTGACCTGGCCCTGGCCTGCACCACACTGCCCATCAGCATTACGGTAAATACCGCGCCACCACCTTCCTCCATCCGGATTTACAACGGGCTCTCACCCAATGGCGATAATTTCAATCCTTATTTTAAAATAGAAAACATAGAAATTATAGCACCCAAGAACAGTGTTACCATTTACAATCGCTGGGGCGACAAGGTCTTTGAGATGGAGGACTATATCAACACCAATCCGGCCAAACGGTTTGAAGGAAAACAAAACGATGGCACCGAACTGCCAAGCGGAGTGTATTTCTACAAGATAAAATTTCCATCCAACAGCGAAGAAATTACCGGTTACCTGACGCTCAAAAAATAAGTAGCTGAATTGGTTTCAATTCATTGGCTGTCAACTAGTGAATATCTAATCAAAGACACTATTAAATCGACCCAATTATGTGTATCTTTTAGGGTCAAAGGTTTTTTCCATGAGATTTGTTGACCTTCCTGAACTGCTTTCAAAGAAAACCACTCAATACGAGACGCTCGCCTCACGTATTGCAAGCGGGCAAAAAGACGGGAAATTCTACCGCCATAGCCCTAAAAAAAGAACCTGGCTACTGACCAAACTCCATAAACTCAACCGACAAATAAAAGCGCTGAAGTGGCAATGGAAAGTGGCCGCCATTGGTGGATCCTTTGCCATACTGGCTCCCGGAGACAAAGTAGCGGCACAGAATTTGGGTCCGTATGTTTTACAAAACCGGGCCAACAACCCATTGCGTGCCCCGCTTACCGGTGCAGAACATCGTCCTACCATGGTAGACCTCGACAACGATGGCGATTATGATATTGTGGCGGGCAGCAAGAGCAACTCCTATTATCTGTTGTTGTTTACCAACGATGGCACCGTTGCTTCGCCAGGGTTCCTATCTAACTTTCTGTATGATCATCTGGGCGCTAAAATTCCCGCAGGGAGCCCGGCCTTTGCCGACCTGGATGGTGATGGCGATCTGGATCTCGCGGTGGCAGACATCAATGGCATTCGCTACTATCAGAACATCAATGGACAATTGACGCCACAAACCGGAGCAGCGAATCCGTTTGATAGCTTCTCTACTTACGTCTACCGTTATCCCAGTATCTCTTTTGTCAACTTCGATGGTGATGGCGACTTTGATTTATTGTTTGCTGACGAAGATTCTTATCCCAACAGGGCAAAACTGTTGTACTTTGAAAATGACGGATCGTTAAACTTTTCGTTAGCGCCTCTCTCTGTCTCCCCAACCATTGTAGGAGATTCCGATTTTGACGAGCCCATTCCGCTGATGGCCGATGTGGATGGCGATGGTGAAATTGACCTGATCATAGGCACTTACGACCGCGATATAAAATTCTTCAAAGGCAGTGGCGCTACCTTCACCAGGCAAACCGGACCCTGGAATCCGGTAAGCAAAACCGGAAATCCTTTTTATGACCTGACCACTGGTCCTGACAATCACTCCTTTTACGCGGTGGCTCCCGGACTTGCCGACATGGACAACGATGGTGATGTAGATCTGTTTATGGGATTTCAGGAAGAGTATGGAGAGGAACAGGCATTCCTCTATTATGAGAATACAGGTGATGCTGTATTTGTTGAAAGAAGTTTTCTGGGAAATCCCTTCGATGGTGTAGATGTGGGCGATGAAGGCGTGCCCTTTTTTGTTGACGTGGACGGTGATGGTCAGACTGATGCACTGTTGGGTGGCAGAAATGGTTTTCCCCTACCTTCCCTCCAGTATTATAAAAATACCAATGGCAACTTCGACCTGGTGACAGGGGCAGCCAGTCCGTTTGACGGGTTAAACATCGGCAGCTTTGAAGGGGCCAAACCCGAAATGGTTGACATGGATGATGATGGTGACCTTGACCTGATCACAGGAAGCCGTAATTATGGTGCGCGCTATTTCCGAAACGATAACGGCACCTTTGTTGAACTGCCACAAAATGGCACCAATCCTTTTTATGGTATTGGCATAGACCAAACCAACCCATCCATCGCTTTGGTAGACATCGATGGCGATGGCGACTTTGACTTGTTTGCAGGAAATGGCGGAGGTACTGTTGATTTTTTTGAAAACATCGGAACGAAATCCGCTCCTCAGTTTCAGATTCCTTCCAATCCAGGTGACAACCCGCTGGATGCATCCCATATTCCGCAGTTCGCCAGCAGCTTCTTCAGCATGGGGCCCGAAACACAGATTAGATTTGGAGACATTGATCATGATGGTGACTTTGACTTACTGCTCGGGGGCTATTATTACAATTACCCTACAGCAGGAAGCGGTTTGTTCTATTTCGAAAACACCGGAACACCGTTAGCACCCAACTTTGTCATGCAACCCGGATTTTTTATTTCCAATTCGGTAACCCAACCCAACCCCGGAATGATTGACGTTGACGGAGATGGAGACATTGATTTTTTTGTGGGCAACGGAAGTGGAAAATTTGAATATTACCGCAATGAAAATCCTGCCCCGCAAACTACCGTTACACCCAATACTGTTGTTTACAATTTTGGGTCGGGAGCACTTGCTGTTGATGCCACCCTCACCCTGGCAGACACTGATAGTGACATGATCGCCCAGGCAATCATAACAATTCAAGGATTCCAGTCTGGCGACTTACTTGGTTTTACTCCTCAGGGAAACGTGACGGGCAACTACGATCCGTTGACAGGCATTCTCACTTTATCCGGTAAAGATATGGTGAGCACTTATCAAAGTGTGCTTCGGTCAATTACTTACGACTACAACGGAAACAAACCTACTTCATCAGGACGCAAAGGCAGTGCATCAGCAAGAACAGTGGTGGTCAATAAGTCTATTCAGTTTTCTGTATTTGATGTAGAGTTAACCACCCCGGTGATACAATCGGTGGCTGTAGCCCTCACGGTAGCCAACGAAGTTCCAACTCTGGCAACGTCTGCCTCACCTGTCATTTTCTCCAGTGCTCCCGTGATAGTGAATGGCACATTAACAGTGAATGACCCAGATGACCTCGATCTTGCAGCCGCTACGGTGCAAATAAGCTCCTCCACATTGATGGCCAACGAGGATGTGCTGTTGTTTTCCAATCAGAATGGCATCACTGGATCGTACAACAGTGCAACCGGTGTCCTTTCACTCTCCGGTGTGGCAAGTGTAGCCAACTACCAGCTGGCTTTGCGAAGTGTTCAATATCAAAACACATCACCAGCCCCCAACACAACCAGCCGGATCATTGAATTCAGGGTTGACGATGGTGAAGCCATGAGCAACATGGTAAGCAATACTATCACCATTTCACCCGCCAATCAGCCACCGGCCATTGAAAAGAGTACACTCAATACGGTGATCAACAATTCTGTGACGATAGACCTGTCCAACATCATCAGCGATCCGGATGGCAACCTGGATCCACTTTCATTTAAGATAATCCCTAATGTGCTGCCTACACCATCGAGAGTAGGAAATGCAACAATTGTCAACTCCTTACTAACAGTGGATTATTTTGGGACAAACTTCGCTGGAACCGATTATGTCACCGTGGAAGCCTGTGACCTTGGTGCACTTTGTACTGCTGCCGAAATTACTATTGAGGTGGCAGGCAACATTGTGGTACGGAATGGCGTATCTCCCAATGGTGATGGCTCCAATGATTTCTTCCAACTGGACAACATCCAATCGCTGGAACCACAAAACAAAGTATTGATCTATAATCGCTGGGGAGACAAAGTATTTGAAGTGGATAATTATGACAACACGAATCCCGCTAAACGATTCAATGGAGAAAGCGACAACGGCAAAAACCTGCCAAGTGGTGTTTACTTTTATAAAATAAAATTCAGCAGTGGTGCCCCTGAGATGACTGGGTATCTAACCCTCAAACGTTAGGACACAATAGCATTCTTCCCCTCGCAATACAAAAGGGTCACGTTCTCCTTTTCCAGGCGGAGTGATCTTGCATACAATAAAATTTCCAGGCAAAGGAGAAAAAATAGCAGGTTACCTGCCCTTCAAAAAATAGATTTAGGTTCAAAAAAATCAGGTCTCCCGCCTAACCTTAATTAGGCTTTTTCGTTTTGCCCATTTATGAATTGCTCGCGTTGTTTCCTGACCATAGGATTGGTCTTTTTTATCTCTGTTTCTTTTTCCCAAAAGTTATATTTCTCAGAAAGCGGTGCGGGATCCATCAGCCGTACCAATGGTGATGGCAGCACCCTGGAAAAAATTTCTCAGTCCGCACTGACTGGCATTAAAGACCTCGCCATCGATGAGGCCACCAACACCATTTATTTTATCGACAACGTTGCCTCTTTTGCCATTGTTCGAAGAGCCCCCATTTCTTCTTTTGGTGGCGTGGTGAAATTAGGCGTATCGGAGGAATTTATCCGTGTGGCAGCACCTGCCAACCGATTTGAAGCTTTATCCATCGATCCCGTCAATAGAAATTTGTTTATCACCAATCTGGCAGCAGGCTCCATCATCAAGGTAAGCCTGGATGCACTCCCTACCATCATTGACGTCTCTTCCTACACATTGTATACGGGATTGTTTGCCACCTATGGCATCGATGTCGATCCTGTCAATGCCCGATTTTACTATGTCAACCAGGCCACTACCCGCCAGATACAAATGGCCAGCACCAGCGGAGGACTGAGTACAGTGATTGTCAACGTATCAGGAACCTACGGACAAATCCATGATGTGGCCGTAGATCCAATTGGAGGAAGCCTCTACTTCACCACCGTAATCGCAGGACAAGGCAATATCTATAAAGCCAACCTCGATGGCAGCAACCCCCTGCCTATCGTGACGGGCAGGACCTCCGCCATCAAGGGCATCACGCTGGACCACAAAAACGGATTCCTCTACTGGGCCGATGATGCCAACGTAGGGCGCGCCAACCTGGACGGAACGGGTGCCTCCTCCATCGTAACGGGCCGCAATGTGGCTGAATATGTGACGATAGATTTTAGCAGCAGCGTGCCGCCTAAATTGTACTGGGCGGAAGGTGATGCGGAGGAACTTCATCGCATCAACACCAATGGCAGCGACTTTGAAAGGTACTATTCTTCTGTTGGAGAAGGCCCTGCCTACCATCCCACAGGCATGGCGGTGGATGTGTATTCGAGATACATCTACTGGACCGACCAGGATTTGGGCACCGTGAGAAGGGGACGAATCGGTGAAACAGCTTTTGAGAGCCTGGAGACGTTGTTGGATTTTTCCGATTATACCGGAGGTACGCTGGGCATTGCACTGGACCCTGCCAACGGCATGATGTACTTGGCCAATGGAACGACAGGAAGCATTCAACGTGCTGATTATAATGCCCCTACCCCTTCCACCACGCTCACTACCATCGCTACCATCGCCAATCCTTTTGGCGTGGACCTCGATCTGGTAAATGGGAAAATCTATTTCACCGCCAACAACCTGGTTGCCCCCAACACAGGTACCCTTTACCGGGCCAACCTGGATGGTACGGGCATTGAAACCCTCTCCGTGGATGCCTCTTCGGGGGTAAGTCCGGAGCGTTTTATGCACGATGTAAAAGTAGACCCCATCAACGGAAAAGTGTATTGGGTGTTTACCGAAGCCGATGGCGAGGGCACCATCTTCCATGCCGACATCGCCAATGTGAGTGGCACCAAAGCACCCTTGATCGCCAAGGCACCCGGGGAAGTACGCGGTATTGAAATTGATCCTCCAACCAATACAATATGGTGGGTCAACAGAGGAATTTCTTCTCTGGTAGCACCCAGCATCATGGAAGCCAACCTGACCAACGGCACCAATGTAAAAGACCTGCATGCCATTACGCTTTCCACTGCCGGCAGCAACTTCATCGTGCTGGACAAAGGGTGCGAAGCACCCCTGGCTGCGGACATCAGCATCACCGCACCCATAGGGCAAACCACCAATGCAGATCCGCTCGCCAGCGCTTCCATCAATCCGGGTGATATCATCACCATGACCATCACACCATCGCCAGCAAAAGGAACAGCCAGCGTACAAAGCAATAATACCATTCACTACACACCCAACAGTGGCACAATAGGTGCCGATGTGATCACCTACCAGATTTGTAATCAATGTGGGCTGTGCGATCAGGGTACCATCACCATCGACATACCCAACGTAGCTCCTGTAATTGCATCACCAGGAAGTGCGCAGGCAACATCAGGAAATAGTATTTTCATACCCTTCATCAATTTGGTATCGGATGCCAACAACAACCTGGATTTATCCACCCTCGCAGTAATTACCTCCCCCGCCAGTGGTGCCATTGCCCACTTTAACAACAACAGCGAGCTGGTGATCAATTATACCAACGTATCTTTCTCCGGTACCGACAACCTGACCGTACAGGTGTGTGATCAGGCTGGAGCCTGCACCACGCTGCCCATCAGCATTACCGTAGCGCTGCCCTCCTCCATCGTAATTTACAACGCCCTCTCTCCCAATGGCGACATTTATAACCCCTACTTTAAAATTGAAAACATTGAAATCGTTTCCCCACAAAACAAAGTGTCCATTTACAACCGCTGGGGCGATCAGGTATTTGAGGTGAGCAATTATATCAACACAGATGCAGCCCAACGTTTCAACGGAGAAAGCAACCAGGGAAAGGACCTACCCACCGGAATTTATTTTTATAGGATTGAGTTCAGCGATGGAAGGCCTGAGTTGACGGGATACCTTACGCTGAAAAGATAGAAGCTACGCATGAAGGTTAAAAGTTTCAGGTTTCAGGTTGTAGGTTAATCTTGTAACTTGGAACCTGCAACCTTGAACCAACATGTCTCAGCCTCAGCCATTACCTCCTTTTAGTTGTACCTTCTCTCCCACTGCGCCAGAGATTTTGCATGGGCTCAATGCCACCATCGCCATCTCCACGTATCAGGCCGGCAAGGTTATATTTATTAGCGCGAAGGACAAAGATCACCTCATTCAACTGCCGCGCAACTTTGAAAAACCCATGGGCATCGCGGTTCATGAGGACAAACTGGCCATTGCCACCAGCAACTCGGTAATGGTGATGCGCAATGCCAGTCGCATGGCTCCCAACTATCCCAGGTTTCCCAACACTTACGACAGCCTTTACCTTCCCAGGGTCCAGTACTTTACAGGTGACAATGACATCCACGACCTGCACTATGCAGGCGATGAACTTTGGGCCGTGAATACGCGCTTCTCCTGCCTTGCTACCATCGATGACCAGCACAGTTTTACGCCCCGTTGGCAACCCCATTTTATCACCAAATCAGAACCCACCGATCAATGTCACCTCAATGGCGTAGCCTTTGTAAACAATAAACCCAAATACGTAACGGCACTGGGCGTTTCCAGCGAAGCTGGTGGCTGGCGGGCCAACAAGGCCAACGGTGGTGTGCTGATGGACGTAGACAGCAACACCATTTTGGCAAAAGACTTACAAATGCCGCACTCTCCCCGCATCATTGATGGCCAGTTGTACTGGCTGCACTCGGCCACCGGAGATCTGGTGCGCCAGGCCGATGGCGGCAAATACGAAGTGATCAAATCATTGGATGGATTTGTACGCGGCATGGATCGCATCGGAGATTACCTGTTCATAGGCCTGTCCAAACTAAGAGAAACCTCACAAGCCTTTCAGAACCTGCCCATCTCCAAAAAATCCATTTATGCCGGGGTGGTGATCCTGTACATTCCCAAGATGAGCATGGCCGGCTACATCAAGTATGAAAACAACGTAGATGAAATTTATGATGTGCGGATATTACCGGATATGAACAGGCCCGGCTTATTAAGTGCGGAGCGAACCAGCAAGGTGATGGCCATCACTACGCCTGCTGCAGACTACTGGGGTGTGGCCGAAAAGGAAAAGTAACATGGAGTCGCCATGGAAACCATTTCTGCGGGAGAACATGCGCAACCCGTATCCGATGTACCAGCAACTGAGATCAACCGATCCGGTGCATCACGCCCGAACCGGTGAATGGGTAATTACGAGATACGAAGATGCACGGGCAGTGCTCAAAGACAATAGGTTTTTGGTAGGCAACAGGGTGGAGTGGCTCAGCAAAGCTTCTGCCCAGCACATGGACAAGTGGGAATCTTTTGCCGTGATCGTGGAAGCATTAAAGTCCTTTCTTGTTTTTAAGAACCCTCCCGACCATACGGTATTGCGAAAGCTGATCATGCAGGCCTGGAGTGACAAAGCGGTAGACCAAATCATTCAGGAAAACATTAGCGAACTATTATTGCGAATAGACGCTTCCGATTTCGATCTCGTCTCCGGCATTGCCAACCCGCTGCCAGCCATGACAATGGCCAGAATATTTGGGCTGCCTGCTGAAGACTATCAGTACCTGGAGTCATTGTCGCACAAGATGATACAGTCGCTGGACCTTTATCTCACCTTCAGGCAGATAGAGAAAATGGAAAAAGCAACGAGGGAGTTTATTGCCTATTTCGAAAAACAGGCCGTTATCAAAAAAGCAAAACCCGACAACGGACTGCTTAGCCGTCTCCTTCAAATGAACGATGGTCTGGTGCCCGATCATGAGCTCATCGCCAATTGTTTCTTTCTGTTCATATCAGGAGAGGAAACGACAGCCGGGCTGATTGAACTGGGCTTGTACCATTTGATCACCCAAAATAAAATGAACAGCAATTGGAAAGACAGTACTTTGAGTGGTTTGGCTACAGACGAATTGCTGCGTTACGATTCACCACTTCAGATCGTAGTGCGAATGGCTGCTGAAGACATCATGCTGGGAAATACCCTCATCGAAAAGGGAGGTGCCGTCACCGTATGTCTGGGTGCCGCCAACCGCGACCCCGAAAAATTTCAGCACCCTGACCAACTGCAATTGGACAGGTCACCCAACCACCACCTTTCGTTCGGATCGGGAGTGCACCGTTGCCTGGGAGACTGGCTGGCCAAAAAAGAGTTTGAAATTTTATTGGCAGTGCTCCATGAGCGATTCCACCATTTCAATATTTTATCAGCACCCCAGTGGAAAGAAAACATGAGCATGAGAAGTTTTCAAAGCTTCCACTTATCTTGCCGGTAATATGACAGAAATTAGTCAGTTTATACAACTGAAAGTAGCTGAGACCCTTGGTGTAAAAGCGGAGGAGGTCAATCCTGACGAGGAGTTCATGTCACTGGGTCTGGATTCCATGCACGCCATCTTTTTATTGGACGAGATAGAAAAGGAATACAAGATAGAAATCAATCCCCATCAGTTTTGGGAATTTCCTACCATCAATGCTTTTTCACAAAACCTGAAAAAAGAACTGGCTAAATCATAGCCCCTTTGAAATAATACACCCGGATAGGTTGTCCTTTGGTGTTGTATCCGATGAAATACATCTTGTAAGAGCGCCACACGGCCGCATCATTCACTTTATTGTTGTACAGCCTGGGGTTTTCAATGATGGTAATCACGCCAATGGGATGGTCGGCATCCTGTTGCGCCACTGCCTCCAGTGTATTCAAAGACTGCTGCGTAAGGTGATAGTCAAATCCGATGACACGAAAATCAGGATCGATGAAACACCGGTATTGGTACAGCCAATTGTTGTTGAGCAGTTTTACTTTGCTTTTTGCTGCCGTGCTGGTAGCGATCAGTGTCTCTCCGTCATAAGCCACCATCACCAGCTCACTGGCCCTTTGCTTCAGTACCGCCTCTTTGAGGATCGCCTTCTTTGATTTCCAGAATGCGATGGCCTGCGTCCGATGGTCTTCCGGATGGCTGGCCTCCAGCACGTTGACCAACCGGATATCCTTCACACTTTTCATAACGTAGCTCCTTTAAAATAGTAAATCCGGATATGGTGCCCTTTGGCCGAGTTACCGGCATAAATCATTTTGGAGGCGGGCCAGATGGCTTCCCTTTTGTTCTTCTTCACCAGTTCATTTTCCACCAAAGTTATCAACCCTATGGGTGGGTCGGGTTTATCCTCCTGGTGAACCGACTCCAGCCAATCGCGGGAGCGCACCAGCAGCTCCGTGGCCATCCCCTGACTGCGAAATTCAGGCACGATGATAAGGCGGATGGAATAAAAATAATTGCGAAACTGCTTGATGTACACTTTGTAGGCAGTAGAGATTCCCACCACCTGTTCAAACTCGTTTTTGACCACATACACAATCTGCTTTGCCCTTTCCTCGGCCTGATTTTCTTCAAAGGCAGGATTGTGTTGCTTCCAAATGGTGATGATCTCTTTTTTTAACGCCCCGGGGTCTTTGCGCCAAAGATTTTCAAAAGTTACTTTTTGAGACATGGATGGATTTATTGCCATATATTCTTTGGCAGCTTCGATTTTGCCTGTTTGAACTTCAAATTGAGGGTAATCTAACTTTCTTCCTAATGGAATGCGAATAAAGTACCCAGGAGCGGTTTTTAGACAGGATTTATAGGATAAACATCTTAAAGGACTTGATAAAATTTTATATCTTTAAGCCTTAACCCGATTTGAAATTATGGGATTAAGTAACGACCTGGATCGCATGCTATCCAAAAAATGTCTCCAGCTGGAGTCATTTTCTTCCCGCATCAGCGCCAGCAAAAAATCGGGTTTATTTTACCGCTTTGCCTCCTCCAAAAGGAATTCACTGCTCTCTAAATTGTATAAACTTACCAGACGCGTCAACAACCTCAAATGGCAGATGAAAGTGGCTGCCGTGGGGGGCACCATGGCCGCACTGGGCAATACACAGGATGCCGTAGCCCAATCAACGATAGGACCTTTTGTAAAACAAGACCGTGCCTCCAATCCATTAAGATATCCCCTTGAAGGATACCGGCTGAGGCCTACTGTTGTAGACCTCGACAACGATGGCGATTATGACATTGTAGTAGGTGGATATTATGAAGTGCTGGTGTATGAAAATGTGGGGACCAATACCAATCCCAAGTTCAATGACCGCTACCTGGTAGATTCAGGTCTAAGTCCCCTGGCCATTGCAGGATATGGATCTCCTGCGTTTGCCGATCTCAACGGTGATGGCTTAAAGGATTTGATTGTTGGTGTAACCGGAAGTGTGGATCGCATTCAATTCTTCATCAACGATGGCGGTACCACGCTCGGTGATGGCGCAGGCAGAATTACATTTACAGAACAGACAGGCCCCTGGGACAATGTAGCCAAAACAGGAAATCCTTTTTATGGTATTAATTCCAATTTACCTGGCTTTGATCCGGCACCCTTCTTGATCGATTATGACGGTGATGGTGACATGGATGTATTTATTGGCCATGATTACAGCAACCTGGGTGATGGATATATGGTGCACTACTATCAGAATGATGGTAGTAACAATTTTACACAACTGAGTTGGAATCAGGAATCCAACATAACAAGCTATTACGACTATAGTGCTGTTCCCTTATTTGCTGATGTAGACCAGGATGGCCAGCTGGATTTCATCATGGGAAGGCAATCTGGCGATGTTCGCTTTTTTAAGGGCAGTGGCAATAACAATTTTACCGAACAAACCGGCCCTTGGGATCCCATAGCGAAAACCGGCAATCCATTGGATGGTATTGATTTTGGATTCCTGTCTGCTCCAGCCTTTGCCGACCTGGACAATGACGGAGACCTGGACATGGTTTTTGGAGCCAATTTCAGCAGCTATAAATACAAGTCCGGTGACAATGACGGACTCAACTACTTCATCAATCAAGGCAATGCTGTATTTGAACAGCAGCTCTATTTAGAGAACCCATTTAATGGCATAAGTGTATATCGGGAAGCTGCTCCAGTGATGGTGGATATAGATGGAGATGGAGATCTTGATGTTGTATTAGGTGCCAAATATGGTGGTGATGACGGACAACCTGACCTGGTGGTATACACCAACAACAATGGTGTTTTTATACAAGACAAGGAAAGCTCACTCGCCCAAATCTCCCTAGATGGTTATAACTACAATATCAAACCCGTATTCGTTGATATTGATAATGATGGTGACCGTGATTTATTTATTGCTACAGATGGTGAAATTTTCTTTTACAGAAATAATGAGGGAACCTTTGAACCTGAAGTAAGTCCAATTGATGCCTATGCGCTTTATGAGGCTGAAGACATAAGCTACAACTCAAGACTTTCGCTGGCATTCATAGACGTGGATGGCGATGGCGATCTGGATGCGTTCATCGGCAGCAATGATGGGTACTACTTTACCTCCACCTCCAAGGTTGATTTTCTGGAAAACCAGGGCACCCCTGAAGTTCCTAATTTTGTTGGTGCAAATGAACCCGCACCATTTGACATAGCCACTTTCAGAAATCAGGTCTCCTTAACCAGCGTAGACATCGATAGCGATGGAGACCTCGATATCGTCTTATCTGAAACTGTTTATGATGCCTATACCTTTGCGCAAACAACTGAATTCCGGTTGTTTCTCAATAACGCAGACGGCACCTTAACAGAAGGCACTTTACCCGTCCTGGGATTGGATAAAATATCCAGATTCAGCACCATATCGCTGGTAGATTTTGATGGTGATGGAGACCTGGATGCTTTTGTCGGATTAGGAACCTATTACAATGGTGTACAAGGGGGTATTATCTCGTATTATAAGAATGACAACCCGGCCGCGGCACTTGCGGTGACCACCAATGTGCTTGATTATGAATTTGGTTCGGGACCTATAGTTTTAGATGCCAACCTCACCCTGGCTGATCAGGACAATGATCAAATCATTCGCGCTACCGTTACCATTCAAAATTTTCAACCCGGCGATGAGTTGCTCACTTTTACTACTCAAGCTCCGGTAACTGGCAGCTTTAATACCAGTACAGGTGTTTTAATTTTGCAGGGAAGCGCACCCCTCGCCACCTACCAATCCATTTTGCGTACAGTTGCTTACGAATATTCGGGACCTGACCCCGGTACCCGAAAAGGAAGTGCCGGTAAGGTAAAAGCATTGACGAGAACCATCGCCTTTGCCGTATTGGATGCGGACAAAACCAGTGGGCAGTCTGCTTCCAGAACGGTAAATGTCGCTTCGCAACCTAAAAACCCTCCGGTCATAGCCCAGAGTACGTTAAAGACCATCATCAATAAGTCTACCGGCATTGATCTCAATACCATCATTACTGACCCTGATGGCAACCTGGATCCGCTATCGTTCAAAGTAATTCCCAATGTGTCGCCTACGCCAGCAAGGGTAGGAAATGCCACCATTGCCAATGGGTTGTTAAACATTGATTATTCAGGTACCGACTTTGCGGGAATCGATATTGTAACCATAGAAGCCTGTGACCTGGATGGGCTCTGTGCCAGTGCCGAACTGAGCATAGAGGTAGAAGGACACATCGTGGTAAGAAATGGTATGTCCCCCAACGGAGATGGATTAAATGATTATTTCCGCCTGGAGAACATTACCTCTTTGGGCGCACAAAATAAGGTGAGTATTTTTACACGCTGGGGTGACAAGGTGTTTGAAATGGAAAATTACAATAATGCTGACCGCAAGTTTGAAGGCAAGAGTGATAGTGGAAAAGAGCTTTCAAGTGGTGTATATTTTTATAAGATTGAATTTTTAAACGGACAACCTGAACTTACTGGGTACTTGACTATAAAGCGATAAGCATGAAAAAATATCTACTCCTCATCATCATTAACGTCACTTGCTTTGGCCTGAGCTTTGGTCAGCAAGATCCGTTGTATTCGCAATACATCAACAACCCCATGGTGATCAACCCCGCCTATGCCGGGCTGAACAATAACTTCAATGCGTCCCTCTCTTATCGTACGCAGTGGGGTGGTTTTGAGGGCAACCCTACTACCGTCAATGTAAACGGACATATCTCTTTGGTAGACAATCGCGTAGGTGCCGGATTGCTGATCGTTCAAGACAAGATCGGTAACGTAACCAACACCGAGTTTCAGTTGGCAGGTGCCTACAAACTGCAGCTGGAAGACGTGACCTTTAGCTTTGGTATGCAGGCTGGAGTGATCAACTTTCAAAGCGACTTTAATAAATTAAACCTGGCTGATCCGGGAGATCCCGCATTCGCAGGTAATGAAAACCTGAGTAAGCCCAACATTGGTGCAGGAGTAGCACTTAAAAGTGAAAGGTACTTTGTGGGACTGTCCGTGCCCCGTCTATTAAGCACCACTTTCAAAAGCAGCATGGGCGAACAGTTTGATCTTTACAACCAGCACTATTATTTGTTTGGAGGCTATGTATTCAACATGGGTACCCGCATCAGACTGAAGCCTTCTGTACTGTTAAAGTCAGTGAAAGGCTCTCCCCTCTCCACCGACCTTAACTTCAACCTCAACATCGATCAGTTGTATACTGCTGGTGTATTTACCCGAAATTTCAATACCTACGGCATCCAGTTGGGAGCCCTTTTAAAAGAGCAATTCCGATTGGGATACACCTTTGAAATCCCCACTGCGGGTTCAGTTGGTTCACAGTTCAACACTCATGAAATTATGCTGGGTGTGAGGATGTCGTTACTGAATTTCCACGATCGCTCACTCAGCAACTTCTGATTGGCTTAATATATTTCGTTTATTTTAGCACTTAATCTCCCTGAAGGAAGAACCTTTTGCAGGGATTGGTGTTTTTTCTTTAATCATGAAGGTAGCAGTATCTCGTAAAGAACATTTTAACGCAGCCCACAGGCTCCATAACCCTGATTGGTCAGCGGATAAAAATCAGCAGGTATTTGGCAAGTGTAACAACCCCAATTATCACGGACATAACTACGAGGTGATTGTAACCCTTACAGGGGAGCCCGACTCTAATACTGGGTATGTGTACGACATGAAGTTGCTGAGCGACCTCATCAAAGAACATGTACTCCAACATTTTGACCATAAAAATTTAAACCTTGACGTTGCTTACTTTAAAAACCTCAACCCCACTGCAGAGAACATTGCGGTGGTAATCTGGCGGATACTGAGGCAGCACATCGACAATCAATATGAGCTTAAAATCAAACTCTATGAGACAGAAAGAAATTTCGTTGAATATCCAGCCCATTAAACCTCTGGACAGAGAGTTTGATGAGGATGATCACATCCTCTCCTCTTGGGAAACTCCGGTGAGGCCCGATGCTTTCGAAATGGAAGACGACCTGAAGATCGAAAAAATCGAAAAACACTTCAGGGAAATCATGACCATCTTAGGCCTCGATCTCAATGACGACAGCCTGAGTGGCACACCCCGCAGGGTGGCCAAAATGTATGTAAAGGAGGTCTTCAGCGGTTTGAATCCAAAAAACAGACCTCATGCCCGTCTTTTTGACAATAAGTACAATTACAACCAGATGCTGGTGGAGAAAGACATTACCTTCTATAGCCATTGTGAGCACCATTTTGTGCCCATTTACGGCAAGGTGCATGTGGCCTATTTCTCCTCAGGAAAAGTAATCGGTCTCTCCAAAATCAACCGCATTGTTCAATATTATGCCAAACGGCCTCAGGTACAGGAGCGACTTACCGTTCAAATAGGCAAAGAGATGGAAAGGGCGTTGAATACCCCCGATGTGGGTGTAGTGATTGATGCCAACCACATGTGCGTAGCTTCCCGTGGCGTGGGCGACACCAACAGCAAAACGGGTACCGCTTATTTTTCCGGTAAATTTCAGGACGAAAACACCAAGCGCGAATTCCTCAACTACATCAACAGTAAATAGGAATCCGATTTCAAGGATGGGATTTTAAGTTTTCAAATTGAGGGGCTGGATTAAACCCTAAATTTTGAATTTAATTGGCCCCGTTTTACCCTCAGGGATTCCAAATTCCTCTCTCTTTTTAGTACCTTAGCCGTTCAACTAAGACTACTATTTATGGTGTTTGATTTAGACATGATAAGGGCGGCTTACAAGGCAATGCCTGGCCGAATTGAAAAAGCAAGAAAAATAACCGGCCGACCGCTTACACTCACTGAAAAAATTCTTTATTCACACCTCCATGCTGATCAACCCATGGAGAAATTTGTACGAGGTAAATCCTACGTAGAATTTACTCCTGATCGTGTGGCCATGCAAGACGCTACTGCGCAGATGGCATTGCTTCAATTTATGTCCGCAGGCATTCCAAAAGTAAAGGTGCCCAGCACCGTTCACTGCGACCATCTCATTTTGGCCAAAAATGGTGCTAAGCAAGACCTGAAAGACTCCATCACCGCCAGCGGTGAAGTATTTAGTTTCCTCGAATCAGTATCCAATAAATATGGCATCGGCTTCTGGAAGCCCGGTGCAGGTATCATTCATCAGGTGGTATTAGAAAACTATGGCTTCCCTGGCGGAATGATGATCGGAACCGACTCCCATACGGTAAATGCCGGTGGGCTGGGCATGATCGCCATCGGAGTGGGTGGTGCTGATGCCGTGGATGTAATGGCAGGCATGCCGTGGGAATTGAAATTCCCTAAATTGATCGGTGTAAAACTGACCGGTAAATTAAGTGGTTGGACTGCCTCTAAAGATGTGATCCTCAAAGTGGCAGGTATCCTTACTGTAAAAGGTGGCACCGGAGCAGTTGTTGAATATTTCGGTCCGGGTGCAAATAGTTTGTCTTGTACCGGTAAAGGTACCATCTGCAACATGGGTGCTGAAATTGGTGCTACCACCTCTACTTTTGGTTACGACCAGAAGATGGCGGAATACCTGAGAGGCACCGGCAGAAAAGAAGTAGCAGAACTGGCCGATAAAATAAAAGAACACCTCACCGGAGATCCGGAAGTATATGCCAATCCTGAAAAATATTTTGACCAGGTAATTGAAATCAACTTGTCTGAATTGGAGCCGCATGTCAACGGGCCATTCACACCCGACAGGGCTATTCCTATTTCCAAGTTTGCCGAAGAGGTAAAAGCCAACAACTGGCCGCAAAGACTTGAGGTAGGATTGATTGGATCCTGTACCAACTCCTCTTATGAAGACATTACCCGCTCGGCTTCTTTGGCCAAACAAGCGGTAGACAAAAAGTTGAAAGCCAAAGCAGAGTTTACCATCACACCGGGTTCGGAGATGGTGCGCTACACGGTAGACAGGGATGGCTACCTGGGTATCTTTGAAAAAATGGGAGGTGTTGTATTGGCCAACGCTTGCGGACCTTGTATTGGTCAGTGGGCACGACACTCCAACGATCCCAACAGAAAGAATTCCATCATCACTTCTTTTAACAGGAACTTTGCCAAGCGCAATGACGGAAACCCCAACACCCACGCATTTGTTGCTTCTCCTGAAATAACAACTGCATTTGCCATAGCGGGTGATCTTACGTTCAATCCATTGAAAGACAAACTCACCAACGAAGACGGTGAACAGGTGATGTTGGACGAGCCACATGGAGTAGAATTTCCTCCAAAAGGATTTGATGTAAAAGATCCCGGCTACCTTGCTCCCGCCAAAGATGGCAGCAAGGTAAAAGTGTCCATAGCCAATGATTCCAAACGACTGCAGGCACTGAGTCCATTCGAACCGTGGGATGGCAAGAACCTTATCGGTATGAAATTACTTATTAAGGCAAAGGGTAAATGTACTACCGACCACATTTCCATGGCAGGTCCGTGGTTGCGGTTCAGAGGCCACCTGGACAATATCTCCAACAATACGTTGACGGGGGCCATGAATTACTTCAATGAAAAAACAGACAGCGTAAAGAATCAGCTAACAGGACAATACGGACCAGTGCCTGATACACAACGCGCCTATAAGAAGGCGGGTATCCCTACCATTGTTGTGGGTGATCACAACTATGGAGAAGGATCTTCAAGGGAACATGCCGCCATGCAACCTCGCCATTTGGGTATTCGCGTTATTCTGGTGAAGTCATTTGCACGAATTCACGAAACCAACCTGAAGAAGCAGGGAATGTTGGGTGTAACTTTTGCCAATGAAGCGGATTACAATAAAATTCAGGAAGATGATACCATCGACATCATTGACCTTACCAGCTTTGCGCCCGACAAGCAACTTACTATGGTACTGAATCACAAAGATGGAAGCAAAGACACCATCAAAGTAAATCATACCTATAATGCCGGACAAATCGGATGGTTCAAAGCAGGTTCTGCCTTGAACTTAATCGCCAAATCGCCCGACAAGCCAAAAGCGAAGGCTAAGAAAAAGCCAGCTAAAAAAGCAGTGGCCAGGAAAAAGGTGGCGAAGGCTGCCAAGAAGGTGAAGAAAGTGGCAAAGAAAGCTGCCGCCAAAAAGAAGAAAGCCACAAAGGTCGCCAAGAAAACAACCAAAAAGGTAGTGAAGAAGGTGGCGAAGAAAGTTAAAGCTGCCACTAAGAAGGCTGCCAAAAAAGTGAAGAAAGTAGCAAAGGCTGGCAAGAAGGTAGCCAAGAAAGCAAAACGAAAAGTAGCTAAGAAAGTAACGAAGAAGTCGAATAAGAAGAGAAGATAAAAAATGAAAAAGCAAGTAAAACAAATGATCACCCCTACCCGGTCGCTTACCAAAGAAACGGAAGCGTTGTTGAACAAGCAGATTGTAATGGAGGGTAAGTCATCTGCTTACTATCTTTCCATGGCTTCATGGTGCGAAACAAAAGGGTACGAGACCTCCAGTCAATTTTTGTATAATCACGCAGAAGAGGAGCGCATGCACATGTTAAAATTATTTAAATATGTGAATGCAGCTGGAGGTCATGCCCTGCAACCAGAAGTAACCGGAATCAAACACACGTTCAAAAGTCTGAGAGAAGTATTTGATCAGACCCTCAAGCATGAAATTGCGGTAACAGAGTCTATCAATGAACTGGTGGATCACTGTTTCAAAATCAAAGACTTTGCTACATTCAATTTTCTACAATGGTTTGTAAGCGAACAACGTGAAGAAGAAACTTTGGCACGCAGAGCAGTAGAACTATTTGATTTGATCGGAGAAGAAGGTGTGGGATTATTTATGATCGATCAGGAAATAGGCAAGCTCGAAGCGTACGCTGCGAAAGTGGCACAAGCATAATTTTCCTTTTGATCTATTAAAAAGGTTCAGTATACAATGGGTGTACGCTGAACCTTTTTTTATTATAAGATTTCCTTTAATATCGTTCTGAATTCATTCAGCATCATGGCCGTGGCTCCCCACACTATTTCATTTTCTATTTCGAAATGAGGAGCACGCATGGAATAGCGATTGGCCGCTAAAATTTCCCTCTCTTTAATGGCATCTTCTTTTAGCAAGTCATCGATATTACCTTGAAGTATTCTTTCTACTTCATGCTGATCAGGGATAAACAATGGTTTTTGAAGGGCAATAGAAACTACAGGTTTGATAAGGAAATTACTGGGGATCACGTAAAAATCACTTAACGTTCCCAATACTCTTATGGATTCGGGAGGCACCCCTATTTCTTCATGCGCTTCACGCAAGGCCGTGTGGATAATGTCTTCTCCTTCCTCTTTTTTGCCCCCAGGCAAACTAATTTGTCCGCTATGTAAGCCTGCATATTGCGGACGTTTGATTAATGGAAATTGTATACGTCCGTTTTCTTCATACAACAAGATTAAAACACTCCCCAACCGGGGTGAGACAGAGTGTTCGAATTTGGGAATATTTTTACCAATAGGGGTAGCTTTCAACAAATGGTGTGCTTTTTCCCCGGGAAGCATTCCTTTTTTTAACCTTTCTTCAATTTTATCAAATACCAAAATAATTTAGCTTTTAAAATAATTTTATATTTACCCTAGCAAAATTAAGGTATTAATAGCACATTTCAAGTCCCTTAGTGATGAAGTTGAAATGCTCATTTGAATCACAACCAATTTTGTTCAACTCCGTTTCTAAGGAAAATCAAATCAACCAAACAAAATAAATTATGAGGAAAATTTATCAAAAAGTAATGCTATTTCTGATGCTGTTTTGTATGGCATCGGTATCTGCATTCGCTCAACAAATCAATGTGAGCGGACAGGTGAAGGACAGTCGCACAGGAAGTGCATTGCCCGGTGTAAACATTATTGTAAAAGGTACCACCTTGGGTACCATATCAGATGCAAATGGAGGGTTCAGTCTCTCTGCCAACGCAAATGCCATTCTGCAGTTTTCGTTTGTGGGCTACTCAACATTGGAAGTGCCCGCTACAGCTGAACCCATGACCGTAAGTCTGAACGAAGACGCCACTAACCTTGAAGAGGTTGTGATTTCAGGTCTTGCCAGTACTGTCAAGCGTGCCAATTTGGCCAATGCAGTAGGAAGTGTATCTGCAAAAGAACTGGTGGGAACGACCAACCAACCTACTATTGATGGAGCCTTGTATGGTAAGATGACAGGTGTAAACATTGTATCCAGTTCTGGTGCTCCTGGTGGTGGTATCGGTGTGAGATTAAGAGGTATCTCGTCTATCTCTGGAAACAACCAACCGCTATACATCGTAGACGGAGTGTACATCAGCAATGCAGAGATTCCCTCAGGTCTGCGATTTGCATCAGGAGCCAACCGTGGTAATGAAGAGAACTCATCTACCAGGATTGCCGATATCAATCCCAACGACATCGAAAACATCGAGGTACTGAAAGGTGCTTCTGCGGCCGCTATTTATGGAACAAGGGCCAATGCCGGTGTGGTAATCATTACCACCAAAAGGGGTGCCATGGGAAAAACAAAAATCAGCATCAGCCAGGATGTAGGTACTAACACCATTCAAAGGTACCTGGGCATGAGAAACTGGGATGCAGCAAAAGTACAGGCTACGTTTGGTGCAGGTGAAGTTGCACGATTCAATGCAGCGCAATCTGCAGGAAAAATCTATGATTACGAAAAAGAGATTTATGGAGAAACCGGTTTGATCACCAACACCAACATTTCATTGACGGGTGGTGATAGCAAAACCAAATTTTTTATTGGTGGCTCATTGCGCGATGAAGGAGGTATAATTAAAAATACCGGCTTTGAAAGAAAGTCCATCAGAGCCAACATCGATCACAAAGTAAATGAGAAACTGACCATCGGTGTCAACTCCAATTATATCTTCACAGATACCAGACGCGGGTTTACGGGTAATGAAAACGAAGGAGGTCTTTCCTACGGTTACAACCTTTCCTATACAAGACCATGGACAGAACTTCACCCTGACCAGTTTGGCAACTACCCCGACAACCCGGATCCAGGAACAGCAGGTAACATGTTGCAGGTAAGAGACAAAGCCATCAACTCGGATAAAGTGAACCGATTTATGCAGGGAGCAAAAGTGGATTACACCCTTTATCAAAACAACACCACCTTCCTGAAATTCACTGCCAATGGTGGTCTTGATTTCTTTGTTGATGAGTCCCTTATCTATGTTCCTGAAACGCATCAGTCACAACGCGGTCAGCAAAACGGATTTAT